>NZ_CAWPOA010000106.1:3448-84864 GCF_963889365.1 Vibrio sp. OPT20 | reverse complement strand
CTGCTGGCATCTTTATTCACGTTATCAGTCGCATCTTGAAAAACTTCTACTCGCTACTCCATCGCCACTCTACTTTGTTGATGTTCGAAGTGGAGAGATCTTATATGCCAATCGCCAAGCTATGCAGCTGCTTGGTATTCGCCAAATTGGCGTTAACTTTCGATTCCCTACCGTTGAAAGCGAGAATAGCTTTCGTCATTACTTAACCAATCACATCAACTCTCGATCATTTGAGCAGGTCTCCCTGTGGGCGCTGTCTGAATTTGAGTCCTTTAAGATCAATTTGGTTGGTCGCAGGATCCGTTTTAGAAGCAAGAAAGCGTGGATGATTCACGCATCACCGTATAAAAATACGGATGAAGAGGTGTCCCAAGAAGTTCGTGAGCTTAATGTCGCGCGTACCGCTTTGGATTCTTTATCTGAGCTGATCTATGTAAAAGATCAAAAGGGTGAGTTGGTGACGAGTAATCGCTCGTTTAAAAAGTTTTGGCATGGTCGCTCAGAAGAGGGCACTTTGAGTGTTTCTGGCGGGGCTTTAAAAGGTCGAGTCAGTGAACGTTCGTGGACAACGGATCAAGACGGTAAGGGTTGTTTGCTTGAAACTTACCAAAGTGTCTTGCTCTCGCAAGATGGATCAACCATAGGCACGCTCTCAATTAGCCATGATGTGACCGATTGGCACGACATGCAGCAAAAGCTGCGCGGCGAAATGGAAAAGCGAAAAGATACTGAAGTCGCGCTTGCCCAACGTGACACCATCCTCCAAAACATCTTGGAAGCGAGCCCTGACTCGATTGGTATCTTCAACGAAAATATGGTTTACCAAGCATGTAATAAGCCATTTGTGGCTGCGCTGGGTATCTCTGAAGTGAGTGATTTAGTCGGCAAGCGTCTGCAAGATGTGGTGCCTAATAGTATGTATATGCGTATTTCAGACACCGATCACCAAGTGCTTCATCAAGGTAAGTCATTACGCTATATCGATAAGGTCGTCTCTAGTGATGGCGAATACACTTGGTATGATGTGGTGAAATCACCGTTTAGGGATCTGGCATCAAGCACTAATGGTGTGTTGATCATGGCGCGTGATATTACAGAACGTTACCTTGCGGAGCAGAAACTTGAAGAAGCCAACCTTGAGCTTGAGCGTCTTAGCTTTATGGACAGCCTGACTCAGGTTTCCAACCGCCGTCGTTTTGATGAACAGCTTTCGACGCTGTGGCATTATCATGTGCGTGAGAAATTACCACTGACGATTATGCTGTGTGACATCGATTTCTTTAAAGGTTACAACGATTTTTACGGACATCAACAAGGTGATGATGCTCTGATCCAAGTCTCTCAGGCATTTAAGCAGGTGCTGAACCGTTCATCGGATTGTGTGGCTCGTTACGGTGGTGAAGAGTTCGGCTTTATTCTACCGAATACCACGGCTGAGGGTGCTCAGCTGGTGGCACAGCGTATCCATGATGGGATCCTTAAATTGGAACTGGCGCATGAGAAATCGAATGTCTCTGAATTCATCACGGTGAGTATTGGTATTATCTCTTACATTCCGACACCTGATGATGAAATGGATTCGGCGGTTGCCTTGGCTGACAGTGCGTTGTATCAAGCTAAATCCGACGGTCGAAACCGTTCGATGGTGCACCCTTCCTCAATTCGATAAGCGCATTTATCTCTTGCTGCCCCTCTATTTATCCCACTTATCTGTTTTAAACAATATAACTGTAGCTCTCTTGCTGCGTGTGATGTAGCTAGCTTACCTCCTCTCTTTAAACAGGGTAGAATATTGCTAGTCTTATCGCATGGAGCGTTAAATGAAACCCATGAAAAATCTCGCTCAGTATTACGTGGATCTACTCGTAAAGCTGGGGATTGTCCGCTTTTCTATCTTACTCGCCTTAGCGCTTGTAGCCCTCGCAGTTGTTGTGCAAGTGGGTATTACCCTCGCACTCAAAGGTAATGTTGATGATATCGACATTGTCCGTTCGGTTTTCTTCGGTTTAGTGATCACGCCTTGGGCGGTTTATTTCCTATCAGTGGTCGTAGACCAGCTGGAAGAGTCTCGTCAAAGGTTGGCGAAATTGGTCTCTAAGCTTGGTGACATGCGAGAGCGAGATCAAGAGCTCAACAATAAACTGCAACTCAATATCGAGAAGCTTAATCAAGAAATTGAAGAGCGTGAAAAAGCGGAAGAAGCGCGTGCAGAAGCAATGCACGATCTCGAAAATGAGGTGTTCCAGCGTGAGCGAACTCAGCTTGAACTCGCAGAGCGTACAGCACTGCTACGCTCGTTTATCGATGCCTCTCCTGATCTTATTTACTATCGCAATGAAGATGGTGTGTTCTCTGGTTGTAACCGTGCAGTTGAAGAGCTTACTGGCAAGACAGAAAAAGATCTCGTTGGCTTAACGCCTTGGGATGTTTATAGCAAAGAGATCGCTCAACAAGTTGTTGAAACTGACAAGAAAGTATTTGCTGACAACCAAGCACTGACTTATGACCAATGGTTGGAATACCCTGATGGTCGTAAGAGCTACTTCGAACTGCGTAAGGTGCCTTTCTACAGTAAAGAAGGTCGTCACTTGGGCTTGGTCGGTTTTGGCCGTGATATTACTGAGCGTAAAGAGCACCAAGAGTCACTGGAGAAAGCCAGTCGTGATAAGACCACCTTTATCTCAACCATTAGCCACGAGTTAAGAACGCCGCTCAATGGCATCATCGGCTTGAGTCGTATGTTGTTGGATAGCCAACTGACGACCGAGCAGCGCAAGCAGATGCAAACCATCAAGGTGAGCGCGGTGACATTGGGTAATATCTTTAACGATATTATCGATATGGACAAATTTGATCGTCGTAAACTTGAGTTATTCCCAACTCCGCTCAACTTTGAAGATTTCGTTGTCGAAATCGAGAGTATTTCTGCGTTAATGGCAGAGCAAAAAGGGTTAAGGTTTGATCTTGAAAGGTTATCGGATCTTCCTGCTGCGGTCGAAGTGGATGGTACTCGTCTTAGACAGGTGTTGTGGAACCTTGTTAGTAATGCCATGAAGTTCACCAAAGATGGTGGTGTGGTGATGACAGTCAGCGCTGAAATTGATGGCGACTTTGCCAACATCACCATGGAAGTAGAAGACACCGGGATTGGTATTCCTGAAAGTGAAATCGAGAAGATCTTCGCGATGTACTACCAGGTGAAGTCGGGAACAGATAATCTACACGCTGTCGGTACTGGTATTGGTCTTGCCGTGTCTCAACAGTTGATCAATATGATGGATGGCCACATTGAAGTCACCAGTGAAGAGGGCTTTGGTAGTACCTTTACGGTTTCGATTCGAGTGCCTGTTAATCACGATACTCAGGCTCTGATCAAAACGCCAAGAAAGCAGTCCAATCTTAAGATCTTCATGGTCGAAGATATTGAGCTTAATATCACAGTAGCTCGCTCTCTACTTGAAAGCCTTGGTCATGAAGTGACAGTCGTAATGACGGGTAAAGAGGCGCAAATCGTTTTCAACCCGAAAGATTATGACTTGGTCTTACTGGATATCCAGTTACCAGATATGACGGGCTTCGATATTGCTCAATACTACCGCGAGAAATACAGCAAGCTGCCGCCTTTGGTGGCATTAACCGCGAACGTATTAAACAACAAGCAAGAGTACTTCCAGAAAGGCATGGACGAAGCGATCAGTAAACCACTGTCGGTTCGTGCAATCCAGGATGTCATCAGCGATCTTATCGAGGATGCGCCAGAGGCTATTGAGAAAGTTAAGGGTATTGATACAGCCAAGGGTATTGATACTGCAAAGGATGTTGAAAAAGTAACCGGTATTGAGAAAGTAACAGGTGCTGAAAAAGTAACAGCGAGTAAGCCTGCTCTTTCAACGATTGATACCACTTTGCTTGATATTGATATGCTAGAGTCTTATGTTGACATTGTCGGGTCGAAACCGGTTTTGGACAGCATCGTGATGTTTGAAGACATGATGCCGGAATATATGGAAATATTGAATTCCAACATGGTGGCGAAAGATCAAGACAGCATCGTTTCTGAAGCGCATAAGATTAAAGGTGCGGCAGGTTCAATTGGCCTGAAGCGCATACAGCAAGTTGCTCAGAAAGCTCAATCTCCAGATATGCCTGCGTGGTGGGAGAACATTTCAGATTGGGTTGATGAAATAAATAACGAATACCAGAATGACATTGAAGTCTTAAAGAGTTGGTTAAATCAAAGGTAGAAGAATAATGAAAAAATTAGCATTCGCCGCATGTGTCGTGGCATTAGCGGGTTGTTCTGCACCACAAGTAGAATGGCAGCAAGATAACCAAGTAGAAGTATCTGCAGCGACAGTCACAATGAAAAGCAACCTGTGGCACAACAAGATGCCTACGATTGGAGAGGCTCAAGATAAGACTCTGCACGGTTCTATCTACCTAGAGTCTGACTCACAACTACCAGCAACGCTTGCGGTTGAGAGTGTGACGGTTAAACAGGGTGCGGATACCTTGTTGGTAACAGCTGACGATCTTGATTTAAGAACACACAGTGAAACTCAGTGGGAAGTCGCGTTTGTATGGCAGTTAGAGATCGATAGTGACAAGCCTGTTGATGTTGCGATTGAACTCAAAGACGGCGAAACCGTGAAGTGGCTGGTTGAGAAAGACGTTAAGGTTGATACGGTTTACTAAAACCTTAGCGATCAATGAACAATAAAAAAGGGAGAATGCGTTGGCATTCTCCCTTTTTAATCACTATTGATTACGCTTCGACTGTTAGAAGTACTATTGGTTTATAAGTACTATCAGTTTATAAGCACTAACGGTTTAGAAGTGATATTGGTTTATAAGTACTATCAGTTTATAAGCACTAACGGTTTAGAAGTGATATCGGTTTAGAACAGCTAACCGATGACAAGAACTAAACGGCCCGAAGCGCGAATCGAATTAGTCTTCTAGGTCACCACAAAAGCGGTAGCCTTCACCGTGAATCGTTGCGATGATTTCTGGCGTACCAGAAACAGACTCAAAGTGTTTACGAATACGACGGATTGTTACGTCTACAGTACGATCGTGTGGCTTAAGCTCACGGCCAGTCATCTTCTTAAGAAGGTCTGCACGTGTTTGGATCTTACCTGGGTTCTCACAGAAGTGAAGTAGAGCACGGAACTCTGAACGAGGTAGCTTGTAGCCTTCGCCATCTGGGCTAACCAGAGAGCGACTGTTGATGTCTAGTACCCAACCATTGAACTCGTACTTCTCAACGCTACGCTTTTCTTCTTGAACAGAGCTTGTGCTCATTGAACGGTTAAGAAGGTTGCGTGCACGGATAGTCAGTTCACGAGGGTTGAAAGGCTTAGTGATGTAGTCATCAGCGCCGATCTCTAGGCCAAGGATCTTATCAACTTCATTATCACGACCCGTTAAGAACATAAGCGCTACATTTGCTTGCTCACGTAGTTCACGCGCAAGTAGTAGGCCATTCTTACCAGGAAGGTTGATGTCCATAATTACAAGGTTAACTTGGTTGTCAGATAGCACTTGGTGCATCTCTTCACCGTCGCTAGCCTCAAAAACAGCATATCCCTCTGCTTCAAAAATACTCTTTAGAGTGTTACGAGTTACTTGCTCATCTTCAACGATAAGAATCTGCGGGGTTTGCATTTGGCGGTACCTAAATTTGTGACGAAACTGTGCTAATAGAATAAATTCTAGGCAAAAACATAACATACAGGTAATGTATTTTTGATGATAACTTAAAGTTTTCAAAAAAACACTTACTTCCAGCTATCTGCCTTCCTTGAAGTATTGCCCAATAACGTAGATCCAGTACGCCTTTCAATCATTCTGTTAGTGATTGCAGTGGATTCTATAATGTTAACAGCATGCTAACAACGCGAGAATGTTAATTCCATTCACTTTGTTGATTTACATCAATTGCCGTATCGCAACAAACTTTAATAGTATGGCTACAACTTAACCAATGTTATGGTGATTATTTAGCAGCAAAACTAGAATGATTATTCGAGATAGTTCTCACATCTCGCTTGCTAAAGACCAGATTTTGAACCAAGGAAGCTGAAAGCTGTCCTTAGAGTCTAGTAGATAAATATGCGCAATCAACTCTAATTCAATATTAAATTGAGCATAGAACAATGAAAACAAAGGATTAATTCTAACAACATATAAAAGCATAGAGGCACACCCGCATTAGACGGCAACGCCTTACTCACGGAGGATATATGCACGATATAACACCTGATTTGTGTGACGAGTTTGAAAGCAAAGTCACCTTACTGAACATGCCATTGCAGAACTTCGGCCAACGTGGTGCGTTCTGGGGAAAAATTGTAACAGTTCGTTGTTATCACGATAATTCCAAGGTTCGTGAGGTTTTAGAGACCGATGGCTGCGGTAAAGTACTCGTTGTAGACGGTAATGGCTCGTGTCAGAAAGCACTGCTTGGTGATCAATTGGCGATTCTAGCTATAGAAAACGGTTGGGAAGGCGTCATTGTGAATGGTGCGGTTCGAGATGTGGCGATGATGGCGCAAATGGATCTTGGTATTCAAGCGCTTGGGGCATCACCATTTAAAACCGAGAAGCACGGTGTTGGGCAAGTTAATGTCACGCTCACGGTACACAATCAACTGATTCAGCCTGGTGACTATATATATGCTGATTGGAATGGTGTGTTAATTTCAACGGAATTGTTGATTGAATCTTAACGGGCTTAACAATCAAGAAGTGAGATAGATTAGAAACGAAATCCTAATCCCACTTCAACACCTTGCTGCCACTCTTCATAATCAAGGGTGGCATGCAAATCTAGATTGTCGGTCAGTTGTACTCGGCTTGAAACCTCAGCGGCGACCGACTTTTCACTGTCCTCGGTTTCATCTTTATAAGTGTGCAGAGAACTGTTGAAAGAGACTCTCTCTGAGAATTGATAGCTGACACCACTCAAGAATCCACTCTCATATTTTAGTGAATCACTATTAATACGTGTACCGACATAAAGATCTACATCGGCAAACAGACTGTAAGAATAGCCACTATCGACTTTCCAAGTGTCAAAGCTTTCACTTGATGCATTTTGTGTGGAGATAAAAAACTTATGGGCAGAACGATCGATTTGACTGGGTAGCAAAGGCAAATTGTTTAACAGAGGTAAGCTGTTCGCTGAACAAACAACAGGCATAGCAAAGGCTAAAAGAATAAGTAATCTCTTCACTTCCCACTCCTGATGTCATTATTATTGTTCTTCGAACGTTATCGTTCAATTAAAGCACAAGATCTGTACGTTCGCTGTACAATCGATATAGCATTTTGTTATGGCTATATATGCAATTGGTTAACTTTGTTGTTCTGATATCAAACCCAACCTTTGAATTGTAGGCTTATAGCCGCCGTTTTATCTCTGAAATGGCGGTTTGCTCTGAAAAATGGTGTGAATGTAAAAAAAACGCAACTTTTCATTGACGTGTAGTAGTAAAAATTGATACACGTAGAGTAAAGCACAAGCAGAGAATTTGATATGCAGCACGTAAGCCACCTAGTAATGACCACCACCATTATTATTACCGACATTCACATTGTTGGGGCAGGCTGCTAAGTAACGGATTTTAAAAAAAAGGCCTGTATCCAACAAGATACAGGCCTTTTTTTGTACCATTTTTATGACTTATGGAGAAAGGGATGCGCGTTTTAAAGTTTGGAGGTTCATCATTAGCTGATGCAGATCGTTTTTTACGAGCAGCAGATATCATCGCTAATAATGCCCAGCAAGAAGAGCTAGCCGTTGTACTATCGGCTCCAGGAAAAACAACCAATAAGCTGGTTGCTGTTATTGAAGCAGCACTAAAAAATGGTGAAGCAGACGTACAGATCACCGAGATCGAATCATCATTCGCAGCATTGTTTGCAGAGATTCAAGCTGTATTGCCGTCAGTCGATGGCTCTGCATTTCAAGAGCAGGTCGATACCTCTCTTGCTCAACTTAAGCAGTTCGTGAATGGTATTAACCTACTGGGTATGTGCCCAAATCACGTAAATGCTCGCATCATCAGTAAAGGTGAGCGAATTTCAATCCAGTTGATGAAAGCGGTACTTGAAGCGAAAGGCCAGCCAGCAAGCCTGATTGACCCAGTTCAATACCTATACGCTAAAGGTGACCACCTTGAAGCGATGGTCGATGTGGATGTTTCAACTCAGAACTTCCGTCAATCACCGCTTCCACAAGGTCACGTGAACATCATGCCGGGCTTTACGGCTGGTAATGAAAAAGGTGAGTTAGTAACGCTTGGTCGCAATGGCTCTGATTATTCAGCAGCGGTTCTAGCGGCATGTCTACGCGCTGATTGTTGTGAGATCTGGACAGATGTCGATGGTGTTTACAACTGTGACCCGCGTTTAGTGGATGATGCTCGTCTTCTTAAATCGCTAAGCTATCAAGAAGCGATGGAGCTTTCTTACTTCGGCGCTTCGGTTCTACATCCGAAGACTATCGCTCCTATCGCGCAATTCCATATTCCTTGCCTAATCAAAAACAGCTTCAACCCACAGGGTGCAGGCACTTTGATCGGCCAAGACACTGGCGAAGACAACCTAGCAATCAAAGGCATCACTACGCTAAGTGACCTAACGATGGTTAACGTATCAGGCCCAGGTATGAAGGGCATGGTAGGCATGGCGAGTCGTGTATTCGGCGCGATGTCTTCTGCCGGCGTTTCTATCGTCCTTATTACTCAATCTTCTTCAGAGTACAGCATCAGCTTCTGTATTGAATCTGCTGATAAAGTGAAAGCGAAGCAAGTGCTATCAGATGCGTTTGAACTTGAGCTGAAAGATGGCCTATTAGAGCCTGTTGAGTTCATGGACGATGTCGCGATTGTTACGCTAGTGGGTGACGGTATGCGCACTTCACGTGGCGTGGCGTCTCAGTTCTTCTCTTCTTTAGCTGAAGTGAACGTCAACATCGTTGCTATTGCGCAAGGTTCTTCTGAGCGTGCGATCTCTGCGGTTATTCCTGAAGACAAAATCTCTGAAGCGATCAAAGCGTGTCACGAGAACCTATTTAACTCTAAGCACTTCCTTGACGTATTCGTTGTTGGTGTTGGTGGTGTTGGTGGTGAGCTTGTTGACCAGATCCAACGTCAACAAGGCAAACTGGCTGAAAAAGGCATCGTGATTCGCGTATGTGGTTTAGCAAACAGCAAAGGCTTGTTGCTAGATAGCGATGGTCTACCGCTAGAACAGTGGCGTGATCGCATGTCGAGCGCGACAGAAGAGTTTAGCTTAGCGCGCTTAAATGCACTTGTTCAACGTAACCACATTATCAATCCAGTATTGGTTGACTGTACGTCTAGCGAAGGCATTGCGGCGCAATACGCTGATTTCCTAGCGGCTGGTTTCCACGTGGTAACACCAAATAAGAAAGCAAATACAGCGAGCATGGCTTACTACCATCAACTTCGTGAAGTTGCACGTAACTCACGTCGTAAGTTGATGTACGAGACAACAGTAGGCGCAGGTCTACCGGTCATCGAAAACCTACAGAACTTAATTTCTGCGGGTGATGAGCTTGAGAAGTTCAACGGCATTCTTTCTGGTTCACTGTCGTACATCTTCGGTAAGCTTGATGAAGGTATGACACTGAGCCAAGCAACCAATATTGCAAAAGATAACGGCTTTACTGAACCGGATCCTCGTGATGATCTGTCTGGTATGGACGTTGCGCGTAAGCTGCTTATTCTTGCTCGTGAAGCGGGTATGGCACTTGAGCTTGAAGATGTTGAAGTTGACCAAGCATTGCCACCGGGTTTTGATGATTCAGGCACGGTTGAAGAGTTTATGGCTCGCTTGCCAGAAGCGGATGCTTACTTCCAAGAACAGTCAGCGATCGCAGCAAAAGAAGGCAAAGTACTTCGTTATGTTGGTGAAATCGCCGATGGTAAGTGTAAAGTTCGTATCGCAGCTGTTGATGGCGACGACCCAATGTTCAAGATTAAAGATGGCGAGAACGCATTAGCATTCTACAGCCGTTACTACCAACCGATCCCTCTAGTATTGCGTGGTTACGGTGCGGGTACTGAAGTTACAGCAGCAGGCGTATTCTCTGATGTGATGCGTACTCTTGGTTGGAAATTAGGAGTTTAGGAATGAGTTCAAGTGATATGGATGTTGTTGTTTATGCGCCTGCATCAATCGGCAATGTCAGTGTAGGGTTTGATGTGCTGGGGGCAGCTGTGTCTCCAGTGGATGGCACGCTGCTCGGTGACCGAGTTATGGTTAAAGCAGGTGATGAATCATTCTCACTAAAAACAGCAGGCAGTTTTGTTTCTAAGCTGCCAACTGAAACCAAAGAAAACATTGTCTACGACTGCTGGGTTGTGTTCTCTCGAGAGCTTGATAAAAAAGGCGTTGCGGTTAAGCCTTTGGAAATGACACTAGAAAAGAACATGCCTATTGGTTCTGGTTTAGGTTCAAGTGCCTGTTCAATTGTCGCGGCACTGGACGCTTTAAACCGTTTTCATGGTCAGCCACTGAATGAAACTGAATTGCTTGCTCTGATGGGTGAAATGGAAGGTAAAATTTCAGGCGGTATCCACTACGATAACGTTGCACCCTGTTACCTTGGTGGTGTGCAATTAATGCTGGAAGAGCTAGGTATCATTAGTCAAGAAGTACCGTGTTTTGATGACTGGTACTGGGTAATGGCGTATCCGGGCATTAAGGTTTCAACGGCCGAAGCGCGAGAGATTCTACCTTCTCAATATCGTCGCCAGGATGTCATTGCTCATGGTCGCCATTTAGCGGGTTTCATCCATGCTTGCCACTCTGGTCAGCCAGAGCTAGCCGCTAAGATGATCAAAGACGTGATTGCTGAACCATATCGTGAGAAACTGCTTCCAGGGTTTGCTGATGCGCGTAAATACGCAACCTCAGCTGGAGCGCTTGCTACTGGGATCTCCGGTAGTGGCCCAACTCTATTTAGCATTTGCAAAGAACAAGATGTCGCCGAGCGTGTTGCACGCTGGTTAGAACAAAATTATGTACAAAACGAAGAAGGATTCGTCCACGTTTGTCGCTTAGATAAGCAAGGTTCGATCGTTACAGGAAGTGAGTTATGAAGCTGTACAACATCAAAGAAAATGACGAGCAAGTCTCTTTTGGCCAAGCTGTTCGTCAAGGTCTAGGCCGTAATCAAGGTCTATTTTTCCCATCTGAACTACCAAAGTTTGATGACATCGATGCGCTGCTAGCAGAGGACTTTGTCCCTCGTAGTTCAAAGATTCTCTCTGCTTTAATCGGCGATGAGCTACCAAAAGAACAGGTTGCTCAATTGGTAGATGCGGCGTTCCAGTTCCCTGCACCTATCAAGCAAGTAAAAGATGGTGTTTACGCACTTGAGCTTTTCCACGGCCCAACACTCGCGTTTAAAGATTTTGGTGGCCGCTTTATGGCTCAATCTTTAGCCGCGGTTTCAGATGGTGGTCAAATCACTATTTTAACGGCAACATCAGGTGATACTGGTGCGGCGGTTGCGCACGCTTTCTACGGTATGGAAGACATCAATGTTGTGATCCTTTACCCGAAAGGCAAGATCAGCCCACTGCAAGAGAAGCTGTTTTGTACGCTAGGTAAGAACATCCATACTGTGGCGATCGATGGCGACTTTGATGCGTGTCAGGCGCTAGTGAAAGATGCATTTGACGATGCTGAGCTGCGTAAAGAGATCGGTCTTAACTCGGCAAACTCTATCAACATCAGCCGTTTAATGGCTCAGATCTGTTACTACTTTGAGGCGGCTTCTCAGCTGACTAAAGAGCAACGTGAGAACCTTGTTATCTCAGTACCAAGTGGTAACTTTGGTAACCTTACAGCAGGTCTACTCGCTAAAGCTTTAGGCCTACCTGTGAAGCGTTTCATTGCTGCAACCAACGAAAATGATACGGTTCCTCGTTACCTAGAAACAGGTCAATGGGATCCAAAGCCAACGGTAGCAACAACGTCAAACGCGATGGACGTAAGCCAACCAAACAACTGGCCACGTATCGAAGAGCTTTGCCAACTGAAAGGTTGGGGACTGGATACTTTGGGTAAAGGTAAAGTATCTGACGAGCAGAGTGCTGAATCAGTACGTGACCTAAAAGCACAGGGTTACCTATGTGAGCCTCATGGTGCGATTGCTTACCGTCTATTGGAAGAGCAACTGCAAGAGAACGAAACTGGTCTGTTCTTGTGTACTGCACACCCAGCGAAATTCAAAGAAGTGGTTGATGATATTTTAGGTACGGATATTGAACTGCCAGGCCCGCTAGCAAAACACGCGGCGATGGAGTTGTTATCTGAAGATCTTGATAATGATTTTGAAGCGCTAAAAGTAGTGCTTCGTCGAGTTCAACCGTAACGTACATCTGTATTGTTGAACAAATAAAAACGGCGCTCAATGAGCGCCGTTTTTGTATTCTAATTCAAGCTCTAAAAATTATAGAGACTCAGTGAACGTACGTGCGATAACGTCACGTTGTTGTTCAGTCGTTAGAGAGTTGAAACGTACAGCGTAACCCGATACACGGATAGTTAGCTGTGGGTAGTTCTCTGGGTTAGCAACTGCATCTTCTAACGTTTCACGCTTAAGAACGTTAACGTTTAGGTGTTGACCGCCTTCGATGCGTGGTGCTGCTTCGATTGCAACTTCACGGCTTTCGTAGTCGCCTAGGTCTGCAGCTGAGATAACTTGGTCAGCTTCGAAACCTGCAGTAGCAACAACACAACGAGCTTCATTCTTTTCGTTGTCTAGTAGCCAGATTGAGTTTAGTAGGTCATCGTTTGCTGCTTTAGTAATTTGAATACCTTGGATCATAACTATCTCCTAGTCCACTGAATGTGGTTTGATTATGGTGTTAACTTTCGATTTTTGTTGAGCTGGGTAATATATACCTAATATCTGTAAGGTTAACATTGATTTAAGTCAAAAAACAACCAAAAACCATATTTTTACAAAGGTGATTATATTGAGGTAAATCAATAAAACCTTTGAAAACAAAGTAATTACAAAATATTTTAAAGTATAAAAAATATTTAACAGTCTTATTTGTTGTAAGTTTACTACATTTGTTGTGTTTTTATTGAACCACAAACGATACGACCCTTTATTTATTAAGCATTCTGAAAGTGTAAAGTGATTTAATGACAAACAATAATTCATCCTCAAAACCTCAAACCAATATTAAGTTTATTGGTGCTCATGTGTCTGCTGCTGGTGGTGTTGATCAGGCGCCAATGCGCGCAAGAGAGATCGGTGCCAATGCTTTTGCGCTGTTTACCAAAAACCAAAGACAGTGGGCAGCAAAGCCGCTGGAAGCGAAAACCATTAGTGCGTTTAAAGCCAACTGTAAGATGTTGGGCTTTAGTGCTGAGAATATTCTTCCTCATGACTCCTACCTTATTAACCTAGGAGCACCAGAAGAAGAGAAGCTAGAGAAATCACGTGCGGCTTTTATTGATGAAATGGAGCGTTGTAACCAACTAGGACTCACGCTTTTGAATTTTCATCCTGGGAGTCATTTGAAGAAAATCTCAGAAAGCGAATGTTTGGCCAAGATCGCTGAATCGATCAACTTGGCTCACCAAGCGGTGCCTGATGTAATTGCAGTGATTGAGAATACCTCAGGGCAGGGGACTAATCTGGGTTGGAGATTTGAACACCTAGCAGAGATCATCGACCAAGTAGAAGATAAGTCGCGTGTCGGTGTGTGTTTAGACACTTGCCATACGTTTACGGCCGGTTATGACTTACGAACAAAAGAAGCGTGTGAGCAGACTTTTGCTGAGTTCGAGCGCATTGTGGGTATGCACTATCTAAGAGCAATGCACATCAATGATTCAAAAGCTGAGTTTGCGAGCCGAGTCGATCGACATCATTCTTTAGGAAAAGGCGAAATTGGCTGGGATTGTTTTGAATATATTGCCTCGGATTCTCGCTTTAATGGTATCCCTCTTATCTTGGAAACCATTGATTCGAAGATCTGGAAAGAGGAAATTCAACAACTTAGAATGTTCCATCGCTCAGCAACGGCAGTGAGCGAAGAAGCGTAATAATAGAGGGGGAAATTTATTTCCGTCTATTTCTAAAAATTGGCACCTTTCTTTCATAGTACTAAAGTGAATATGTAGTTCACGATGTCTTACAGGAGGTGCCTTTATGTATTCAATCACCCAAACTTCAACTTCAACTTCAATTTCAACTGTTGCTGTCGCCAGCCGTTTACCGACACCAAACCGTCACGTGCATAGTCATGGCCACCATCGTACACAGCAAAAAAGTGGTTAATCGAGATAAACACAACTTGAACTGATTATTATGATTCATCAACAAGTGAACCCTACACATCATGTTTATTGATAGCTGTATGAGGTATAACTAGAGCCTTATTTAGGACAGTTAGCCGATACAGCTATTTTTTTGTCTGGTGAAAGCCACTAGAAACCTTGATGATTGGGAAGTAAAACGATGAGCGCACCAAAGAGTTGGGAATCCATTATTAATGATGAACGTGATAAAGCGTACTTTCAGAGTGTTCTCGCTTTTGTAGAACAGCAACGTAATAGTGGGAAAACCATCTACCCTCCTCAAGAGCAAGTGTTCAGTGCTTTCGATATGACGCCTTTTGAGTCTGTACGCGTGGTTATCCTTGGGCAAGACCCTTATCACGGTGCCAACCAAGCTCACGGCTTAGCATTCTCTGTGCTGCCTGGCGTTAAAATCCCACCGTCTCTGCGTAATATGTACAAAGAACTCGCACAAGATATAGAGGGCTTTGAGATCCCTAGCCATGGCTACCTCGACACTTGGGCATCTCAAGGGGTGTTAATGTTGAATACGGTACTAACCGTAGAAGAGGCAAAAGCACACTCACATGCCAAGTGTGGTTGGGAAACCTTTACCGATACCATCATTGCTGAGCTAAATCAGCGTTCTGAGCCGATCATCTTCTTATTATGGGGCGCGCATGCCCAAAAGAAAGGCCAAGCCATTGATGCAGACAAGCACCATGTGTTGACTGCACCTCATCCATCGCCATTATCCGCCCATCGTGGCTTCTTTGGTTGTCAGCATTTTTCAACAACCAATAAGCTGCTTTCTTCGATGGATCAACAACCTATAGATTGGCGATTATCAACAGAGTTGTAGGTTGGTGGTTTTCTGAGCAGAGTCAAATCATAAATGAGCATCTTCGTATACACTTATAAATAGTAGGTGTAATGGAGTGCAATACTATGATGATTGAAAGGATAAGACGAGAGCATGGCTATATGGCTCGCTTGCTCGCGATACTCAACAATAAGTTAGAGCATTTAAAACAAGAGCGAGAAATAAACTATAGCTTGATCGCAGAGGTGGTTCATTATCTCATGAACCATTCAGATAAGGTGCATCACCCGAAAGAAGACGTTATTTATCGTTACTACCTCAAGCAATATGGCAGCGATCAAATGATTGAAGACTTGGAGCTGGAACATCAATTGCTTTCTGAGAAAACCGCGGACTTTTTAGGTGTGGTCGATATGATCCTCCAAGATGCGGTTGTTCCTCAGCAAGTCTTTATTGAGCAGCTTGAAGCCTTTGTTAAAGCTCAACGAAAGCACATGGAATATGAAGAGAAGCATGTGCTACCGATGATTGTGAAGGCATTCACGGTCAAAGATTGGCAAGAAGTAGAGTCTCAATGGCTTCAACCGGAAGACGACCCTGTCTTTGGAGAGACAATTGCCGATCAGTACCGCCAACTTGCGGCTCGTGTTCGACAGAATGAGCAAGAGTGCGTGTAGCCCGTTGTCGTATTGAAACGCTGCTATTATTAGGCGCTCTCTATTAAGACGCTCGCTTTCAAATTGTGCTCTAAATCGAAGAGTGGTTTCATACAATAAAAAAGGCACCTGTATAGGTGCCCTTTGCTATCTGATTTATTGTCGTGCAGATTAAAGCTTTATATCATCAAGGCTAAAATCGAGACCGAGATTCATCTCTCTGAGCTCTTTCTCAAGCTGTCTACGATCGTTGATTGCCTCGATTTCACGCCATTTACGCTTGAGTGGTTTCGAGCGAGTTTTTTGAGTTGCACGAGGCATTTCTAGTTCTGATAGTTCATCGAATTGAAAGCTATCCATAAGCCATATCTCCTTCCGTGGGAATCGTTCTTACGAACCATTAAATATCATATTTAGGTTCACAATAACCTTGATTTGTTTCTCATTTGTTTCAAATCTATGAAGGTTTTGTTCTGTTTTCTTATGCATGCTCACACATTGTGGGGATTTTTATGTACAAAAAACAAGCAAACAAACCTAAGTAAACGATTAAATTAGGGGTTATGGAATGTTAATTCATTGTGCGAATGGAATGGTATTTTTACTACACTGCATTTAAGTGCGTATTGCGCCGTGCGATAGCGGGTTCTCATTGCCCTAGAAAAAAATACAGATCTTCACTATACCTTGTAAAACCTAGGCTGACGTCATCTTTATAGGATGTCGTTCTTGTTTTGGTGGTGCCTTAGTTGTTGTTGATATTATGTCCCGATAATGTGACTTTTATTGGGCTGTATTGTTGAAAATTGTGTTAACAAAAGGTGTGTTATTAGTGAAATGTCATTTTAATATAAATGTATTTGCATATTGATTTTTAGGCCATCTCGCTGCATTATCCGCCCGTCAAAAAATACACTGATACGTAAAATGGATGCATGAAGCGACATTTACAATCTAGATCGCAACAAATAAATATAAATCTAATGCCGACACAACTATTGACACTGGCATAGGTGATCTAGAGGAAGGCTCGGAAGCAAGATCGGTGCTTAAACTCAATTACGAGGTTCACGTGACAGACTTAATCAATTTGATGAACGATCTCCTTTGGGGATCTATCTTAGTTTACTTACTCGTTGGTGTGGGTATCTACTTCACTGTACGACTAGGCTTCATTCAATTCCGCCATTTCGGCCACATGTTCTCTGTTCTTAGAAACAGCCGTAAAGCAGACAGTGCTGGTATCTCTTCTTTCCAAGCTCTTTGTACTAGTCTTGCTGCTCGTGTAGGTACAGGTAACATGGCAGGTGTTGCTGTGGCATTAACCGCCGGTGGCCCTGGTGCTATCTTCTGGATGTGGCTAATCGCCATGCTAGGTATGGCAACATCATTTGCTGAAAGCACACTAGCACAGCTATACAAAACGCGTGATAACGACGGTAACTACCGTGGCGGCCCTGCATACTACATGGAGAAAGGCCTAGGTATGCGTTGGATGGGGGTTCTATTCTCTATCTTCCTAATCATCGCATTTGGTCTAGTATTCAACGCGGTTCAAGCGAACGCGATTGCAAGTGCAATGAACACGGCATTCGACTTTGAGCGTGGCTACGTTGGTGTTGGTATCGTAATTATCTCTGCATTCGTTATCTTCGGTGGTATCCGTAAGATTGCCCGCACTGCAGAAATCATTGTTCCAATCATGGCACTGGCTTACTTAGCTATCGCTATCTACGTAATGCTAATGAACATTGAGAAAGTGCCTGAAGTTCTGGCTCTTATCTTCAAGAGTGCATTCGGTCTGCAAGAAGCAGCAGCGGGTGGCCTAGGTTACGCGATCGCACAAGCGATGATTAACGGCATCAAACGTGGTTTGTTCTCGAACGAAGCGGGTATGGGTTCTGCGCCAAACGCAGCAGCTTCTGCTACGCCTTACCCACCACACCCAGCATCACAAGGTTATGTGCAAATGCTAGGCGTGTTCATGGACACGATTGTTATCTGTTCTGCAACAGTAGCCATCATCCTGATGTCTGGTGAGTATGTACCACACGGTGAAGTGACGGGTATCGAACTAACGCAACGTGCACTAACGGCACAAGTAGGCGAATGGGGTGGCATCTTTGTAGCGGTAGCGATTTTCTTCTTCGCTTTCACTTCAATCATTGCAAACTACTCGTACGCTGAAACGAACCTTATCTTCCTAGAGCACAACAACAAGAAGGGCCTAGTGCTGTTCCGTATCGTTGTACTGGGTATGGTTATGTTCGGTTCTCTCGCGACACTGCCAACGGTATGGGCATTGGCTGACGTATCGATGGGCCTAATGGCGATTGTGAATTTGGTAGCGATCATCTTGCTATCGGGTATCGTGATTAAGCTAGCGAAAGACTACAACCGTCAATTAGACGCGGGTAAAGTACCAACGTTCGATGCGGATGATTTCCCAGAGCTTAAAGCTCAATTGGAAGATGGTATTTGGGTTAACAACAAGAAGAAGTAATCTTGTTGGAGTGATTCATCACTCATCCTAAAATCATTAGAAAGGCTAAGGTTTCGACCTTAGCCTTTTTCTTTGCCTGCGATTTCTATCTGTTTACAATTTCTATCTGCCTGCAGTTTTTCTTGGTGAGTGATTTTTGCTTTGTCTGCGATCTTTTCTTTGCAAGCGACCTTTTCTTTGCAAGCGATTCTTCTTTGTCAGCGACTTACAGCTAGATCTGTCTATCAAAGTAATAGGAAGAGTCATAAAGACAAGTTGATGTTTTTTCTATACTCTAGCTGCATCCAGTTAGATAACCGATTAGGGTAAAGTTATGTTAGTTGTCGTTTCTCCAGCCAAGACATTAGATTACGAATCACCATTAGCGACTGAGCGCTTCAGCCAGCCAGAGTTTGTTGAACACTCTGCAGAGCTTATTGAAGAGTGCCGCAAGCTGACACCTGCTGATGTTTCAGCTCTGATGAAAGTAAGCGATAAGATTGCTGGGCTGAACGTAGCGCGCTTTGAGCAATGGAGCGAGACCTTTACCCAAGACAACGCACGCCAAGCAATTCTAGCCTTTAAGGGCGATGTGTACACTGGCCTAGATGCTGAAACACTGTCGGACGATGATTTTGACTACGCACAGAATCACCTGCGTATGCTTTCTGGGTTATATGGCTTGCTTAAGCCGTTAGATCTGATGCAGCCTTACCGCCTAGAGATGGGCACACGCTTAGCTAATGAGCGTGGCACTAACTTGTACCAGTTCTGGGGCAACATCATCACTGATAAGCTGAATGAAGCGTTGAATGCTCAAGGCGACAATGTATTGATCAACCTTGCATCGAACGAATACTTTAAAGCGGTGAAGCCGAAGAGCCTTGATGGTCAAATCATCACGCCAGTGTTTAAAGACTGCAAGAATGGCCAGTACAAGGTGATCAGCTTTTACGCGAAGAAAGCGCGTGGCATGATGGCTCGCTACATCATTGAGAACAAAATCGATTCAGTGGAAGCGCTGACCAAGTTTGATACCGCGGGTTACTACTTCGTGGAAGAAGAGTCGAACGCGAAAGAGCTCGTCTTCAAGCGTGAAGAGCAAAACTAGTCACTCTTGGTTAATTTGTCACTCTTGTTAATTAGTTACTCTCGGTTTGAGTTTGAGTTTGAGTTTGAAATTAGAGGCCTAGTTATTTAGCCTAATAACGAGCCAGACAATAATAAACCAGACAAAGAAAAGCCCCATGCAGATAACTGCATGGGGCTTTTTATTGAATCATTGAAAGGCGGTTAGATTACTTGTTCTTAACGGCTTTCTTTTTCTTAGCGATTTTCTTTTTCTTAGCAATTTTTTGCTTCGCTACCGCTTTCTTGTCTTCTTTCTTCGGTTTCTTCTTCTTCGTTACCGCGGCTTTCTTATGTGTTGGGCGCATGCCTTCGATGAAGCGTTCTTTGATCGCATCTTCAGTGTAACGAGCCACACGTTCAATCATTAGCTGATCGTGCGCTTCAATGATAGAAACCGCGTTACCTTTCTTACCTGCACGAGCCGTACGGCCGATACGGTGAAGGTAGACATCTGCTGTACGCGGCATGTCGTAGTTAATAACGTGGCTCACATCTGGAAGATCGATACCACGAGCTGCGACGTCAGTTGCCAGCAGTACGTTGATAGAACCATCGCGGAAACGAGAAATCGCGTTGTTACGACGATCTTGAGGCATTTCACCTTGAATCCACACACATGGAATCTGTGCACTTTCTAGTTGAGCTCGTAGCTCACCTAGGCGATCACGCGTCTTCAAGAAGATGATGCTGCGTTCAGCTTGCTCTGTGATGATATGTTTTAGGATATTAAGCTTGTGCTTAGCTGAATCGGCGCGGTGATACCATTGAGTGATCTTCTTACGTTCACGCAGTGATGATTTAGCATCGATCTCTGCTGGGTTTTTCAGTAGATCTTCAGTGAAACCTTCAATGCCTTTACCTTCTAGTGTTGCTGAGAAAAGTAAAGTTTGTTTACGCCAGCGACACTCTGCAGACAGACGGTCAACAACAGGGCCAAAGCCCATGTCTAGCATACGGTCTGCTTCATCCAGAACTAACCATTCAATCGCACGACAGTCAAAACGCTCACCTTCAATGTATTCCATCAGACGACCGGGTGTTGCCACCACGATATCTTGGGTTGTACTTAAGATGTCAGCGTGCTCTTGGTACATCACACCGCCCGTGATCGTAAAGATGTTCAGGCTGGTGTATTTAGCAAGCTCACGTGCTTGTTCGGTGATCTGCATTGCTAGTTCACGCGTTGGCGTTAGGATAAGCATACGTGCAGGGCCAGATTTCTTACGTGGGAAATCCAGTAGGTATTGCAGTGCTGGCAATACAAATGATGCTGTTTTACCAGTACCTGTTGGCGCAGAAGCCAAAACGTCTCTTCCATCTAACGCTTGCGGGATTGCTTCAGCTTGTATCTGTGTTGGGCGTTCGTAGCCCATTTCGTCAATTGCTTTAAGCAGCTCTTGGTTTAGATCGAGTTCTGCAAAGGTTCTGATCACTGTTGTTTCTCCACAAGCAATAAATGTTTCTGCCTCAAAAAGCAGACGATAAAAAAGAGTAGTCGGACATTATAGAAGCATTAGTGATTAGGATCACATGGTATTTGCTACATCTTGAGATAAAAATCTTTAGTAAGGGCAATAAATGCCTCGCTATAACCGCCATCGTGATGGATCGTAAGCGATTCACGCTGCAAATCTTGCTCACAAACAGGATCTTTAGACAATTCAAACAGGACTCGAATTGCCGATTTTCTGTCTGTTGTTTTCACATCAAGGCGCTTTGCTAGGTACCAACCACATTGTTGGGCAAGCTTGATGAAGCCTTCTCCCTCGGTCGTCGGCAGTATAAAACTGGCTGTGGCGGCATCCGTCGTTATCTCGAAACAACGCTGAGCAAGCTCAAGGTGATCCAAGCTATTGGTGTGCCTCGCGGTGGCTCTCTGGCTTTGCTGTGCCTGCTCTCCAGAGTTGAAGTAGGGCGGATTACAAATTATTGCATCAAATCGTTGCGAGAAATCCGTGGTTAACACGCTGCCATGATGAAGGGAGATGCGATCTTGCCAAGGCGACTGCTCAATATTGACTGTGGCAGCATCAATGGCGTGCTGATCAATATCTATCGCAGAGATTGAAGCATCCTCAAAACGCTGCACAGCCATCAAGGCCAACAGACCTGTTCCTGTTCCAATATCGAGTACACATGATCTTTGTGGCAGGCTTACCCACGCGCCAAGTAACACGCCATCGGTACTGACGGGCATGCCGCTTTGTCCTCCGTAAATCGAGAATTTTTTGAAATTGAAGCTTTTGGTTTCGGTTTTTTTATCTTTCATGAATGTTCTGGATATCGATATATTTTAAGTGATTAGCTCTAATGTTAATTAATTGTATGGCTCAATGTTCTATTTGAGAGTTCATTGTTGTTAATTATGGTTAGCTTATAATTATGGCAATATTTCCATATCTAGTGGAATCCACTGCTTTTGGTTCTCAAATGCAAATTTATATGGTGTTTTTTTGTGGTGACTTGCAGCTAGCCAAGTGTTTCGTCATTATGCGCGACTATTTTATAGATTGATTGGCAGCTTCTAGCTGTAACATTCACGTAAGCACAACATAAATTCATAAATATAATTAAGGATTATCTGTGAAACAGAGTCTAAAACTAACAGATATAATGGCATTGGGCTTTATGCTTTTTGCGTTTTTCTTAGGTGCGGGTAACATCATCTTCCCACCTCTTGCTGGCCAATTAGCTGGTGACCACTTTCTTCCAGCGATGTCTGGTTTCCTGCTGACCGCCGTTGGTCTGCCGTTAATCACTATCGTCGCAGTTGCAGTGGCTGGTGGCTCTTGGGGTCATCTAACCAAAGATCTTCCAAAGCGAGCTGCAACTATCATGGCTGTGCTGATCTTTATCATCATCGGTCCTGCATTTGCTGCGCCACGTACCGGCCTTGTTGCTTATGAGATGGCGGTGAAACCGTTCTTCATCGATGCCTCTCAAGCTCACCTCACTCTTTTTTCGATTGCATTTTTTGTGGTAGCGATGTTCTTCTCATGGTCGCAAGGTAAGCTTATCGACGTAATCGGTAAGGTACTGACACCTGCACTATTTGTTGGTTTGGTTGTACTGGCAGTTGCTGTGTTCGTTAACCCACAAGGCGACATTCTTGCGGCTCACGGTGAGTACATTACTCAGCCACTGACCAAAGGTTTCCTTGAAGGCTACAACACCATGGATACGTTTGCTTCATTGATGTTTGGTATGCTGATTGTTGATGCGATTCGCAGCAAGGGCATTACTGATCGTGCAGCGACGACTAAGTACCTTATCAGCGCAGGTTGTATTGCCGCGGCTGGTCTAGCGTTTGTTTATATCTCTCTGTTCTTCTTGGGCGCAACAAGCGCAACAGTCGCAGCGGGTGCGGACAATGGCGGTGCTATCTTAAGCCTTTACGTTCAATCACTGTTTGGCCCATCAGGTCAGCTAGTGCTTTCAGTGATCGTATTACTGGCGTGTCTAACAACGGCGATTGGCCTTGTTTCAGCATGTTCTGATTACTTCAGCTCGCTAACGCCTCTGTCTTACAAGACTTGGGTAATCATCAACGGTGTAGCTTGTGCAACCGTAGCGAATGTTGGCCTTTCTCAACTGATTTCTCTGTCTGTTCCAGTACTGTTTGCATTGTACCCAGTCGCTATCGCGTTGGTTGCTCTGACGTTCTTGCGTAGCCGTTTCCCTAATCCAAAAGCCGCTTACCGTGTGGTTGTATTAGTGTCTCTACTGTTTGCTCTTATTGATGGCGCTAAAGTAGCGGGTGTAGATGTGTCTGCACTTAAGATGCTGCCATTGTTCGAGATCGGTATGGGTTGGTTACTTCCAACTGCTGCAGCAATCATCTGCATGTTCTTTGTTGGTAAAGCAACAGAACAAGAGATGGCTGAAGAGACCGTTTAATCTTCCGTTGAGATTAGATTGTCCTTCGAGATGAAATAGAAAAGGCCTCATTACTTCGCAGTAATGAGGCCTTTTTGTATCTAATCGATGATGTTTTTTCTGCCTGAAGCTCTTAGTTCTTAGTTCTTAGCCCTTAGTTCTTAGTTCTTAGCTCTGAACTCTAAGGAAGCAGAACTTATAGCTTTTCGCTGTACTCGACGAGGACTTGTTCAACCCAAGTTGCGATACGTTCGTCGCTGAGTTCGTACTGTGAATCTTCATCCAGAGCCAAACCAACAAACTGAGACTTGTCTTCTGTTAATGCTTTAGATGCTTCGAATTCGTAGCTGTCATCGTTTGGCCAGAAGCCGACAAACTCAGCGCCTGCGGTTTTCAATTCATCATGCAATAGACCCATCGCATCTAGGAACCATTCACCGTAGCCCTCTTGGTCACCTAGGCCAAACAGAGCAACCACCTTACCTTTCATTGGCGTTGTTGCGATGTCTTCCCACAACTCATTCCAGTCTTCTTGAATTTCACCGAAATCCCACGTTGAGATACCAAGCAGTAAAAGGTCGTAGTCCGCCATAAAAGAAAGAGGGGTTTCTTTCACGTTATGGATATCAACTAGGTCTTCACCAATAATGCCGCGAATTTTCTCTGCTGCCATTTCGGTATAGCAGGTGGTTGAGCCGTAAAATAAACCAATTTTCATAGCAAACGTTCGATTTTAATTTCAGATGGCGAATTCTAACCATAAATCGACTTCGATTGCAGCGATTATCCGCTCAAGTCGTAATTTTTATGGCATTCATATTTGCTCTGACATACTCTCAAAATAGTTTCCAATATTGTGAGTAACACTATGCAGTCGCCTCAAGGGCAGAGCGCAGACCACGGTCTCGTTGAGCAGTTTTTAGATGCTATGTGGATGGAGCGAGGGTTATCGGAGAATACGCTTGTCTCATATCGTACCGATTTGTCCAAGCTTCTAACGTGGATGGAAAAGAACAATTACCGCCTCGACTTTATTAGCCTTTCAGGGTTGCAGGATTATCAAGGCTGGTTAGCCGACGCCGATTTTAAGCAGACTTCCCGTGCTCGCATGTTGTCGGCGATTCGTCGCTTGTTCCAATACTTGCACCGCGAGAAAGTGAGAGGCGATGATCCGAGTGCATTGTTGATCAGCCCTAAGCTGCCACAGCGCTTGCCAAAAGATTTGAGTGAAGAGCAAGTTAATGCATTGCTAGAGGCTCCTGATCCCAATGACCCTATTGAGCTTCGCGATAAAGCGATGCTTGAGTTATTATATGCAACTGGTCTTCGTGTTACCGAGTTAGTCAGTTTGACCATGGAAAATATCAGCCTAAGACAAGGCGTGGTGCGTGTTATTGGTAAAGGCGGTAAAGAGCGCTTGGTGCCAATGGGCGAAAATGCCGTGGACTGGATTGAGACTTTTATTGAACAAGGTCGGCCACAACTGCTCGGCGAAAACAGTTCTGATGTGGTTTTTCCGAGTAAACGCGCCAAGCAAATGACCCGTCAGACGTTCTGGTATCGTATTAAGCATTACTCGGTTGTTGCTGGTATAGATACAGAGCTATTGTCACCACACGTATTAAGACACGCTTTTGCGACTCATTTACTGAACTATGGCGCAGATCTCAGGGTCGTACAGATGTTGCTTGGGCATAGTGACTTATCGACAACCCAAATTTATACTCACGTGGCGACCGAAAGGCTGAAGCAAATTCACGCGCAGCATCACCCACGTGCTTAAATCCATTTATTTTTAAGGTGAACTTAATGAGCGTATTACGCCGTCTTCCTCTATTAGTGCTTCCTCTCATGATTACTGCATGTAATGCATCAGAAGCGAAAGTAGAACAAACATCAACAGCCGTAGAAGTTGCTCCAGCTCAAGTTATTGATACAGCAGCGTTAACTAAGCGTTTTGAAAAAATCGGTATCAAGGTAGAGAAGATCGTTCCTTCAGACATTGATGGCCTATTAGAGATTCAAACTAACAGTGGCATTATCTTTTCTTCTCCAGAGGGCGATCACTTTCTAGCCGGCACTCTTTACTCTCTGGATGATAACGGCAAATTCAGTGACGTTTTGGCTGAGCGTCAAGCTCCACTTAATGCTGAAAAGGTGGCGGCGATGTCGGATACGGTTATCGAATATAAAGCTGATAACGAAAAGTATGTTGTGACGGTATTTACTGACATTACCTGTGGCTACTGTGTTCGTCTGCACAGCCAAATGCAAGGCTATAACGATCTAGGTATTACCGTTCGTTACATGGCTTACCCACGCCAAGGTGCGACAGGACAAGTTGCCGATCAAATGGCGGCAATCTGGGCTTCAGATGATCCAAAAACAGCCATGCACGATGCTAAAGTAAACCGTCAAATGCCAGCGTCTGGTAAAGACCTAGCAGAGCAGAAGCAGATCATCGCCAAACAATACCAATTGGGTCGTGAGCTTGGCATCAATGGCACACCTGCTATCGTACTAGCAAGCGGTGAGTTGGTGAGTGGTTACTTACCGCCAGCACAACTTCTTCAACGTTTAGAGCAATAATATCGTTTCTGTATTGCCAATTTATCCCCCATGTTTTTGATTTAAGGAGTGGCCTGATTAATATCAGGCCCATTTTTATATGATAGAGATCCAACGCCGTCCTGAGGTCGACACTTCAGTCTTACCTGCTCACTTACCTGACTTGTTAAAGCGCATTTATGTGAGTCGCGGAATCGACAGTGCTGACCAACTAGAGACAGCAGCGAAAGGCTTGCACTCTTATCAAAAACTGGGCGGCATTGATGCTGCGGTTGAATTGTTGTTCAAAGCCATTCAGCAGCAAAAACGCATCATCATTGTTGGTGACTTTGATGCCGATGGCGCAACCAGTTCGGCGTTGTCTGTGCTTGCTCTGCGTATGTTGGGCAGCTCTAACGTTGATTATCTAGTACCAAACCGTTTTGAAGATGGTTATGGCTTGAGCCCTGAGGTTGTCGAACAGGCGATCGAACTTGGTGCTGAAGTGATCATGACAGTCGACAATGGCGTCTCTTCGATTGACGGTGTCCGTTTCGCTAAAGAGAAAGGGCTAGACGTTCTGGTTACTGATCATCACTTGCCGGGTAATGAACTGCCAATCGCCGATGCGATGGTCAATCCGAACCTAGAAAGCTGTGCATTTCCTTCAAAAGCGCTAGCGGGTGTTGGTGTCGCCTTTTATCTGATGATGGCGTTGTGTGTTTACATGCGTAAGTTGGGCTGGTTTGCTCAACACGGTATGACAGAACCCAAGTTGATGGAACTGATTGACCTAGTGGCACTGGGTACTGTTGCGGATGTGGTTCCACTTGATGAAAATAACCGAATCTTGGTGCACCAAGGGCTACAACGCATTCGTGCGGGCAAAGCGCGCCCGGGTATTCAAGCCTTGATTGAAATTGCTAAGCGAGACGCTAAGCGATTGGTTGCCTCCGATTTTGGTTTTGCGCTTGGTCCACGTATCAATGCGGCTGGCCGATTGGATGATATGTCGTTTGGTGTTGAGCTGCTAATGAATAACAACATCCATGCCGCGCGTCGAATGGCCAGCGAGTTAGATGGCTTGAACCAAACACGTAAAGAGATCGAAGAGGGCATGAAACAAGAAGCGATGGCTTTTTGTGAGCGCCTTGAATTTGGTAAAGACGATTTGCCTTCTGGTTTGGCGCTGTTTCAACGTGATTGGCACCAAGGCGTAATCGGTATTCTCGCTTCGCGTATCAAAGACAAATATCACCGCCCAGTGATCGCATTTGCTGATGGTGGTGAAGGCAGCATCAAGGGTTCATGTCGTTCGATTCCAGGTTTGCACATGCGCGATGCGCTAGACAGAATCGATACTCAAAACCCTGGCTTGATCTTGAAGTTTGGTGGTCACGCAATGGCGGCCGGTTTGACCATTATGGAAAAAGACTTCGAGCGATTCAGCAAGATGTTTGATGACGTTGTGCGTAAAGAACTCGGTGAGACGGCACTTAAGGGCATTATCTTGTCTGATGGTGAGCTGTTACCTGAAGAGTTCTCAATGCACACCGCTGAAACGTTGCGTTCTGGTGGTCCTTGGGGACAAGCGTTCCCTGAACCCATCTTCGACGGTGAGTTCAAAGTACTGCATCAAAAGTTGGTCGGTGAAAAACACCTTAAATTGATGCTAGAACCTCTATACAAAGGCCACCCAACCAACGTGATGATTGATGGTATTGCTTTCAATGTTGATTTACGTCGCTGGCCAGATGCGTCCGTGAAAACGGTTCATCTTGCATTTAAGCTCGATATCAACGAGTTTCGTGGCAACCAATCGTTGCAGTTGATGGTTGACCATATTGAAGCCAAATAGTTGAAGCCAAATAGCGTTATCGTTCACTGAATGATGTTCATCATTTAGCCCCAAATTCAACAAGCTCTGTTCAAAAACAGGGCTTGTTTTCTTTCTTTCCCTTACAAATTTCACGTGTTTTTTCTGTCTGTCAATTTTATATTCCATTAAGTTGTTGAATCTTGGCTTTCCGCGCTAAAAAATTCTGTATCTCCGTCACACTTTTGAGTACAATTCTTCGGTTAAATTCTACTCATAAATGATGAGCTAAAATGTTTGAAATCAATCCTATTAAAAACCGTCTGCAGGATGTGTCTGAACGCACAAATATCCTGAGGGGGTATCTTTGACTATGACGCTAGAAAAGAGCGTCTAGAAGAAGTAAACGCAGAATTAGAACAACCGGATGTATGGAACGAACCTGAGCGTGCTCAAGCGCTAGGTAAAGAACGTTCTGCATTGGAAGCAGTAGTAGAAACGATCGACCAACTTGACCAAGGTGTTGAGGATGTTGAGGGTCTATTAGAGCTCGCGGTTGAAGAAGAAGACCAAGAAACGTTTGACGAAATCGAACCAGAATTAGCAGAGCTAGAAGCTAAGCTAGAAAAACTGGAATTCCGTCGTATGTTTGCTGGCGATCACGACGCATCAGATTGCTACATCGATTTACAGTCAGGCTCGGGCGGTACAGAAGCTCAAGATTGGACTTCAATGATGTTGCGTATGTACTTACGTTGGGCAGATTCGAAAGGCTTCAAGACCGAAGTGATCGAAGTGTCTGATGGTGATGTTGCTGGCCTTAAAGGCGCAACGGTACGTATTTCTGGTGAATACGCTTATGGTTGGTTACGTACAGAGACAGGTGTTCACCGTCTAGTTCGTAAGTCACCATTTGATTCAAGTGGCCGTCGTCATACTTCATTTGCATCTGCGTTTATCTACCCAGAGATTGATGACAACATTACGATCGATATTAATCCTTCTGACTTACGTATCGACGTATACCGTGCCTCTGGCGCTGGTGGTCAACACGTAAACACCACGGAATCGGCGGTACGTATTACTCACGTTCCAACCAACACCGTGGTTCAATGTCAGAATGACCGTTCGCAGCATAAGAACAAAGACCAAGCGATGAAGCAGCTACGTGCTAAGCTTTTTGAACTTGAGATTCAAAAACAAAATGCTGAAAAACAAGCGAGCGAAGAAACGAAATCAGACATCGGTTGGGGCAGTCAAATCCGCTCTTACGTACTGGATGATTCTCGTATCAAAGATTTGCGCACCGGCATCGAAAATCGCAATACTCAAGCGGTTCTTGACGGTGACTTAGACAAGTTTATTGAAGCTAGCCTGAAATCAGGTCTGTAAGCTTTACCAACTATTAAGCTTTACCAATAATATTGGTAAAAATGCCTATATTTTCAAAAATATAGCTGTCCAAATTATAAAAGCAAGGTACATCTCTAATGACTGATGCTGTTCAAAACGAAAACGCACAAGAAGCTTCTTCACCTGAAGAGAACAAACTAATCGCTGAACGCCGTAGCAAGCTGGATCACATCCGCTTGAACTGCAAAGCGAACGGTCACCCAAATGATTTCCGTCGCGAGCACCTAGCTGGCGATCTTCAAGCGGAATTCGGTGAGAAGACTAAGGAAGAGCTAGAAGAGCTTAACCACATCGTTGCGATCGCTGGTCGTGTTATGGCGAAGCGTGGTCCATTCCTTGCGATTCAAGAAACTTCTGGTCGTATCCAAGCATACGCAGCGAAAGACGTACAAAAAGTACTGAAAGAGAAGTACCAAGGCCTAGATATCGGTGACATCATCGGTGTTAAAGGTGCGCTTCACAAATCTGGTAAAGGTGACCTTTACGTGAACATGGAAGAGTTTGAATTGCTAACTAAAGCACTTCGTCCTCTACCAGAGAAGTTCCACGGTCTAACTGACCAAGAGATGCGTTACCGTCAGCGTTACGTTGACCTAATCGTGAATGAAGATTCTCGTAACACATTCATCGTGCGTTCTAAGCTTGTGTCTTCAATCCGTAACTTCATGAGCTCAAAAGGCTACCTAGAAGTTGAAACGCCAATGATGCACGTGATCCCAGGCGGTGCTACGGCACGTCCATTCATCACTCATCACAACGCATTAGACATCGACATGTACCTACGTGTTGCACCTGAGCTTTACCTTAAGCGTCTAGTGGTTGGTGGTTTTGACCGTGTATTCGAGATCAACCGTAACTTCCGTAACGAAGGTCTATCTCCACGTCACAACCCAGAATTCACAATGATGGAATTCTACCAAGCGTACTCTGACTACAAAGATCTAATGGATCTAACGGAAGAGATGCTAAGCACAGCAGCGATGGACGTTCTTGGTTCTACTTCTATGCCTTACGGTGACGAAACGGTTGAGTTCGGTGGCACTTACGCTCGCATGAGCATGTTCGATGCAATCAAACACTACACGCCTGAAAATGCAAACATTCAAGCTCTGACTGAAGATGATCTTCAGAACAGAGAATTGATGGTTAAAATTGCAGAAGAAGTGGGTATGTACGTTGAGAAATTCTGGACTTGTGGTCAGCTTCTTGAAGAGATCTTTGGTGAAACGGCTGAGCCTCAGCTAATTCAACCAACATTCATCACGGGTTACCCAGCGGACATCTCTCCATTGGCTCGTCGTAGCGACAGCAACCCATTCTTCACAGACCGCTTTGAGTTCTTCATCGGTGGTCGTGAAGTAGCGAATGGTTTCTCTGAGCTTAACGATGCACAAGACCAAGATGAGCGTTTTAAAGCGCAAGTTAACGCAAAAGACGCGGGTGATGACGAAGCGATGTACTACGATGCAGACTACATTACTGCACTAGAGCACGGCTTACCGCCAACAGCGGGTCAAGGTATTGGTATTGATCGTCTAGCGATGCTATTTACAAATACGCACACAATCCGTGACGTGATCTTGTTCCCGGCAATGCGTCCACAAGCGTAATACTCGCTTATGGGATGTAACAGCCCATCTAATTAAAAAAGCCACCTTCGGGTGGCTTTTTCTGTTTTTAGGCTGCAAAACCTAGCCTGTACCGCACTCTTGATTCGAAAAACCATTATTTCTGACATAGTCTTACTATTGAGACATAAAATCTAAGATAGTCTCACTACTATACGTCCTGCGCTGAATACGATCTCGTGGCATTTTGTCGAACGATGAAGCAGTGACTCGTATTAGCTTGATTTAAATAAAAATAGAATAAGGAAGAAGGATGGGAACTCAATTTAAGATGGATTCCTTACCAGGTTCTCTTATCGTCGTTGGTGGTGCGTACGAACCCTGGTTATCAGTGTTAGAGCAAGTGGGTTGGCAATGTACCCAGTGTGCAGATTTACGAAAAGCCGATGCCTTGATTGCTGACATTGGCCCATGCATTGGCATTGTGGATCTTAGTCATGATGAGTTTAGCCTTAACGGTATCGCTAATCTCGTGAGCAACAACAAGCAAGTAAGATGGCTCGCCTTTATTCGTGAATCGCAATTGAGCTCTGATACCATTTGCCAATTTATCGTGAACTTCTGTATCGACTTTTTCACGGCGCCAATCCCAGATGCCCAGTTATTGAGTACCATTGGTCACCAACTGGGTATGCTCAAGCTTGAGCAGAAAGTATGGCCAAACTACGGCATCAACAACAATATGGGTTTGCTTGGCGACTCTGTGGCTGTGAAGCGTTTGAGAGACCAAGTAAAGCGCATTGGGCCGACAGATGTCAGTATCCTGATTTACGGAGAGAGTGGAGCAGGAAAAGAGACGGTTGCACGCTCAATTCATCAGAACTCTTCGCGAGCGCAAAAGCCATTTTTAACGGTCAATTGTCGTGCCTTGTCTGAAATGAGAATAGAGGCCGAGGTATTTGGTATCTCTGCACAGCCCGCTGCAGCACCTTGTCTGTTGGAAGAAGCCGACGGCGGAACCATCTTACTCAATGATGTATTGGCGATGCCACGTAATCAGCAGTTGAACCTGCTGCGTTTCTTACAAGAAGGTAAAATTGAAACTGCGGATGGTCCTAAGCCTGTCGATGTGCGTATTCTGGCCGCGAACTCTTCTGATATCGAAAAGGCATTGATCGAGGGCGACTTCAATGAAGAGCTTTATCATTACATCAATGTTCTGCGTATTCACGTTCCGAGCTTAAAAGAGCGAGTGAGTGATATTTCAGTATTGGCTAATCATTTTCTACGTGAGTATTCAAAAGAGTTTAATGCTCAAGCGAAGAGCTTTTCAGACGATGCTATCCGCTCGATGAATCGTTATCACTGGCCGGGTAATGTGCGTGAGCTGATGAATCAAATTAAGCGTGTCGTGCTGATGTCGGATGCGGTGATCATTGACGATCAACAACTGGATTTACCAAAACAGAATGATGAGCGCCGTAGTCTCAAAAGTATCCGTGAGCGTTCAGAGCGAGATGCGTTGCTGATTGTTCTGGAATCTTATGGTGGTCAAGTATCGTTGGCCGCTAAGGAGCTTGGAGTTTCGCGTGCAACCATGTACCGATTGCTGAATAAACATAGCCTGATTTCTGAAGGTGTTGTTTAGAGCTCTCTATTCATTGATTCTATCCAGTTAGTGTAAATCTAAGAGCCACGCATGATGCGTGGTTTTTTTATATCCATTGCTACAACTTATCGTTGATCGTTGACTGCTGACAGATTGACAGATTGACAGGTTGATAGATTGAGCTATTGGAGGCTCGGTCTTTAAGAGAGATGTTCTGTGATTTTATATAATCATAGTGAATATGTTATATATAAAGTAATATGCAACTAATATTTTGGGTGAATCATTTGTTTTGAAATTGTTAATCAATTATCGGTTGAATAATATACTCACTTGGTTAGACTTTAACCGTGAAAGCAATGGTTTAACAAAGACTTATTTGCTTTTATTATCTCATTTCTTTTTGGATTTTTTAGTTAGTTTGGAGGCGCAAATGAAACATTTCGATTTTATACAGCATATTTGCGCGTCGTTTGATCCGTGTACTGACATGGTGACAGTTATGTCACAAACATCAGCCATGGCCGATCGAAACACCCAAGATAAACCTAACTAATAGATCCGTACCCTTATTTGGCTGCGGAAAAATAGCAGCTAAGTGAGAAGCCCTCATACTATCTAATACGCTATTTTTCCTCAGTTTATTTTACAACTGGAGAGTTATTATGCGTCACTCAGTATACTTAAAACTAGCAACAGTCCTTATCCGTGCAGACCTTCGTCGTGAAGAACGTGAATGGCAACGAAAAGTTCGTCGTAGTTCATACGATCTACCATGGAACAATACTCATTTATTGAGAGATATTGGCCTTGAAGCCGATGGTCGACCAATTGGTTTTTCTGAACCTGAAGTCGTTACGATTGAACGTCGAGTTCGTCACCTTCGTCGAGTCTTAAGCGCGCGAATACCGACGTAATCTTGTGGGGTGATAGCGCCTTTCACCCCTTAAGATAAATATCAGCGATGGTTGTGGCGTCGGAAGTGCAAGCTTTTGAACTAAAACTGGCCCAAAAAGAGAAGCACTTGCTTCTCTTTTTTGCTTTTTTAAGCCGTTATGTGTGCTTTTTTAAGTCGTTATCTAGTAAAGAAAAAGAGTTCTACTACGCTTTATAGAGCAAGGGAGGCTGGCTATGCAAAAGCATCAATTAGACATGTGGTTACATGGAGAGCACAAAGACTCTTATCAAACACCGAAGGTATACGTTATTGGCTGTTCCGATATCTCAGAATATCTATTAGCAGTGGAATATAAACACAAGCTAGAACCGGTAAAGCAAGACGGTGAGCCGCTTCACTTTGGATCCTTGGATCAAGTGAAAGAAGAGTTGCTCCGGCTCGGTTTTGAAAAGGCGTATCTTCGCTTACACAACGCCTATGACGAGTTTGGTAATGAGCCAAGCCAAAGCTACTGCGATATTGAACTGGCGCTCAAACCTCATTAGAGAGCGTTCGTAGCTAGAGATTGATTCTAGTGACAGGCGGTTTGTAACATACTGATAGTTTGGTCCATCTATGCTAGATAAGAGCTCTATGCGTAATGGATTGTCAGCAATTTATGGGTGAATTGAGTCCGTAGATAGAAACCACGTGGCTTAGTCTTGATAGGTTTTCCACTTGCACCGTAAGCTTCTGTTAACACGCGACTGTTGGCCGCTTTTGGTCTTAAATGCAGTGCTTCACCGTGTCTTGCTGTTATCTGCTCAACGTTACCCAACACGATCAACTCCATCAGCTCTTCCCAATCTCTTTTCAGGAGTTCGTTTTCAGCTAGGCTTGGTGTCCAGAGTAATGGGGAGCCAACATGCCTTTCTGCCAGCGGGATCTCTCTTTCTCCCTCAACAGGGATCCACAACACTTTAGACAGCTTGTTTCGAACGTGACTGGTTTCCCAAGTTATGCCTTGCACGCCCATCAATGGAGCGACACAAACAAAGGTGGTTTCGAGTGGCTTTCCAGAGTAGCCAATCGGGATGCTTTTAAGCTCGATACCGAGTTTGGCAAAATCTTGTTCTGGCTTGCTGCCAGCGGGCGCACCCAAGTGCCATTCCAATAGCTGTCCAACCCAGCCTTTATCACGCTTGAGGTCGTTTGGCATCACCATCTCAGCTTCATCGGCGAGCTCTTTAAAGGTCATTCCGGCGATAGCATACGCTCTGTCTAGCAGCTCTTGTTGTGTTTGTGGTTCTGGTTTCATAATAAAAGGCATGATCAAAAAAATGATTTTACCAGAAGTTATCACCATATGACGACTGGTTAAGAAATGATCTCCTTGTTAGGAAAGGGATCAAACTCATGGTTATCCACAGGACATAAAGGTAATTAATTGAAATATTAATTTAGTGGATAAATAAACAGGGGTTTATGGTGGATTAAATGCTTGCCAAATGGGGTTCAAAATGAATCTTTCACTTACTAGTGTGGATAAACATCGGAGTGGTTGATCTTTAACCACGTTCTGTTTTTGAAAGATCTTTTACTTTTCTAATGTTTTTGAAAATGAAAAATTAATTTTAACTTATTGATTTTAAATGGAATAAATTATATTTGTTCGGCTTGGTGTTTTTGGTGTTGATGAATCTATGGATTAAAAAAAACGATTGCGGGTAATTCTTCACATAGTTATTCACAGAAAAGGTGAATAAATGTGGTCTATGTCTCACTATTGTGTGGGTAACTAGAATTTGAGCAAAACTTATCCATATTCTTAGTTAATATTCATAAATATAGCGCTTGTCACGTCACTAAGTTTGCTCCGATTGGGGATATGTGGAAAAATCAGAGTAATTAAAAATTTAGATAGAGGTTGGCCAGTGATAGATGGCGATGGTTACCGATTAAATGTTGGTATTGTAATCTGTAACAACCATGGTCAGGTCTTCTGGGCTAAACGATACGGGCAACATTCATGGCAATTCCCTCAAGGGGGAATAGATGAAGGTGAAACTCCGGAACAGGCAATGTACCGCGAGTTGTATGAAGAGGTTGGCCTTACTAAAAAGGATGTAAAGATCGTCGCGACAAGTCGTCATTGGTTACGCTATAAGCTGCCCAAACGACTGGTTCGGTGGGATTCTAAACCTGTCTGTATTGGACAAAAACAGAAGTGGTTCCTTTTACGCTTAGATTGCGATGAATCGCAGATCAATATGCAGCGTGGAAGTACACCTGAGTTTGATGGTTGGCGTTGGGTGAGTTACTGGTACCCAGTTCGACAAGTTGTTTCTTTCAAGCGAGATGTTTACCGTCGAGCGATGAAAGAATTCGCATCTTTAGCAATGCCGTTTAAAGAGCGAAAAACAAAAGGAAAACGCAAATTGCGTAGAGGTTAAGCATGCTCAGTCAACTAAGGGAAATAGTTGAACACGTATCAAGAGTTGAAGATGTGTCGACGGCTCTTGATATTTTGGTTAAAGAGACATGCAGTGCGATGCAGACGGAATGTTGCACCGTGTATTTGGCAAATAATGATATGCAGCGTCTTGAGTTGATGGCAACTCAAGGCCTGATCTTCAAAGGCAATAGTATTCACATTGGTTTTGACGAAGGTCTGGTTGGCCTTGTCAAAAGAAGTGCTGAACCTATCAACCTTGCACAAGCGTCTGCTCACCCTGCTTATAAGTTTTTTCCAGAGCTTGGAGAAAAGGTTTATCACTCTTTTCTCGGCACTCCGATTATCCATCGCAAGCAAGTGCTTGGCGTATTGGTCATTCAACAGAAGTCTCCTCGTTTATTCAGTGAGATGGAAGAATCCTTCCTTGTCACACTCTCAGCACAACTTGCGGTTATTGTGGCGCACGCTCAAACTCAAGGCCATTGGCTTTTAGAGCAACAGAAGCTACCTAAGATTAAAGGTATTGCAGCTTCATCGGGCGTTGCGATTGGTGATTTATGGTGGGACAACACTCAGCCTGAACTCACCGATGTTTATCCAGCATCGACTCTTAATGTTGAAAGAGAGCATGAAATGCTGGCGGTCGCCGTCGAAAATGCTCTCAATGACTTTAAGCGAATGCGAAAGCGCCTAGACAGTGAAATCAATAAAGACGCGTTGGCGATCTTTGACCTGTTTACTCACTTACTCAACGATCCAATGTTACGTAAGGATCTTAAGAGCCAAATCCAGAAAGGCGATAAGGCCGATTGGGCATTAAGGCAGGTTGTTGAGAGCTACTCGAATCGCTTTGCTCGTATGTCAGACGTGTACCTTCGTGAGAGGGCACAAGACATCCGAGAGCTTGGTCAAAGATTGCTCTATTTCCTTCACAATTCTGAACATGAACTTCGCACGCTAGATAAGCCAATTATTTTGGTGGTTCGAGAGTTAACGGCTTCGGTATTGGCCTCTATTCCCAAAGAAAAACTTTTAGCTGTTATTTCTTTGGAAGGGGCGGCGAACTCACATGCCGCGATTTTATCTCGAGCGTTGGGTATTCCTTCTGTTATGGGGGTTAACCTAAATCTTGCTCAAGCTAATGGTAAGCAAGCGATTGTTGACGGGTATAGTGGCGAGATCTTTATTGAGCCGACTCAAAACCTGCTCAAAGAATATCAAGGGCTGATTCTAGAAGAGAGTGAGCTCTCTTCGATGGTCAATCGAGAACTATATTTACCGGCAAAAACGCAAGACAATCAGCAAGTCGAGATCCTGCTTAATGCGGGCTTGAGTGCCGACACCAATATCGCTATCAACCAAGGCGTTGATGGGGTCGGGCTGTATCGAACCGAAATTTCTTTCTTGTTGCAGCAGAGGTTTCCGTCAGAGGACGAACAATTCAAGCAATACCGTTCTGTACTCGCGAGCTACCCTGAGAAGCAAGTGGTGATGCGTACACTCGATATCGGTGGCGATAAGGCTTTACCTTATTTTCCAATCGAAGAGGACAACCCATTCCTTGGCTGGCGTGGTATTCGTTTTACGCTCGATCATCCTGACATCTTTATTATTCAGTTACGTGCCATGCTACGTGCGAGCTGTGAAAGCCATAACTTGAGTATTTTGTTGCCGATGATCTCTGGTGCGCAGGAACTGGATGACGCGCTACAACTTATTGAACAAGCGTATGACGAAGTGCATGAGCTTGATAACCGAGTGCGCATGCCTCGCGTTGGTATCATGATTGAAGTGCCATCAATGCTTTACATACTGCCGCTGATTGCTGATAAGGTCGACTTTGTTTCCGTCGGTACCAACGACTTAACTCAATATTTATTAGCAGTTGATCGGAACAATTCACGAGTATCCGATGTCTATGAATCAATGCACCCTGCGGTGATCATGGCATTAAAACAAATTCATGATACTTGTAAGCAACATCAATTACCTGTGTGTATTTGTGGCGAGCTAGCCGGTGATCCTATGGGCGCGTTGTTACTGATTGGGTTGGGGTATGAGACGTTAAGTATGAATACCTCGAATGTCGCGAGGACTAAATATTTGATTCGCCAATCTAACTTGAGTGAATTACAGGATTTGGCAAATAGAGCGCTTTCAAAACCATATGGTAGTGACATCTATAGTATGATGCTGAACTATTTCGAAGAGCGTGAATTTACAGGCTTCATTCGAGCAGGTAAAAAATAGGATTTAACGTGTCATATGAACTGATAGGCTTGTTAGCAGGCCTTGGTGCTATTGTTGGTGTTTTAGCGGGTTTGCTAGGCATTGGCGGTGGTTTGCTGGTCGTTCCTGCCTTGCTATTTTTGCTTCCTAAAGCGGGTATTCCTCAAGAGTTTGCGATGCAAATGGCATTGGCTACCTCGTTATCAACCATTATTGTTACCTCGGGATCGTCTGCAATTAACCATTTAAAATTGGGTAATGTGGAACTTTTTGTCGTTAAGTGGTTGATGCCTGGTGTGGTGATTGGTGGTTTCTTAGGTTCTTTTGTCGCCGACGTTATTCCTGCTCAATATCTGCCAAAAGTCTTTGGTGTGATTGTCTTGGTATTGTCGTTGCAGATGTTGTTGTCGATCCGCTCTAAGAGTCAAAAGTCGATGCCGGGTTCAGCTAAGACCATGTTATGTGGTGGCGGTATTGGTTTGGTTTCAAGCTTGGCTGGTATTGGTGGTGGTTCTTTATCGGTGCCTTTCCTTAACCATCACGGTGTGGAAATGCGCAAAGCTGTAGGCTCATCCTCTGTATGTGGTTGTGTTATCGCGATTTCGGGAATGCTAGGCTTTATTTGGCATGGCTCTTCTGTCGATGATCTTCCGGCGTATAGCTTGGGTTATGTTTATCTACCGGCTTTGATAGCGATATCTTGTACCTCAGTACTGACCACACGAGTTGGCGCTAAACTGGCCACTCAATTGCCAACCCCCGTGCTGAAGAAATTCTTTGCGGTATTTTTAATGTTTATAGCAGCCACTATGCTGCTGTAGTGTCTTTTCTGTTAGCTGTTGAGTTAACCGTTATTCAATTTTAGATAGAGAGCCAAGTATGTCTCAGGGTTTTATCGAATTCCCAAATATCGATCCTGTTCTTATTGAACTAGGACCAATCTCAGTTCGTTGGTACGGCCTAATGTACCTTGTCGGCTTTATGTTTGCTCTTTGGTTAGCAAATCGCCGAGCTGATCAACCCGGTAGTGGTTGGACTCGAGAGCAAGTATCAGACCTACTGTTTGCTGGCTTTCTAGGTGTGGTGCTTGGTGGTCGTATTGGCTACGTACTTTTCTACAACTTTGGCCTTTTCATTGATGATCCACTCTACCTATTTAAGGTATGGACTGGCGGTATGTCTTTCCACGGTGGTTTGCTTGGTGTGATCACCGCGATGCTTTGGTATGCCAAAAAGAACGGTCGAACCTTTTTTGGTGTCGCTGACATGATTGCACCATTGGTTCCATTTGGTTTAGGTATGGGCCGCATGGGCAACTTCATGAACAGTGAGCTATGGGGTCGTGTGACTGATGTGCCATGGGCGATTGTATTCCCTAACGGTGGTCCACTCCCTCGTCACCCATCTCAGCTTTATGAAATGGCGCTTGAAGGTATTGTACTGTTCTTCATCTTGAACTGGTTCATCAAAAAGCCTCGTCCTCTTGGTTCTGTATCAGGGTTATTCCTAGCAGGATATGGTACATTCCGCTTCCTAGTTGAATACGTACGTGAACCTGATGCTCAGCTAGGTTTGTTCGGTGGATTTATCTCTATGGGACAAATTTTGTCACTGCCAATGGTTATCATCGGTGTGCTGATGATGGTTTGGGCATACAAGCGTGGTCACTACAAAGATGAATTACCACAACAAACGAAGTAAGGAATTGGTGTGAAACAGTATTTAGATCTCTGTCAGCGTATCGTTAATGACGGTACTTGGATTGAAAATGAACGCACAGGCAAGCGCTGCCTAACCGTAATCAATGCTGACCTTGAATATGATGTAGGTAATAACCAATTCCCACTGGTAACAACACGTAAAAGTTTTTGGAAAGCCGCAGTTGCTGAGCTGCTTGGCTATATCCGTGGTTACGACAATGCTGAAGATTTTCGTAAGCTAGGGACTAAAACTTGGGATGCGAACTCTAACCTGAATGAAGCATGGCTAAATAACCCTTACCGCAAGGGTGAAGACGACATGGGCCGTGTTTATGGCGTTCAAGGACGTGCATGGGCAAAACCTGACGGCGGTCATATCGACCAACTGAAGAAGATTGTTGATGATCTAACGAACGGCATTGATGACCGCGGCGAGATCTTAAACTTCTATAACCCAGGTGAGTTCCACATGGGGTGTTTACGTCCGTGTATGTACAGCCACCACTTCTCTCTACTTGGTGACACTTTGTACCTAAACAGTACTCAGCGCTCTTGTGATGTTCCATTAGGCCTGAACTTCAACATGGTTCAAGTGTATGTATTCCTAGCAATCATGGCGCAAATCACAGGCAAAAAAGCGGGTGTGGCTTACCACAAGCTTGTGAATGCTCATATCTACGAAGATCAACTCGCACCTATGCGTGATATCCAGTTGAAGCGTGAGCCTTTAGCGGGGCCAACATTCCATATCAATCCTGAGATTAAGTCTCTAGAAGATTTGGAAACGTGGGTGACGATGGATGACTTCTGGGTTGAAGGCTACGAATGCCACGAAGCGATTAAGTACCCATTCTCGGTTTAATCTAATCTGCTTTGTTTGACTGTTTGACTGTTTGACTGTTTGACTGTTTGAAAGGCTGCCTCTGCGCAGCCTTTTTTATTTCTGATGCTTGGCTTGCTTACTATTCGTAAAACCAATAATCTTGAGTGGTCTTTTCTAACCACAGAACTACTATGACTCGCTCGCATTGCTTTGTATTGCAACACGACTTTCCTATTTCTTTCTACCCTGATAAAAACCAGTTGGTGATTGATAGTGAAGAGATTCATTTAGAGCCACTACAAGCAAGGCTGCTCAGCTATTTCATCGAGAAGCGCGGGCAAGTGGTTAGTACGCAGCAGATAGCTGCTGATGTCTGGCAAAGAACTCAAGTGTCTGACAACTTGGTTAGACAGGTCATCAGCTTACTGCGCAGTCAGCTTCAGGATAAGTCACGCCCGTATCGCATCATTCAGACCATTCCTAAGCAAGGTTATCTGTTCGATATTGAGATAATTCAGCCTAGCGTTGAGACTACTCCCGTAGTAGAAACTCCCCCACCTGAAACCAAAGTTGTTTCTAAGCCTAAAAAGAAAACCATCGCCCTGATTACAACCGCAGTATTCTCTGTTGGCTTAATAGCAACTTGGGCGTGGCAAATTGATGTCTCAACCAATGAAACAGCTGTTATTTCTGCGCCTCAAAGTGATGTGATTCCCGTTTATATCCATGACATAACACTCGATTCTGCGGACGATTATGAGATGTCGGAAAGCGTGTACAACTACCTATTCTACGGGCTGAACTCAGCGAGAAATTTATCGGGTTACCACTTCTCTCAGCTATCGAAACAGGGCAAGCAATCACTTGCCAATAATGGTGTCGAACTCAAAGGTTGGCTCAAGCAAAAGGGCAGTGATTATATACTGAGCGTGCTGATACAAAACAACCGCCAGCCCAATCAAAGCCAGAAAGTGGAAAAGAGCTTTAGCCAAGATAACTTCTTTGATGCCATTGGGGATGTAATTCTTGAGATTAAAGCCATTATTGCCCCAATGAGTTCAGAATACGGCGTCGTCAGTCATCGAGTGACTTCTATTGATAACTACGATGATTGGAAGGTTATTTCAGAGGGAATATCGCTTTTCTACCAAGGTAAAGGTGGACAGCCATTTGCAGAGATCGCACTTCAGTTGGATACGATTCAACAGCAAGGAAGAGACAATTATTTGGTCAATGCCTTATTGTCGTATTCGGAATCTTTGGCTTATTTGCAAAGTCATGAGCAAGAAGATCGCGAACATGCACTGCAACTGGCAAAGCAAGCCTTCGAGATGAACCCACGTTGTGATATTGCCAACCTTACCTTAGGTCTTGCACTGTTAATCAACCAACATGCCAATCAAGCTTTCCCTTACCTTTTTTATGCGGCCGAAAGTACACCGAGCCCTATCAGTTTTTATCTACTTAGTGTGGCTGACAAGCTGTCGGATAACCCAGAAGGTTCGCAATACAACTATCAGCGCTATACCGAAGTGAAAAAAGAGTATAATGGCCAACTGTTTGATCTTATTGAATCTTTATAAAAAACAAACCTTTCCTAAACCACATAATTCTCTTTGAAGTGAAGACGTTGAGTTACCGCTAATAGTAACGGCTCTTCCGCAAGGTTTTCTTGTGCCGACAGGCTTCTCAACATGTTTGATTATTGTTTGGACTCAGGCTCGATTGCCTTGCATCAAGCGTAAAAACATCGACTTCCACATACTGGTAACCAAATCATTAATTATTTGGGGTACACACATGTTGAAGAAGTTTGCTTTTCAGATCATTCCAATTCAGATCTTCTTATTCGTCTTTTGGTTCAAAAATGGCTTTATCGATAAAGTGATGGGCGTTGTGCTTGGCTTTATTACGCCAGATACCGCTTATTCAGGTGATACTTGGGCTGGCTGGAAAGGCTATATTGTAGGAACTTGGGATAAGAGCCAAATCGGTCATGCTCTACTGAGTCCAACATTCGATTTTATGTTCCCTATTCTGATTGCTTTGCAATGTGTGCCGTTTTTACTGGTTATCCGTTCGGTATTTGCAGGTGAGTTCATGTCTGGCAAGGAGCGTCCGTGGTTACTCTATGCTGCCTTTGCTTCTTTATTTGTGACTTCTTGTATGGCTTTCACTCAAACCATCACAGGCGCAAGCGACGGGCAGTATCTATGGCAATTTATCGGCTTTGGCATGGTTACCATTATGTATCTGCGTAATGAGCAAGGTAAGTAAGCGTTTTTAGATGCGGGATACGAAGGGTAGCTAGATACGAGTAAACGAGATGCGAGATACGAAGATCAAAAGCCCCTGTCATTCCCTAGACTGACGAAGGAAGGGGTAGGGAATCTCTGAGTGTTGTATGTTAGATAGATTCCCTATCACGCTCGTTCCTCGCTGTAGGGAATGACGGGTGTTTAGGTGTGAGATTGTTTAGATTTGAGTCAGTAAGCTACTGAATATCAAACGCAGATAATGAGAGGGAGTCGCTTTTCGTCACTCTCTACCCGAATCTCGTATCTTCTTTTAGCTCTTCGTTACTCGTTCACTCGCATCCCGTATCTGCTTTTTGCTTCCCTCATCTGCTCTTAAAAAGAAAAAGCCCGCAACCTAGGAGGTTGCGGGCTTTGTTATAAGCGATGTGTCTTGTTAGCGGTTAAGCTATCTAATTATTTAGCGATTAAGCCGTCAGTGCTAACACGGTACCAGGTAGTACAAGGAATACCGCAATAAGGTAACCAGCCACTACAGATTTATTCTTCACAGCCATGTCAGAAATAATATCAGCGGCTTTTACTGGTAGTTCACGTAGGAACGGAATACCGAAGATGAATACCGTTGCCATGATGTTGAACACCAAGTGTACTAGAGCAATCTGCAGTGCAAATACTGCGAACTCACCAGATACTGCTGTCGCTGCTAATAGAGCGGTAATACACGTACCGATGTTTGCACCCAGAGTGAATGGGTAAACGTCACGTACTTTAAGGACACCTGAACCTACTAGTGGAACCATCAAGCTTGTTGTCGTTGAAGAAGACTGAACAAGGATAGTAACGATAGAACCAGAAGCGATACCGTGGATAGGACCACGACCAATTGCATTCTTTAGAATCTCACGAGCACGACCCACCATCAGGCTCTTCATTAGCTTACCCATTACCGTGATAGCTACGAAGATAGTCGCGATACCTAGAACGATAAGCATGATACCGCCAACAGTGTCGCCAAATGTCGATAGTGGCTCTTTAATCGCACTGACTACTGGTTTAGTGATTGGCTTGATGAAGTTAAGACCACCCATGCTCATATCACCTGTTGCTAGCATCGGTGATACTAACCAGTGAGAAATCTTCTCTAGAATACCAAACGCCATCTCTAGTGGTAGGAAGATAGCAACGGCTAATAGGTTAAAGAAGTCGTGAATCGTCGCACTTGCGAATGCACGTTTGAACTCATCTTTACAACGAACATGACCAAGACTAACTAGCGTATTGGTTACTGTCGTACCAATGTTCGCACCCATGATCATAGGGATTGCTAGCTCAACAGGTAAACCACCTGCCACAAGGCCAACGATAATTGAAGTAACTGTACTTGATGATTGAATAAGTGCTGTTGCCACTAAACCAATCATTAAGCCTGCAACTGGGTGTGAAGCAAATTCGAAAAGAACCTTTGCTTGCTCGCCTGTTGCCCATTTGAAGCCTGTACCAACCATTGAAACTGAAAGTAATAGTAGGTAAAGCATGAATGCCAAGTTAGCCCAGCGTAGCCAACGAGTTGTGCTCGAGATAGGCGCTGCTGCAGTAGTAGCTTGGTTCATAATGTTTTCTCCATTGGACCGTTTAAGTCTGTGTTTGGTCTGTTTGTTTAATCTGAGCGTGATGTTAGAGAACAAATATTTCAGTAATATTACATTTTGGTTTAGGCGAGACTTTTTTGTGATGATTTGCCCTTTAAATATTTGGCCTTGAAATGGTGGTGGTTTAACTTGTTGTTTTTAAGTGGTTTTATTCGTATTTTAGATAGGTGATATAGATCTTAAAAGTTAGAGAAAAATTGAAAATAATTGCTGAAATATTACATTATGAAATCAGACACTTCGAAAAAATAAGTAGTAATAACTAGTTTGGTTAGGTTTTTCCGAGTTTGTTGAGCGAAGGTGTCATATTTGATATAAAAGGGTATCTACTCTTTTATTACGGCACATCTATGTCGCACCTCAACTATAACCACCTTTATTACTTCTGGATGGTTTGCAAGCAAGGCTCTGTTACTAAAGCAGCAGAAGCCCTATTCCTAACACCACAAACGGTAACAGGTCAGATAAAAGCGTTAGAAGAGCGTATGGATGGCAAGTTGACCAAGCGCAATGGTCGCAGTGTTGAGCCTACAGAGCTTGGACAGCTAGTCTTTAAATATTCCGACCGTATGTTTGGCCTGAGCTACGAGATGCTGGATATCGTGAATTACAGCCAGCACTCCAATATTCTGTTTGATGTTGGTGTTGCAGATGCGCTGTCTAAAAGACTTGTCAGCAAGATACTGATGTCGACTATTCCCCCAGATAACAGTATTCATTTACGCTGCTTTGAATCGACCCATGAAATGCTACTTGAGCAACTGTCTCAACATAAGCTCGATATGATCTTGTCTGACTGTCCGGTGGATTCGAGTCAAAGTCCTGGCCTGTTTAGTAAGAAGTTAGGTGAGAGTGGAATGAGTTTTTTCAGTTCGGGTAAGGTTGAAGGTGTTAGCTTCCCGGCTGTATTAGAGCAAAGAAAGCTTTTGATCCCAGGAAGTCGAACCTCGATGGGGCGTAAAGTGCTGCAATGGTTTGATAGACAAGGACTTAAACCTGATATTTTGGGTGAGTTTGATGACGCGGCATTGATGAAGGCTTTTGCTCGTTATCACGATGACGCTATCTTCTTAGCGCCTACGCTTTATATGTCTGAAGTTGAAGAGGATTCATCACTGCAATTATTGGTTGGTATTGAAGAATTAAAAGAGGAGTACTACGTCATATTTGCTGAGAGGATGATCCAACATCCAGCAGTAAAAAATGTATGTGACGCAGATTTTAGCAAATTGTTCGAGTGAGGCGGTTTGTTAATGAATTGATATCGATTATCATAACGCCACCATATGCCGGAAATACTAATAGCCGTAGTTGGTGTAAAGGTTGTAGGGAGCCAAACTATGAACTTAAAAGAGATGGAGAAGAACTCAGCGCAAGCTGTGATTCTACTCAAAGCCATGGCCAACGAGCGTCGCTTACAGATTTTGTGCCTATTACATGGTACTGAGCTGTCAGTTGGGGAGTTGTGTGGCAAGTTGGAACTGAGTCAGTCTGCTTTATCTCAACATCTTGCTTGGTTGAGAAGAGATGGTTTGGTCGAAACTCGCAAAGAAGCTCAAACTGTGTATTACACATTGAGCAGTGAAGAAGTAAAAGCGATGATTAACCTACTGCATGGTATTTACTGCAAGTAGCTTATTGCTGGTGGGAGGGGGATTTCTTATCAGTGATAGAATGACACAAGGAAGTGTCAGTATTTCATGTCGAATGTTAGTGCCTATCTATTTACCAACCTATTTACCAACCTATCTATTTATCTATTTATCTATTTTCTTGTCTGTTTATTTTCTAGTTGTCTATCGGTCAGCGATATGCCTTTTAGTAAGAAAATGCGTGTCAGTTAGCCAAATGCCTTTTAGTAAGCTGGTATCTGCCGGCAAACCACGTGCTTTTATGTGAGCTAAGTAATGTTCAGCAAGAAAAATCGCTGTGTTACTCAAAATTTAGATATAAAAAAACCGGCCGAGGCCGGTTTTTTTCGTTTTGCGTTGTAATCAAATTTCTATTAAAGAGCTTTGATTGCAGCAGCGAAACGAGACTTATGACGTGCAGCTTTATTCTTATGAATAAGGCCTTTAGTCGCCATGCGGTCTAGAAGAGGTGTAACTTCTACAAGAGCAGCAGTTGCAGCTTCTTTATTGCCAGCTTCAATAGCTGCAATAGTTTTTTTCATGTAAGTGCGCATCATAGAACGACGGCTAGCATTGTGCTGGCGACGTTTCTCAGCTTGGATAGCGCGCTTCTTAGCAGATTTACTGTTTGCCAAGGTCTAACTCCCAAAAACTTAGTTCGGTGACAATTTAAGGGCGAGGACTATCCCTCATAGGCGCTTAATTGTCAAATGATTTGTGCAAAAACCAATCTCAGCCAAAACAAATTTTGGTATGGAAAGGTCATCGCGGTTAAGATGGCGGGGATTCTAACAGCATTTTTAGACCAATGCTAATAATTATGCTTCTAAGGACAGGATAGTATTTATCCTTGCTTGAAAGTAATCAACCAGTGTCAGAGGTTTCTGTGAGTAAACGACTATTAAAGTCAGGCCTGATTGTCAGTGCAATGACTTTTGTTTCCCGTGTGTTGGGGCTAGTACGTGATGTAGTAGTAGCAAATTTGATGGGAGCAGGAGCGAGTGCCGACGTATTTTTCTTCGCTAATAAAATTCCTAATTTCTTACGTCGACTTTTTGCAGAAGGTGCGTTTTCTCAAGCGTTTGTTCCTGTATTAACAGAATATCACGCCGCAGGTGATAAAGATAAGACACGAGATTTAATTGCTAAAGTGTCGGGTACGCTCGGGGTTTTAGTGTCTATAGTGACCGTTGTCGGAGTCTTGGGCTCGGGTGTGATCACTGCGATGTTTGGCGCAGGTTGGTTTATCGACTGGTTGAATGACGGCCCAGCAGCCCCTAAATTTGAGCTGGCGAGCTTTATGCTCAAGATTACCTTTCCTTATTTATGGTTTATTACCTTTGTTGCCTTATCTGGTGCAATCCTCAATACCATGGGTAAATTTGCGGTTTCGTCATTTACACCTGTTTTCTTGAACGTAATGATCATTGCTTGTGCTTGGTTTCTTGCTCCTAATTTAGAACAGCCTGAAATTGGCTTGGCAATCGGTGTGTTTCTTGGTGGTTTAGTCCAGTTTCTTTTCCAAATGCCTTTCTTGATAAAAGCGGGTGTTCTGGTTAAGCCGAAGTGGGGCTGGAGAGATCCGGGCGTTGTAAAGATCCGTACGCTAATGATCCCAGCTCTGTTCGGTGTATCTGTCAGCCAAATTAACTTATTGTTTGATACCTTTATTGCTAGCTTCCTAGCGACCGGTTCGATCAGTTGGTTGTATTATTCAGACCGACTGCTTGAATTCCCACTAGGTCTATTCGGTATTGCGATTGCGACTGTCATTCTTCCTGCTTTGTCTCGTAAACACGTTGAAGCTCAAGGTGAAGGGTTTGCGCACACAATGGACTGGGGTGTGCGTATGGTGTTGCTGCTTGGTATTCCTGCGATGTTAGGCCTAATAGTTTTAGCTAAGCCGATGCTGATGGTGCTCTTCATGCGTGGTGAGTTTTCGCCACACGATGTACAGCAGGCATCAATGTCATTGGTTGCTTACGCATCGGGTTTGCTTAACTTCATGCTGATTAAAGTGTTAGCTCCGGGCTATTACTCTCGCCAAGATACTAAAACTCCTGTGAAGTACGGCATTATCGCCATGGTCACCAACATGGTGTTCAACGCGATTTTTGCGTATTTCTATGGTTATGTTGGTTTGGCGATAGCGACGGCATTATCTGCCTTTGTGAATATGGCCTTGTTGTATCGTGGATTGCATCTTGCAGGTGTGTATCAATTATCTAAGACAACCTTGTTGTTCAGTGCCAAATTGATTATCTCAGGCGTAGTGATGGTTGCGGCGATTTTATGGCAGTTGGATAATATGCAACATTGGCTTGAATGGAGCTTTAGCCAGAGAGCGCTGACATTAACAGGCTTGATTGGACTTGGTGGCTTTGTTTATATTGTTTCGATACTGATTTTAGGTATCCGAGTAAAACATTTAAAAGCAGCGACAGATTAATACTGATTAGTATATAATCCGTCGGTTTCACACAATAAATGATGCAAATAACAGGTTTTAGCTGATCATAATGGAACTGATCCGAGGTATACACAATATTAAAGCGCAGCATCATGGCTGTGTATTAACCATAGGTAACTTCGATGGTGTTCATTTAGGACATCAAGAGGTTCTGAGTCAGGTTTCTAAACAAGCTGCAGCATTAGGGCTCCCTTCTGTTGTCATGACGTTTGAACCACAGCCTATGGAGCTGTTTGCCCGAGGTAAAGCGCCAGCACGTTTAACTCGCTTACGAGATAAATATGTGCAACTGAGTAAGCTAGATATCAGTCGGTTGTTGTGTGTGAATTTCAATCAGTATTTTGCAAGCTTATCCGCAGAAGCATTCATTAAGGATCTTTTGGTTGATAAGCTTGGTGTGAAATTCTTGGTGGTTGGTGACGATTTTTGCTTTGGCAAAGGTCGAACAGGTAATTTCGCGATGCTTAAAGAAGCGGGCGAAAAATATGGTTTTGAGGTGGTAAGCACCCAAAGCTATTGCTTAAATCAATTACGAGTAAGCAGCACCGAGATACGGAATGCACTAGCGGTCGATGATTTGGCTGCAAGTGCTACCATGTTAGGCCGTGACTACAGTATTAGTGGTCGTGTGTCTCATGGTCGAAAACTAGGGAGAACTATCGGTTTCCCTACCGCTAACATTCCATTAAAGCGTTGTGTTTCTCCTGTATCGGGAGTGTATGTTGTTGAAGCATTGGATATCGACGGTGTTCCTGTCGGTGGCGTTGCTAATATTGGACAACGACCAACGGTTAATGGTGTAAGGCAGCAATTAGAAGTGCACTTTTTTGACTTTAAAGCCAATTTATATGGTAAACAGTTAGAAGTACGACTTTTGCACAAACTGCGCGACGAGATAAAATTTGAATCGTTCGACGCACTAAAGAATCAAATAGAATTGGATGCTGAAGCCGCAAGGGTGTGGCTGCTTCAGCTAAAGAATTAGTCGGATGATTCCACCGATTAACATAATGTCTAACTTCGCCCAATATAACGGAATTAAGAATCGATGAGTGATTATAAAGATACCCTGAACTTACCAGAAACAGGGTTCCCAATGCGCGGCAATCTGGCAAATCGTGAACCAGAAATGCTGAAGCGTTGGTACAAAGAAGATCTTTACGGCGAAATCCGTAAGGCAAAGAAAGGTAAAAAATCTTTCGTGCTGCATGATGGCCCTCCATACGCGAACGGCGACATTCACATTGGCCACGCGCTGAATAAGATTCTTAAAGACATTATTATCAAATCTAAGACCCTTTCTGGTTTTGATGCACCGTACATCCCAGGTTGGGACTGTCACGGTCTTCCAATCGAGTTAATGGTTGAGAAGAAGAAAGGTAAGCCTGGTCAGAAGATTTCGGCTGCTGAATTCCGCGAAGAGTGTCGTAAGTACGCTGCGGGCCAAGTTGAAGGTCAGAAAGAGAGCTTCAAACGTCTTGGTATCATGGGCGAGTGGGATAAACCTTACCGCACTATGGATTTCGGCACTGAAGCGAACATCATTCGTTCTCTAGGCAAAATCGCAGACAAAGGTCACCTTCTTAAAGGTTTCAAACCCGTTCACTGGTGTACTGACTGTGGTTCTGCTTTGGCTGAAGCTGAAGTTGAATATAAAGATAAAGTTTCTCCATCTATCGATGTGAAATTTACAGCAGCTGACGAAGCGGCGCTTCTAGAGAAGTTTACTCTAGCGGAAGGTCACGCGGGTCAGGGCGAAATCTCTATCGTTATCTGGACGACAACACCGTGGACTCTGCCTGCTAACCGCGCAGTATGTCTACGTGATGATCTTGAATACGTACTTATCCAAGTTGAAGCGAATGGCGAACAGCCAGCTCAACGTATCGTTGTTGCTTCTGAACTAGCAAAAGACGTAACGGATCGTACAGGTATCGAGCACTTCCATAACCTTGGTTTTGCGACTGGTGCTGATCTTGAGCTTTCTCAGTTCAACCACCCGTTCTACGACTTTACTGTTCCTGCTGTTCTTGGCGACCACGTTACAACGGATTCAGGTACTGGTGTGGTTCACACTGCGCCTGGTCATGGTCAAGAGGATTTCGTGGTTGGTAAGAAGTACGACCTAGAAATCGCTAACCCAGTAGGCTCAAACGGCGTTTACCTGCCAGATACTGAGCTATTTGCTGGTCAGCATGTATTCAAAGCGAACGATTCTGTTTTAGAAGTTCTAAAAGAGAAAGGTGCACTACTGCATCACCACGCTTACGAGCACAGCTACCCACACTGTTGGAGACATAAAACTCCAATCATCTTCCGTGCAACACCGCAGTGGTTCATCTCTATGGATCAAGCTGGCCTACGTGCAAAAGCACTAGAGTCAACGAAGAGTGTTGAATGGATGCCAGAATGGGGTCAAAGCCGTATCGAAGGTATGATCGAAGGTCGCCCTGAGTGGTGTATCTCTCGTCAACGTACTTGGGGTGTGCCAATTGCTCTGTTCGTTCATAAAGAAACATCAGAGCTTCACCCAGATAGCCCAGCTCTTATTGAAAAAGTAGCGAAGCTTGTGGAAGAAAAAGGCATTCAAGCTTGGTGGGATGTAGATGCTGCTGAACTTATGGGTGCTGAAGACGCTGACAAGTACGAGAAAGTACTTGATACGTTAGACGTATGGTTCGACTCAGGTGTAACGCACTTCTCTGTTGTGGATTCTCGTGAAGAGTACAACTTCCCGAATGAAGAAAGAACGCACAGTGCTGATCTGTACCTTGAAGGTTCTGACCAACACCGTGGCTGGTTCCAGTCATCTTTGATTTCATCTATCGCGATGAAAGACGAAGCACCATACAAGCAAGTGCTAACGCACGGTTTCGTGGTTGATGGTAACGGCCGTAAGATGTCTAAATCTATCGGTAACGTTGTTGCTCCTAAAGATGTAACCAACAAGCTAGGCGCAGATATCCTACGTCTATGGGTTGCTTCTACGGATTACACTAACGAAGTTGCGGTTTCTGACGAGATCCTTAAGCGTTCTGCTGATGCATACCGTCGTATTCGTAACACGGCTCGTTTCTTCCTAGCGAACTTGAACGGTTTCAACCCTGAAACTGACCTAGTACCTGCTGAAGAAATGGTCGCACTTGATCGCTGGGCTGTTGGCCGTGCTCAAGCTGCACAAGAAGAGATCGTTAAAGCATACGGTGAGTACAACACTCACGGTGTGACTCAACGTCTAATGCAGTTCTGTTCTATCGAAATGGGTTCTTTCTACCTAGACGTAATTAAAGACCGTCAGTACACAGCGAAACAGGGCAGCCATGCTCAACGTAGCTGTCAAACGGCGCTTTACTACATCGTAGAAGCTCTAGTTCGTTGGATGGCGCCTATCATGTCGTTCACTGCAGATGAAATCTGGAACGAGATGCCTGGCGAGCGCGACACGTTTGTATTTACTGGCGAGTGGTTCGAAGGCCTATTTGGTCTTGCTGACGACGAAGAGCTAAGCAACGAATTCTGGACTGAAATCCAGTCAGTTCGTGGCGCAGTGAACAAGCTTCTTGAAGATGCTCGTAAAGAGAAAACGATCGGTGGTGCATTGCAGGCTGAAGTGACTCTATACGCTGACGACGCACTGGCTGCTAAAATCAACAAGCTAGAAGATGAGCTACGTTTCGTACTTATCACCTCTGCTGCTGTTGTTAAGCCGCTTAGCGACAAGTCTGATACAGCTCAAGCGACAGACGTTGCAGGTTTATACGTTGAAGTCGCAGCAACTGAAGCTGAGAAGTGTGACCGTTGCTGGCACCACACTCCAGATGTAGGCACAATCGAAGGTCACGAGAAAATTTGTGGTCGTTGTGTGTCGAACATCGACGGTGAAGGCGAAGTGCGTAAATACGCATAACGACTCAGAGAAAGACTGAACTTTTTGTAAAAATCATAGCCCCAGTATCAACTGGGGTTATTTTTAATTATAGGAAATGTGTTTAACCGAGTTGAGTGCTCATCATCCCTTAAACAGGAAAATTAAATGGGTACTGGCTTCGTAAATACTAGGAATAGAAATGAGTGAAGTTTCGTTAAAACAATCTGGTGTGCGTTGGTTATGGCTGGCTCTGTTGGTCTTCCTTGCCGATATTGGCATCAAACTGTTCGTCATGGACAATATGGGTTATGGCTGGGCAAACCGTATTGAGGTACTGCCATTCTTTAACTTTTTGTATGTCCATAACTATGGTGCAGCATTTAGCTTTCTGAGCGATCAGAGTGGCTGGCAGCGTTGGTTATTTACGGGTATCGCTTTTGCGGTAACGGGCATGCTGACATACTGGATGAGTAAACTACCTGCGGCAGAGAAGTGGAATAACATTGCTTATGCGATCATCATTGGTGGTGCTGTTGGTAACGTATTTGACCGAGTAGTACACGGCTTTGTTGTCGATTACTTAGATTTCTACTGGGGTACTTACCATTGGCCTGCGTTTAACTTAGCGGATATGGGGATCTGTATCGGTGCTGCGATGATCATCCTAGATGGTTTCCGCAAGAAAGATGAAAGCAAATAGGCGACTCAGGTATTAATGAGTATTAACTAAATCGCTTTGAATTAGATTGCCCTAAAGTCAGTCTATGACTCACAGAATAGAATAGCCCTAAGCGCTGTCGGTTGATTCCGGCGGCGCTTTTTTTTATGCTTCAGTCAACAAGGAAGCAAAGCACAGCGCATCCTCAAATAATAAAGAAATCTAAGGAAAGTAACGTGGCAGCAATTAAAAATGATTCAGCAGTAACTCTACATTTTACGATTAAAATGAAGGATGGTTCAGTTGCCGATAGCACCGAAAATATGGGTAAGCCTGCGAAGTTCGTTATGGGTGATGGCAGCCTAAGTGAGAACTTTGAACAGTGCCTGATTGGTCTTGAAACGGGGACTGAAAAGTCTATCGAATTGAAGGCGCAAGACGCGTTTGGTATGCCAAATCCAGATCACATTCATCATATGGATCGTGCTAAATTTGTTGGCGATTCTGAAGTCGAAGTTGGCACTATTATGGCTTTCTCTGGTCCTGATGGTGTGGAAATTCCAGGTATTATCACTGAGATCGCGGGTGATTCAGTGACGGTTGATTTTAATCATCCATTAGCAGGCCAAGACGTTACGTTTGACGTTAACATCTTAGCTGTGGACTAACTATTTTAGCGGTGAACTAACTACCTTAGCGTTAGAATAGTTATCTTAACGTTAGAATCGCTATCTTGACGGTTGAATAACATCACCTTACAGCTGTGATGTAACCCAGAGCTTCACTGTCTAGGCGCTTCACTGTAGAATGCGAGCCTCGCTGACAGCGAACTCTATAGAAGCAACTTTAGTACCGCGGTAAATGATGAGCAATGAAATGAAAATAATGTTAGCTAACCCTCGTGGCTTTTGTGCCGGTGTCGATCGTGCGATCAGTATTGTTGAGCGTGCACTCGAAATGTACCAGCCACCGATCTATGTTCGTCATGAAGTGGTACACAACCGCTTTGTTGTTGAAGGGCTAAAGCAACGTGGTGCTATTTTTGTCGAAGAGTTAAGTGAAGTGCCAGACGATAACATCGTGATCTTCTCTGCTCACGGTGTTTCTCAAGCTGTTCGTAAAGAAGCGAAAGAGCGCGAACTCACCGTATTTGATGCAACGTGTCCTTTGGTAACCAAAGTCCATATGGAAGTTGCTCGTGCGAGCCGCAAGCATATGGAAGTGGTTCTGATTGGTCACGCGGGTCACCCTGAGGTTGAAGGCACCATGGGTCAGTACGCTAGCCAAACGGGTGGTATGTATTTGGTTGAGAAACCAGAGGATGTACAGAACCTCGTGGTGAATGATCCAAGTAACCTGCATTATGTTAGCCAAACTACGTTGTCAGTTGATGAAACGGCGGATGTGATTGAAGAGCTACGTCGAGTGTTCCCAGAGATCCAAGGCCCACGTAAAGATGATATTTGCTACGCGACTCAAAACCGTCAAGACGCAATTCGTGAGATGGCCGGTGATGTTGATGTCGTGATAGTTGTTGGTTCTAAGAACTCATCGAACTCAACTCGTTTAAAAGAGCTGGCTGAGAAGCTAGGCACGCCAGGTTATCTAACCGACTGCCCTGAAGACATTCAAACTGAATGGGTTGAAGGCAAAAAGAAAATCGGTGTAACAGCCGGTGCTTCTGCTCCTGAAGAGTTGGTAAACCAAATCTTAGATCGTATTCGTGAGCTGGGTGCTACCGAGGTAGAAGAGATTCAAGGTCGTGAAGAGAACATGTTCTTCGAAGTGCCGAAAGAGCTGCAGATTAAGCAAGTCGACTAATCGCTATTGATTTGTGACAAGATTGATTCGTAACTCTATCGATTCGCAAACACTATCGATTTGTAAACACTATTGATTTGTAAACAGCAGGAAGCCAACGTTGATGCGTTGGCTTTTTTGATCATGCTTTGGAACAAGGCGTCGAATTTCTAACAGGTTACTGGAGACCGAGTAGCTCCTTTAGTGTCTTGAGGTAGCGACGACTGACAGGCACTTCAAAACCGGTCAGCGTGATGATCTCCGCTAATCCATTTTCTAATAATTTGATCTCTTGGATCGATTTTATGTTGATCAAATACTGTCGATGACAACGGATCAAATCGGTTTTTTCTTCTAGGATCTTCAGGGTTAACTGTGAAGTCGCCGTTTGTGAGGAGCTACGAACATGCACACCACTGATATCCGAATAAGCGCACTCGACCGTTTGGCTTGCCATGATCACAATGCGGTTATGGCCGATACACGGGATCTGTTCTAAACGGCAAGGAGCAATGGCAGAAATGTCTTGTTCCGGCGCTTTGTGGTTCTGCTTGATGACCTTATTCAGACGACAAACACTCTTGTTTAATCGACAAGGTTCAACCGGCTTGAGTAGGTAGTCAAAAGCGTTATCTTCAAATGCTTGAATCGCATATTGGTCGTAGGCAGTGACGAATACAACGTAAGGCATGGTGTCTGGATCAAGCATGCTTAACAGTTCAATTCCGGTAACCTGCGGCATTTGGATATCCAAATACACCACATCAGGCTTGAGCAGATTGATCTGTTTAAGTCCTTCGATCGCGTTACTTGCTTGGCCGATGATTTCCACTTCTCCTGTTTCGGTCAGTAGTTCAATCAGTTCTTCGCGAGCAAAAAGCTCATCATCGACAACTAATGCCTTTAACATCCTACAATCTTCATCTTGGTTCTATCCCTGCTTGATTCACGCTTATCTTTTAAATGTCTGCTTCTAAATGTTTCAACTCGGAGCGATTCGTCTCCGAAAATACCTTTATTTTAGTATAGGTATGATAAAGCTCATTCGAGTGAATTGCTGTGGTTGAGATTCTATTTTTAGTGCTGAATCTTGTCCAAAGAAATTAGTGAGTCGTTTATCAACAATTTCCATGCCTAGTCCAACATGATCTTTCGATGGCTTTTGATAATTTCCCGCGTTGTCTTCAACTGTCAACTTAACCCCACCCTTGAAAGCCTCGCTATAGATCTTCACTTTGCCACCTTCCAGCATGTTAGAAATCCCATGTTTGATGGCATTTTCTACTAGCGGTTGTAGGGTAAAGCTTGGCAGCTGCGACTCATACAGTTGTGGGTCAATATCCCATTCCACTTCTAATCGATCGGTAAAGCGTGCCTTCTCTATGGTTAGATACGCATTAACGTGTGCTAGTTCGTCTTTGAGTTTTACAGTGTTGATGTTCTGCTTCAGGTTACTTCTAAAGAAGTGAGACAGATGTTGAATGAGCTCACGTGCTTTATCAGGATCACGACGTGTAACGGCACTGATGGTGTTAAGTGCATTAAACAAGAAGTGTGGGTTCACCTGTGCATGCAGCAGTTTGATTTCCGCTTGGGTGAGCAGCGTTTGCTGTTGTTGATAATTACTAAACAGGATCTGGCTCGACAATAGCTGAGCGATACCTTCACCCATCGACATATTGATGGTCGAGAATAGTTTCAGCTTTGGCTCATACAGTTTGATGGTTCCGATGACTTCGTTTCCTGCTCTTAACGGGATAATTAGCGCGGAGCCTAACTTACAATCTTGCGAAAGGGAGCATTGGTACGGATTCTCTTTGCCATCAAGGTAGATGATGTCGTTCTGTTCCATCGAAGTGAGCGTGCTCTGCGATGAAATCGGCGTGTTCGGAATATGGTGTTCATCACCAATGCCGATGAACGCGAGGATTTTTTCTCGGTCGGTGATCGCCACCGCACCAACATTGGTCTCTTCGTAAATGATCCGCACGATTTTTTGCGCGTTATCCGAATTGAATCCTCCATGCAAAATACCCACTGAACGCTCGGCGATGGTTAATGCGCGGCGTGAGAAAGTTGCCGAATACTTCTCGAAGATGGTTTTCCGATCTTGGATGATGCTCATGAACAGCGCCGCACCGACCGAGTTAGCAATGATCATTGGCGCGGCAATATCAGAAACCAGAGCATAGGACTGCTCGAATGGTTTCGCGACCGCTAACAGAATTAGCATCTGAATAATCTCTGCAAACAAGGTTACCGAGAAAACCACCAATGGATTAAACAGTTGGCTGGCTTTGTTCTTTCTAACCAAGTAAACGTGCAATAGGCCGCCAATCAAGCCTTCTGCTGTGGTGGAAATAGCACAAGCCAAGTCTGTGAAGCCGCCTAATGAGTAACGGTGAATACCGCCAGTAAAGCCGACGGCAAAGCCAACGACAGGGCCGCCAAATAGACCACCCATGACCGCACCCATCGCGCGCGTATTGGCTATCGCGTCATTAATCTGCAGTCCAAAATAGGTGCCCATAATACAGAATAGGGAAAACAGAACGTAGCAGCTGATTTTATGACTTAAGCGTGAAGAGATGCTCAACAAAGGAAGAATCAGTGGAGTCTTGCTGAGCATGTAAGCAATCACTAAGTAGACACAGGTTTGTTGCAGCAGAGAGAGAATGAGTTCCATATTTTCACCTATTGAGACGCTGGTTAAGTGTAAAGCTCATTGCGTAGTAACGGTAGCTTTGCTTGTGTTTTCGTTGGTTATATCCAGTGACGATTGCTTCTCAATGCTGAGATACAGTAAAGCCCATCACAGAGGACGGGCTTTAGTCTTAATTTCCACGAATCACTGGGTGATACGGGAGCAAGCGAAGTGTGTTTGGCTTGTTCTTTTGTCTCTCTATGAAGACGTGTCTCTTGTTATCAAGAGTCTGAAAGAACTAGGCGGTTTTGGTGACGCCTTTTGCTTCTTTTTCTTCTTCATCAGCAAGGTCGATATCGCCTTTGCCTTTTGAAATTTTGATAACGTAAGCCGCAATTCCGAATGCACTCACCACGCCGATGATGGTTGAAAGCTGCATTGGTAGACCGAAGCCCAGTTGGCTGTTGTTCAGGATGAATGTGATGCACACAGATGTCATGAACACAGCTGGAACCGTTGTTACCCAGTGCAGTTTATTGTGACGAAGTAGGTAAGCCGAAGCTGTCCATAGCATCATGACTGCTGTTGATTGGTTAGCAAAACCGAAGTAGCGCCAGATGATACCGAAATCTACTTGAGTCAGGATGCCACCGATAACGAACAGTGGTAAAGCCATCAGTAGGCGGTTACGCAGTGTCTTCTGTTCCATATTGAAGTATTCAGCAAGGATAAGACGGCTTGAACGGAACGCTGTATCACCAGAAGTGATAGGTAGGATAACTACGCCAAGGAAAGCAAGGATACCGCCAAATACACCCAGTAGGCCAAATGAAGCGCTGTATACCACGTTACCAGGACCGCCGTTTGCAATCGCGTCAGACAAAGACTCAACTGAACCGAAGAATGACAGAGCAAGCGCACACCAGATTAGAGCGATGATACCTTCACCAATCATTGCACCGTAGAATACGAAGCGACCATTTTTCTCGTTTTCCATGCAACGCGCCATTAGTGGAGACTGAGTTGCGTGGAAGCCAGAGATAGCACCACAAGCGATGGTAATAAATAGAGCAGGCCAAAGCGGTAGATCGTTAGGGTTCATGTTGGTGAACATGTCTTTCATCTCGAAGCCACCCATGATTTGGTGCTCGTCAGATAGACCAATCGCAGTGATTAGGCCAACAGACATAAAGATAAGCAGTGCACCGAACAGTGGGTAGAAGCGACCAATGATTTTATCGACAGGGACAATCGTTGCGATGATGTAGTAAGCAAAGATGATGACAACCATGGTGCTCGTAGACATTACGAAATCAGTTTGGTCGTTCACTAGGTTAGTGATCATACCTGCTGGAGCAGAAACGAATACCACACCAACAAGAAGCAGTAGAACAATGGCAAAGATGTTCATAAAGTGTTTTGCGCCATTGCCTAGGTAACGTCCAGTGATAGTTGGAACCGAAGCACCACCATTGCGGATAGATAACATACCTGAGAAGTAGTCGTGTACGGCACCTGCGAAGATACAACCTAGCACGATCCAAAGCATTGCTGCTGGGCCGTAAAGGGCACCCATGATAGGGCCGAAGATTGGACCTACACCTGCAATGTTAAGCAGTTGAACTAGGTAAACCTTTGGCGTCGACATTGGAACGAAGTCCACGCCGTCTTGCTTGGTGTGAGCGGGTGTTTGACGCTTTTCATTGATACCGAAAATCTTCTCGATAAAGGCACCGTAAATAAAGTAGCCACCAATGAGTGCTGCAACACAGGTAAGAAACCACATCATAATTTGTTATCCCTGAATGTATTAATTAAGTCAGGGTGTATATTAAAGGAGTGTATGAGAAGAAACTTCCGCTATGAGAGTGAGTGGTCGAATAGCTAATTAAGTGGTGTTATAACTGATTGAGCGGTTTGTTCTCTTGCTTAAGAGGACAATAACAGACAATGAGTGGACATCAGTACGTGTTCAGCGGAGAATCGCCACAAAGGCAACGCTTCGTCAGGAAGTGGCTGGGTAAATATAAAGGACTGAAATGGAAAAAATAATCGCACTATTCGCCTTGGCATTTAGCCTTGCAGGATGCAGCGCCAATGTTCAAGATTTAGCGGCCGAAGGCAATTGGCAAGAGATTGGCTATCGTGATGGTATCAAAGGCCACACTCAGCGTTCGTATTCAGAGATGACTGAGCTTGGCGCAGTCGATCAAGCGAGTTACACAGAAGGTTATCACCTAGGTGTGACTGAATATTGTAATCCGAACCATGCTTATCAGATTGGTTTATCTGGTCAGGTGTATGAAGGCGTGTGTTCTGGTACGGAAGACGCTCAACGTTTCCGTATGGAATGGCAGCGCGGCTGGGATGAGTTTTCTAACGACTACTAAGATCAAATTAGCGATTAGAAAATAAAAAGACCAGTGCCGCATGTGTACTGGTCTTTTTGTATGTCGTTAAAGTAGCTGTCTAGATGAGATGCGACAAACCAAATTAAGATTACTGATTATTCTCGACCGCTTTTCTCAAAAAACCATTTTGTTGATCAAGTTGAGCCTTAGCTGATTCTAAATCTAACCCTGTCAGAATCATCAAAATAGATAGCTTCACATCATAATCGGTGGTTTTAAGTGTCGAAACTGCAAGGGCTTTATCACACTCCGTCGCTTGGATAACGATACGAGCAGCGCGAGCAACCAACTTTTCATTGGTCGCTTTTACGTCGACCATCAGATTTTGGTAGCTCTTACCAATGCGAATCATGCTGGCTGTGGTCAGCATATTAAGCACCAGCTTTTGCGCGGTACCTGATTTGAGTCGTGTTGATCCTGTTAACGCTTCTGGGCCAACCACTGGGCTAATTGCAATCTGCGCGATCTCAGCAATTGGAGAATCAGGGTTACAAGACAATGCAACCGTTACTGCGCCAAGCTGATTGGCATAGTTGAGTGCACCAATCACGTAAGGTGTGCGACCGCTCGCAGCAATACCTACCACGACATCATTTTCTGAAAACTGAATCGCTTTCAGATCTTCAATACCGAGAGTTAGCGAGTCTTCTGCACCTTCTTTGGCTTTTAAAATCGCCTCTGGTCCGCCTGCAATTAAGCCGATAACCATTTTGTCCGAAACACCGAAAGTCGGTGGGCATTCTGATGCGTCTAGCACTCCTAATCGCCCACTGGTGCCTGCGCCCATATAAATCAGTCGACCACCGCTTTGAAAGGCATGAGCAATTTTATCGACCGCTTTCGCGATCTGTGGTAATTCGGCTTCGATCGCCAGTGGCACCTGTTTGTCTTGTTGGTTAATCTTTTCAACCACTTCGAGAGAGGTGAGTAGATCAATATCCATAGTGTCAGGGTTTCTCCCCTCCGAAACGAGGTGCGAGAGCGCTGATATGAGAGCATCGTTACTCATAATGATCCTTAAATGGTGATTCTAAAATTGTTTAGACAGCACTGCGAAGTCAGTATTATTACTAAGATCACAGGGCTACTAAGTTAGTCCGCACGATAAAGAACGCCTAGAGAGGCTGCTCTACTTGCGCCAGTTACTTCTGGTAAATTGCTTGGCAGTTGATGTATGTGCCGTTGAGCAAGCCAAGCAAAGGCCATGGCTTCCATATAATCGGCATCAACGCCTTTACTGGTGGTCGACTCAACCTCCCAGCTAGGAAGCAGTTCCGCCAGTCTCTTCATCAACAATGGATTTCTTGTACCACCGCCACACACATACAGTGCAGGTTGGTTACCCAGGCGATAAGTCTCCACTTCATTGGCTATCGTTAATGCGGTGTATTCACAGAGTGTGCGCTGAACATCTTCTGCTGCAAGGTCTTTAAATTCTGTTAATTGTTGCTCTAGCCACGGTAGATTAAACAGCTCTCTGCCAGTGCTTTTCGGTGGCATTTGAGATAGGTAAGATTCATTCAACAGCTGTTCGAGTAAGGCTTGATTGAGTTGGCCTTTTAGCGCGAACCGTGCATCACGGTCAAACTTCTCGCCCGTGTGTTTATCTACCCAAGCGTCCATCAACATATTGCCCGGACCAGTATCATAACCAAGAGTTGGCTGATTCGGGCGCAGCACTGAAATATTAGAGATACCACCAATATTCAACACTACTACCGAGCTGTCTTTCGGGTGAAAGATCGTATGGTGAAACGCTGGTACTAATGGCGCACCTTGCCCGCCAAGCGCCATGTCTTTGCGTCTGAAATCGGCGACGGTTTGTATCTGTGTCTTAGCGGCAATGATATTGGCATCACCCAGCTGCATAGTAAACGGTGAATCACCGGTTGGCTGGTGGAATACCGTTTGGCCATGGTTACCAATCGCAGTCACAGAAGATGCAGGTGTACCTGACTGGTCGAGAAGCTGTAGAACCGCATCAGCAAATAGATGACCAAGCTGGTGGTCGAGTTCACCAATGGCAATCAAATCCGTTTTCTGACCAATACAAACTTCAAGCAGACGGGTTTTGATATCCTCTGGCATAGGGAACTCATCATGAGCGAGTAATGTGATACCAGTGTCTTCTATCGAAACTAAGGCCGTATCAACGCCGTCCATACTCGTCCCTGACATCACACCTATATACAGTTCTTTATGATCCATTCCTAAGCTCTTGCCCTGCATTCTTAAAGTCTTCCACAGATTGGTTTAAAAACATTGTAAAGCAAATTTAAAGAGAATAATCTCGGGAAGTTTATGAAATTAGGTTTAATAAGGGATAAATATGGGACCGTTGTGGGTAGATGTTGCGGGCTATGAGCTAACAGCTGAAGACAGAGAAATTTTAGAGCACCCAACTGTTGGTGGTCTCATCTTATTTGCTCGAAACTACCACGATAGCAAACAGCTTTCGGCGTTAAACAAAGAGATCCGCAAGGTAGCGAAACGTCCTATTTTGATTGGTGTTGACCAAGAAGGTGGCCGAGTTCAGCGCTTCCGCGATGGATTTTCAATTATCCCTGCCGCTCAAGAATTCGCGACTAAGAATAATGGTGAGCAGTTAGCAGAACAAGCCGGTTGGTTGATGGCGGCTGAATTGATTGCCCATGATATCGATCTGAGCTTTGCGCCTGTATTAGATAAAGGTCACGACTGTAAAGCGATTGGTAGCCGAGCGTTTGGTGAAGATATTGATACCATCGTTCGCCACAGTAGTGCTTTTATTAAGGGCATGAAATCGGTTGGAATGGCGACAACAGGCAAGCACTTCCCAGGACACGGCGGTGTGATTGCTGACTCGCACCTTGAAACGCCTTACGATCCTAGAGACGACATCTTTGAAACCGACATGGCCATCTTCAAGGCTCAAATTGAAGCTGGAATATTAGATGCGATGATGCCTGCGCACGTGGTTTTTTCGCACTATGATGATCAGCCAGCGAGTGGCTCTGAGTATTGGTTGCAGAAAGTATTGAAGCAACAGCTTGGATTTAAAGGCTTGGTGTTCTCTGATGACCTAACTATGGAAGGTGCTGCGATTATGGGTGGGCCAGCCGACAGAGCGAAGGCTGCTCTGAATGCGGGGTGTGACATGGTGCTGATGTGTAATAAGCGAGATGCACAAATTGAGGCTCTTGATCACTTAGCGATTCAAGAGGTGCCTTTAGCCAACTCATTGCTTAAAAAGCACAGCTTTGATTTATCGACGCTTCACTCGGATAGTCGATGGAAAAAGGCCTCAGAGCAAATTAAGCGAATGTTAAACGCTGGGTGATAAATAAACACTCTATAAGTTTGAAGAAGGCGATATGAGAAATATCGCCTTTTTTGTATGTGTGGGACGCGGTTTAAACTGGTTTGTGTATCAGAATGAACCAAAGAGGGTGTGTAAATTTTAATTTACAGTAAATGTTTTTTATTGTTTACACTTGCAATCGTTTTTGTAGCTGTTATTGTGTTTTTAAAGATTGTTAGCCCAAATGGAAATGTTGGGTGTAAAAATAAATATACAGGTTGAGTTATGCAGAAAAGTGAATTAAGCAATGTCAATATCATCGACGAACAGGTACTGATTACTCCAGAGGAGTTAAAAGCAAAACTGCCTTTGAGTGATAATGCTCGTCGTTTCATTCAAGAGTCTCGTGAAACTATAGCAAATATCATTCATAAGAAAGATCATCGCATGCTTGTAGTATGTGGCCCATGTTCTATCCATGATATTGAAGCTGCGAAAGAGTACGCGAAACGCCTCAAAGCACTTTCTGAAGAACTGAGCGACCAACTGTATATTGTTATGCGTGTTTACTTTGAAAAGCCTCGTACCACTGTTGGTTGGAAAGGCTTGATCAATGACCCACATCTAGATGGTACGTTCGATATTGAGCATGGTCTGCATGTTGGTCGTGAGCTTTTAGTTGAGTTAGCTGAGATGGAAATCCCACTAGCGACCGAAGCGCTAGACCCAATCAGCCCACAATACCTAGCAGATACATTCAGCTGGGCAGCAATCGGCGCACGTACGACTGAATCACAAACCCACCGTGAAATGGCGAGTGGCCTTTCAATGCCAATCGGCTTTAAGAATGGTACAGACGGCAATCTAGGTACTGCAATCAATGCAATGCAGGCGGCTTCTTCTAGCCACCGTTTCATGGGTATCAGCCGTGAAGGTCAAGTCGCACTACTAACGACGCAAGGTAACCCAAATGGTCACGTAATTTTACGTGGCGGTAAGCAGACGAACTACGATTCAGTATCTGTACATGAATGTGAGCAAGAGCTGGGTAAGTCTGGATTAGAAGCGGCACTAATGGTCGACTGTAGCCATGCGAACTCTCGTAAAGATTTCCGTCGTCAACCGCTGGTGGCTGAAGATGTCATCCATCAGATTCGTGAAGGTAATAAGTCGATTATCGGCCTGATGATTGAGAGCCATATTAACGAAGGAAACCAATCTTCAGATATACCTCTCAATGAGATGAAATACGGTGTATCTATTACCGACGCGTGTATCAATTGGGATTCAACTGAGGCACTATTGAAACATGCACATACGGAATTAGTCCCGTTCTTAGAGAACCGCTTGAAAGGTTAGTCAGAGTTTAAATTTAAGTGCCTCATCTAATGGGGCATTTTAAGATCTGTTGCTAACGAACCTGCGTCAGTGCGGGCTTTTAGATTAGCACGGGCTTATAGATTAGTAAGGAATAAAATGGCCGTTGAACTGAACGAATTACGCGACCAAATCGATGCTGTCGATAAACAAATGTTGGATTTACTCGCTCAACGACTGGCTCTAGTAGAGAAAGTCGGAGAAGTAAAAAGTGAACATGGTTTACCTATTTATGTACCAGAGCGCGAAGCTGCGATGCTGGCGTCTCGTCGTCAAGAAGCCGAGAAAATAGGGGTTCCGCCACAGTTAATCGAAGATATTTTGCGTCGTACGATGCGTGAGTCTTATGCCAGTGAAAAAGATTCTGGTTTTAAGTGCCTTAACCCAGAGTTACGTTCAGTGGTTATCGTTGGTGGTAATGGTCAACTTGGTGGTCTGTTTGGCCGTATGTTCAAGCTTTCAGGCTATGAAGTGAAAATCCTTGGCAGCCAAGATTGGGATAGAGCCGATGAGATCTTAGATAATGCTGGCCTTGTAGTTGTAACGGTTCCAATTCACCTGACAGAAGGTGTGATTGCGAAGCTAGGTAACCTACCAAGCGATTGTATTCTTTGTGATTTGACGTCGATTAAATCAAAGCCTCTACAAGCAATGATGAACATGCACCAAGGCCCAGTGGTTGGGTTACACCCAATGTTTGGTCCTGATGTTCCAAGCCTTGCGAAACAAGTGATTGTTTACAGCGATGGGCGTGGCTCTGAAAGCTACCAATGGTTACTGAATCAATTTGGTATTTGGGGCGCGAGCCTTTGCCAGATGGATGCTGCTGAACACGATCACGGTATGACTCTGATTCAAGCACTACGCCACTTCACCTCTTTTGCTTACGGCTTGCACCTAAGTAAAGAGAACCCGAATATTGATCAGCTTCTGAAGCTAAGCTCTCCAATCTACCGGCTTGAGATTGCGATGGTTGGTCGTCTGTTTGCTCAAGACCCGAACTTGTACGGTGATATCATTCTTTCTTCTGATGAGAACATTGAGATGATTCGACGTTTCCATAGTCGTTTCGGTGAAGCATTAGAAATCTTGGATGGGAAAGATAAAGCCAAATTCGTTGATAGCTTTAATCAAGTCAGTGATTGGTTTGGCGACTACTCGCAGCAGTTCTTGCAAGAGAGCCAAAACCTTTTAAAACAAGCACATGACTCGATTCATCGTGGCTAATACTGATTTGAAATCATAAAAAAGAGCGACCATCTGGTCGCTCTTTTTGTTTGTACTGAACGCTATGAAAGCATTTGGCCTACAGTAGGCTAATAGCAATTAGATCATCATAGGCCAAACCAACAGGTCTTATCTATTAACAACTAGTTAGCTATTAACAACTAGTTAGCCATTAACAACTAGTTAGTCGTGATAGGCTTTTTGCTCTCTTCACTCGATACGGTGTCGATAGTCGAGCTAATGTAAGGCACGTTAGTCAGGTTGATCTGCAAGCGAACCACATTATCAATCAGTTGAACCAGTGGGCCCCACTTAACCTTTTTCTCTTTTTCGAACACGTAGTTGAAGTTCTCCGGTGTCCAATCCATCAAGTATTGAGGGTTCAGTGAACGACCAAGGAAGCGTACTTCATAATGCAAGTGTGGCCCGGTTGAGTTACCTGAGTTGCCACAGCTTGCAATCACATCACCTTTACTCACAAACTGACCGCTGCGAACTTTGAATTTTTGTAGGTGCGCGTAAGAACTCATGAAACCGAACGAGTGACGCATAGTAATAAAGTTACCGAAGCCTTTTTTACTTGGGCGTACCGTTTCAATGACTCCATCTGCGGGCGCTACAATATCTTCACCACGCTTACACGTTAGATCGATACCAGTATGTACATGGCGTTTACCTGAAATAGGGTTAGTGCGGCTACCATAAGAAGAAGAGATACGTTGATAAGCCATCGGACTGTCGTTTGGAATCAAACGGAACATTGTCGCTCTTACTGCTGAATCGACCGCAGCCGCATCAATGCGATCTTCTAAAGAAATATCATCGGTAAGCAGTTCTTCATCAGCAAGACCCAGCACGGATTCCACATCAAATACACGCTTACCAAGCAGTTGAATGGTGCCTTCTTTTTCTGTCAGTGTTTGCGATAGCGAATGGTTGGTTTCTACCTGCTCAGCGTAAAGAAACTCGGTTTGCTCTTTTTCAACAATCAGCGTTTCAATCAACTGTTGTGCATCGCCCGCTTGCATTGCGAGCTCTTGTTTACCTTCGAAGTGCATGTATGCAGCTCCGCCAATTAACAGTGGTACTGAAAAAATGGCAGTGGTGCACATGAGCACGGCTTTTCGGCCGAAGTAAAACGTCTGTTCCCCTTGGTTAGAGGGAATAGTAATGGAAATTTTTTTAGACATGGTTCTGTATTAACTAAATGCTTCTAATAGAAAAAGGTAATGGAGATATTATTCCTTACCCAAATCGGTAAGGTGTTCAATCTCTCTGTAAAGCAGTTCATCGTCGCCGACATTAAGCTCAACAAGGCGCTTAAGGTGGCTAATACTATCAATATCTAAATGCTCTATGCGTAAACGCATTGAGGTATTGATGGTAGAGACTATCGTTGCTTCTAACTGAATATTGATATCACTGTTGGTGAGCTTAAAGCTGACTTGAACAGGAGCATCGTGGCTGAGTTGCTGCCATTTATCACACTGAATGAGTAAACCATGAAGAGATAAGTCTTGCACCGAGCCTGATACTTTTACTTGTCCTTGTGAGATCTCAGTCGGGACTTGATAAATAACTCGTGAAAATTGACGTCTTTCAAGCATAGGTAATTTCTCTATATCAATAGGTAAATAGTAAGCCAGATATATCAAAGGCCGCTATTATCGCGGCCTTTGTTCAAAATACAAGCTAATTTACTTAGCAATACGCTTGTACTTGATACGGTGCGGTTCAGCCGCTTGTGCGCCCAGAGTCTTTTTCAGCCACTCTGTGTATTCAGTATAGTTACCTTCGTAGAAGTTAACTTGACCTTCATCACGGTAGTCTAAGATATGGGTCGCAATACGGTCAAGGAACCAACGGTCATGCGAGATAACCATTGCACAGCCAGGGAACTCAAGCAGCGCTTCTTCAAGTGCACGTAGAGTTTCGACATCAAGGTCATTGGTTGGCTCATCGAGTAGCAGTACGTTGCCGCCCGCTTTCAGCAGTTTAGCAAGGTGAACACGGTTACGTTCACCACCAGAAAGCTGACCGATGATTTTCTGTTGGTCGTTGCCTTTGAAGTTGAAGCGAGAACAGTAAGCACGTGCAGGGATTTCGAAGTTGTTGATCTTAATGATATCAGCGCCTTCAGAGATCTCTTGGAATACTGTTTTGGTGTCGTCCATGCTGTCACGGAACTGATCAACAGAAGCAAGCTTAACCGTTTCGCCTAATTCAACTGAACCTGAATCTGGCTGTTCTGCGCCGCTTAGCATCTTGAATAGTGTTGATTTACCTGCACCGTTGGCACCCACGATACCCACAATAGCGCCTTTAGGCATGCTGAATGATAGGTCGTCGATAAGAACGCGATCACCAAATGACTTAGTTAGGTTCTTAACTTCAAGTACCTTGTCACCTAAACGCTCACCCGGCGGGATGAACAGTTCGTTGGTTTCGTTACGCTTCTGGTATTGACCAGTCGTCAGTTCTTCAAAACGAGCCATACGAGCTTTAGACTTAGCCTGACGGCCTTTAGGGTTTTGACGAACCCACTCAAGTTCTTTCTCGATTGTCTTTTGACGTGCGCTTTCGCCTGATTTTTCTTGTTTCAGACGCTCATCTTTCTGTTCTAGCCAAGATGTGTAGTTACCTTCCCATGGGATACCTTCACCACGGTCAAGCTCAAGAATCCAGCCAGCAGCGTTATCTAGGAAGTAACGGTCGTGGGTAATTGCCACAACAGTACCGCTGTAATCAACAAGGAAGTGCTCAAGCCAAGCGACTGATTCTGCATCCAAGTGGTTGGTTGGTTCATCAAGAAGCAGCATGTCTGGCTTCTCTAGAAGTAGACGACAGATCGCAACACGACGACGTTCACCACCGGATAGGAGTTCGATTTTCGCATCCCACTCAGGAAGACGAAGTGCGTCAGCTGCGCGCTCTAGAGCTGTCTCTAGGTTGTGGCCGTCTTTCGCTTGGATCAGTGCTTCAAGCTCGCCTTGTTCTTTAGCAAGCGCATCGAAATCTGCATCTGGTTCAGCGTAAGCTGCATATACTGCATCGATACGTTTAAGTGCGTCTGCAACATCAGAAACCGCTTCTTCTACGATTTCACGCACTGTTTTTGATTCGTCTAGTACAGGCTCTTGCGGTAGGTAACCGACTTTAAGACCTTGTTGTGCACGAGCTTCACCATCAATATCAGTATCAATACCAGCCATGATACGTAGTAGGGTAGATTTACCTGAACCATTTAGCCCCAAAACACCGATTTTAGCGCCAGGAAAAAAGCTAAGAGAAATGTCTTTAAGAATTTGACGCTTAGGTGGAACAGTTTTGCTCACCCGAGACATGGTATATACGTATTCAGCCATTGCCGATCGATCCTAATTTATTGTTCAAAATTGTCGTCTATTTTATACCAATATCCCCAAAGATGTTACTCCTAGGACAGAAAAGCCATTCTTGAACTAATCCTTACCTATTATTGTCACATTGGTCATTAAAACTATATTTAATAAGCTTCTGAGGCGAAGTGTTAAATATTAATAATATTTACACTCAATCTCTTTACATTTGATGTGATGTCGGGCGTAAATAGACTTCACGTATTCATACACGCACTAAGGAAAGAGCGAATGTTTTTCCGCATTGGTAATACGAAAATTGCTGTGGCTGCATCGGCAATTTTGTCTTCATTTTCACTGGCTCCGATGGCTATGGCTAGCAATGCCTCCGAGCTTGAAATGCAGCGTGATGTTTATGACAGAGCGCAAGAGGTTTTAGACAACCGTGATCTAGAAGCTTACTCTGTGCTACGTAACAAAATTCAAACATATCCGTTAACGCCTTACACTGATTATCGCGCCTTCTTATTAGGCTTAGGTGATCGCACACCTACTGAAGTGGATGCCTTTATTGAAGAGAATAAAGCCCTACCATTTTCGAATCGTATGCGTGCGCCTTATTTAGATTTATTGGCGGCTCAAAAACAGTGGAAGACGATCCTTGAGTTTCAAACCAAAGAGCCTGTTGGTGAAAAATATCAATGTATCTACTACCGTGCGAATTATGAGCAAGGAAACAAAGAGCTCGCCTTTAAGGGTGCGAAGCAGCTTTGGTTGAGTGGCAGTGGTGTCGATGATAGCTGTGATCCGCTCTTCGAAAGTTGGGATGAAGCGGATTTAAGAACGGATGAGCTGATATTACAGCGAATGCTATTGGCGTTTGATAAACGAAACGGCAAGTTAATGACCTATCTGATCAAGCAATTGGATCATGATGAGTCAATTGCTCAAGCTAAGCAGATGAAGGCGTTGTACAACAAGCCTGAAAATGTACTCGCGTTTGCTAAGAAGCACCCAGCGAATGAATTCTACCAAGCTCAAACCGAATTTGGTTTCGAGAAGCTCGCAAGGAAATCAGCAAGCAGCGCTCAAGAGGTTTTTGATGATGTTGTGAAAGCTCAAAAGTTTTCGAAAGAAAAATCCCAAGAGCTAGCGGATTACTTAACGTTCCGCTTGATCAATACCGACTCTGAAGAGTTGATGGCGTGGCGAGACAAAATGCTCGCGAGTTCATCAAAGCAAGTCTTGTTGGAAAGACGTGCTCGCTTAGCGATTCAGCATGCCGATTGGACTGGCTTGAAAGAGTGGATTGCGCGCTTAGATGATAAGCATCAGGCTTCGCTTCGCTGGCAGTATTGGCAGGGTAGAGCAGAGATAGCACTCGGTGATACTGCTAAGGGTAACAAACGACTGTCAGATATCTTGGGCCAGCGTAATTTCTACAGTGTGGCTGCGGCTAAGCAGTTAGGTAAGCCAGTTCAGTACCCAACATCGACACTCAAATACAACGCTGAAACAGTAAAGCCATTTGAGACTTCTTTGGTTCGAATCGGCGAGCTGATTGACCGAGATAAAATTGCGGCAGCGAAGAGTGAGTGGCGTTGGTTGTTAACCAATGCTGATAAAGATCAGAAATCAATGCTCGCAGCTCATGCTGCGACGCAGCGTTGGAACCACTTTACAGTGACAGCGAGCATCTCTGCGAAGATGTGGGACAACATAGACCTACGCTTCCCTGTTGCTCATAAGTGGTGGTTTAACTTCTACGCCGAAAAGCACGATATTAACCCAATCACCTTAATGTCTTTAGCGAGACAAGAGAGTGCGATGGATTCAGAGGCTCGCTCTCCAGTTGGCGCGCGTGGCATCATGCAAATTATGCCAAAGACGGCGCAATATACGGCGAACAAACATAAGATTAAATATCAGGGCAGCGATGATCTTTATGATGTCGGTAAGAACATTGAGATTGGTAGCCACTATCTAGATGGCCTATTAGCTCAATATGATAACAACCGTATTTTTGCATTTGCTGCTTATAATGCAGGCCCGAGTCGTGTGAAACAATGGCGTTCACGCAGCGATGAAAAGCTCGATGCATTTGCTTTTATCGAAATGATTCCATTCAAGGAGACTCGTGGCTACGTTCAGAATATCTTGATGTTTGAGACTTACTATCGAGATATCTTGGGCGAGAAAGGGATGTTTTTAGCACCCCATGAGGCCGAAACGAAATACTAGGGGTTCGGTACTTTCTCCGAAACTGAGTAATATTAAAGGCAGTGAGTGCGAACCAGTTCCACTTGCTGCCTTTTTACATTGGATCAAAGCAAGTGTTTCGGTATAAAGTGTTAAACGCTTTCAATCATTAAGCGGCTACTTCAAGCCAAAATTTAAAAGTAAGTGTAGAAATATGGCATCACAACCTGAATATGAGAATTGGCAACAACTAATGGATTTGGTAAAAACAGCGGCTGAGAAAGATCAGCATGAACTGTTGTTGACCATGATGATGACACCTGATGAGCGAGATGCTTTGGTCGCTCGAGTGAATATTCTTTGTGAACTCATGAAAGGGGACATGTCACAAAGACAGGTGAGCCAAATGTTAGGTGTGGGTGTGGCTACGATCACGCGAGGCTCTAATGAGCTAAAGGCTAAATCTGAGCAAGAGAAAGCGGCAATTGCAGAGCTGTTACTTAAGTAAGTATTTAAACAGTAAGCCTAAGAGCTTGATAAAAACGCTAACCATAGGTTAGCGTTTTTTGTTTTTATCCCGCTCAATGATATTACCTCTAGAGAGGCGAAATATCGTGTTTCTTAAACAAGACTAAGCAGGGAAGTGCTTAGGGTTAACAAATGGGATCAGCGCTAGGATTAAAGCTTGGCTATATACAGAACTGCGAGATAGTTGGTTATGTGTCAATAAGCCAATCGCACCGCCTTTTTGCTTTATGTTGTCGGTGCCGAATACTTCATCCATCACATCACCTAGCTCATTCGCATGCTGGAGTTTATCAAGCACAACGGGTGGCAGCATCAAGCTTGCAGATCGAGATTCTCCGCGCTGACCGTTTGCTTCAACGACCATCCAAGCAAATGTAACCTTTCCTTCTATTCCAGACTCTAATCCAACATAAAAATCCGCATCAGGTTGAGCTTGAGTTGCGTTGTGAACGCGATTTACCGCACCTTGATAGGTCTCGTCGTTGCTCATCGGTTGATCGGCGACACCGCTAGGGACGCTGATGCCTTTGAAATCAAATTCAGTATCAGGAAAAGCAGATAAGAATGCACTTTTAACGGCGTTAATTTTAGCTGGGTTCAGCGATGCGATGATTACAGATTTCATGTATTGGATTCTTTTTGTTATCGATTAAATTGAGTTGATGCTGTCGGTACCAATCACTCAGTTCTTCTAATGGCATAGGTTTACCGAAGTAATAGCCTTGCAGCATATCGCACTGTGCTTCTTGCAACCACTGATGCATGCTTTCAGTTTCGATGCCCTCGGCTGTGACCTTCTTACCCTGAGCATGACATAACCCGATAACCGGTTTCACTATGTTCTGATTATCGGTCTCAATTAAGGTGTCTAAAAAGGCTTTATCGAGCTTAATTTTTTGAGTTGGATACTGCACCAGTTGAGTAATGGAGGTGTAGCCAGATCCAAAGTCATCAATGGCTAATCGATATCCCATATCAGAGAGTTCGTTAAGCAGCGGAAAACCTTCAGAGTTTGAGTAAAAGGTTTCGGTAATTTCAAAATCAATCAAACTTGGCGGAATTCGGTTTAAATCGGCGTGCTCTTTGATGAAGTCAGCAAGATCAGTCGTTTCAATCCCAGCAGAAGATAAGTTAACCGATAACTGAATTGAGTGATCAAATTGAGCCTGAAGTCGATGAAAAGAAGCAAATGCATTCTGAATGACCCACTGATCAACCTGATCGAATAATCCTGTTTGCTCGGCAATTGGAATGAATTCATCAGGTGGAACCAAGCCTAGTTGCTCCGAATTCCAACGTAATAACACCTCAACACCAATAACATGGGTTCCTGTTGAATCCATGTACGGCATATAAACGAGCCTAAATTCATCATCAAAGTTCTTGTCTCTGAGTGCGCGCTCAATGTTTGCTTGGCGTTGAATCGCTTTGTCTAAATCTCGTGAATAGTCAGCAAATTGGTTTTTACCTGCACGTTTGGCTTGGTACATCGCGGTATCAGCGTTCGACAGTAGCTTTTCGATGGAGTGGCCATCGTTGGGGTAGGTCGCAATACCAATACTGACCGTGATCGGAAAGCTCCCTGATTCTGTGATAAAACCTTTTTGTAGTGGCGTCAGTAAGCTCTCAGAGAATCTATGCGCGATATTCCCTTGGCGAGTAGGGGCGTTAATGTACACAACGAACTCGTCTCCAGAAAGTCGGGCTGGCATACAATGAGCGTCAAATTCTGTTTTATAGTGGCTACAAATATCGGAAATACGCTGAGCAAAACTGACCAGAATGGAGTCGCCGATTTGATGTCCATATTTGTCATTCACAAACTTGAAGTTATCTAGGTCAAAGTAGAGAACCCAGGTTTCGGTATTCGAGCTAGGCTTGGGTAATGATTGCTGAACGAAGGTTTGAAATTGATGCCTATTGGCTATTTGGGTTAATTGATCATTCTCGGCCAATAGTTTGGTCTGTTGGTAGGTGTTATCTAACTCTTGGTACATGTCATAAAAACGCTGTGATAGGCGGCCAAGCTCATCACGAGTGCCTAAACGTTCGATGTTCTTACGTTGTTTTTTCTCGACTTGCTGCAGTTGTCGGTCGAGTCGTGTTATCGGGGATATCACACTGCGAGACAAAAGCATGAGTAGCAGAGCAACCGTCACAAACGCGGATAGTGCAAAGGACAAACTCAGCTTATTCCAAATTGATTCGAGCTTGTTTTCCAATAGGAATGGCGCCGGGTCAACTGTGGCGTATAGTTCTGGTGCAAGCTTAACTGAGTGGGTGACATTATTTTCCAGAGAAACCGCTATAGATGTGAAGAATAAGCTGGTTTGGTAGTCGAACTCTATCTGTTTTCTCAGCGCATTAAATTTATCGAGAGAGACTGACACAACAACAAAGAACACATCGTCGGGGTGATTGTTTGCGGTAGGGAAAATCGTTTTTTTGTCTACCTTCTCGTAGTGAACCAACATCCCTTCACCTTGAGAGTTTTGAATATAGTTGGTACTTGATGCTGCTAAGGTGTCTTGATAGTACTGATCCACAAAATCCAATATTTTGCTGTCAATCTGAGTGCGTGAGTCGCTGTTATTATCAGCGTAATAACTCAATTTTCGCTGACGATTGAGAAGCGCTAACCCGGTATAGCTTTCATCGTCATCTTGCAAGAAGTGTATGGCTTCTCGAAGGTTACTAACCAGTTCAAGATCGCGAGATAGGTTTTGTTCAGTGAGAAAGTAACGCTTCACCATGTCACTTTGGGTCAAGGTGTAAGAGTAGCTATTTAGGAACGAGCGAGACTGTCGAAAATATCCTGCCAACTTTTCCATGTTTAGCTGAAGTGCGTTGTCTTCGCGTTTGATAAAACTGCTTTTCTGCGTTGAATAAATAATATAGCTAGAAGCTGCGGTACTGATCAGTATCACAGGGGTTATCAGTAGTAAGATTTTAGTACTTAGCTTCATAGTTAATGACAACACTATTTATAATTTAAGCGCGTAAGTTTATGTTACTTAATACTTACTCGCTATTAATTACACGTAGTTCGATGATTTCCTGTGAAGGGGGTAAGGTTTTGTCTTTATTGATAAAAAAGCCACTAATGAGTTTTTTGTTAAGAAGGTGTTGAATGGTGTGGGCTGGAAGGCATGTACAGCCAGTGAAATAATCGAGTCATGTCTCAGAAATATGTAGTGTGAGTATTCCTGAGTACGAGTTATTCCACTAGCCGCTGGTTTTAGTATTTGGCCTACTGTAGGCCAAATACTTATAGCAGATTTAAACTTATGCCAGCTTTAAACGTTTGTTCGTTAAAAACTTATGTTTGCCAAAAGCTTATGTTCACCAAAGCTTATATTCGCTGAAAACTTATGTTTGTTAAGAGCTTATGTTCGCTAAAAGTTTATGTTCGTTAAAAGCTATGACAACTTAACCTGCGTGGCTTTGATGTTTTCACTTGGATAACAACCCAACACTTTAAGGTGACGAGTAATGGCAGTTAGTTCCGTTATCGCTTGCTGCATATTATCTGCATCCAAATGTGCTTCTAAATCAACGTAGAACATCTCTTCCCATGGGTTGCCCATGATAGGACGAGATTCCAGCTTAGTCATGTTGATGCCCAAGCGTTGTAGGATTAGTAGAGTTTCTACCAAAGAACCCGCCTCTTGAGAAGTCGACATGATCAGTGTCGTTTTAGCTGGGATTTGAGTTGATACTTCTACCGGTTTACGCGCCACAACGATGAAACGAGTGTGGTTCTCAGTTTGGTTTGCAATGTTGCCTTGGATTGGCTGAAGCCCATAAAGCTTGCCGCTCGATGCATTGCCAATTGCTGCCACATCATCGCCTTCCAGATCTTTAACCTTCTTCATTGCATCAGCTGTACTTGCGCAAGACTCAAGGCTGACACCTTTAAGACGACTCAAAAACTCACTGCACTGTTGATGAGGTTGTGGGTGTGAATAGAGGGTTTTGATGTCTTCTAAACGAATATCATTTTTCGCAACCAAGCAGTGTTCAATTGGTTGAGACAGTTCACCTACGATATAAAGCGTTGTGTGTTGCAGTAGGTCGTAGACTTCGTTGATTGAACCTGAACTGGTGTTCTCAATCGGCAACACACCGTAGTCTGCATGACCAGATTCGACCGTCGATGCCACTTCTTTGAAATGATTGCAGTTAAGCTCTATCAATTCCATATTCTTACGGCTGAAATATTCACGGCTAGCAAGATGAGAATATGATCCCTTAGAGCCTAAGAATGCAACGCGAGCCAGAGGTTTACGGCTTTGCGGGTTCGCTAGGTTTTGTAAGTATGACTGCTGTAGTAAAACGGAATCTTCGATGATGGTGTGAAACAGTTTAGTAATGTACTGCGCATCAAGCTCATATTTATCTTTGCCGTTGTTGATCAGCTTAACCAGAAGCTGCTGCTCACGAACGGCATCGCGTACAGGCTTTGATGTTTCTACCTTGCTTTTCGCAACTTCGATACTGAGTTTGCGACGTTCGGAAAGTAAACTCAGCAGTTCGTCATCTAAATCATTAAGACGAAGGCGGATATCATCCAGTGAAATTGAGCGGTCAGTCATAAATGTGTCCTTATAAAAAAGCCTCCCTAGTGTGGGAGGCTTCTTGTTCGTTTTTGACTTGTTTTTCTAAAACGACTCAGCCTCCGATTTACGGAAGAAAAAAGAAGTCAAAAATAAACAAAGATTGAGTGTGCATAAAAAGTGATTGTTTTATGAATGTTTAAACACAATAAGCAAGCGAGCTACGAGCGTCAAGCAAAAAAATAGCGCCCTGAGGCGCTATTTTTTAATCTGTTCTCTTTCCTTATTCTACTTCAGCTTCTAGCTCTTCGATTTCAGGCTTTTCAGCGCGGCGCGCTTCAGGTTTATGGCGTAGCTTGTTGAGTTGACGCTCTAGTTTTTGTTCTACTTCGTTGATAGCTACGTAGAGGTCGTCATGGATTGATGAAGCAACAAGTTGGCCTTTTGGTACGGTTAAAACCGCTTCAAATTTTTTCTTCTTGTTTGGTTCTTCGCTAAAGCTCGCTTGGCAGCCAATGATGTCTACTTGCCATTTATCCAGCTTTTTAAATTTGCTTTCTATGTGATCACGGATTGCAGAGGTAATGTCGATGTTTTTACCAGTGATGTTCATTTTCATAGAAGTTTTCCTCTGTTGTATCCCTCATGGGTTAACTTCAGATTACGACTTTTAGGAATAAAGAACGTGATCTAGATCTTGTTTTGGTTGGGTGGGATAAGCATTAAAATCAAATGTGATCTCACGCAAGTCTTAGTATCTTTTTGGCGAAAAATGCTTGTTATCTCTATGAAAAACGATAACTTGGAGGCAAGGCTTCGCTAAAAATTAAACCAGTTTTTAGGGGCGTCTTACAGCTTATTGAAAGTGTTTGATTGAAATTTACTCAATAGTGTTTTGTGATGTAGATCTCGTGATATATATCGCTATATAAGCTTTCTCTGAATTTGATAAGCAAAAGCCGCATAAGTTTTCTTATGCGGCTTTTGTGTTTTTAGCTTTACCTAATACCTTTGGCTCTCCAGTTTTGGGATTGATGCGATCCTAGTCGTTAGTGTTCAGTAATCTCGCTGTGCCGTTCTCTCGGATAGCATTGATAGCTTGTAATTGTTTATAGATTACGAAGTAACGATTGATGTTGGCAACATAGGTTACGGGTTCTTTACTCACGTATTTGCGAGTGATGATTTCTACGTTTTTAAACCAGATGTTTGGGTTGTAGCCTTTTTGCTTGGCAAGGTGCCTCATCTTTCTGATTTTAGCGGGGCCAGCGTTGTAAGAAGCCAAGGTAAAGTAGATTTGATTGTCCGGTGATATTGCTGGGTCATCAAAATATCGGTCTTTGATAAAGCGCATATACTTCACACCCGCATGGATGTTGTTATCCACTTTATGTATGTTTTTGATGTTGACGTTTTTGTCTTTGGCGGTACTTGGCAACACCTGCATCACACCAATAGCTCCACGGTGAGAAACCCGGCTTTGATCCAGTCCTGACTCTTGGAAACCTTGTGCAGACATCATCAAAGGGTCGAATTCGTATTGACTCGAATACTTTTCAAAAACATCTGACAGCTTAGCCACTCGGTCTATTTTATTTGGGTTGAGTGCTCTACCTAACCAGCGAGTGTTATCGATGTATTTCTGATAGATAACATTTCCAAGTAGGGTACCTGTTCGTGCCGTCTTGACGTATTTGTTGATCTCTTTTTTTAGTTGAGGGCTGTTTTTCCTTAATGCCCACGCTATTTGGCCATTTTCACGTAAGGGTAAATCGTGATGGACCTGAATGTTCTCCATTACGTCAGTCCATAACTTTGCTTTATGGCTATCTAGGATTGTGCCTTGTATATAGCCTTGATTGACCAACTCTATCAGCTCGTAGTCTTGTAATGACTCCTCAATAAAGTGGACATGTAGCGGTGGTAAGTCTAATTCATTCAGTTCTTTATTGACTCTTTGTACACTCTCGAAGTAACTCGAACTTGCACGGATCCAAACCTCTTTACCGCTCAGTTGCTTGATTTCGGTGATAGGGGCTGAGTTCTTTCCTGTGATAATCAGTTCTTTTCCATCTTTAATCATTGGGTCGGAAAAATCGATGATTCGTAATCGCTTGTCGGTGATCGTCAGGTTCGCTACAGCGACGTCGCCATAACCAGATTCTAATGAGGGAAGTAGATCATCTCGCTGCACTGGGATGATTTGAACATTGAGGTAAGGGTGTTTCTTACGAAGGCTCTTCTCAAAGTGGTAGAGCATTTCAGCCACGATGCCTTTTGGTTTGCCATCCTCGATATAATAAAAACCAAGATCAGCAGATACGAGCACTCTAACCGTTCCTTTGGTTTTGAGCACATCTAAGTCACCCATGTAAGGCTCGTTGCTTAACGGGGACAGTTCTAATGCGTAGGATAATTGGCTAAATAGCGATATCCAGATAAATAATAACAACCTACTCACATCCACACTCCATGTTGATGTTTTGTTAAAAGTTATCTTTTGAAGATACCGTGTATTATGCGATTCATCAAGTTTACGAAATTAAGTTCAAAAAAAACGCGCTAATAAATTAGCGCGTTTTCGAATGAATATGACAACGTTGATTAAGGCAGTGGGTTTAACTCAATCAATTTTTCTGTTCTTGAAGCTGCGTCTTCTAAACCTAGTTGTTTATAAGCTTCTAACTGAATATCCAAAGACTTACGTGCAGCAATGGTGTCTGGGTAAGTTTTCTGCAGCTCTTGTGTTCTGTTTACAGCTGCAATCCAAGCTTCACGGCGTAGGTAGAAATCAGCGGTTGCTAAGTCATACTCTGCGAGGCGGTTCTTAAGTGCGAACATGCGTTTTTGCGCATCTTCCGCATAAGGGCTACTAGGGAAGCGTTCCAGTAGTCGTTTGAAGTCAGCAAACGCGAGTTTTACTGGCTCTGGATCTCGGTCACTACGGTCGATATTAAAAATGTCGTGCATGAAGTTACGGTCTTGTGCCATGTGCGTTAGGCCGCGCATGTAAAGCACCCAGTCTTGTTTTTCATGAGTCGGGTTTAAGCGTAGGAATCGAGAAATGGTGGCAAGGCCTAACGCCAAGTCATCATTTTTGTAGTACGCGTAAATCAGATCTAGCTGTACTTGTTCCGAATAGGCGCCGAAAGGGTAACGAGAGTCTAAGGCTTCTAGCTTTTCGATTGCAGAAAGCCAGCTACCGCTCTGTAGGGACTCTTGAGCGTCAGAGTAAAGAACCGATGGTGGTACATCCGGTACTATTTCTTCAGTACTTGAACAGCCAACTAAGAGTGATACGGCTAATAGACCCGATAAAGTAAGGTGTTTCATGTCAGGCGTCGATTCCTTGAATTAAATATTTCGTAAGCTTCCGTTACTTTCTAACCAGTAACAGATACAATGATGCAATTATTCTATTTTATCCATACTAATGGGTATTAGTCTCACGGTTTTTAAAAAAGTTCGATATGGCTCAGCAGATAACATTAACAGACACAGTAAAAAGCAGCCAGTTAGGTCAACGTTTAGACCAAGCTGTCGCTGAACTATTTACCGATTTTTCTCGCTCTCGTATTAAAGAGTGGCTTCTTGACGGCAAAATCCAAGTGGATGGCGAAGTTATCACTAAACCGCGCACCATAGTTTTGGGCGGTGAAGCGATCATCCTACAAGCGGAGCTTGCAGATGAAGAGCGCTGGGAAGCACAAGATATTCCGTTAAACATTGTCTATGAAGATGATGATTTATTGGTTATCAATAAGCCTCGCGATCTGGTTGTACACCCAGGCGCAGGTACGCCGGATGGAACCATACTAAACGCATTGCTTTTCCATTACCCTCAGATTGCAGAAGTACCTCGTGCGGGTATTGTGCACCGTCTTGATAAAGACACAACCGGTCTTATGGTTGTGGCTAAGACGGTTCCAGCTCAAACTCGCCTTGTACGTGCACTTGCTAAACGTCGTATCACTCGTGAATATGAAGCAATTGCTATTGGTAAAATGACCGCGGGTGGTGTGGTTGAGAAAGGCATTAGCCGTCATGCAACTAAACGTACTTTAATGGACGTGAATGAATTAGGTAAGCCTGCGGTAACTCACTACCGTGTTGCGGAGCATTTCCGCGAACATACTCGTATTCGTCTACGCCTAGAAACAGGTCGTACTCACCAAATCCGTGTTCACATGTCATACCTTCAGCATCCTCTATTAGGTGATATTGCATACGGTGGTCGTGCACGTATTCCAAAAGGTGCATCTGAAGAGCTGACGACAATGATTCGTTCTTTTGATCGCCAAGCGCTGCATGCTGTAATGCTTAAATTTGTTCACCCTATTACTGGCGAAGAAGTTGAGTTCCACGCACCTGTTCCAAATGACATGGTTGTGATGGCAGAAGCATTACGTGTTGATGCTCGCGAAAACATAGAAGACGACATTTAATCGTGTCAATGATCATCCCTGACTGGAATGCACCAAAAAACGTGAAAGCATTTGCTTCGACTCGTTTCGATGGTTGTTCTACAGGTGCTTATCAAGGGTTAAACCTCGGTATGCACGTTGGGGATGATACTTCATTTGTTGAAAGCAATCGAATATGGCTAAAGCAACAATCTAAGATGCCCACAGCTCCAGTATGGCTAAATCAAACTCACTCAACGGATGTCGTTACGGTTTTAGAACCGGTGACGAATGTTCTTGATGCTGATGGTGCATTTACCTCTGCAAAGGGTATTGTGTGTTCAGCGATGACGGCTGATTGCTTGCCAGTACTTCTTACCGATACCAAAGGCACTCAAGTCGCGGCTGTTCATGCGGGTTGGCGTGGTCTTGCTGGTGGCATTCTTGAAAATGCCGTCGCAAAGTTTTCAAATCTAGATTCAGATAATCAGATCATGGCTTGGCTTGGCCCTGCAATTGGCAAAGATGCATTTGAGGTTGGCAACGATGTGTTGGAAGCTTTTGTTCGTTTTGACCCTCAAGCTAAATTAGCATTTCAAGCCAAAGCTGAACCTGGCAAATGGCTGGCAAACATGTCTCAACTCGCGACTCAACGATTAATGAAAGTTGGCGTGACTTCAGTGACAGACTCGAATCTATGTACATACGCAGATTCAGATGCTTTCTATTCTTATCGCCGTGATGGCATTACTGGACGTCAGGCTACATTTATTT
>NZ_CAWPOA010000106.1:0-3393 GCF_963889365.1 Vibrio sp. OPT20 | reverse complement strand
GGTTAGAGTAACCTCTGGCTAGTACAACCACTCATCCAGCTCATTTATATTTTCATATAAGCTCTATTCTTCACTCTTATCCCTTGAAAATCCGCGTTACCGTATCCATCTTCTAAGCATAAGATAAACATATCTAAGAGTAGGAAGGTTGGCATGCGTCTCGATCGGTTCACTAGTAAATTCCAAATTGCGATATCTGATGCTCAGTCGCTCGCATTAGGTCGTGATCACCAATATATAGAACCTGTGCACCTAATGGTGTCTTTGCTTAATCAAGATGGCAGTGCGATTCGTCCATTGCTTACTATGCTGAACATTGATGTTGTTCAATTGCGTTCTAAATTGAGCGAAATATTAGACCGAGTGCCGAAAGTAAGTGGTATCGGTGGTGATGTTCAGCTTTCGAATGCCATGGGAACGTTGTTCAACCTATGTGACAAGGTCGCGCAAAAGCGCCAAGACAGTTACATATCTTCAGAAGTATTCCTACTCGCTGCAATTGAAGACAAAGGTCCTTTAGGGAACTTACTTAAAGAGTTAGGCCTTACTGAGCAAAAACTATCTCAAGCTATCGAGCAAGTTCGTGGCGGTCAAAAAGTCGATGATCCGAATGCCGAAGACAGACGCCAAGCATTAGAGAAGTTCACCATTGATCTGACCGAAAGAGCAGAGCAAGGCAAACTAGATCCTGTGATTGGTCGAGACGATGAAATCCGCCGTACTATCCAAGTACTTCAACGCCGTACTAAGAATAACCCCGTCATTATTGGTGAGCCTGGTGTCGGAAAAACGGCAATCGTTGAAGGTTTGGCGCAGCGCATTATCAATAATGAAGTACCGGAAGGCTTGAGAGGGCGACGAGTTCTTTCATTAGACATGGGCTCTTTGATTGCAGGTGCTAAATATCGTGGTGAATTTGAAGAGCGCTTGAAATCGGTTCTCAACGAATTATCGAAAGAAGAGGGCAACATTATTCTCTTCATCGATGAAATTCACACCATGGTAGGAGCAGGTAAAGGCGAAGGCTCTATGGACGCCGGTAATATGCTGAAACCAGCATTGGCTCGTGGTGAGCTGCATTGTGTAGGCGCAACGACACTCGATGAACATCGTCAGTATATAGAGAAAGATCCTGCATTAGAGCGTCGATTCCAAAAAGTGATAGTCGATGAGCCAACCGTTGAAGACACAGTTGCGATTCTTCGTGGTTTGAAAGAGCGCTATGAACTTCACCATCATGTAGAAATTACTGACCCAGCGATTGTAGCGGCGGCAACGTTATCTCATCGATACGTTTCAGATCGTCAGTTACCAGATAAGGCGATTGATCTCATTGATGAAGCGGCTTCGAGCATTCGCATGCAGATCGATTCAAAACCTGAGTCGCTAGATAAGCTCGAGCGCAAAATCATTCAATTGAAGATCGAGCAGCAAGCTCTGACGAATGAAAATGATGAAGCCAGTGAAAAGAGGCTTCGCACGCTGCAAAGTGAACTTTCTGAGAAGGAGCGGGATTTTGCTGAGCTTGAAGAAGTTTGGAACGCTGAAAAAGCGGCGCTTTCCGGGACGCAACATATCAAATCAGAGTTAGAACAAGCTCGTATGGATATGGACTTTGCACGACGTGCTGGCGATCTTAACCGAATGTCTGAATTGCAATATGGTCGAATCCCAGAGTTGGAGAAGCAGTTAGACCTCGCGACTCAAGCTGAAATGCAAGAAATGACCTTATTACGTAATAAGGTAACTGACGCTGAAATTGCCGATGTTCTTTCAAAGCAGACCGGCATTCCGGTTTCTAAAATGCTAGAGGCAGAAAAAGAGAAGCTTCTGAAAATGGAAGGTGTTCTGCATAAGCGGGTTATTGGGCAAGCCGAAGCGGTAGAAGTGGTATCGAATGCGATTCGTCGTAGTCGTGCTGGTTTATCAGATCCAAATAAGCCGATTGGTTCTTTCCTATTTCTTGGTCCAACGGGCGTAGGTAAAACCGAACTGTGTAAAACATTGGCTAACTTCATGTTTGATAGTGACGATGCCATGGTTCGTATCGATATGTCTGAGTTTATGGAGAAGCACTCAGTGGCTCGTTTGGTTGGTGCTCCTCCAGGTTACGTTGGGTATGAAGAAGGTGGTTACTTAACCGAAGCTGTTCGTCGAAAACCTTATTCTGTGATTCTGCTTGATGAGGTAGAGAAAGCGCACCCTGATGTTTTCAATATTCTATTGCAGGTTTTAGATGATGGACGATTAACTGACGGACAAGGTCGCACGGTCGATTTCAGAAATACCGTAGTGATCATGACATCTAATCTTGGCTCTTCGAGAATTCAAGAAAACTTCAATACGCTCGATTACCAAGGAATAAAGAATGAGGTGATGGAAGTAGTAGGTAAGCATTTCCGCCCTGAGTTTTTGAACCGTGTTGATGAAAGTGTCGTGTTCCATCCATTAGGCCAAGCTCACATCGAGTCAATAGCCGCTATTCAGCTTGAGCATTTGAAGAAACGAATGGAAGACAATGGCTATGAGCTTGAAGTTTCGGACAAAGCACTGAAGTTGATCTCTCAAGTCGGTTTTGATCCTGTCTATGGTGCTAGGCCTCTTAAAAGAGCAATTCAGCAGAGTGTAGAGAACCCATTAGCGAAAGCGATACTTGCAGGAAAAATCAATCCGGATAAGAAAGTGCAGCTATTAGTGAATAACGACCGAATTATTGCTCACCAATAATCAAGGTAAGAACGATAGGTACGATTAGTCAAAATTAAGACGTAATCGTACCTATTTTGAACGCTTTGTGTGAATAGTGTCCGAACGATCGCCTGCTGCGGTCTTTTTTCGTTTTTGGCCTTGTGCAAAGGGGGATTCTCTCTATAATGCGCCTCCGTTGCCAGGGATAACTAAGCGGTTTGAACTAAGTAACGAGACGACATTAAGCATTTAAGATGCTTTGAAAAATTAGCTGGAAAAAGTGTTTGACACTGGAACCCAATTCGCTAGAATGGCCGTCCACTTAGCGAGGCTCCTTACTAAAAGGAACGCTCAATAAGTAAAGCTCTTTAACAATTTAAACCTATCAATCTGTGTGGGCACTCGTTGATGAATATCAAAACGTTTTATCTTCCCTTTTAATTAAGAGAAGTAAAACAGATTCCTCGGAATCAACTTTGGTTTCAATGAACTGAGTGACCAATACGAATAACTACTTTCTCTTGTAGAAAGAAAGTATTTGGCACAGTCAATTCATTATCTTTCTGTTGGAAAGATAATAGCTTTAAAATTACTTTTTGTAGTTTTAAAGTCAGTATTCATTGAGCCGACAAAATCTTAAATTGAAGAGTTTGATCATGGCTCAGATTGAACGCTGGCGGCAGGCCTAACACATGCAAGTCGAGC
>NZ_CAWPOA010000105.1:0-230 GCF_963889365.1 Vibrio sp. OPT20 | reverse complement strand
AATGGTGCGGTCGGAGAGACTTGAACTCTCACACCTCTCGGCGCCAGAACCTAAATCTGGTGCGTCTACCAATTCCGCCACGACCGCAGCAAAGCTTTCCTCTCAACTAAGCAAAGAGCCTAGCGAAGAGTATATAGTTAAGAAGACTTATGGTTTGTCTAAGTAACGTTGTAATGGCTGGGCTACCTGGATTCGAACCAGGGAATGCTGGCATCAAAAGCCAGTGCCTT
>NZ_CAWPOA010000104.1:0-36703 GCF_963889365.1 Vibrio sp. OPT20 | reverse complement strand
GTAGCTCCAATTGGCAGAGCAGCGGATTCCAAATCCGCGTGTTGGGAGTTCGAATCTCTCCACCCCTGCCATATTTAAGGCTCTAGCAGAAATGCTAGAGCCTTTTTGCTTTCTGAATCTAATATACGCCATTAGCAAAGCAGCGGATTCTCCCGACTTACCAAAACAGCGCGTGTTGGGAGTCTAAACCTCCACCCAGCCATATCAATGCCTCAGCAGAAGTTCTGTTTTTTACTTTACATTTGTTCGATTTTTAGTCGATAATTCCTGCTTTTAATAAAACCTAGCCTTAAAAGGGTAAGTGCTTACTTATCCCAGCCTCTTTTATAAACAATCAACAGCACAATCCCCACTTCTTTATGAGAATTATTCTCAATATTTTGTTACATTTTGGTCGTTATTACTAAAAGGCAACAAATATGGATATCTCCCGTCGTAAGTTTATTCAATCATCTCTCGCTATATCAGCACTCACTGTTCTACCCGCTTGCTCAATTAACCGGTCAGTTGATGAGCAAGGAAAGTATGTTTATGACTTAACTGCAGAACCTTCAACAGCTGAGTTGGTGACGGGATTTAATACCAATGTTTTAGCCTTTAATGGACAGATCCCTGCTCCGACGATTCGATGTCGACAGGGTGAAAAGGTCACAATTCGTTTTACGAATAAGCTATCAGAGCCGACGACTATTCATTGGCATGGTTTAAGAATTCCTATCGAAATGGATGGGGTTCCCTTCTTAAGTCAGCCACCGATCATGCCAGGTGAAACATTCATTTATGAGTTTACGCCGCCAGATGCTGGCACATTTTGGTATCACCCACATATGAATAGTGTGAAGCAGCTTGGTATGGGCTTAGTTGGTCTTATTATCGTAGAAGAGAATATTCCAGTGCAGTTTGATGAAGAGCATGCACTGATGCTTAAGCATTGGCACATCGATAAACAGGGTCAATGGAAAGACTTAATGATTCCACGACTAAGTGCTCGTATGGGAACTCCAGGAGAGTGGAGTAGCGTCAATGGTGTTCATGAACCTGTATACCAATTAAAGCAGCACGCAACGACTCGACTGCGTATCGCGAATGTCGATAATACGATCACTTATCCTATTGCTGTCGAAGGGGCTGAGGCATGGGTGATTGCCATTGATGGTAATCCTGTAAAGACGCCATATAAACTGACTCAACATAAAATCGGCCCAGGGATGCGCGTGGATATTGGACTGATAGCGCCCAGAGTAGGCGAGCGAGTTAATGTTCTTCAAATGAAGGGCCGCTTTCCTTTCTCTTTATGCGAGTTCGAGGTAGTAGATTCCCCCCTTACTGAAGGGCGTTTATTGCCATTGTTACCTCTTAACCCGGTACCTAATCTAGATCTTGCTAATACTGAAGAGATCGATTTTGTGTTCGAGTGGGAAGGTGCGGTATCACCAGTTTCTAAAGATGGGAAATCGATGCCTAAGTTTTGGCTTACTAATAAAAGAGCATGGGAAGGGATGAGCAAAGACAATATTCCTGAGCCGTTGACGACTTTAGAGTTAGGTAAGACTTACATATTCGATCTAAAGAACGTCACCCAATACCATCACCCGATCCATATTCACGGTCATACATTCACTGTATTGGAACTTGATGGAAAGAAAGTTGAAGAGCCTTTCCATACCGATACAGTGTTACTTGGAAAAAACGGCCGAGCTAAAGCTGCATTTGTTGCAGATAACCCTGGCCGCTGGATGTACCACTGTCATGTTATAGAACACATGAAAACGGGTTTAATGGGATACATTGAAGTTAAGTGACACCTGTAACGTTTAATATTTGCGCATGCATTCTTAGTTTCTACCCTCGCTTTTATCGGCGTTAAAGCTAGAATATAGGGATTATTGTTTGGGAGGATTCATGGGTCAGTTATCTATTCTAGGTTTTATCGCCATCGGTGGCGCGTTTGGTGCTTGTTCACGTTACTTGATTTCAGAGTTATGCGTTGTGATGTTAGGACGTGGTTTTCCTTACGGTACGCTGACAGTTAACGTGATTGGCTCTTTGATTATGGGATTGCTCATCGCCGCGTTTGAAAACGAGATGGTCGCGACGGAACCGTGGAGACAAATTATCGGTCTTGGTTTCCTAGGAGCACTGACTACATTTTCTACGTTTTCTATGGATAACGTACTTCTTATGCAGCAGGGCGCTTTCTTTAAGATGGGACTCAATGTGCTACTCAACGTGGTACTCAGTATTTCAGCCGCATGGATCGGCTTCCAACTTTTGATAAAGTCTTAAAACTTTCTTACGATTTGTTAACAACTCGGCTTGGTTTATCCAAGCCGTTTTTATATACTCGATCGAACTTGTCGGAGTGCCATATGGCTGAGACCGTTAACTCGGGATCCGTTGAACCTGATCAGGCTAATACCTGCGAAGGGAACAAGAGTAGATATCTAACTAGAATCCTTCTAGAGATCTATCTCCAGATCACAACTGTATTTCTTACCGTGATCCCTCTTGTAGCATCTAATCCGTCAAGCATTTTTATCCCTATAAATAATGGCTAAAAGCCAAGGAAAAATGCTATGTCGACTCGTAAACAAGCAAGACTGGAAGCGAAGAATTTCATTGATTCTTTATCCGTACAACCCTATCCAAACTCAAAAAAAGCTTACATCCAAGGATCTCGAGAGGACATTCAAGTCCCTGTCCGAGAAATATCACTCGCTGATAGCCTTGTTGGTGGTACCAAAAAAGAGCCTGTATTTGAACCTAATGTACCCATTCAAGTTTACGATACCTCAGGTGTTTACACAGACCCTACACATCAAATAGACCTGTATAGCGGTCTTCCTAAGTTGCGAGAGCAATGGATTGAAGAGCGTGGTGATACGGAACTGTTAGACGACGTAAGCTCTGTTTACACCAAAGAACGTTTAGAAGATGAAACTCTAGACGACCTTCGCTACGGCAACCTGCCTAGAATTCGTCGCGCAACAGACAACCAATGTGTTACTCAGCTGCACTATGCTCGTCAGGGTATTATCACACCTGAAATGGAGTACATTGCCATACGTGAGAACATGGGACGTCAGAAGTTCGCTGATGAGCAGCTTAACCATCAACACCCTGGCCATAATTTTGGCGCAAACCTACCGAAAGAGATCACTCCTGAGTTCGTGCGTAAAGAGGTTGCTGAAGGTCGAGCTATTATCCCTTCAAACATCAACCACCCAGAATCAGAACCGATGATTATTGGTCGAAACTTCTTAGTGAAGGTGAACGCTAATATCGGTAACTCTTCAGTAAGCTCTTCGATTGAAGAAGAAGTTGAGAAGCTAGTATGGTCGACTCGCTGGGGTGGCGATACCGTGATGGACCTTTCTACTGGTCGTAATATTCACGAGACTCGCGAATGGATCCTACGTAATAGCCCAGTACCAATTGGTACGGTTCCTATGTATCAAGCGCTTGAAAAAGTGAATGGCGTTGCGGAAGACCTTAACTGGGAAGTGATGCGCGATACCTTGATTGAACAAGCAGAGCAGGGTGTTGATTACTTTACTATCCACGCAGGCTTATTGCTTCGCTACGTTCCTATGACCGCTAAACGTGTGACTGGTATTGTCTCTCGTGGCGGCTCCATCATCGCGAAATGGTGTCTTGCTCATCACCAAGAAAGTTTCCTTTATACCCACTTCCGTGAGATCTGTGAGATCTGTGCGAAGTACGACGTTGCCCTGTCATTGGGTGATGGCCTACGCCCGGGTTCTATTGCAGATGCCAATGATGAGGCTCAATTCTCGGAGTTACGTACTTTAGGTGAGTTGACTAAGGTCGCTTGGGAATACGACGTGCAGGTGATCATTGAAGGCCCAGGACATGTGCCAATGCACCTAATCAAAGAGAATATGGATGAGCAGTTAGAACACTGCCATGAAGCGCCTTTCTATACTTTAGGCCCATTGACGACAGATATTGCCCCTGGTTACGACCATATTACCTCTGGTATTGGTGCGGCCATGATTGGTTGGTACGGCTGTGCGATGCTCTGTTATGTCACACCTAAAGAGCATTTAGGTCTACCAAATAAAGAAGATGTGAAGACCGGCCTGATTACATACAAGCTTGCTGCACACGCTGCTGACCTTGCGAAAGGGCACCCAGGCGCACAAATCCGAGATAATGCATTATCTAAAGCACGTTTTGAATTCCGTTGGGAAGACCAATTTAATCTAGCTTTAGACCCTGAAACAGCACGTTCTTTCCATGATGAAACTCTGCCACAAGAATCCGGTAAGGTTGCTCACTTCTGCTCAATGTGTGGACCTAAATTCTGCTCGATGAAGATCTCTCAGGAAGTCCGAGAGTATGCGAAAGACACCGAACAAGTGGCCGCGGATCAGGCTATCGAGATTAAGATGCTAGATAACCCGCTGGAAGGGATGCGTCAGAAATCACAAGAGTTCCGTGATACTGGCTCTGAACTTTACCACCCTGCAGTAGGTGCAAAAGAAGCTCAATTAGAGGAATAATGACAGTGAAGATACTTATCCCATCTCAAAATATTGAGTTAACGGGAGAGTTGCAGAACTGTCTATTGGTTGCTAAGCGACAAGGCTTGGCAATCGATGCAGTTGAGTTGGGTGTAAGCCCAACTCAATACTTCTCTATCGTTGACACTCAGCAGGCGTTATCTATTGGCTTTGCTCATGATGTTGATTCATTGGCGGAGTGTCAGCTAGCGGAACTGAACCATGTTGTTGATTACAGTAATTCAGTCGCGCTAACTGACGTTTGTGACGCCTTTACACAAACTCCGAATACCATCTATGTAGGTGTCTCAGATGATTCAGCTGTACTGGATATCTGGTCACACCGGGATGCTAATCGTGCTATCAAAAGTGAAACTACAGCTCATCAGGAGTTAGATAATCGCGGCCACTTTGCTTGGTTACTTACTTTGTTGGCTCTGGAATTCCCATTAGAGGACGCATTGGTTTTAGCTCGCGCATCGTCGAATGTTTCACGTGGAACATGGCCAGCACATTACCAAAACTTTCCAATTCCAGCTCTTGAAGATCAACGATTAGATATAAGCGTTGGTTGGGCTAATCAAGGGACAGTGCTTTCTTTTCCTGAGCTGAGTAAGAATAGTCTGGGTTTATACCCTGTGGTTGATGACGTTGAGTGGATCGAAAGGTTGCTCAAGCTTGGAGTCAACACTGTTCAACTACGTATTAAAAACCCTCTGCAAGCGGACTTAGAACAACAAGTTGCGCGATCAATCGAGCTTGGTCGAGAGCATAACGCTCAGGTTTTTATCAATGACTATTGGCAGCTTGCACTCAAGCATGACGCATTTGGTGTTCATTTGGGGCAAGAGGATATTGAAGAATCAAACCTCTCACAGTTGAGCCAAGCAGGTATCAAGATCGGTCTCTCTACTCATGGCTATTACGAGTTGCTCCGCATTGTTCAAATCAACCCAAGCTATATTGCGCTAGGGCATATCTTCCCAACAACAACTAAACAGATGCCATCAAAGCCTCAAGGTTTAGTTCGTTTATCTCTGTATCAACAGCTGATTGATACTATCCCATACACAGACCAACTCATTGGTTATCCGACGGTTGCTATTGGCGGTATTGACCAATCGACAGCTGAGCAGGTGTGGGAGTGTGGGGTATCGAGCTTGGCGGTGGTACGTGCGATTACATTGGCGGAAGACCCACAGAAAGTGATCGAATTTTTCGAAAAACTGATGGCACCTAAATCTCCAACTCTTAAGGTAGAGGTTATGCAGGAGCCTAGCTATGTTGAGTGACTTTGAATTCATTCGTTATCAACGACAAATTGCGTTACCTGAAGTGGGTGAGCAAGGGCAACGCAACCTACTAAATAGTCATGTGTTGATCATCGGTTGTGGTGGCTTAGGTAATGCTGCGGCTCTTTACCTAGCTGCTTCTGGTGTTGGAAAGATCGTGCTGGTCGATGATGATTGTGTCGATTCATCGAACCTGCAACGACAGGTCGCGTTCAGGGAAAATCAGTTAGGTTCGCCTAAGGTTGAAGCGTTGAAGCAACAATTGAGTGAGCTCAATGGTCGAAGCCAAGTAAGAACCATCAATAAGCGAATGACTCAAAGCCAACTTGAGCTTGAGGTGATGCTCGCTGATTTGGTGTTGGATTGTACTGACAACTTTGAGTCGCGCCAGCAGGTTAACCAAGCATGTTTTGGCAGCAGTACGCCTTTGATTTCTGGTTCTGCGATCGGCTGGAAAGGTCAGTTTATTGTCTTTGATTATCAGAAGCAGAAAGGGTGCTATCACTGTTTATTCCCGTTCAGTCACCATCCGCAAACGACTCGTTGTAGTGATAGCGGCATCATAGGCCCAGTTGTTGGCACGATAGGGAACCTTCAAGCTTTGGCTGCTATTCAACGTTTAACTCGTGGTGAGTTTCAGGTAGCAACACACCAGCTCAAACTGTTCGATGGCCAAACGATGAATTGGCAAAATTTAATGGTCACTCAAGATAGTGAATGTCCCGTGTGCAGTGCGTCTGCAGTTAAGCATTTAGAAGAAGAAATCCAATGAGTCATATAACGATCTCTATAAACGAGCAACCAGAACAGGTCGCGCACTTGTCGTCTCTAGCGGACATTATCCAAGCTCTATCATTACCTGATCTAGGTTGTGTATTTGCAATCAATAATGCGGTTGTCCCGCGCAGCCAGTGGCAACAAACTGTCGTCAATGAAGGCGATGCTATTTCTCTTTTCCAAGCCATTGCAGGAGGCTAACCATGTTAACTATCGCTGATAAAACGTTTCAATCACGACTCTTCACTGGAACCGGGAAGTTCGCAAACAAGCATTTGATGGCGAGTGCTATTGAAGCTTCAGGTTCGCAACTGGCAACTATGGCGTTGAAGAGAGTCGATATTCGCTCTGAGCAAGACGACATTTTACAACCAATCATTGATGCTGGCGTGAACTTGCTACCGAATACATCTGGGGCGAAGAATGCAAAAGATGCCGTCTTTGCTGCGCATTTGGCTCGTGAAGCGCTAGGCACAAACTGGCTTAAACTGGAAATTCACCCAGATCCAAAGTACTTGATGCCAGACCCAATTGAGACGCTTAAAGCTGCTGAGCAACTGGTTAAAGATGGTTTTGTTGTATTGCCTTACTGTCATGCCGATCCAGTATTGTGTAAACGCTTGGAAGAGGTGGGTTGCGCTGCGGTTATGCCACTGGGTGCGCCGATTGGTTCAAATAAGGGTATCGCTTCGGCAGACTTTTTAGAGATCATTATCGACCAAGCGAATGTCCCTGTGATAGTAGATGCAGGCATAGGCGCACCATCACATGCTGCTCGCGCAATGGAAATGGGCGCAGACGCAGTGTTAGTGAATACGGCGATTGCGGCCTCTCAACAGCCAGTTGATATGGCGATTGCTTTTAAACTGGCAGTCGAAGCTGGGCGTATGGCTTACCTTGCTGGACTTGCAGGAAAAGTATCTCATGCAGTTGCTTCAAGCCCGTTAACTTCATTCCTAGACGAGTAGTAGTGCTATGACGTTTGTTGATCGATTTAAACAACTCAACTGGGATGACATTGGTATGTCTATCTTCAGTAAAACGGCAGCGGATGTTGAACGCGCTCTGAGTAAACCCAAACGTGACTTAGAAGACTTTAAGGCGCTGATCTCTCCGGCGGCAGAACCTTACTTAGAGCAGATGGCACAACAGTCGTTGGCGCTAACTCGTAAGCGATTTGGCAATACAGTGTCGCTTTACATTCCTTTGTACCTCTCGAATCTATGCGCTAATGCGTGCACGTATTGTGGCTTCTCAATGGAGAACCGTATCAAACGTCGCACGCTTACTTTGGATGAAATTGATGCCGAAAGTGCGGCTATCAAAAAGATGAAGTTCGATAGCGTTTTGTTGGTCACCGGTGAACATGAAACTAAGGTCGGGATGAATTACTTTCGACAGGTGTTGCCGAATATCAAAAAGCAATTCAACTACCTTGCGATGGAAGTGCAGCCGCTTGATCAACATGATTACGCAGAGCTTAAAACTCTCGGCCTAGATGCTGTTATGGTTTACCAAGAGACTTATCAGCCAAGAACTTACGCTGAGCATCATCTACGTGGCAATAAAATGGATTTTGAATACCGTCTTGAAACCCCAGATCGCTTGGCAAAAGCGGGGATCGATAAGATAGGTATTGGTGCCTTGATTGGTTTGGAAGATTGGCGAACCGACTGCTTTTTTGTTGCTGCTCACTTAGATTACTTAGAGCGTACTTATTGGCAAACACGTTACTCAATTTCATTCCCACGTCTTCGTCCGTGTGAGGGTGGGGACTCTGGTGGTGGATTACAGCCTAAATCAATCATGAACGATAAACAGCTGGTTCAGCTTATCTGCGCATATCGACTCTTGAATCCTGAGGTCGAGTTATCCCTTTCTACTCGCGAATCGGCAACCTTTCGCGACAATGTGTTGCCATTAGGAATCACAAGTATGTCGGCGGCTTCTAAAACCCAGCCTGGTGGTTATGCTTCGGGTGAAGAAGAGCTCGAACAATTTGAGATAAGCGACGAGAGAAGTGCTGCTGATGTTGAGTCAATGATCCGACAGCGAGGTTTCGATCCAGTGTGGCGAGACTGGCACAATGCCTATTCTGGTTAATCAACATATTGGTTGATGTTCCACGTGAAACATCGATGTAATGATACAGGCAAATAAAAACGGCTACCTTTGGGTAGCCGTTTTTCTATTTGCTATTTAACTTATTAACCTAGCAAGCTCATTTTGGTTCAGTTATCTGTCGAGCAAGGCATTAAGCGTGAGCAAGTGGTGTTGTTGATTGGCGTAGCCATTCCAGCGTATCACCTTCAACTAATGGGCTAACATCGTTCCATACTTTCTGATGGTAGTCGTTCAGCCAAGCCAGTTCAGGTCGTGTTAGCAAATCAACATTGATGTTGCGCTTATCGATAGGACAACGAGTTAGCGATTCAAACGTCAATACTGCGAAGTCACCTTGAGTTGGAAGTTCAACAACCAGTTCTAGGTTCTCGATACGGATACCAAATTCATCAGCACGGTAGTAACCCGGCTCGTTTGATAACACCATACCTTCAACAAGAGGTACGTCGATCAGCTTCTTAGAGATGCTTTGCGGTCCTTCATGAACACTTAGGAAATGACCAACACCGTGACCAGTACCGTGGTCGTAATCGAAGCCTTCTGCCCATAAGTGCTGACGCGCTAGGATATCCAGTTGGAAACCACGAGTTCCCTGAGGGAAACGTGCACGTGCAATGCCGATATGACCTTTAAGTGCTAGCGTGAACTGCTGGATCATTTCGTCGCTTGGTTGGCCAATCGCGATAGTACGAGTGATGTCGGTTGTGCCGTCTAGGTACTGACCGCCTGAATCGACTAGGTACAGAGTATTCATCTCTAACTGACCTGGTTCAGGTTGATTCTCGTGGTTGTAGTGACACATTGCTGCGTTACCGCCTGCAGCTGAAATCGTGTCAAAACTTAGGTCCATCAATGTTGGGTCTTGCTCACGGAATGATTGTACTTTGTCAGCCAATACCGCTTCGTTGTGTAGGTTACCTTGCGCGACTTCTGCATCAATCCAAGATAGGAATTTCGCCATCGCAACACCATCACGAATGTGACACGCTTTCATACCTGCAATTTCAGTTTCGTTTTTAGCGGCTTTTGGCATTAGACATGGGTCTGCTGCTTCAATGAGATGAGCGCCAGCGTTTTGAAGAACAAGCGTATACCAAGCATTACTTGTGCCTGAATCGACAGATACATTTTTGCTTTCTAAAGATTGAAGGCGCGCTTCAAGCTCTGATGGGGGAGAAACGCGAATACCATTACCAACGTGAGCTTCAAAGCCAGCCGGGATGCGTGCTGGGTCTAGGAAGAAATCGACGCTTTCATCAGCGTGAATGATTGCATTAGACAACACAACAGGTAGGCGTGATACGTCCAAACCACGAATGTTGAGTAACCAGCAAATAGAGTCTAGTTCAGTAAGGATTGCGGCATCTGCACCTTTGGCTTTTAGTAGGCCTGCAATTTCAGCGCGTTTGCTTTCACTTGATTGACCAACGGCGTCTGTTGCCATTAGGCGAACATCAGATACCACAGGCTCAGGGCGATCAGACCAAAGCTCATCAATTGGGTTTGCTGAGAGCGTTGTTAGCTCAACTTTCTCTGCTAGTTTTGCTTGTGCGCCTTTCAACCACGCCGCGGTGTGCATGCGTGGGTCGAATGCAACCTTACTACCTTGTGGCAATGAATTGATGATCCAATCTAAAGCCGGTTCTTCAATAAGGTGGCGATACTCAAATAACTCTGCTAGTACTTGCTTACGAACCTGAACGGTGTAGCGACCATCAACAAAAATAGCAGCAGTTTCACGAGTGATAACAGCGGCACCTGCAGAGCCAGTGAAACCTGTTAACCAGTGAAGTCGCTCGTTATGAGCGGGAACGTATTCACCTAGATATTCGTCTTCGTGTGGAATGATAACGGCATCTAGGTTGTTTGTTTCAAGCCAAGCTCGAACCGCAGCAACGCGTTCAGCAGTGATATTGTGCATCTATGTTTATCCTTATTGTTAGGGTCCTTGTTAACACTCACAGTCGATATACATGCGAGGGGACTTATTAGGTCAATAAGCTAGCGCTTTTGTTCGTTTGCTGCAAACGCTGTACGCCATTTTTATCTAAGGTGCAGAGTTTTTTCTTTGATGATATCTCGCAACCAAGTTAAGGCTGGGTCATTTTCTCTGTCACGATGCCAAAACAAAGTGTATGCCATCGGTGGGAATTCCATTGGTAAAGGAACAACCACTAAGTCGAGTTGCTTAGCGACGAGGTAAGTAAAGTGGCTTGGTGCGGTAAACACAAAGTCGGTGTAGGTACACAGGCTTGCGGCGCTATTGAAGTCTGGAACAGAAATCGCGATATCACGTTGATGACCAAGGTCGGCAAGTTTGTAGTCAAGCAGCCATCGATCGTTCCCATCACATCTTACTTGTACATGACGCTGCGCAAGGTAGGTTCCCAAATCCCATTTACCGCCCAGAGCAGGGTGGTTACGCCTTAAGACACACATTTGTGCATCACGGTAGATCTCTTGTTCGCAGATGTCGTCTGGCGGCAGCATAGTTAAGCGCGCGTCGTTGATGTCGATGTCTTTGCCTGTGAGTCCGATATCTAACTCACCAAGCTGTAGCTTCTTAAAGGTTTGTTCGGTCCACGCGTGGGTGTTGATATTGACCTTAGGTGCTTGTCGAAATATCGCCGGTAAGAAGTGAGGAAGAATCAGCGGGTAAACACTCTCAACGGCAGCAATGTGAAAGCTGTGGTCACTGTTGTTGGGAATGAAAGTTTCCGGTTGGGTAAGCACATCGAGCTGATTGATCAATGTTTCTAAACGAGGTTTGAGAAATACAGCCTTGGGTGTTGGTCGTAGGCCATGAGCACTTCGTGTGAAAAGGGGGTCATTAAATTGTTCACGAAGCTTGGCTAGCGACTTGCTCACAGCCGATTGACTCAAGCACAATCGATGCGCAGTGCGAGTGACACTCAGCTCTTCCATCAGCACCTGCAAGCAAACCAGTAGATTGAGGTCGAGGCGTGATAGTTTCTCGATATTCATGTGAGTTTCCTATTTGGAATAATGCTAATGAGTATATGCCATTTTTGTTCATATCTTTAGTTGGTTATTATGCACCTAAATTAACTCATTCGGAGAATCTTGTGCCTTCTAACGCGCTTCCAACCCCTAGTAAACTGCAGGTTGCTTTATTGGCAATGCTGGTTCTATTTAGCCCTCTGGCTATAGATATTTATCTTCCAGCTCTGCCACAAATTTCAACAGCGTTTCACGTGGAACACGCACTAGCACAAGATACGATTACTTGGTTTTTATTCGCCATGGGTGTCGGGCAATTATTTGCAGGCCCTTTGGCTGATAAGTTAGGACGTCGAACCGTTGCATTGGGAGGTGTTAGTATCTATGCATTGAGTGCTTGCTTGGCGTGGGCAGCTCAATCGATTGATATGATGCTAATAGCTCGGCTGCTACAAGGCTTAGGAGCTTGTGCGACTTCTGTAGCAGCCTTTGCGACGGTTCGCGATCTATTTGGCCCTGAGAAGAGTGGCCGTATGATCAGTTACCTCAATGGTGCCATTTGCTTTATTCCTGCACTAGCACCGATTCTGGGTGCTTGGTTAACTCAACAGTTTGGCTGGCGCTCGAACTTTAGCTTTATGGCTGTGTTCGCTGTCGTGGTTGGCACCATTTTGTTTTTCCAAATGAAAGAGTCTAATCCGGCGACAGAAAAGGTCGCGGTGTTCAAACTTGAGCGTTACTGGTCGGTATTGAAAACACCATCATTCATCTTCCATGCAACCTTATGCTTGATGGCGATGGCGGTCATTCTTGCTTACGTTACCTCTGCACCTGTTGTGCTGATGGAAAACCTAGGTTTGACGATGAATGAGTTTACGTTCTGGTTTGGCATCAACGCGGTTATCAACATCACGGCTGCATTCACTGCGCCGAAGTTCATGGATCGTTTTGGTACTTACAAAGCATTGGTTGTCGGTATTTCAACGCTTGGTTTAGCGGGCGTGGTTATGTTGGTGCTTGCTGAGCATGCTAGCGCGATCGCATTCATGCTGCCGATTTTCCTATCTTCAGTTGGCTTCGCTTGGATTCTTGGTGCTGCAGCCGGTAAGGCACTTGAACCTTTTGGTGACCGTGCGGGTACCGCAGCTGCGTTGCTTGGCTTGTTCCAAATGAGCGGTTCTGGACTGCTTGTTGGTACGATGCAACGTCTTGATTTAACGTCTCAAGTGATGATTGCGCTGCAAATGTTCCTTATTGTTCCTGCATTGTTAGTGCTTGCGAGCAAAGCGGGTAAGTCATGGCACACGACGTTTGCTAAGGCATAAGTCTCAAGGGTGACAAAATATACAAATGGCGGTTTGCGAAACGTTAAAACATGGTATATTTGTCACTCATTGAAACGTTAGTCCCCAACGGAAAATACTGTAATGTCATTAACAACCTACGAAATGGCGCGCATCTTAGAACAAATGGAAGATGCACCTGAAAAGGTCATGTTTGGTAAATTGCTTAAAGAGCTAGGAAACCAAAGTGAAGAGCGTATTCGCAGTGCGGCAAAACAAGTTCCAATTGATACTTTGCGAGATATCATTTACCAATTTCAACGCGTGGTTGAATCTCGTAAAGGTGAACAAGTTCAGCTACTAGCAAAAGAGCTAGCCGAGCAAGGTATCTCTGCTGAAGAGTTACAAGCTTTTCTAAACAAGTAGTTTATTCCAGATAAAAAGAAACCACTCAATTGAGTGGTTTTTTGCGTTTTGGACCTATGTAAATTTAGAGGCTATGGAAAAGAGCTTTAGCTTTTGAACTGCGCTTTTAAGATTCTATCCAATGAAAATGGTCCAGCTCCCCATACCACGACGATAAGAATCATTAATCCCCAAAGCTGATGATCATAGAAGCCTTGTGCCCACAATACAGGGTATGACACGACGGCCATGATATTGAAAACGAACAGCACTGCAGCCATTGGTCGGGTTAACAAGCCAAGCGCTAAGAATACCGGTAGAATCAATTCAGCTGCGGTACCCATGTAAGCGGCCAATTCCCAAGGCAAAAGAGGCACTTGGTATTCCAATTCAAACAAGTAAAGGGTGCTATCCCAAGTGGCTATCTTGGTGAGTCCTGAATTAAAGAAGACCCATGCCACCCATAGGCGACAAAACAGAAGTAGTACGGGAACAAAAAGTGCCTGTGATTTCTCAATCAAACTGTCGTATTGAGCCATCATGTTCGTGACTGTGTTGTTATCCATATTATGTCTCCAATTCGGCATTGATTGAAAAGCCTGAGATGACGTTCAGTGTCATGACAGTATTCAGATGTTGTAGTAGTAAAGGGTCTATCGCTGAGAGCGTTTGACCCGATTGCAATTCGGTTAATAGTTGGTGGCTTTCTTGCGTCAAACGATGGCTCTCAATCTGTGAATTTTCCGCTCGGATTAACACCCCAAATTCAGGTTGGTTGATGTCTAACCCATCGAGTTGTTGCTGATAGATAGCCTGCTCAAGCGCGATAATCGTATAGCTAGAATTAATTAGCGTTATTGAATCTTTGAGGTGAAAGACTAAAGCGCCTTGTTGTTCTTGCGGTACATCAGCTAAACGAGAAAGAGGACGTTGGTCGACATGTGATTCTGAAACGCATCTCACCAAGCTATCTTTTTGCCATTCATACAAAGCTACTTCAGCGAGATAAGGTGCAGCCTCGATAACAGCAGGAAAGGCTTGGATAGTTTGTTCAAAGTGTTCACCGTAACCACTGACATCACCAGAGGTTGATGGATAACTTAAGACATGTTGACGAGCCATTTGTTGGAAGCACTCTTCACCAACCAGCATTTCAGTGAGTGGGTAGGTTGCTGCCAGTACTTCGCTCAAGCTAATCACAAAGTTGTTGCGGTAAATCTGGATGCGTTGCTCATCAGTAAAATGGTCGCTCACTATGTCGCAGTGCTCACCATTGTTTTGATAGCGTAGGGCGTTAGCAAACTCCGATTGCACATTAGCTAAAGAGTGGCTCATGATGCGCGACTCCTTTGGTTGAACTTGTCGTGTTGATACAAAATATCACTGGCTTTGGCCGCTTCAGCCAATAAAATTTGTGGCTCTGGGATATCTAAATCCCACTCTATCAAGGTATGGCGCGAACCATGTTGTTCTATCCATTGCGTGTAGAGTTGCCACACTTCGTCACAGACAGGCTTGCTGTGGGTGTCTATCCAGATCTCACCTTGTTCGAGTTTCTTTTTGGTAAAACCTGCCAAGTGAATCTCTTCCACTTTGTCTGCTGGTATTCCATTGAGATACTCTTCACAGCTGAAACCGTGATTAAAAGATGAGACAAAAATATTATTGAAATCGAGTAGTAGGCGACATTCGGTACGCTTTTGTACCTCGGCTAAAAATTCCCACTCTGGGATGGTTGAATGTTTGAAGGCAAGGTAGCTCGATGGATTTTCAATCAGCATAGGGCGTTGCAGGCCGTCTTGAACCTCGATGACATTGCGGCAGAAGACTTCTAACGCCTCTTCGGTATAAGGCAGCGGTAACAAGTCATTGAAGTAGTGACCGCCGGTCTGACTCCAGCTGAGATGATCAGAAACCAAGAAGGGCTCGATATCATCAATCAGGTCTTTTAACTGCATCAGATGATGTTGATTGATGCGCTCAACAGAACCTAGCGACAATCCAACGCCGTGACAACTTATGTTGTGGGCGTGACGAATTTCTCTCAGTTGTTGACGTTGCGGTGATTTCGCTAAAAAGTAGTTCTCGCTGTGCACCTCTAACCAACTCACTAAAGCTGGGTTTTGGCTAAAGAAGTCCAAGTGCGGTGTTCTAAGGCCAACCCCTGTATTGGGATGAAGAGTGTCAGTCACAACGGTTCTCCTAATTGGAAGTGGAGGTGAGCCGAATTTCAGCTCACCATACTTAGCAGCTCAATTATGATGATTGAGTGTCACCACCTGATAATTTGCCACACAGCCCTTTAGGTACGACTACGAATGCATCGGATTGGTTGTCTTCTTTGGCTGTACCCGCACATGAACTTGTTTTGGTTGCACAATCATTTTGGCCAGCTTTTGCAACGCCGTAGCATTTCTCTTTTGCTGCTGCTTCCGCAGGTGCTGATGTAAGAACTGCACCGCCGAACGCTAGTACACTTGTGATTGCAGCTGTAACAGCAAGATTAGAATTTTTCATAGTCATTCCCTCTAGGACTTAATAGTATTTTTATATCGCAGGTTAATAAGTTGTTAACTTGCTTACTAAAAAGGATAGGAAGAACTCGGAAATAATTTCACTGCATTATAAAAAATATCAATATTAATGATGTGTTAGCTATTAAGTTGCTGATTATATGATGTTATTTTTTGATTATTTTTTCTTCTTATTATCCTAAACGCAGCCTAGTGTTTAGGTTATAATCAGCTTTTATGTATAAATACCCAGTAGTGAGCATATCCAATGATAGATCCTTCGCTTTTACTCGATGGCCTAAACGATAAACAACGTGAGGCGGTCGCAGCACCTTTAGAAAACCTACTTATTCTGGCAGGTGCTGGCAGTGGTAAAACGCGAGTGTTGGTGCATCGCATCGCTTGGCTGCAAAGCGTAGAGCAAGCATCGCCGTTCTCTATCATGTCGGTTACCTTCACCAACAAAGCGGCAGCAGAGATGCGTGGTCGTATTGAAGAGTTGATGATGGGTAGCTCGTCGGGTATGTGGAACGGTACCTTCCACGGTATTTGTCACCGCATCCTTCGTGCTCACTACCTCGATGCAAAACTGCCAGAAGATTTCCAGATCATTGATTCAGATGATCAGATTCGTTTGCTACGTCGTTTAATCAAGGCGCAAAACCTTGATGAAAAGCAGTGGCCTGCTAAGCAAGCTTCTTGGTGGATCAATGGCAAGAAAGACGAGGGATTACGCCCAAATCACATCGACGCCTACCATGATCCAATAACTCAAACGTGGTTAAAAATTTACTCTGCTTACCAAGAAGCATGTGATCGTGCTGGCTTGGTCGACTTTGCGGAAATCTTGTTGAGATCGCATGAACTATTACGCGATAAGAAGCACATCCGAGAGCACTACCAAGCTCGCTTCAAGCACATTCTTGTCGACGAATTTCAAGATACCAACAACATCCAGTACGCTTGGCTGCGCATGATGGCTGGCCCGGATTGTCGCGTGATGATCGTAGGCGATGATGACCAATCTATTTATGGTTGGCGTGGTGCTAAAATTGAAAATATTCAGAAGTTCTTGGATGAATTCCCAGGTGCTTCAACGGTTCGACTCGAACAAAACTATCGTTCAACCAAAACCATTCTTCAGGCGTCGAATGAGCTTATCTCGAACAACACTGAGCGTATGGGTAAAGAGCTGTGGACTGATGGCAACGATGGCGAGCCAATCTCAGTTTACTCAGCTTATAACGAGTTAGATGAAGCGCGTTTCACTGTTAGCAAAATCAAAGAGTGGCAAGAGAAAGGCGGTGCGCTAGAAGATACCGCGATGCTGTATCGTAATAACGCCCAATCTCGTGTGCTTGAAGAAGCTTTGATTCAAGGTGGTCTGCCTTACCGAATCTATGGCGGCATGCGATTCTTCGAGCGTCAGGAAATCAGAGATGCCTTGAGCTACCTGCGCCTCATGAGCAATCGCAGCAATGACGCGGCGTTCGAACGTGTCGTCAATACGCCAACGCGTGGCTTGGGCGATAAAACGTTAGAAACGATTCGTCTTGCGGCGCGTGACCGTGGTGCAACCATGTGGCAAGCCAGTATTGCTCTGATAGAAGAGCAAGTGCTTCCAGGCCGTGCTGCGGGTGCATTGAGCCGCTTTATCGAGCTTATCAATGCGCTTGAAGATGACACGATAGAACTGAGGCTTCATGAGCAAACCGACCACGTGATCAAATCGTCGGGCTTGTTTGCGATGTACGAGCAAGAGAAAGGCGAGAAATCGAAGGCTCGAATTGAGAACTTGGAAGAATTGGTAACGGCAACGCGTCAGTTTGAAAAACCAGAAGAAGCCGATGAAATGAGCATGCTAACGGCATTCTTGACTCATGCGGCTTTGGAAGCGGGTGAAGGTCAGGCTGATGAGTTTGACGATGCGGTTCAGCTCATGACCCTGCACAGTGCCAAAGGCCTAGAGTTCCCAATGGTATTCATGGTGGGCGTGGAAGAAGGTATGTTCCCAAGCCAGATGTCAGCAGAAGAAGCAGGGCGCTTAGAAGAAGAGCGTCGCCTGTGTTACGTAGGCATGACGCGTGCGATGGAGAAGCTTTACATCACTTACGCAGAGATGCGTCGCTTGTACGGGCAAGACAAGTACCACAAACCGTCACGCTTTATTCGTGAACTACCAGAAACCTGTCTGGATGAGGTTCGTATGAAAGCGCAAGTGAGCCGTCCTGCTAGCAGTGGCCGCTTTAGCCAAACCGCCGTGAAAGAGAACTTTAACGAAACAGGATTTAGTTTGGGTTCTCGCGTTAAGCACCCTAAGTTTGGTGAAGGCACCATCATCAACTTCGAGGGAAGTGGCCCGCAGAGCCGAGTTCAAGTCGCGTTTAACGGTGAAGGCATCAAGTGGTTAGTAACGGCTTATGCTCGTTTAGAACAGTTGTAATCTGCTACTTCAGCATTGAAAAGTAATCCGTATAAAAACAGAAAGAGCAGCCAATGGCTGCTCTTTTTATTGCTCGGAACCAGTCTAAATAGGCTGAACGAGCTTAAGGCATTCCTGCCTAGAAAGGATACTTACAGTGCTGCAAGTGCCGCTTCGTAGTTTGGTTCTTCAGTGATCTCAGCAACCAACTCGCTGTGTGTTACCACACCTTTTTCATCAACAACGACAACCGCACGTGTTGTTAGGCCTGATAGTGGGCCTTCAGCGATCGCTACGCCGTAATCTGATGCAAACGCAGGAGAACGGAAAGTTGAAGCGTGTTGAACGCCTTCAATACCTTCAAGTTCGCAGAAGCGACCCGCAGCAAATGGAAGGTCAGCAGAAATACAAACAACAACCGTGTTTTCAAGTTCTGCTGCTTTTGCGTTGAACGTACGTACGCTCGTTGCACAAGTTGCTGTGTCGATGCTTGGGAAGATGTTTAGAACCACTTTCTTGCCTTCAAGAGAAGCAAGAGTCAGTTCAGAAAGGTCGCCTGCAGTCAGTGCAAAGCTTGGTGCTTGTTCGCCAGTTTGTGGGAATGTGCCTGTTAGTGGTACAGCAGCGCCTTTGAAGGTAACGTGTGACATGAATTTGTCCTTAGTTTAATTATGGTTATGAAACTAGTTGAGCCTAGTAAGACTTACGTTACTCGGAAGTGGTTAAGAAGTGAATGCTTTAAATGTCAGAATTGTAATTAAAGGTCTTTGATTTATTTGTTTGAGAGAAGAATAAGTGAAACGACAGATAAAGAAAAACCCCGAGAGCTTGCGCTCATCGGGGTCTATAGTCTTACTCGCAGCAATCCGGCTACTAAGTGTGCTCCATGCATCAAATCCATGATAGTGTGCTGTTATCCTTCAGCGTATTCCTTTCGTCACCTTCCTAGCGGTGTCCTTGATCTTATCCTGATCTGCCAACAATCCTCGTTAGCGCGCGTCACTTGTTCCTTGAGCGGTGTCCTTTACATCATCCTGATGTTCAGTCCTTTCCTCGTCCAGAGGTGTCCATTGTCTTTCCTTAGTAGCAACCATCCTAGTTACTATTGCGTCCATTCAATGTCCATTTCGCTATCCATGCCGATTATTCATCCTGAGTAATCGAATCTTCATCCTGAAGATAACCAAGTCCTTGGCGTTTCCTGTTCCGTGTCAGCATCCTTCCGACACCATTCATATTACCGATTCCTTATTTATCAGCAATGGTGCATAAGCGAATTTCTATATAATTATTTGAATGATAAATGTACGTATCGTTTTATTTCAATTGGTTACGATATCTAGGTGACTAATTTCGTCATCAAATATCGATATTTACTCACTGCCTTGTGAGAGATCTCGCACAAGGCAGCGAGTAAAAAGGGAGGATTATTCCCTACTGACCAATGGCTGCACCTTCACGACGAGGGTCTGCAGCGCCTTCTAAACCATCTTTTGTGATGCGAATCGCGTGTAAACCAGAGTTAAGATCGCGAACGTTGACCTCAAATCCCATCTTTTCTAGCTCAGGTTTGAAGTTTTCCGCTGATGTTCCTTTTTCCAAATCTAAGGTACCGAAGCGGTTTAGGAAGTGTGGTTGATTGATGGCTTGCTGAATATCCATGTCCCATTGGGTATGAGCAATGATCGCTTGTGCCACATAACCTATGATACGGCTGCCTCCCGGAGAGCCAATTGCCATGTAAGGTTTATCGTCTTGCATGATGATGGTCGGTGCCATTGAAGAGCGCGGACGCTTACCCGGTTCAAGTCGGTTGGCGATAGGCTTACCATCGTTATGGGTCTTGAATGAGAAATCCGTCAGTTCGTTGTTGAGTAGGAAGCCTCTTACCATCAAGCGTGAGCCAAAGGCATTCTCAATGGTGGTGGTCATCGACACGACATTGCCATCGCTATCGACAATATTGAAGTGGCTGGTGGACGGTAATTCAATAGAAACATCTTGGCTTCTCTGCATCGCGTGATCCCACGGCGGTGTGCCTGAAGATGCGCTTTCCAATGCCTTACCTGCGGTAATTAACTGAGCGCGTTCCTGCAAATAGTCAGTATTCACTAACCCTTGGGTAGGCATTGGCACATAATCTTGATCCGCCATGTACATACCACGGTCTGCAAAGGCTAGGCGAGAAGCATCTGCTAACACTTGCCAAGATTTCGCGTCGTTTGGTCCCCATGATTTAAGATCAAACTGCTCGGTCATCGCTAAGATCTGCCCAACCGTTAATGCACCTGAACTTGGTGGACCCATTCCGCACACTTGGTAGCTTTCATAAGCAGAACAAACCGGCTCGCGCTGCTTAATAGAATAAGCGTCGAAGTCTTTCTGTGCTAATACGCCCGGGTTACCTTTCGCTGCTTGTACTGTGTTAATGATGTCGGCAGAGATCGCACCTTGGTAAAAGGCCTTAGCACCGTTCTTAGAAATAGCGTTTAACGTTGCCGCGTACTCTGGGTTCTTAAGTTGCGTGCCAGCTGTTTTCGGGCTGCCATCGGCATTGAAGAAGTAGGCTTTGGTAGTGGCAAAGCGGCTTAGTCGCTCTTGGTCATTCTCAATCAAGGTAGCTAAACGTGGGCTGATAGTGAAACCTTCTTCAGCCAGTTGAGCAATAGGCTTAATCAGTGATGCCCACTCTAATTTGCCGTATTTCTGGTGAGTGTCCCACAGCAATTGCACCGTACCTGGTGTCGCAACGGAGCGACCGCCAACAACGGCATCATAGAATTTAAGCGGTTGGCCGTTTTCGTCTTGGAATAGACGTGGTGTGGCATCAAGTGGTGCAGTTTCACGGCCATCGTAGGTTTTGAGTTGCTTGTCCTTGCCATCAAAATAAACAAGGAACGCGCCGCCACCAATACCTGAAGACTGAGGTTCCACTAAGCCAAGCATAAGCTGCACAGCAACCATGGCGTCTATCGCGTTACCACCACGAGCAAGTACATCAGCACCGGCTTGTGTGGCAAGAGGGTTGGCCGCGGTGACCATCCAATCGTTGGCTTTAATGAGCTGTTTGGTTTCTAAACCACTACTTTGTTCGGGTGCGACGGAATCGGCAGCTTGATTTGCCCAACTGACGTGAGAGGCAAAAAGTAGGGTAGAAGTGGCGAGGGTTGTTAGTTTTGTTTTCCACTGCATGATCTTCTCCTTTTAATATGTAGAGCTAGATTGGCAGTGGAAAGATGAGATAGCCAGAGTGTTGTTAACGAATTGTAATCTTGATTCGAATTTAAGCGATTAAACCGGACAGCGACTGCCAAAGAATACTCACGCCAATAAGGCTGAATACCACGCCACATAAGCCATCGATGTATACCGTTGCTTCGCTGAGTTTCTTTTGCAATGCCTTAGTCGAAAGCATCCACGCCAGTAGTGAGAACCAAAACAGAGACAGACCAAATAGGATGATAAGCGCAAAGCCTTTACCTGACAGAGACATGTCGGCAGGCACTAGGCTCGACATCAAGCTGATAAAGAACACCAAAGCCTTTGGGTTGAGAATATTGGTCGCAAACCCTTTCGAAAATGCCTGACGTTTATTGGTCAGAATCAGATCGTTGGAATTGACGATATCGGCATCATCATCGTGGTTCTGAATGATTTGCCAGGTTGCTTTAAGTGCACCGTAGCCTAAGTACAGCAAGTAGCTACCGCCGGCTAGTTGGATAATGGCAAATAATGTGGGTTGTTGGTGGACTAGGTAACTGATTCCCGTCAGGCTCAGCAATGAGTGCAGCAAGATCCCGCAAGATAAACCAAGCGCAATGTACAAGCCTGTCTGGCGTCCGTGACGCGTCGCATTTTGCACGACTAACGCAAAATCAGGGCCGGGGCTCATCAAAGCGATGAAGTGGATAGAGGCTAGGGTGATCAGTATGGTGACTTCGTTCATCGTCAGTTCTCAATAACGTTGCCGCTATTTTTAAATAAGTAATCGTATTGAGCGTAGCTTACCGTGATTTGAAATCGAGCAATTGTAAATTATCAACACTTAGTTGATTTGTGAGGGTGGTACGCCGAACGTGGTTTTGAAAGCCTTAGAGAAGTGTGCTTGATCATAGAAGCCTACTTGATGCGCGACCTTGGTACCACATATCCCAGACTTAATCAGACGCATGCTCTGTTCCATACGTAAACGGCTCAGCCATGCATAAGGCGTAATGCCCATTCTGTTTTTAAAATGGCGTTGGAATTGAGTCGTGGTTAGACCACACAACTCAGACAATTGTTCTAATCGCACTGGTTGATCCAAGTTCGCCATCAAGTAGTCTTTTAGCGTATCAATCGATTGATTACCCAGTTTGATGTCACTCTTCGATCCAAATTTCGCATAACGATCGACAATCGTCGAGAACCCTTCGAAAGGTAAGCAATCTTGAGCGAGCTGGCTGATGTTTTGATGGATTAATAGGCCGTGTAAGTTGCGCAATTGTGAAAATGCAGCTTGATCGGAGAGGATCAACTCAGAAAAGCCTAATGTGTGACCATTTTGCTTGGGATCGGCAAGATCTTGAAACCATTGGGGAGAAACTGCAAACACACTGACTTGATAACCCGAATCGAGTTTGGAGTGCCCATCATGCAGCTCATCGGGTGGCATGATAACAACTTGGCCAGCACCAACATTATGGCTCGTCCCTTTATAGACGAATTTCTGTTGTCCTTGGGTAATTAAACCAATGTGAAAGTCCAAATGATAGTGGCGCTGGAAAGCAAACTCTTGGTATTGAGCTTGGATCAGGCTGATATCTTCTGTTGGGGTAGAGTAATAGTGGACTTTATCCATGGTACAAAAAAGCTTGGTCAAATAGTCATCAATTCAACCAAGCTTATCTTCGTATTAAGGGATTGTCTTGTAAAAAACGATCAGTGTTACTGCTTAGCGCGTTTGTTCTTTCTGTTGTTACGCAGACCGTCAAAGCTGAATATCACCAACGCTCCCCAAATAAAGGCGAAGGTAATCGCTTTGTCACTGGTAAACGCTTCGCCATAAATCAGCACCGCTAACAAGAACATTAAGCTTGGTCCAATGTACTGGAAGAAGCCGAGGGTCGATAGCTTCAAGCGTGTTGCAGCGCCAGTAAAGCACAGCAGTGGAATGGTGGTAATAACACCAGCCGCAACCAATAATAGATTGAGTTGCATCGGGTTCATTGAGAAGTCCGAGGTTGGGCTATCAGCAATAAACAGTAGGTAGGTTGCTGCGAGAGGCAACATAACCAGAGTCTCAATGAACAAACCGGTTTGCGCTTCTAAGCTCACCTTTTTACGCAGTAAGCCATAAAAACCGAAGCTAAAGGCTAGGGCAATGGCGACGATCGGCACTGAACCGAAGGCAATTAATTGGATTAATACGCCAATCGCAGCAAGAGCCACTGCAAACCATTGCAGCTTACGTAAGCGTTCGCCGAGGAAGAGCATCCCGAGCAACACGTTAATCAGTGGGTTGATGTAATACCCCAAGCTGGCATCAAGCATGTGATTGGAATTCACCGCCCAAATAAAAATAAGCCAGTTAGCGCCCACCAAAATAGACGTCGCCACCAAATAGAGCATTTTTGGTTTCGAGGTCAGGGTGTCGCGGACTTTACGCCAGCTGCGGCCAATGTGCAGTAAGAAAGCGAGTAGGAAAAAGGACCATACTACACGGTGGCTAAGGATCTCTAACGGGGAAACGTCACTTAAAGATTTGAAATATATAGGGGCGATCCCCCACATGGTGTAGGCGCCGACGGCAAGCAAAACTCCCTGGCGCGTACGTTGTTGTTCTTCCTGTGTCATGCATCTTTCTCTAGCACTGAGTGCTTATTAATAAGATTTATAAGAGAGTTGGTCAGTATAGGAGCGATAACCCTTTTCACCTAACAATTTGCGGTTTAATTCGCCAGCGTTCCCCTCTACAATGTGCGACTTGCTTGCCGAAGATGCTTGCTGATTTCATACCTCGATTAGGAACCATAATGACCGCCACTCTGATTGCTGAGCAAATACCAACTCCCGCGAATGATGCGCAAACCATCTTGCAAGATGTGTTCGGCTATCAAAGCTTTCGCGATGGTCAGCAAGAGGTCATTGATTTGGCCGTTGAGGGCAAAGACAGCTTGGTGATTATGCCAACCGGTGGCGGTAAATCTCTGTGTTACCAAATCCCGGCTTTAGTTCGTGAAGGGCTGACTCTGGTTATCTCACCGCTGATTTCGTTGATGAAAGACCAGGTTGATCAGCTGAAAGCTAACGGCGTCGCGGCAGAGTGCATTAACTCGTCAATGCCGCGTGAGAATCTGATCTCGGTCTTTAATCGTATGAATTCAGGTCAGTTGAAAATGGTGTATGTCTCGCCAGAGCGTGTGTTGATGCGTGACTTTATCGAGCGTCTACAAGGCTTACCGCTTTCGATGATTGCGGTCGATGAAGCGCACTGTATCTCTCAGTGGGGACACGATTTCCGACCTGAATATGCTTCGCTAGGCCAGCTTAAACAGTATTTTCCGCATGTGCCTTATATGGCGCTAACGGCAACCGCTGATGATGCGACGCGCAAAGATATTATCTCTCGTTTGCAGTTGGTGGATCCGCATACGCATTTAGGTAGCTTCGATCGCCCTAATATTCGTTACAACTTGGTTGAGAAGCATAAGCCCGTGTCACAGGTGGTTCGCTACCTAGAAACACAGAAAGGCAATTGCGGCATCATCTACTGTGGTAGCCGCAAGAAAGTGGAGATGGTGACCGAGAAGCTGTGCAATAACGGTATTCGCGCTGCGGGTTACCATGCTGGCATGGATACCGACGAACGTGCTTACGTTCAAGAAGCTTTCCAGCGTGATGATATTCAGATCGTGGTAGCGACTGTGGCGTTTGGTATGGGCATCAATAAACCCAACGTGCGCTTTGTGGTGCACTTTGATATTCCACGCAATATCGAATCTTACTATCAAGAGACTGGCCGTGCGGGTCGTGATGGCTTACCTGCTGAAGCGATGATGCTGTTTGACCCGGCTGATATGGGTTGGCTGCGTCGCATGCTGGATGAGAAAGAAGAAGGCCCACAGAAACAAGTTGAGATGCACAAGCTGAACGCGATGAGTGCCTTTGCCGAAGCGCAAACCTGTCGTCGTCAGGTTCTATTGAACTATTTTGGCGAATATCGCGAGAAGCAATGTGGCAACTGCGATATCTGCCTCGATCCACCTAAGCATTTTGATGCGACTAAAGAAGCGCAGAAGGCATTGTCTTGTGTGTACCGTGTCAATCAGTCGTTTGGTATGGGCTACGTGGTCGAAGTGATGCGTGGTATGCAGAATATTCGTGTCCGTGATAATGGCCACGATAAACTGTCTACCTACGGTATTGGCCGTGACCATAGCCACGATTACTGGATCAGTATCTTCCGTCAGCTGATTCACAAGGGCTTGTTGTTCCAGAACATCACTCGTAACTCGACGTTACAGTTAACCGAAGAAGCACGTCCGTTACTGCGTGGTGAGATGTCTTTGGAGTTGGCTGTACCTCGTTTAGATACCGCGGTGCGTAATGCGAAGTCCGATAAACTGAGCAGTAAGAACTACGATAAGAAGCTGTTTGCGAAACTGCGAAAGCTGCGTAAGTCGATTGCAGATGAAGATGGCTTACCACCTTATGTGGTATTCAGTGACGCGACGCTGATTGATATGGCTGAAATCCTACCCACATCTTATGGCGAGATGCTGGCAGTGAATGGTGTCGGTCAACGCAAACTCGATAAGTACGCTGATCCATTCTTAGATTTGATTCAAGAACACATCACTACACACGGCTAATTGCTAGTTTTCAGAAGTGTTTAGCTTATAAAAACGATTAGCTCATAGAAAAAGAATAAGGTTGATAGGGACATGACAACACCAACAGAATTTGGCTTAAGAGAGTATTTGGCTGAGGAAGGACGTTTATTGATTACGTCTCCAAGTTTTGATTTTGATTCTTACGAAGTGTTAGGTGAAAAGCTGGTGGCGTTACTGTCAGCGTCTGTTGTTGAAAAACAATGGGACGCCGATATGCACTCTTGGTTGATTGATTTTGAAGATTGTCGAATGTTTTTAAAGTCTGAGCATTACAGCGAATCAATTTGGTTTGAGTCGTTAAACGCTGAAGAAAGCCGAGAAGAGTTCGATTATCTCGCGACGCTTTTCAAGCGCGGCTTCTAACTTTTAGCGCGGCTTCTAACTTTTAGCACGGCTTCTAACTTCAAGCATGGTTTCTAACGTTTAGCATAGCTTCTAAAAACATCGCTTTAAAAAACAGAGCTTCTAACGTCATTCATCAATAAAAGTGAGGATAAACGTTTGCGTTTGTTCTCACCATTGCAGCCAATATTGATTAATGTATAATCGCCCGCCGCTCAATAGAGCAAATTATAGAAACATTTTTAATTCACATTATTGGTAAGAGCTTTCTTGGATTATTCGAAGAAATGACTCGATTTGGGTTCCCTCACCCCCAAACCAAACTAAAAAGGTACAGCATGAGTAACTTTACCCCTGCGCAACAGCGCAAAGCCCTAGCACTATTAGTTTTGTTCCATTTGGTGATTATTGCGTCAAGCAACTATTTGGTTCAGCTACCTTTTACCGTCTTCGGTATGCACACCACTTGGGGTGCTTTCACTTTCCCGTTTATCTTCCTAGCGACCGATCTCACAGTACGCATTTTTGGCGCGCAGCTTGCTCGTAAAATCATTTTCTTAGTGATGTTGCCTGCACTGGCCGTTTCTTATTTATTGTCTGTGGTGTTCTTTGAAGGTTCATTCCAAGGCTTTAGCCAACTAGGCGAGTTCAACCTGTTTGTTGCACGCATCGCAGCGGCAAGCTTCATGGCTTATTTGCTCGGTCAGATCTTGGATGTGCATGTGTTCAACCGCTTACGCCAAATGAAGCAATGGTGGGTTGCGCCAACGTGTTCGACACTTTTTGGTAATGCCATTGATACCATCGCGTTCTTTGCGATTGCCTTCTACCAAAGCCCAGATCCATTCATGGCTGAGCACTGGACTGAAATTGCGTTGGTTGATTACGGATTCAAACTCATCATTAGCTTAGGTTTGTTCGTGCCTATGTACGGTGTGCTTCTTAATTACGTGGTTAAGAAGTTAACCGCAGTGAACCCTGATTTTAAAGCGACAGGTGTTAACGCTTAAGTTTGAGATTTGTAACACAAAGCATTAATGCAGCGATAAGAAAAAGCCCAAGTTAGTCTACTAACTTGGGCTTTTTTAATTTCTAGCGTCAGATACTAATATCAGAGGCATTCAATATTCAATGGCCAGCCAATATCGGTTTGTCTATTCGACTCGATCTCTAGCTCAGCAGCGGTCAGCGGGTTGTCTGCTAGCCATTGCTTAGAAAGCGTTAAGGTCAGGTTGTTACCATCGGTTGCAAGCTTAAACTCAGGCTCTAGCGCTGGATTGCGACGGTGGGTCAGCAAAATAGCTAAACGCAGAATTCGTAAAATACGCTTGCTACTGGTGCCTGAGATAGCGTGTTGCTCTGGTAATGAGGTTAACTGTTCACGGTAGCGACGAGTTAACTCACCCAAGTAGTGCTTTTGCGCTCGAGTAAAGCCAGGTAGGTCTAAGTTCTGCAGCAGGTAAGCGCTGTGCTCGCCGCCTTTTTTGAAATCGATGGTTAAACCAATCTCATGAAGCTTAGCTGCGGTTTGCAATAGCACGCCAGCTTGAGGTTCTGAAACCCACTCTTCGGCGCCCGCTTGCTCTAACAGAGTTTGTGCGACGACAGCAACTTGTTCACCGTAGCTTACGTCCATTTGGTAACGTGATTGCACGCTCTTGATGGTACGTGCACGAATATCTTCTTGGCGAAGTTCATCCACCATCTCGTAGGCTAGGCCTTCACGGAGTGCGCCGCCTGCGAGTGTCATTGAATCTATTTCAAGTAGCTCAAAAATAGCGATAAGAATAGAAAGGCCACTTGGGAACACTAATGCACGCTCTAGGGTCAATCCTTCTATTTCTAGCTCTTCCAAGCGCTCGGTAATCATGGCTTGTTTCTGTAAACGCTTAAGCTTGGCATGAGTAATGACTTCATCCATGCCTTGCGCCAACATGATTTCTTGCAGTGCTTGAACGGTACCACTGGCACCAACACACACATCCCATCCGATATCAGTGTAGCTATCTAGGATAGGAGCCAACGTAGACTTAGCCGCTTCAATGGCATTGTTAAAGTTGGTTGCGGTTAATTGGCGATCTTTAAAGTGACGCTCAAGCCAGGTAACACAGCCCATCTTCAGGCTAGTTAGAGCTTTCGCTGAGAAGCCTTCACCTATGATCATTTCGGTGCTTGCGCCACCAATATCAACGACCAGTCGGCGGCCGCTGCCACCAGAAGTGTGTGCTACGCCTTTATAGATAGTCGCAGCTTCTTCTTCACCAGAGATAACATTGATGTCGTAACCAAGGATCTGGTTCGCTTTCTCTAGAAATATATCCACATTGATAGCGGTACGTAGGGTCGCTGTACCCACAATGCGGATATTTTCTTTCGGAATATCTTGCAGTCGCTCTGCAAAGAGACTCAAACAGTCCCAACCGCGCTGCATAGCTTCTGTACTAAGCGCATTATTTTCATTTAAGCCTGCTGCTAAACGTACTTTACGCTTAATCTTAGCCATGGTTTGTACGCTGCCATCGATGTGACGCACAACGAGCATATGAAAACTGTTCGACCCGAGGTCGATTGCAGCATAAAGCGGGGGTGACACTGTTTGACTCATAAGCGACTAAGCTTCCTTGTTATGACGCGGTTGGCGTGGGCGACGGTTCTGGTTTGGTTTACGGTTACCGTTGCGTGGGCCATTGTTGTTTGAGCGGCGTTGTTGCGGGTTACGTGTACGTAAGCGCATTGGTGCTGGCAGATCTTCTAGTAGTGCAGAAGCATCGTAGTCAGACATTGGGATAGCATGCTCAATGTATTCTTCGATTGGTGGCAAGTTGATTGCGTAATCTTCACAAGCAAAGCTGATCGAGTGACCGCTTTCACCAGCACGACCTGTACGGCCGATACGGTGAACGTAATCTTCACAATCATCAGGTAGGTCGAAGTTGAATACGTGTGTTACTTGAGGAATGTGTAGGCCACGAGCTGCAACATCAGTTGCGACAAGAAGGTCAACATCACCTTTGGTGAACTGCTCAAGAATTTTTTCACGTTTCTTCTGAGGAACATCGCCAGTTAGCAGGCCTACACGGTGACCATCGGCAGCCAAGTGGCCCCAAACTGATTCACATTTGTGCTTCGTGTTAGCGAAGATGATTGCGCGATCTGGCCATTCTTCTTCGATTAACGTTTGTAGAAGAGCCATCTTATGTTCGTTAGAAGGGTAGAACAGCTCTTCTTGAATGCGGTGACCTGTTTTACGCTCAGGCTCAACAACCACGTGCTCTGGGTTGTGCATGTGCTCGAACGCTAGCTCTTGTACGCGGTAAGACAGCGTCGCAGAGAACAGCATGTTCAGGCGATCTTTTGGCTCAGGCATACGGCGGAACAAGAAGCGAATGTCTTTAATAAAGCCCAGATCAAACATACGATCGGCTTCATCAAGCACAACAGCTTGAATGTGGTTAAGGTTAAATACCTTTTGCTTGTAGAAATCGATGATACGGCCAGTAGTACCAATTAAGATATCTGCGCCTTCTTCGATTTTACCTAGCTGCTTGTCGTAGCTTTCGCCACCGTAAGCGAGTGCTGCTTTGATACCCGTGCTTTCAACCAGAGAGTCAGCATCGTTGTAGATCTGAATCGCGAGTTCACGCGTTGGTGCCATAATAATTGCACGTGGCTGGTTAGGCTTACGCCCTTCATGCTCAGGTGTTTTTAGCAGGTGGTTAAAAGTAGCAGTTAGAAACGCAAGCGTTTTACCAGTACCCGTTTGGGCCTGGCCTGCAATGTCTTGGCCGGTGAGCAGTACCGGGAGCGCCAAGGCTTGGATAGGGGTACAATAATCGAACCCTTTTTTCTCCAATCCTTCAATGACTTGAGGAAGTAAATCCAAGTCGGCGAACTTTTGCTCTGTGATATGCGTCTTTTTCATTGCTATAGAATATCAGCTTAAGCTTGCAATACGAAAGTAAATACATTCCAATAGGGCATCTATTTACTGGTTATCATCCAACCAGTTCTAAAAAATACATTGGAGTGGAAGATGAGTGATAAGATTTTGCAGCTAACTGATGACGGTTTTGATAACGATGTAATCAATGCTGCAGGCCCTGTTCTTGTTGATTTTTGGGCAGAATGGTGTGGTCCATGTAAAATGATTGCGCCGATTCTTGATGAAATCGCAAACGAGTACGAAGGCAAGCTCACAATCGGTAAATTAAATATCGACCAAAATGCTGGAACTCCACCAAAATTTGGTATTCGTGGCATTCCAACGCTGCTTCTTTTCAAAGATGGCGGCGTAGCAGCAACTAAAGTTGGTGCATTGTCTAAAACTCAACTTAAAGAGTTCCTAGACGCTAACCTTTAATTAGGTGAGCCTTTGAAAAGAAACCGCGCAGTTAACAAATGCGCGGTTTTGTTTTTTCTAAGCTATGGACTAGTCTTAGTTTTAGTGCTAATTTATCGCACGTTAATTGAACGAATTTCTCTTCTTGGTCGATCCTGTGACCAACTCCTTCTTAACTTAAGAAAACAGATCCTATTTTGACTAAACAAACTTCCACCACTATGAATCTTACTGAACTGAAGAACAGACCTGTGTCTGAACTTGTTAAACTTAGCGAAAGCCTAGGTCTTGAAAATCAAGCTCGCCTAAGAAAACAAGACATTATCTTCTCCATCCTTAAAGCGCATGCAAAAAGTGGTGAAGACATCTTTGGTGATGGTGTTCTAGAAATTCTTCAAGACGGTTTTGGTTTCCTGCGTAGCGGCGACAGTTCGTACCTTGCTGGGCCAGATGATATTTACGTATCACCAAGCCAGATTCGTCGTTTTAACCTTCGCACCGGTGACTCGATTGGCGGTAAAATCCGTCCACCTAAAGATGGCGAACGTTACTTTGCACTGCTTAAAGTAAACACGGTTAACTACGACAAGCCAGACAACGCTCGTAACAAAATCCTTTTTGAAAACCTGACTCCTCTTCACGCCAACGAACGTATGGTGATGGAAGCGGGTAATGGTGCGACTGAAGATATCACAGCTCGAATTCTTGACCTTGCTTCACCTATAGGTAAAGGCCAGCGTGGTCTGATTGTTGCTCCGCCTAAAGCAGGTAAAACAATGCTTCTGCAAAATATTGCACAAAGCATTGCACGCAACCATCCTGAGTGTGAACTAATGGTTCTACTTATCGATGAGCGTCCAGAAGAAGTAACAGAAATGCAGCGCCTAGTTAAAGGCGAAGTAATCGCATCGACTTTCGATGAGCCAGCATCTCGCCACGTGCAAGTTGCAGAGATGGTAATCGAGAAGGCGAAGCGTCTTGTTGAACACAAGAAAGATGTGGTTATCCTACTGGACTCAATTACTCGTCTAGCTCGTGCTTACAACACTGTTATTCCTTCATCAGGTAAAGTTCTTACTGGTGGTGTTGATGCGAATGCTCTACATCGTCCAAAGCGTTTCTTCGGTGCGGCACGTAACGTAGAAGAAGGCGGTAGCTTAACTATCATCGCAACAGCACTGGTTGATACTGGTTCTAAGATGGATGAAGTAATCTACGAAGAATTCAAAGGTACAGGTAACATGGAACTGCACCTTAACCGTAAGATTGCTGAAAAGCGCGTATTCCCAGCGATTGATTTCAACCGCTCTGGTACTCGTCGTGAAGAGCTTCTTACTAAGAGCGATGAACTACAGAAGATGTGGATCCTGCGTAAGATTGTTCACCCTATGGGCGAAACTGATGCAATGGAATTCCTTATCGATAAGTTAGCAATGACTAAAACGAACGATGAGTTCTTTGACGCAATGCGTCGTCAGTAGTCTTGATTAGCTGATAGTTATTAAAAAGCGCTGCCTTCGGGTGGCGCTTTTTATTTGCATTTTATAGCGACAGCTTGCAGAATGAGCAAAAGTGTTAAAAGGAAGTTAAAATGCAACATGGACTGTTGTCATCATTACTCCTGTCTACTTCACTGTTACTTTCCCCGGTCGGTATGAGCTATGCCACCGAGATGTCTCCAATTACAGTAGAGTCTTGGCTTGAGAATGATCAAGTAAAACTGAAAACTGCTGAATTACTCGAATTTGTCGTACGTGACGAAGTTAATTCGCTGCGCTTCGCGCTTGAGCGTCTGACATTTCCCCAACAAGAAGTGGCTCGTTACCAACTCTTGAAGAAGCTCGAACAGCAAAAAATTGTCCTCACCCCCAAGATGTCTATCTTCATTGAGCAGCAACTCGCTATCACGCCAACTTACCAAGTTTTAGAGCGTGGAGATGGTTATGAGTTTACGGTACCTGCCTTTAATTACCCTTCGATTGCCAACCGGCTCATCAAACAGTGGCGCCAAGACCAGAAGACGCTGGTGTTTGTGTTAGATGCAGAGAAACAAGAACTCGACCTAAAAGAGTGGTTATCTGGATCTGAGCATCAAGTTCAAACACGAGAAGCATTGTTAATCAGAGAGCTAGACAGTTTGTCTCCTGAAGCGGTTGATTATCTGACTAAGCAACTCACGGCCTCCTCGATTGTTAGCTGGCTACCTTCTACTGAGGTGGTGGTTCGATTAGCGCAAGTGAGCGAAGACCCAGAGGTCTACAAGATTCTATGGCGAATGAAGGCCGATTATCATAGCCAAGCTGAGCTAGTCCGCCTTGCTGAAACCAAACAAGCGTTCGCACTTGAACAAGTAATGGCTGCGACTAAGAACCCTCGTTTGAAAGATGAAGCGATTACTTTGCTTACCAAGGTTAACCCGCTATCAGAAGAGGTGAAGGAGTTTCTTGTCTCTAGGATGGCGATTGCCGATGAAGCGCCATTAGTCGCCCGTGAATTAGCCAAACAAGGTCATACGCGATGGTTGCAAGATCTTGTAAATGATAACCCTCAGGTGAAGAGCTCTTTGATCGAGCAAGCATTACCGTAAAGTGGATTTTGTCTCTCAATAACCACACTAAAAAGGGGGATCTCAGCGTCACCCTTTTTGATATACTGAGCGCAGAATAATCAGCATGTAGAAGTCCTATGAGTTTTAAAGATTTACGTGATTTTATCGACCATCTTGAAAGTATTGGTCAGTTGAAACGCATTTCTCACCCAGTCGATCCAGACTATGAAATGACCGAGATTAGCGACCGTACTCTACGTGCTGGTGGCCCGGCTCTTTTATTTGAAAATCCAATAGGCTATGACATGCCTGTTTTAACCAATCTATTTGGTACACCTAATCGTGTGGCTATTGGTATGGGTCGTCAGGAAGTGAAAGAACTGCGTGAAGTGGGTAAGTTGTTAGCTTACCTAAAGGAACCTGAGCCACCAAAAGGCTTTAAAGATGCTCTTGATAAACTGCCGGTGTTTAAGCAGGTCTTAAATATGCCAGCTAAACGTCTTCGTAAAGCGGCATGCCAACAAGTGATATGGCAGGGTGATGACGTCGACCTAGATAAAATCCCCGTGATGAGCTGTTGGGCCGACGATGTCGCGCCATTGCTAACATGGGGATTAACGGTTACTCGCGGTCCTAATAAGAAACGCCAAAACTTAGGCATCTATCGCCAGCAAAAAATCGGCAAGAATAAAGTCATTATGCGTTGGTTAGCCCACCGTGGTGGAGCGCTTGATCTGCGTGATTGGATGGAAACTAACCCAGGCAAACCATTCCCAGTCTCTGTAGCGTTTGGAGCAGATCCAGCCACCATTCTTGGTGCGGTTACGCCAGTGCCGGATACTTTATCGGAATACGCATTTGCAGGTTTACTACGTGGTAGTAAAACTGAGGTTGTTAAATCAATCAGCAATGATTTAGACGTTCCTGCAAGTGCGGAAATCGTGATGGAAGGTTACATCGACCCGAATGAGTTCGCGGACGAAGGGCCTTACGGAGATCATACTGGTTACTACAACGAGAAAGAAAAGCACCATGTGTTCACTGTTACTCATGTAACCATGCGCGAAAACCCTATCTATCACAGCACCTATACTGGCCGTCCACCTGATGAGCCTGCGGTATTGGGTGTTGCGTTAAATGAAGTGTTTGTTCCTATTCTTCAAAAGCAGTTCCCAGAGATTGAAGATTTCTATCTACCGCCTGAAGGTTGTTCATACCGAATGGCAGTAGTAACCATGAAGAAGCAATACCCAGGTCACGCTAAGCGAGTGATGATGGGGGTATGGTCTTTCTTACGCCAATTCATGTACACCAAGTTTGTATTGGTGTGCGATGAAGATGTGAATGCACGAGACTGGTCTCAAGTGACCGCTGCTATGTGTGAACATATGGATCCGTCACGCGATAGCTTGATGATAGAGCACACGCCAATCGATTCATTGGATTTTGCATCACCTGTGGTTGGGTTAGGCTCTAAGATGGGCTTAGACATCACTAAGAAGTGGGATGCCGAGTTAGCACTATCGCCAGATATCGAATCAGCACCTGTAAATAGTGAACATATAGAGGGCAGCTTAGCTGAGTTAACCAAGACTCAACCTGAAATTATTGATATTCACCTGCAAAACGACAATGCCAGCATGGTTGTGGTGTCTATTGATAAGCAAGCTGCCGGTAATGGTAAGAAAATCATGGAAGCGGTTTGGTCTCAATTTGATGAGAACAAGTTTGTTATCGTGTGTGATGGCGATGTCAACGTGAGTGATTGGAATGACATTATTTGGGCGGTGACCACAAGAATGGATCCGGCTAGAGATACGTTGTTCCTACAGAATGAAACAGGACACTCAAAAATGGGTCTAGATGCGACCAATAAGTGGGAAGGCGAATGCCTGCGTGAGTGGGGTGTTCCAATCACAAAAGATCCTGATGTCGTTAAAAAGATTGATAGCATCTGGGAACAGCTAGGAATTTCATGAGCTACCAAGTAGTCTTATACCCAGAAAACATCAGTTTTACCGTAGAAAAAGGGCAAACGGTCTTGGATGCTGCGCTCAACAGCGATATCTATTTCCCAAACCGTTGCCAAGTCGGCGCATGCGCGATGTGTATGTGCAGAAAATTAGAAGGGCAAGTGAGTTACCATCTTGAACCCATGCTCACAGAGAAAGAGCAGCAACAAGGCTGGATTTTTGCTTGCCAAGCATTTGCAGAAAGTAATTTAGTTCTAACCTTTGCCGATTAAGGGTTAGTAAGAGGAAGAACATGACTATTAAATGTAAAGTGAAGTCTATCGAGCCTTTGGCTTGTAATACTTACCAAATCCTGCTTCACCCAGAAACACCGGTCGCTTTTAAAGCGGGCCAATATCTGATGGTTGAAATGGGCGAGAAAGATAAGCGTCCATTTTCGATTGCAAGCAGCCCTTGTCGCCATGAAGGCGAGCTTGAGTTACACATTGGTGCAGCTGAGCACAATGCTTACGCTTCAGAAGTCGTTGAGGCAATGAAGAAAGCGCAAGCTGAAGATGGCGATATAGCTATTGATGCTCCGCACGGTGATGCGTGGGTTAAAGAAGAAAGCGATCGTCCTCTGTTACTAATTGCTGGTGGTACTGGCTTTAGCTACGTGCGCTCTATTCTCGATCACTGCATCGCGCAGAACAGTAAAAAAGAGATTCATCTATACTGGGGTGCAAAAGATGAGTGTCAGCTGTATGCGAAAGAAGAGCTTGTCGACATTGCAGCAAAACACAGCAATGTGCATTTTGTACCAGTAGTAGAAGAAGCACCTGAAGTTTGGAACGGTCAAACGGGTAATGTATTAGAAGCAATCACGCAAAGTTTCGAATCATTAGCTGATTTCGATATCTACATTGCGGGTCGTTTCGAAATGGCAGGCGCTGCAAGAGACATGTTTACTCAGAATAAAGAAGCAAAGCGTGACCATATGTACGCAGATGCTTACGCATTTATCTAAGAATTCTTTTGGATTTTGAGCGAAAAGAGAGCAGAAATGTTCTCTTTTTTCTGTTTAGGTGAACTATTAGGCAGTTAACCCCTATTTATTCATTTTTTATGAAAAAGTAGTTGCTAAGCTGAGTGGGTTCCCTATAATGCGACACCACTGAGACGGCAGACGCCACAAGGCTTCAGCAACAATCAGTCAGACGGAAAGCGACAAAAAATTAATTTTCAAAAAGTGTTTGACACTGAGAATTAAAACGCTAGAATGGCCGTCCACTTCGAGAGGCTCCTTACTTAAAAGGAACGCTCAACAAGTGAAGCTCTTTAACAA
>NZ_CAWPOA010000103.1:0-233 GCF_963889365.1 Vibrio sp. OPT20 | reverse complement strand
TCTGGGCTTATCGCAAGTTATTACGCCTTTCATCGCCTCTGACTGCCAAGGCATCCACCGTGTACGCTTAGTCACTTAACCATACAACCCGAAAGGGTTTCTATTTGCTTTCACTTTAAAAAGTGAAGACAAATAAGCGTATGGCAACTAACCAAGGTTTTTGGTTGTCATCAAGAAGGGTTAATTCTTGATGACTGTTTGCCGGACTCAATTGTGAATCAATGTAAACATTG
>NZ_CAWPOA010000102.1:0-328 GCF_963889365.1 Vibrio sp. OPT20 | reverse complement strand
AACCATTTTTAAATATTTTCAGATAAAAACACTTAAAGATGGTGGAGCTATGCGGGATCGAACCGCAGACCTCCTGCGTGCAAGGCAGGCGCTCTCCCAGCTGAGCTATAGCCCCATCTTTGTTTCTAGTCGATATTGGTGGGTCTGAGTGGACTCGAACCACCGACCTCCCGCTTATCAGGCGAGCGCTCTAACCAGCTGAGCTACAGACCCAATATCGTCTCTTTTACTTTCTAAACCTAATCAATCTGTGTGGACACTCATCGTGGTATCTTCGTATAAGGAGGTGATCCAGCCCCAGGTTCCCCTAGGGCTACCTTGTTACGAC
>NZ_CAWPOA010000101.1:327600-328153 GCF_963889365.1 Vibrio sp. OPT20 | reverse complement strand
TTGTTCGAAATGTGTGTTCAGCGATATTCATTAGATCAAAGACGGCGATGCGCGTCTACCTCATTGTTTTTATGCCTAATTATGAGGGGATTCGCAAGGTTAAGGCGTTACTTGCTAAAGAACTGCTCCCTGAAATCGGTGACTTGTTGTTGATAATAACTGTCCCAATCTTGTTGAGTCCAAGTGGCATAACTTGAGGTTCGCTGAAAGTCTAAGGCCGCTTTGAGCTGATCCAGTTGCTCGTGATAACTCATCACGGTTTGTTGCTGTTGCGCGACTTGCTGTTCTCGCGCGGCAATGTTGCTGGCCTGCGTTTCATCTAAGTAGGCCTCTTGAAGGTCGGCTTTGACTGATGCTATTTCAACAGCGCTATAACTGCTGGGTATCAAAGAGACTGCCAGTTCATATTTTTGAAGCTGTGTTTCGGCGTTTAACGTGTCCGTATTGTTTTGCCATTCGCTAAGCAAATCTTGATAGTTGGCCAAAAACTGGTTCGCTTCGTTCTCTTCAAGGGTATTGGCGTCAAGCGTAAAATCCAGATGAGTAAACTGGT
>NZ_CAWPOA010000101.1:301330-327545 GCF_963889365.1 Vibrio sp. OPT20 | reverse complement strand
CTGCGAATAGCTGGTGGGCCAACTCTCCCCATACTTGCTGTGCAGATTGTTTGAATAGGGCAACACGATCTTCAAGAGCCTCTATGGATTCAAGTGGGATGGTACTTTGGGCTAATTGCCAGTCGACTGATAGCTGCGGATAGTCGCTCAGTAACTCAAACCATATGCTCGGCAATTCTGATTTCAACCGTGCGAGTTGCTCTGCGCAGTCATCGCGTTGTTGACAAAGCTTCCAGAACCCATCGAGTTCATCGAATAAAGCCTTACCTTCGAATTCACTCAAGTTTTCAGCAAGAATTTTACCGTCCAGTGCTCCAGCTTGGGCTTGATTGCTGTGCGATGCGGAGTTTTCCGAACTGGCGGTTGCAGTAGGGGTGGAATTATCGTCAGCAGTTGTCGTAGAAACACGCGGCTTAGCTTCAGTGTGTTGAGCAGAAGATCGGGGTGTTTCAGTGGATTTTGATGACCACGAATAGCCAACAATGCTCGCCGTTAAGACGAGCACTAGGATTAATATAACTCGATGCATTATGGGTTCACCGAGTTACTTGATCACGGCACTAACAGGGAAGTGGTCTGAAAGGTTGTAGTGCTTCCATAGCTCACTGCTTGTTGATCTTGGGACATCCACACGATTGTCGTTATGAGCTTTGGCGCCATATTCCGAGCTTACTACCACATAATCGAGATACTCAACGTTTTCACCACCCGACATAGGTTCGCCCGCAAAGTTGTTGATGCGTGGGTCAAAGGTTGAAGCGGTGTAACCAGAGTAGGTTGGTTCATCAGCTTGCAGGTTAGCGAACATCTGTTGGTAGTCATCTGGGAACTTGAGCTTGTTCACGTTGAAGTCACCGCTATAAATAACCGTCTCTGAAGTTGGTATTTCCAGTGATTGAGCAAGCTGACGCATCTGTTTAAATTGGCGCTGTCGATAATCACGAGCGGTGTCCGTATCGAATGATGCCGTGTGGGTACCGAATACATGGTAAGCCTGACCATTCTTGATAACTTCGGCGTAGTTAACGCCTTTATCAGCAAAGCAATCTGTGCCCGTACAATCAGGGAAAACATACTGAGCTTCGTTAACGATAGGATAGCGGCTGACAATGATCACACCACCGTCGTATATGTTAATCCCATCTTTATCGAGCATTTTAGTTTGATAAGGATACTCTTTCGCAAGCTCACGCAAGAATTCATCTCTGCCGTTGGCAAACACCTCTTGAAGCGCCAACACGTCGTAGCCCTTTACGTATTGAGGGAGAAGATCGTAGCGGTCACCAATATGTGAAGCGATGGCAGGCAGCGCCCAGATGTTATAGGTCATGACTTTGAGTGTATTGGCATCTGGCTCTGGTTGCTCATCCACTTTTGGTGGAGTGATGGTGTAATAAATATCATCGTAGCGCGCCGTAGAATCGGCTTTAAGTGCTAGCTCTGCATTAACCCCGAATGCATCGGTTGTGCTGCGATGAATATTACGATCGTCATGCAACGTTAGGTTGACGTCTGCGGCACTCAAGCCATGTTGCAGTGTCGAGTTGTACCAATGACCTTTCATGGTTTGGTTGAGCGTGACACTCTCTCCTACAGCGTTCGATACCACAGTGTCAAACTCATAGGTCTTCCCAGATTTCACACCAGTCCAGCGATTAAAACTGATCAGCTTCTTCGTCTCCCAAGGGCCAATCTGTTCAACATGCTGTTGCCACTCATCACCGAACTGAAGCTGGTCGGTGCCTGTGTGATTGGTTTGAATCGTCATTACTTGGCTAGTGTTATTGGTCAGGTACACATCGGTATCTGCAATAGCCGAGGTTGAAATGAATGAAGCTGATGCAAGTATCGCACTCAGGCAAGTCCATTGAGTTTTCATTTTCACGTTATCCTTACTGATTGGTTTAAAGAATAACGTAGTAAAGAGTTGTGACATTGGAGTTATAACTCTATGGGAATTATCCAAATATTAGATATATGCCATGGTTTTATAAATTAGATTACTCATTGAAAATTAACATATTGCTTTGCCTGAATGATAAGTGATACGCGCGCACGCTAAAAAATAGAGGAACGATCTGGGTTTAAGGGTAAGTCACTAGTGGTTGTTTTCGTGGAAATCATAGGTCGGTAAATAACCAGAAATGGATGCTGTGAATCACGATAAGGGAAAACGCTAACCGCCTTGCTCTATCAGCATAAATTTTGCCATTGTTCAGTAAACAGATTCCTCAAAAACAGGTATGATAGTGTCGTTTTTAATCCTGAACTGGGAAAGTCATGGCAAAGTTAACACTCCAAGAGCAAATGCTTAAAGCTGGCTTGGTAAATGAGAAAAAATTAAAGAAGGCGAAGAAGGGCTCTAAAAAGTCTCGCGTTCAGTCTCGTGAAGCAAAAGCGGCAGCAGAAGAAACTAAACTGGCGCAGCAAGCGAAAGACAAAGAGTTAAACCAACAGTTGAAAGAACAGCAGTTGAGCAAAGAAATTAAAGCTCAAGTGAAGCAACTGATTGAGATGAACAAGATCAAACAGAAGAACGGTGAGATCAAATACAACTTCACCGATGGTACGCTAGTTAAATACCTTTACGTAGAAGATCTGACTCAAAAGCAACTAAGTAAAGGCATTCTAAGTATCGCGCGTCAAGGCGAAAGCTATGTTGTTATTCCTACTGCGGTAGCGAACAAGATCGCGATGCGTGACGAAGAATCTATCGTTGATACTCAAGCTTCAAGCTCAGATGAAGTTGACGAAGATGACCCGTACAAAGACTTCGTGATCCCAGATGATCTAATGTGGTAATCCGTTTTACCTAGCTCCATTCTAATGGCGAGCTAAGTTTACAGGATCTAAGAATGCAGCGAACAATCACTCGATTGGCGCTGCATTTTTTTTGGCGCGAAATGACTTCAACAAATCCTGAACAACGCTTAGTGTTCTGAAATGCCGTAAACAAGGCTATCATTGGCACTTGCATGATCGATAAAATCAGCATTAGCGCGCTGTTCGTGTTGGTCATAGCCATCGAAGTAACAGTCGCCAATTTCATTGCGCGGGCAAACGTGAATGTGGTCTTTGATGACCAGTTCGGTAGAACAACATGGGCAGTGTTTTACATGTCCAGTGAGTACCGTAGATCGATTTGGTTTCATACATCCTCCTGATAGGCACTGTAATCTGATTGCCTATTTGCACCCTAAGTTACGCAAATTAGTGTGTCGTTATGATTTCATTTTTAAGTCAATGAAAAACGATTCAGAAAGTGAATACTTAACGGCTAATGCAGATAAATGACTGAGAGAATGTAAGACGAATCAAGCCCAGAGCAGATGCAATGGGCTTGGAATAACAGCTGAAACTTTCTATGGGCTTATTGCTGCATTGGGGTAAGCGTTAGCTGTGCGCTGCTATAACCCAGTTGCGCTAGAGCCGCAGGGTCGAAGTCAGTCAGAACTTCGATGTCACCGACGTAGTAGGTTGTGTAAGCGGTAGAAGGTGTCATGGCGTTAAATGAATCAATAGAGTGCTCGGTACCAATATCGATCATTCCAGAATATTGTGACTCCGCACTAAACTGGCCTGAAACATAGGTGTAGAAAGGACGGACACTGGCACCTGCGGCGTACTGCATGCTACTCAAGCCATTGGTGTTGATTGCCCAGCTCCAATCCCACCATTTCATCTCTCCAGGAATATAGCGGTGATCCCATTGGTAACGAATATTGGCTTGATCTTCGCTGGTGGTTCCCATGGTAAAGGTGTGTGAGACAGTCGGGCGGTTTGTTGGATGTGAGCTTAGCGCATTGCCACTATAACGGAGGAAACCTGTGAAGTTCACGTCGTAACTCATGCTCGTTTTGATACGGTATGGGTATGAAATGGTAGAGCGCAAGAACTCAACCTGAAAGGGAAGTACTGAGTTCGCTGGTACTGTGATGATGGCTTGTAGGTCAGTCGGCTCAAAGCGAGCGCGACTGTTGGTATCAGAGAAGCGCTGGCCTTCTTCCAGCGCGACTCTTACCTCTGTTTTTCCAACTTGCGGCCAGTGAAAGGTCTCATCAATGACGACTGAATCAGCAAGGTTGAAGCGTTGTGTTTTACTCCATTGTGTGGATTGCTGAAAATGAAGGTCGACGATGATTTGTTTAGGCTGTTCGCTATCATTGATTGCATAAGCCGAGACGGTTTCAATCAGCTCTTGGTCGGTCTCTGTTATAGAACCGTGTAAAAACGATGTGCTATCGAGCGTGTAAGCGAAGTTATCAACAGTGATGGTTGTCTTCTCATTACAACGCTCACCGGTACAGATTCCATTGTTATTCCCTTTGATCTCCCAACCATGGTTAAGTTGCTCTATTGCCATATCTTGACCGACGTAACGCCCGTTATTGCCGCTAACCCAAGCGTAACCAAGACTATGAGCCAAGTAACTTAGCGGCCTGATAAAGTTCGTGTCGTCATTGACTAAAACTCGTTGAACTTCAAGGTTACTGTTCTCTTGAATAGCTTGTGCTTCGTAGTATGGCAAGCCCGCTTCTGGTGTATTGGGGTAGCACCAGGTTTTGTCGCTTGGTTGACCTGGTTTAATGAGGCCATGATAGCCGGAGCCCATGATCACCCAATCATGCTGAAGGCCAACAATGTCCCAAACATTCATGCGGGATATCAGGGCTGTTTTATGTTCTTGAGCTTCTGAATTGTTGAGAGCGCGATAGTCGAAACGACAGATATCTTCTCCAAGTTTGTCTAAGACGATTTGGTCTGAGTATATCTTCGCATGAGCTGTAAAAGAGATTACCGATAGGGCAGTGCTAAATAGAATGGTTCTACTGACGTTAATCATTAATAAGTTCCTAAATGCCATTATTTGGCTATTTTTATTAGAATCGAGTTATTAGATTTTATTGATATTATTTAAAGCCGAGGGTTACTAGCGGGGTGTACTCTGTCATATAAAACAATGCCAAAAATACTGAAATGAATTGAAAATAAATACTTATAATTATCAGTCGTTTATGTTGATTGGCTTGTTGTTTGATAAAGGATTATCTCGATTGTTTTCAATTAGTTTCAACTATCAAAATATTAGGTGGTTGATTGTTGAACGTTTATATTTTCGTAGCCTTGCCATTTGGAAAATTGGCTGTGTGATTAGCTAGCAGGAATAGTTGCCGAATGGTAAGAACAGACGTAGATGAGAATAAGAAACGGTGTTGTGATAGGCAGGATCAAAAAATGCAGCCAACAACCGTTCGATTATTGCTGCATCTTTGTTTTATATGGCTCTAGTTAACTCAATTGAACGTGATTAAGCATCACCTGGCTTTTCGCGTTTGCTGTTCCAACCCATAAAGTTGTAGATGTTGTAACGAGCAAAGCCAATCTGTTCATGCAAAGCAAAATCTGTAACCGCAAAGTTGTACCACAATGGCAACCACGAAACTTGAGCGGCCATATAGTCGGCTCTCACTGGAATAACATTCAAGCCGAAGTGGTTGAAATAGAGCTCGCTGCGACGAATATGTAGGCCAGATGAAACCAACACAATGTTGTCGAATTTATGATGCTTCATTAGGTCACTAGTGAGCTGTGCATTCTTCCAAGTGTTGACGCTATTTGGCTCTTGAATGATGTCACCCATCGGAACGCCAAGTCTCAGCAATTGTTGTTGATAAACTTCTGCTTCGGTAACACCGTTATTTTGTGCATCGCCACCACTGATGATCACTTTGCATGTGGTTTGGGCTTTGGCGCAATCTTTATATTGACTGGCTGTTTCGCTGATTCGGCCAAAAGAGAAAAAGGCTGGCTCGAACTCTTGCGTGCTTTTAATTAACTGGGTTCCCGCACCCAGAAGAACAATGGCGTTATTGTCAGACCATTGGATATCAGACTTACTTTCGTAATCGGCTTGTAGGTCGTTCAGTAAGTAACGAGGAATTAAGCCTGAACCAATCAACACAAATGACGATATAAGAACAAGAGATAAAAACAGAGAGGTTTTTCGCCACTGAAGTAAACGTGTAAAGCCTACGAATAGCAGAAGAAGTAATAATATAATAAAGCTCATGAGGATCCTGTTATCTAACTGGTGCCAAAATGATGTGACATACTGAAGCGGTGCATCATATATCAGTTATGTTAATCGTTCATAGCTAACTCATTGTATTATTGAACAAATGCACGATTTCTTTCTATTAAACACAATCATCGATGAGAGCATTCGAAAAATCGCTTTATTCTTGTTCGATAATCCCATTCTAAATATAGGTATATAAACCAAGAGGGCTATTTAAACCTTATTTCGTGTTATTTAATTTATCTGTTCATCGGCTTCTCATTTTTTCAATTTGTTAGATCTGCTCTCATATTCTTAAACTACCAAATCTTCAAGCTCTTAAACAATCAAGCTCTCCAGTTTTCAAGCTCTTAAATTATCAAGTTTTCAAACTCTCAATTTTTCAAAGTAAGCCTGAACAAATTTCACGAACACTTGGTGTTTCTTTGCCGGATAAATAACTTGCGGATAGAAAAGGTAAATACTGTTGCCTTGTTGCAGACATTCATCAGGCAGCACTTGCTCTAACTCTCCAAGCTCGACCTCTTTCGCAACGTAGTAACTTGCAATACGGATGATGCCACTGCCTGCCATAGCTTGTTGTTTGAGCAAGTGGTTGTCATTGCTTGAAAGCCAACCGGACACATCAATATTTGCCGATTTTAAAGGCCACTCGGTTTGGTGCAGCGTTGCTAAGCATTGATGGTCATTTAAGTCGTTGGCATTGTTGGGGCGGCCAAACTGATCAAGATAGCCAGGAGTCGCGACTAAATCATGCTGATAGCTAATCAAGTGTTTCGCCACCATGTTGTCAGGTGGCGTATTGGTGGCGCGAAACGCGATATCGATATCATCTAGGTTTAGATTAAAGTTGGTGTAGCTACTGTTTATCTCAAAACGGATTTCTGGATATTGCTGCCTAAACTGTTGGCAGATATCGAATAGATATACCTCAGTAAACATCTTTGGCGCAGTAAGGCGTAATAGACCTTTTACGATGTCGTGTTGCTCTGAAACGCTGCGCTCAAGCTGTAAAACTTGCGAACGAATCGTTAAGCCTTGTTGTAACGCGCGTTCGCCTTCTTGGGTTAAACGAACACTGCGCGTGGTTCTGACCAAAAGCGGGCATTGTAAGTCGTTTTCTAAACGTTTGATCTGCTCAGAAAGGTAGCTCTTAGAGATACCGAGCTTTTCGGCTGCCTTGGTAAAGTTGAGTTGCTGAGCAAGTTCTACAAACAGGATCAGTCGTTCAATTCTTTTGTGTTCGTTCATTCGCGCGTTCCTATCAACCTATTGTTCGTCATATCAAACAATCATTTCGTAACTAGCATATTCTGTTTTTTTAAAAGAACAATATGATAGAGGCATATTTCTGGTCAGCAAATCTTCTAAGCGAGAATCGATATGACGAACAGCACTGAATCTACAAACAAAACGAGTGATAAAAAGAGTATCCCATTATCAAACCATCTACCGAATGTTGGGCAAATTGCCTATGGTTGCATGGGCTTAGGTGGTGGATGGAATGATAATCCAGTGAATAGTGCGGATGTTGCTCAAACACGAAGTGTAATCGACACCGCACTAGAATCCGGTATTAACTTATTCGATCATGCGGATATCTATACCTTCAGCAAAGCTGAGCAAGCCTTTGGTCAAGCTTTACAACAAGCCCCTGAGTTGCGCGAACAGATGTTCATTCAATCTAAGTGTGGGATTCGTTTTGAAGGTGAGGGCAATGTTGGTCGTTATGATTTCTCGGCTGATTGGGTAAGCCAATCGGTAGACGGTATTCTCAACCGATTGAATACTGAAAAGCTAGATGTGCTGTTATTACATCGCCCTGATCCTTTGATGGAACTCGATGAGCTGGCAAGAGCGTTAGAGCACTTAAAAGTGCAAGGTAAGGTCGACTTCTTTGGTGTGTCGAACATGAACAGCCATCAAATTCAGTACCTACAATCTGCGCTCGGGCAGCCCATTGTCGCGAATCAAGTTGAGATGAGCTTAGCCAAGCTGGATTGGTTGAATGATGGGGTGATGATTAACTCGCAAGGGCATCATCAATCAGATTTCGTCGCAGGCACACTAGAACATTGCCAAATGAATAACATTCAACTGCAAGCTTGGAGCTGTTTGGCACAAGGCCGATTTGCTGAGCAGGGTTTGTATTCAGAACATGAACACGTGAAAAAGACAGCGCACTACGTGGCTCAGTTAGCAAATCAATATGGCGTAGAAAGTGAAGCGATTGTGTTGGCATTTTTGCTTCGTCACCCTGCTCGTATCCAACCTGTTATTGGCACCACAAATCTAGACCGAATCAAAGCTTCAGCGGTAGCGACTCAGATAAACCTGTCTCGTGAAGAGTGGTACAACTTATACGTGTACTCACGTGGTCAAGCATTGCCATAAGGAATGAATATGTTGAATCAAAAGATCGCGCAACAACTGGTGTCTAACGCTCTCGACATTGCTGAGCATAATCAACAAGCAATCGCAGTGAGCGTGTGTGATACGCACGGAGAGTTATTGGCGTTTATTCGCATGGATAATGTGAGCGTACAAGCCGGGTTGTTAGCACAGAACAAAGCTTATACGTCTGCAAGAGACAGACAACCAAGCGGTAACTTAGGCGCTTGGGCGAGAGAAACCGGTAAAGATTTAAGTTACTGGACCGACTCAAAGATCACTGGCTTTAAAGGCGGTGTTCCCATTGAGATAAAGGGGCAGGTGATTGGCGCTATTGGTATCAGTGGATTGAGTGAAGATGACGATGAAGCACTGGCTGAGAAAGTGATTCAGTTGTTGCTTTAAGTTCTGCCGTTTACAAAGTGACTCTGATAAAAGACAGATAATAAAAAACCGATGCATTTGCATCGGTTTTTTGTTTAACGAGACTCAAGTTATTGAATCAATCGAATCCATTAAGCGTTCGCTTGTTCCAGATCTTGTTGCTTGTCTTTCTTACCCATTAGGCGGCTTGTGATCGTACCGGCTGTCATTGCACCAGATACGTTAAGCGCTGTACGTGCCATATCGATAAGGGGTTCTATAGAGATAAGCAGTGCTGCAATCGTTACAGGAAGGCCCATAGCAGGAAGCACGATAAGTGCCGCGAACGTTGCACCGCCACCTACACCAGCAATACCGAATGAGCTCACTGTAATGATAGCAATTAGAGACAGAATGAAGTTGATATCCATTGGGTCGATACCAACCGTAGGCGCAACCATGACTGCTAGCATGGCAGGGTAGATACCCGCACAACCATTCTGACCAATCGTCGCCCCGAAAGTTGCAGACAGGTTAGCAATCGCTGGTGGCACATTTAGCTTAGTGATTTGAGCTTCAACGTTCAGTGGAATCGTTGCAGCAGAACTACGCGAAGTGAAAGCGAACGTTAGGACAGGCCAGATTTTTTGGAAGTACTCTTTTGGGTTTACACCAACAAAAGAAACCAACACACCGTGAACGACAAACATTAGGATAATAGCTACGTAAGAAGCAACGATGAAACCGAGTAGGCTTAGGATGTCTGAAGCACTCGATGTTGCGACTACTTTCGCCATTAACGCAGCGATGCCGTATGGCGTGAGTGCCATGATCATCTTAACTAAGCGCATAACGATAGATTGCGCAGCGTCAACGAAAGTACGGATCGGTGATTCTAGCTCTTCTTTCTCAGCCATTACTTTACGAGCAGCAATACCTGTTAGCACGCCGAAGATAACAACCGCAATGATTGAAGTAGAACGAGCACCGGTTAGATCAGCAAACGGGTTAGTCGGAATGAAACTAACCAGCATTTGTGGAATGGTTAGGTCAGAAACACTTCCCATGCGGCTTTCTAGTGTTGCAATACGAGCTGTTTCACGCGCGCCCTCTGTTAAGCCTTCAGCCGAAAGACCGAATGCTTGAGCCACTGCAATACCAACAATTGCAGAGATCGCTGTTGTTGCGAGTAATACTGAAATAGTGATACCAGAAATCTTGCCCAGTGAACCGCCTTTTTCAAGCTTCACTACAGCCGCAATCATTGAAACCAAGACTAATGGCATGATCACCATTTTAAGCAACCCAACGTAACCACGACCAACGATGTTTACCCAGTCTAGTGTCTCTTTGATGATGGGATTGCCTTCACCAAATAGCAGCTGTAGACCAAGGCCAAATGCACTACCAAAAACTAAACCGAGTAAAACGAGGCGAGAAAGTGTGTTTTCTTTTTTCTGCTGTCCGTAGAGAAAAAAGAGGATACCAGTGAATACCGCTAAGGCAGCGATAGCTGAAAATGACATTTGTTTTCCTTATGAATAACTCTAAATCAATTAGGCACCTAGATGTATAGGTGTCAGTACTGCTGCTAAAATAACGTTCTGTTACAAAACGTAAAATAAGGAAAAGTAATTTATTAGAACGATTAGTAATATCCACTCAATGGTATGGGTGGATATTCAACATTGTGATGAATAGGTGAGCTTTTTAGCGATATTTTGCCAATAAATTGAGCATGTCACTTGACGAGTAAATTTCGGTATTTTTGAAATTATTTTCGAATAATCGGAACAACATTGCCTTCGCGACGTCTTCCGCTTGAATAGGGCGTAGGTTTTTGAACTGACCAAACATAAAGGGAGAGACTAAAGGAAAGATGCTTTGCAGGAGTTTTTCATCGGCTCTTGGTTCATCACGTTCACCAACCAGCGGCCCCGGACGTGCGATGAAAAGTTGCTTGAAGCCAATACGTTTTAAGTTTTGCTCCATTTGCCCTTTGCAACGAAGGTAGTGTGAATAAGAATCTGGTGAAGCGCCATAGCTCGAAACGACGGCAACGCGTTGTACCCCAAGAAACTTCATCGACTGTGCAACTTGGCTAACCAATTCAACATCGACTTTGCGAAGTGCTTCTTTTGATCCTGCCTTTTTCTTAGTCGTACCTAAGCAGATAACGCCAAGTTTAGGCGTCGCATTCGTATCATCCCAACTCGTGACTTGCAGGTCATTGTGAATGAGTGTGTGGAGTTTATTGGAGTCAAACTGTGCATTGAGTGATCTTCGGGATAACGCATAGATATTGTCGACAGCGGGCTCATCAATGAGCTGCCTCATCACATGATGACCAATTAGCCCTGTTGCACCAGCCACAACAACCGATGTTTTGTCTCCAGCAATGCTCATGGTTATCCCTAACGTATATGTAAGTTACTGTTTTTAATTTAAACCTTATTTAGGAATGTTGGCAATTTCTTCGCTGGTAATGTGAAGGTGCATACAAATTGTCAATTCCATGTCGGCAAAGTGGCTAACAACAAACCGAAGCAAAGGTGAAAAACAGCTCACGAGTACGAGCTGTTTTAATTAACTGTAAAAGCAGGTGTTAGGTTTAGTAAGACTTCACGGCGCTTGAGTTAACACCCGTCATAGAATTTATTGATTGTCAGATCGCCAATGTTGATGACTTGGCTTTGATTCGATGTGTAAGATCGTGTGAATTGAACAAAACAGTTATAGCTTCCCAACTCTCCAAACTTCCTTTCTCTGCCTGTGTAGACAATAAGGGTAGGGTTAAATTGAGGTCCGTAGCTCAATAGATGGTAGTTTTCCGTTTCCATAGCGTTTTCAACATTGTCAGAGTCGAGAGCGATCGTTCCCCATCGTATCCAAATATTTTGATCTGAGAGCTTTGCTAGTTTTTCCTTCTCTAAACCTTCAATAGTGGCTTTACCCATCACGATTTCGTTTGTTGCGTTGAAAGCGCCAATGAATCCATCGAGTGTGGCTATCCTGGCATCAGAGTTCAGGTTCAAAAATCGTGGTGCTGCAGTCACTGAGAGAATGCCTAAAATGATGATAGTCACCACCATTTCAATTAACGTGAAGCCTTTGTTTTCCATAAGTACCCTTAATAACTGACAGGCAAATATTAGCAACAAGATTTAATATGTAAACGGATCTGAGATTTATGTAAGTTCATAAAATGTAAGGGATAATTTACATTGAGTGATAAGTGTACCAAAGCAATTTGATTTACTTATTTAGTGGTTTTGTTATGTACTAAATGTCTAATTAGTTGGACTGGGTAGCTGTTCGGTTGATTTTTGAATAAAGAGATAGGAAGTGGTGTCAGTAGAGATAACAAAGCCCGCTGGGCGACGGGCTTTGTTACTTACTTTGCTGCTTTCTAGGTGAAGGATAGTGGGATTTTCCTTACCTTTTTGCTGGTTTTCTTACTTGATTTATTTGGTTTTCTTTTACTTGAGTTTGGAATCATTACACCTCCTAAATCGTTGTTCTGTTTTGTCTTTCAATCGATTGTCTTTCTTTGTGTAGCGTCAGTGTTGTGGGCATTCACTGTATGGGTACTTATCAATGGAGAGATTAACAAGTACTTTAGTTAAAGCATAAACGATGCCAAAATGTAAGTTATTGATAAATCTATTATCAGTATTGTAGGTGTTTTAGGGTTCGTCAATTTGATTGTCAATTTGAGAAAAAACCAGTGTGATCTGTTTAAATTAAGAACACTCTCTACGGTTTCTGTTGATTAGGCATAGATACAGCATTGCTTAACACGTAAACTGAGTCGTAATTCACATAGACCAAGGACGTGCTATGAACCTCAAGCTTGATACTCTTGCTCCCACTCAGATTTATCACCTGATGACACAAACCGTTGTCCCTCGCCCTATTGCGTGGGCATTGACGGAATCTTCTGACCAAGAGTACAACCTAGCGCCTTTCTCTTATTTCACGCCTGTTTCTAGTAATCCGCCGCTACTGATGTTATCGGTTGGGAAAAAGCCTTCAGGTGAAATCAAAGATACCACTCGCAACGCCCTTGAAACGGGGAAGCTAGTGATTCACATTGCTTCTTCAAGTTCTGCAGAAACAATGACAGCGACAGCAGCTACCCTTGAACATGGTGATTCGGAAGTCACCGCGAATAATATTAAACTGGTTGAATTTGAAGGCTTTTCTTTACCGAGAGTAAAAGAGTGCGCGGTTGCTTTTGGCTGCACCTTATACGAAGTAAAAGAGGTTGGAGAGGTGCCACAAAGCCTCATTTTTGCTCAAGTCGAAACCGTGTACATTTCCGAAGATGTGATCGATAAAGAGAGTGAACGTCTTAAGGTTGATGCGTTGGCATTGGACCCACTGTCTCGACTTGGTGGCGGTGAATACGCGACGCTTTCTAATGTGTTCTCTGTTGCTCGCCCAAAATAGCCAATCCTAAATTAACGTACCCAGAATAAGCGTTTTTAAAAACTATGTTAGATACCCAATACTCACAGTACATCCAACACCGAATTGACCAAAAAACCAAGCCGCTCGGTGCGCTTGGCTTACTAGAAAAAGTCGCTCATCAATTGGCATTGATTCAGAGCCAAGGCAAAGAAGCTGCGGTTGAACACATCGAATTGAATAAGCCAAGTATCATCATTTTTGCTGGCGACCATGGCATAGCAGATGAAGGCGTGAGTATTGCTCCAAGTGCCGTAACACAGCAGATGGTGTTGAACTTCTTAAGCGGTGGCGCGGCGATCAATTGCTTCTGTGCGGTGAATAATATCGATATCACGGTAGTCGACACGGGGATATTGTTGCCTGTGGAATCAGACAGTGACATGTTGATCTCTCAGCGCTTGGGTACGCGAACCAATAACTTTGCCAATGAAGCGGCAATGAGTTTAGAAACGGTTGAACGTGGGATTGAACTGGGTACAGAGCTTGTATCTAGAACCATTTCGAACGGCACCAATATCATCATGTTTGGTGAAATGGGCATCGGTAATACCAGCAGCGCATCAGCGATCTTAAGTGCATTAGCGAATCGTGCTGCAGCGGAGTGTGTTGGCCTAGGAACAGGCATCAACAATGAACAGCTTGCACGTAAATTGGCTGTGGTTGAGCAAGGTGTTGCGCGTTGCAAAGGTTTAGAGCTTAAAAAAGTTAAAGAGCTTGCAGATCTTACAGATATTAAAGGGCTTAAAGATATCAAAGAGGTACTAGCACAAGTCGGTGGCTATGAAATCGTTCAAATGGTCGGTGGTTTCCTTGGCGCTTACCAGAACAGAACACCAATATTAGTCGATGGTTTTATCGTATCGGTTGCAGCGTATGTCGCGACCTTAATTGAACCGAACTGCCGTGATTACATGATCTTTGCTCATCGCTCTGAAGAGTCAGGGCACAAAATTCTGTTAGAACTGCTAGACGCTGAGCCACTGCTCGATCTTGGATTGAGATTAGGCGAGGGCACGGGTGCAGCGCTAGCTATGCCGATTATTCGTGCGGCAGCCGAGTTTTATAACAACATGGCGAGCTTCGAAAGTGCTGGAGTCACGGTTTAATGAGTGATGTACCAGAAAGATCGTTGAGAGATCGAGTCACTTACCAGTGGGAGCTGTTTGCGCTGGCGATGGGCTTCTTTTCTAGTTTACCAATGCCAAAGAACACGCCCTATTCATCGGAGCGAATGAACCGTTCTGGTCGCTACTTTTCAACGGTTGGTTTGTTACTTGGTGTTCTATGTGGCGGTGTGTTTTTGCTACTTGATACGGTACTGCCGAGTGCAGTGGCGATTTTCTTGATGATGAGTTTTAGCCTGATGCTCACAGGTGCATTCCATGAAGATGGTTTGACTGATATGGCGGATGGCATTGGTGGCGGCATGACTCTAGAACGTCGTTTGACCATCATGAAAGACAGTCGAATTGGTACCTATGGCGCGTCTGCGTTGATTATGGCTTTGCTTGGCAAGTGGGTGCTGTTGCATGAGTTGGTCAACATGACGGCTCTGTTTTTGGTTATCGTGACCAGTTATACCTTCAGCCGTGCAATTGCTGCATCGCTGATTTACGACATGCCTTATGTCAGCGATTTAGATACCAGTAAAAGCAAGCCATTGGCCAACAAGCAAACCAAAGGCGAACTTGTCTTCTTATTGCTTGTAGGCGTGTTGCCTAGCTTGTGGTTTGGTCTTGAATTCGCTTTGGTTTTATCTGTCGTCGCCTATCTGTTCAGAACAGGTTTCAAAAAGTGGTTAACGGCTCGAATTGGCGGCTTTACTGGCGACTGCTTGGGGGCCGCTCAACAGTTGATGGAGTTACTGATTTACCTTGTATTCATTACTGCATTTTACAATGGCTTTCTATAACGGTTTCCTATGACAAACACGAATCAAACTATTCAAGCTAATCAAATTAATCAAGCAAGTCAGCGTAACAGCCATTTGGTATTGGGCGGGGCTCGTTCTGGTAAGTCGAGTATTGCAGAGCAACAAGCATTATGTGCGTTTGAAGCATGTTCAAATGGACGCCTCAATTATATTGCGACAGCGACATATCTTGATGATGAAATGCGAGAACGAATCGCGCACCATCAACAACGTCGTGGCGAGCAGTGGATTGAGCATGAAGTACCCGTCGAATTGGCTGAAAAACTGCAGTCTTTTGAGAAAGAAGATGTGGTGCTGATTGACTGCCTAACCTTGTGGTTGAATAACATCATCTTTGAACTGGGAGATGAGGCAACCAATGAACAGGTTGAAACCGTGGTTGAAGTATTGGTCAAAAGCGTCGAGCAAAGCCCGGCACAAATTATTATGGTGTCTAACGAAGTTGGCTTAGGTGTGGTGCCGCTGGGTAAAGTGTCACGCTTGTTTGTAGACAATGCGGGACGCATGAACCAAGCGTTAGCTCGGGTCGTTGAACGCGTTACGCTGGTTGCAGCAGGATTACCACTGAGCTTAAAACCATCTAATCACTTGCTTGATACTCAAGGCTAGGTCGCACACATGGTTAATGGAACAACTAAAAACATCTATTTATTAAGACATGGCAAGGTCGAAGGCGAAGCAGCACTTAACGGATTGTCAGACGTGTTGGTCAACCCTGATCTTCAATATCAGATCTGTGGAGCTCTCGCTAAACAAGACATTATCTTTGATAGTGTGGTTTCCTCGCCACTCAGACGATGTGGTGATCTTGCGAGCTTGTTTGCAGAGCGTATGTCAGTGCCTTTATCAGTTGCACCAGACTTTCAGGAAATGAACTTCGGTGAAGTAGATGGTGTCCCATTTGATGAACTTGAAGACAAGTGGGGAATGTTAGAAACCTTTTGGCAAGATCCTGCTAATCATCAATTAACTGGCGCAGAAAGTTTACAGGGCTTCCACGACAGAGTAACTCAAGCTTGGTCGCAACTTTTGAATGATCCAAGTGACAATATATTGTTGGTTACTCATGGTGGTGTGATTCGCATATTGTTAGCGCACTGCCTTGATATTGATTGGAAAAACCCGAGTCTGTACTCGAAGTTGTCGATAGGAAACGCATCGATAACGCATATTCAAATCACTCAGTTTGCGCAGAGTTTTATCAGTGTAAAGTCGATAGGGTTACCTGTTCTCTGAGTGTTAAAAATACACGGTTTTAAGAATTAACAATCTATTAAACCTGTTAATAGAAATAGAAACAGAAATATAAATAGAAGTATAAAGCGGCGTTTACAGCCGCTATACCAGATTGGTATTACTACCTACGTGAAAGGAATTTAGTCATGACAACTCCAAGTTGGGATTTAAGCATTGCTTATCGCGATCTTGATGATGCAAAAATCGAACAAGACATCGAACTGATTCAACAATGTATTGAACTGTTGTACCTGCATGTTGAAAAGCGTCACATCATTCTGGCAATGCAAAACGCAATCCAGACCTCAGAAGCGGCAGGCACGTTACTCAGCACTATCAATACCTTTGCTAACTGTCACGCGTCGGTAGACGCGACGCACACAGAAGCCAAAGCACTGCTTGGCCGTGTAGCGAAGCTGAACTCTGAAATGTCTCAAGCGTTCAGCCCTTACGAAGACACGCTAATTCACGCAGAGCCAGAATTTATTGATGCAGTATTAGAGCATGAGAGTGCGGATGTTGCAGGGCAACGCTTTGCTATCGAAAGCTCACGTAAGTTATCAAGCAGTCGACTCAGTGTTGCTGAAGAGCAGTTATTAGCTGCGATGAAGGTTGATGGCCGTGATGGGTGGGGTCGTTTATACGATAACCTAACCGGTTCTTTAAAATTGTCGCTAAAGCTGGACGGTGAAGACGAAGCTCTAGGTTTTTCACAAGCTGCGAGCCTGTTGTACGGCAGCGAATTCGACAAACAAGAACCTGCATGGCGCGCCGTTCAAGGTGCGATGAAAACGCATCAAGAGTCTTTTGCTTCGATCCTAAATGCATTGGCGGGTTGGCGACTGACTGAAAACAAAAAGCGCTCGAAGATTAGCGATGTACATTTCCTAGACCCAAGCCTACACGGCAGCCGCATTGTGCCAGAAACGCTAGACACCATGATGTCGGTAGCCAAAGCTAATCGAGCAGTCGGCCAGAAAGCAGGCCTGTTAATGGCAAGAGTTCACGGGCTTGATGAAATGAAGCCTTGGAACCATTTAGCAGCAATGCCACCGCTGGGTGACAGCGAATCTAAGGTTTATCCATTTGATGAAGCGATCGAAGTGATCAAAACCGCCTTCGCTGAAGTAAATCCAGAGATGGCTGATTTCGTCGCATTAATGGTTGAGAACAGTTGGATTGATGCCGCTCCAGCTGCCAATAAACGTTTAGGTGCGTACTGCACTAAATTTGCTGCGACACGCACCCCGCTTGTGTTCATGACATGGAGTGGTAGCCGCTCAGACTTAATGACATTAGCGCACGAGCTAGGCCACGCGTTCCACAACTGGGTGATGAAAGACATGCCGTTGTGTCAAACACGCTACCCAATGACGCTAGCAGAAACCGCTTCGATCTTTGCTGAAAACATCGTTCGTGACCATCTATTGAAGCAAGCACAAACACGTAATGAGAAACTTGAAATGCTGTGGGAAGAGCTTTCTTCTTCTTTGGCATTAATGGTGAACATTCCCGTTCGTTTTGAGTTTGAGAAAGCCTTCTACGAGCAGCGTGAAAAAGGTGAGCTCACGGCTCAGCAGCTGTGTGACTTGATGGAAACGACTTGGAAAGAGTGGTACGGCGCTGCAATGACAGAAGCCGATCCTTACTTCTGGGCGAGCAAGCTGCACTTCAGCATCTCTCAAGTGAGCTTTTATAACTATCCATACCTGTTCGGTTATCTGTTCAGTAAAGGTGTTTACGCTCAGCGCGATGCGAAAGGCGAGCAATTCTACGGCGATTACGTTTCGTTGCTTCGTGATACGGGCAGCATGATGGCGGAAGAAGTCGTTCAAAAGCACTTAGGAATGGACCTGACTCAAGCTGATTTTTGGCAACAAAGCATCGACATGGTCAAAGTTCAAATCGATGAATTTGAAAGATTGCTCGATCAGGAAGATTAATTGATCTCAATCTGTTCATGGCAGGTAAGAGCTGTGTTAGCTTACGTGGCTCTTATCTTGCTGACATGACTTGAGAAAAGCTGAGACAGCCAAAAGTTGCTTTAAATAGAGAAAGTTATTTGGAACAGATGTCGGTTAGTAAAGTCAGCAGGTAATATAAAAATATATGGGTAGTATTTGTGAGTGATAACGGAGTTTCTATTGATAAGTGCGATCCTAGCAACACAATTTCTATGTACAATTTATTAACATACGGCCGTGCAATTAAGGAGTAACGCATGACGAAGACCCTCTTTCGCCAATCATTTCTTTTTGACAGCCTAGATCTTGAGCAAGAAGTGGTTGCAGGACAGACCGTACTGAGTAACGGTGTTCAAATTAAGCTTCATCAACGCGGTGTATTGGAAGTGATTCCCGCTGAGTATAATTCTGAAACCAAGAACATCATCTTTTCAACAGGTGTTCACGGCGACGAAACTTCACCAATGGAGCTGATTGATAAGCTCATTGAGGATATTGAAACAGGCTTCCAAGTCGTGACAGCAAGATGTTTGTTCATCATTGCTCACCCAGAAGCAACCAACGCGCATACTCGTTTTCTTGATGTGAATATGAACCGTCTGTTTGATGAAAAACAGCACGAGAGTAATCGAGAAGTGGATATTGCGAAGAACCTTAAGTACTTGGTTACTGAGTTTTACAAGGAAACGGTACCTGCGACTCGTTGGCACTTAGATTTGCACTGCGCGATCCGTTTGTCTAAGCATTACTCTTTCGCCGTGAGCCCTAAGGTTCGCCACGAAGTTCGCAGTAAAGCCTTGTTCGATTTCATCAACAGCGCTCACGTTGAAGCTGTGTTGTTGTCGAATGCGCCAACGAGCACTTTCAGTTGGTACAGCGCTGAAAACTTCGAAGCGCAAGCACTGACAATGGAGCTAGGGCAGGTAGCAAGAATTGGTGAGAACCAGCTTGATAAGCTTACTGCTTTCGATTTGGCAATGCGCAATCTGATTGCTGAAATAGAACCAGAGCATCTACCAAAGAAAACCATTACATATCGCGTAAGCCGAACCATTGTTCGTTTGCACGATGACTTTGATTTCATGTTCTCTGATGACGTAGAAAACTTTACGGCATTCAAGCACGGAGAAGTGTTTGGTCATGATGGTGATAAGCCATTGATGGCGAAGAATGAAAACGAAGCCGTGGTATTCCCAAATCGTAACGTTGCTATCGGTCAACGAGCGGCCTTAATGGTGTGCGAAGTTGAAACACGATTCGACCACGGTCAGCTTGTGTACGATTAATACCGAGCTGGGTTAAAGCGACGAAAACAACCGCTCAACTGGTTGAAATATCAAGGTTCACAATACGGTGTGAGCCTTGAGTTTATTTAGGGATACAGGTAAGGTTACGCGAACAATTTCAAAGTAGCTTGATATGGATTTCCAACAACTTCTTCACCAAAAACAGCGCAAATGGACCCGAGCCATTTATCTGATGGCAGCACTGCTTGTCGCGCTGAGTGCGATTTACCTAATGGTTGGCGATCTTTTCATTTCCCCTCTGGGCACCTTGTCCACGTTAGAACAAAAACTACTGGTTGATTTACGCTTACCTCGATTATTGGCGGCTATTGCCATCGGGGCAGGGTTAGCTGTATCTGGCGCAAGCCTACAAGTCTTATTGGGTAATGTATTAGCAGAGCCAGGTGTGCTCGGCATTTCTGGTGGCGCAAGCTTGGCGATGGTTATCGTACTGTTCTTCTTGCCGTTTGCTCCTACACCAGAACTGTTCATGATTGCCGCCGTTTTAGGTTCACTTTGTTTTACCGTGATTCTAGTAAGCATGGTAAAAACGATGCGGCTCACCACGGCTAAATTACTGCTGGTGGGTGTCGCATTAGGCATTCTTTCTGGCGCGATGGTGACATGGGCGTTCTATTTTAGTGACGACTTAAGCCTACGCTTACTGATGTATTGGCTGATGGGCAGCTTGGGTGGCGTGACTTGGTATCAACACTCGCTCACGTTAGTGATGATCCCCGTGATTATTTGGTTGTGCCTGCAAGGTAGTAAGCTAGATAAGTTAATGATTGGCGAGACTCATGCTGCACAGTTAGGCGTGAATGTTCCGAGATTACGTTGGCGTCTAATCTTCGCTGTGTCTATTTTAGTCGGCTGCGCGGTTGCCTTAGGTGGCGTGATCAGCTTTGTTGGCTTGGTTGTGCCACACTTGTTGCGCTTAGCGATTGGTACTGACAACCGATACCTTCTTCCTTTGTCTGCCGTTGCTGGTGCTGCATTGCTGGTATTTGCTGATATCTGTGCAAGAACTTTATTAGATTCAGCAGAGCTGCCTTTGGGTGTGATGACCACCAGTATCGGTGCGCCTATCTTCATTTGGATGTTAATTAAAAATCATGATTCAAATTAGGAGCCTGAGCGTCGGCGCTCGTTTATTACCATTATCATTTGAGCTCAAGCAAGGGCAGGTGACTCATGTCATCGGTCCTAATGGCAGTGGCAAAAGTACCTTACTAGAAGCGATATCTGGCGTTGGTGATGGCTACAAAGGTGATATAAAGCTCGACGGACAGGACTTGTCAGTATTATCACTGCAAGACTTGTCATTACATCGTGCTTATCTTTGTCAAAGTGCAAGGCCTGCCTTCAACTTGGAAGTGTTCCAATACCTTGCGTTGTCACTGCCAAGTTCATCACACGGCCTTGATATTGAAATCAACGCAGCGTTGGAAGAGATAAGCCAGATGTTGGACATCACAGACAAACTTCATCGTTCAATTCAGACACTGTCTGGTGGTGAATGGCAACGCGTTCGTTTGGCCGGAATGTGCCTGCAAATTTGGCCGACGCTTAACCCATACGCGAAGCTGCTGATCCTCGATGAACCCGCAGCTCCACTAGATATTGCGCAAGAAGCCTTACTCTACAAACTCATTGAACGAGTGGCAGATAAGGGTATCGCCGTGATCATGGCCAACCACGACTTGAACCGGACCTTAAGACATGCAGACCAGGTGTTGTTGCTCGACAAAGGTGTACTTCAAGCATCAGGTCGTGCAGAACAAGTTCTTACGCCTGAACAGCTAGAGTCCGTGTTCAACACTGAAGTCAAAAGTATCTCAGTCGAGAATCAAACTTACCTGTTGTTTGGTTAAGCCTTTATCGTTTGGGTAAGACGGTTGAATCTTAGGATTGGAAAGCTCGGCAGTTATCGGGCTAACATCATCTCATATTCAACCATCATATCTGGCATCCCTAAACGTTGAACATAGCGCAACGTGCCTGTCGCTGGTTTTACTTCAACATCCCCTAAAAACTCTTCCCAGACATGAGCAATGCCTTCGAATTGGGCAGAGTTTACTTCGTTGGTAAATGTCCAATCCGTCCTGACAATGTCGTTAACACTAAATCCAGCTTCTTCTAAGAATGCCTTCATTAGGTCTAAAATCAATCGTGTTTGAGCAACAGGATCATTAGGGTGTTGAGTGATAAAGTCCGGGTTACAGTCAGCATGTCCTGTCACAAAGAATACTTCGCTGAACTCACTTAGTTTCAGTCCCCAACTAAACGCATTGCTCATATCGGGTAGGTTCTTATTACGAAAAGCTTGTTTAATGGCCATTTTATATCCTCTTTCCTTGATAGTGTTTACAGCGAAACTTCCAATACGATTTTTCCTCGAGCACGTTTTGATTGACTTAACTCCTGTGCTTGAGCGGCTTTAGATAGTGGGAACACCTTATCGATGTTCACTTTAATTACGCCATCATCAATTAAAGCGGCAATACGTTGTAGATCTCTGGCATTGGGTGAAACCCACCAACGTTGAAAATTTACGCCTAGTTGCAGTGGTAATGCGCTTTCAATGTCATCTAACAGTGAAACTACGTTGCCACCTTTTCGTACCACTTCGAGTGAACGCTCCGCGATGCCATCACCCCCAACAGCGACGAGTACAGCATCTAACTCATCAACCTCGTCTTCAAAGCGTTGAGTTTGGTAATCGATGAATTGATCGACGCCTAAAGCCATTAAGTAGGCTTTGTTGCTGGATGATGCTGTTCCGATAACATAAGCACCGAGCGCTTTCGCTATTTGAACCGCAAAGCTGCCAACACCTCCAGATGCATTGTGAATAAGGACACGTTGACCGGCTTTGAGTTGGCAGCCTTCAACAAGTGCTTGCCATGCTGTTGTTGCGGCCAATGGCACAGCTGCAGCGGTCACTATGTCGAGAGACTTAGGCGCACTTGCTACTAATCCACTATCGACAGCAAGATATTCGGCGTAGGCGCCTTGTTCAGAAATGGGCGCATATACATAGACCTGCTCCCCAAGTTTGAGGTTGCTTACATTGTTGCCTTTTTCGACAACTTGTCCTGCTGCATCCCAGCCAACAATGAGTGGCATTTCATGTTGACCGCTAGCCTGTAAGAATCCCTCTCTTACCATCCAGTCGACAGGGTTTACCCCCGCGCCTTGTACTTTGATCAGCACTTGATTTGGGGTGATGGTGGGTTTAGCTATATCGCCGAACGTTAAGTTCTGCGCACTTCCATACTCTTCTAAATACACGGCTTTCATCGTATTTCCTTATAAGTGAGTCATCTGATTTGTTTTTCTAACAGCGGGTTAATCTGCTTGTGGAACTCACTTTGCCCAACTTGTTACTTATCGTCTAATTGATGATTGGTATAATATGCATTGATTAATATGATGAGTTTGTCGATACTCATTCACTAACTCCCTGTGTAATTAGGCAAGTAAGATGGCGAATGTCGATCTGAATTTAATGGTTATTTTTGATGCAATCATGCAGGAAAGCTCGATTACCGTGGCCGCAGAACGATTGTCGATGACGCAACCGTCGGTATCGAACGCAGTCTCTCGAATGCGCCATGCTTGGAAAGATCCTTTATTCGTGAAACAAGGAAGAGGGATTCGCCCAACCCCTTACGCCGTCGAGTTGTGGAAAATGATTGGTGAGCCGCTAGAGGCAATACGGATAGCAACAGAGCGTGATGAGTTTAATCCTGCGACGTTAAAGCGCACGTTTAGAATCGCAACGACAGATTGGATGGCAGATCTGTTTTGGTTGCCGTTAAAGCAACGAATAGAGCGTGAAGCGCCTGACGTTAATATTCACGCCGTACCTTACAACGTCAATGGAGAAAAGTTATTGCTCAGTGCCGATGTCGATATGGTCTTGGATTATTTCGAAGGCAACTCAGCTCAAGTACAAACTCAGCATCTATTTGATAATCACTTTGTGTGCGCAATGCGTGCCGATCACCCGTTGGCTAGTGAAGAGCTATCGCTAAGTGCTTTTGCTAGTGCTGATCATTTGTTGCTCTCGTTATCAGGTGAGGCGACAGGCGGGGTAGACATGCTACTAGGACAGAAGGGAATGAAACGGCGCATCGCCATGACGGTGAACCACTGTTACTCCATACCTAGGTTGTTAATCAATACTGACATGATCACGACGATTCCATTACCGATAATATCGGATAGCGTGAGCAAGGGAGATCTGGTGATTAAGAAAACGCCATTCACCATGCCGCCGGGGCCCATCTCGATGTCTTGGCATGTGCGCCATCAACGTGACCAAGGTACGTTATGGTTGCGTGAGAAAGTGCTTAGTGTTCTGAACCATGGTTTACCTAAGAATTTACTTTTTGATCCGTTTCTATGAGAAGCGGTGCAAAGAGTATTCGTCTCGAAATTGCTTTTTCGCATTGTTAATCAGTATATTACTGACGTTATATATTGAGCATCGTCATAAAGAGTGACATTCTAAGTGTTGCTCAAATCTGAACAACACTTGATGTGATATTTGTAAATTGGAAGGGGAATTAGAGTGTTTAGATATATTCAGCGACGAAGGATCAAAAAGGTTATTAAGCTACTGTCTGCAAGGTTGGTAAAGAGCTATGGAAGCAGTGACTTTTTCTCGATCGGCCAAGTCGAAACGAGTTCTCGTGAATTGAGTAAGCGCCAACAACAAATCGCATTGGCTTTGTTTGCTGATTCACAAGATTTAGATGTTGAATTAGTTCCCACTATCCAGCTGTTACGTAATGATGTGTCTAATGACTTCTTCGGTGGCGAGAATTACACCGCGCGTGATGTGCTCAATCTCTTGGGTGGAGGCGGCTGGAAGGGCGGTCGTATGGACGATGACATGTCACATCGCTTTGGTATGCATAGCCGTTATTAAATATCTTCCTACTATCTAACGCCTTTATATCCCCAAAGCGGCTTAATCATAAAGTCGCTTTTTTATTCATTTTGAATAATGTTCCCTCAATCAACACAGAATACTGAAATGTCATAATTCGAAGCAACATCATCTATCTACAACGCATTTGTTTGAGTTGTGTGATGCTGATTCCTATCAATATAAAACCCGCTGTTATTGATAAAATTGACGTATATATTTTTCGTTGTTCTTTAAGTCAGAAACTATAAACCCTCGAATGACAGTGCTGGTTGGCTAGTAACCAATTGGTTTTGTGTTTAGGGTAAAATAATAGAGAGTGGGAAAGTGACAATAATAAATAATAATATTCTAAAAATAGCAGTGGGTATGGCTATGCTATCGAGTGTGCCGTCAGTGGCAAATGCTCATGGCTGGTCTGAATTTCCAAGTGCACGTCAGAACACGTGTTACGAGCAAGGCGGGGTTTGGTCAGGTACACCACCGAATGCAGCATGTGCTCAAGCGAAAGATATTTCTGGATCATACCCGTTCGTTCAACGTAACGAGTATGCGAAAAATATCCAAGATTTCAACAACATCAACGCTGTAAAAGCGGCGATTCCTGACGGCACGTTATGTTACGCCAATGATTCGCAAAAACGCGGCATGGGTGCACCTCATACTGGTTGGACTCGAACCGAGCTAAGCACAGGTACATTTGAATATGTATTCAACGCGACTGCACCACACAACCCGTCATTCTGGGAATTCTACCTAACGAAACCAAACGCAGACCTGAGCAAAGGTCTAGCGTGGGGGGACTTAGATCTTATCCAAGAAGTGGGGAATGTTCCTGTAAGCGGTGGCAAATACCGTATCAACGTGACGATTCCTTCAGACCGCTCTGGCGACGCAATCTTATACGTACGTTGGCAACGTGATGATGCCGCGGGTGAAGGCTTCTATAACTGTTCTGACATCACTATCGCAGGTGGTACACCCCCCCCACCAGAGCCGGGTCCTGAGCCTGATCTAGTCCGTGGCGACCTGTTTGTTTCTGACCAATTTGGTACTCCACAAGTTGGCGACACCGTTAAGTACGACATCATCAACAAGTATGGTGAAGTAGCGCGCAGCTTCGACATCGTCATCGACGCTTCAAACGTTAACGATTGGGCTCGTTTGTTGGCTTCAGAAATTAACGGCTGGCACGAAGAGTTTAAAGATGGCGCGATCTTCATTGGTGATTGGCACGCTGAAATGCAGCACTACATGTACTTCCAAAACGATCCTTCACGCAACTTCTTCAACTCAAAAGATAGCCGTGCTTCTGGTCAGTTAACGCTGATTGATGGTGGCGACGGTGGTGTTGAACCATTGAAAGGCGACATCTACGAGCTAGTGAAGAGTGACAACGTAGTGAATGTTGGCGACAAAGTTATGATTGCAACAAGCGAAGCGGCGACATTGACTCAAACTCAAGGTTCTTCAGTAAGCATTCAAAATAACGGCACGGCTTCTATCGTAGTTGATACCACTGGCATCACTGCAAACGAAACTCTATCGTTT
>NZ_CAWPOA010000101.1:280075-301279 GCF_963889365.1 Vibrio sp. OPT20 | reverse complement strand
ATGGCTAGCTCGATTGAAAGCGACAGTGTTGAAACCTTCACTTTTGAAGTAATTGCTGATGACGGTGGCGTAACACCAGACCCAGATCCAACGCCGGATCCAGATCCGACTCCTGACCCAGACAATGGCACTTGGGACTCTTCAGCGACTTACCTAGGCGGTGAAGTAGTAACGTACTCAAACCAGTCTTGGAAAGCACAGTGGTGGATTCAAGGTGGTACAAACCCTAAAGCGACCTACGAAAATGATCAGTGGGGCGTGTGGCGTCCAGCCAACTAATCTTAATTAACGTTGGTTAGTTAGCTTTAAAGTAATAACCAAGGCACCAAACTTTATTGACGAGTGTGGTGTCTTTTCTTATGGGAGAAATAAACAAGTCGACCGTGAAGGTAATTGGGTTTAGGGTAGGGCTTTGTTATACCTGAATGTCCGAGTACCTCGAATATCCACGGTTTAGTAATCTTTTACATATTAGATAGAAAAGACTTTTTGATGAAAAAATCACAGATACTCGCCAATACAATCAAGAATCAGATAGAGCAAAACATCTGGTTGAGTGGTGAGAAGATCCCATCAATTAGAGATGCGTGTAAGCGCTATAAACTCAGTATCGAGACGGTACTGCAAGCCTATCAGCAGCTTGAAGATCAAGGCTATGTGCGCTCAAAACCCAAGTCTGGCTATTTCGTGTTACCACGTAGAAATCTGTTCACCTCAGAACTCTCACAACAAAAAGCCATCAAGCCGTATCCCGTTAAAATCAGTGATTTGCTTTACGATGTGCTCCAACGTGCCAAAGACCCTAGCATCATTCCACTTAGCTCGGCATTCCCTGACCCTGCCTTGTTTCCGCATCAAGCATTGTCGCGCAGTTTAGCCAATGCAAGTCGTCAAATGCCCGACAACAGCATGCTCACCAACTTGCCTCCAGGCAGTGAAACACTTCGTAGACAAATTGCCCAACGCTATCAAGTTCAAGGCTTGAACGTCCTACCTGACGATATTGTAATTACTTCTGGGGCGATGGAGGCACTTAACTTATGCCTACAATCCTGTACCGAGCCGGGTGACTTAGTCGCGATAGAGTATCCTGCGTTCTATGGTGTGTTGCAGACCATTGAAAGGCTTAACCTCACTGCTGTTGAGATTCCAACAGACCCGACAACAGGGATTGATTTGGATGTGTTGGAGTCGGTGTTCGCTTCAATGGACATCAAAGCATGTTGGTTCATGACGGAGTCGCAAAACCCGGTTGGCTATTCGATGAGTGATAGCAACAAGCAGCGATTGGCCGAGTTGGTGAATCAACATAAGATCCCGATGATTGAAGACGATGTGTATCGAGAACTTCACGTCGGTAATCAAAGCTCATTGCCTGCTAAAGCCTATGACACTGGCGAGCAAATCATGTTGTGTGGTTCGTTTTCCAAATCATTGTCGCCTGGCTTTCGAATCGGTTGGGTAGTTGCAAGGAAACAAGCGTTAAAGATTCAGAGATTGCAGCACCTTTCGACGCTCTCGAGCAGTATTCCTATCCAACTTGGGCTGTCTCACTACCTGACGTTTTATAGTTATGACAACCATCTTAAAAAACTTCGCAAGCTTTTGAATGAAAGGAAGAAGGCACATATTGCATTGTTAGAATCTAGCTTACCTTCAAGTGCGACGGTGCATAAAAGCCAAGGTGGCTACTTCATTTGGATAGAACTGCCGCACTCTGTTTGTGTTGAGAAGTTGTATGAACTAGCCCTTGAACAAAACATCTCTGTCGCACCGGGAATCATATTCAGCAGTGACAAAAAGTTCTCTCATCACATTCGACTCAACTGTTCGTATGCTTGTGACGACAAAATAGCAGAAGCCATACGAACGCTAGGAGGCTTGATTCAGGCAATGGAATTGCAAGCCAATAGTTGCAGCTAAACTCTGACCAGTCGTTCGTCTAATAAGTAAATCTGTTCTGTTTTTTAATAATCAATCTGTTCTAGTTTGGTTCGTGGGAACTGTGCTGAAATACGCTCCAATTCTTAATATGAAAGCCATCATTATGATGTTTGGAGCTTAAATGTTTGATGTAGTTGAATTGTCGCGTTTACAGTTTGCGCTAACCGCTATGTTCCACTTTCTTTTCGTCCCTCTGACTATCGGTATGTCGTGCTTACTGGCGATCATGGAGTCGATCTATGTACTTACCGGTAAACAAATTTATCAAGACATGACCCGATTCTGGGGCAAACTGTTCGGCATTAACTTTGCCTTGGGTGTCACGACCGGTTTAACCATGGAATTCCAATTCGGCACTAACTGGTCTTACTATTCTCACTATGTCGGCGATATTTTCGGGGCACCTTTAGCCATCGAAGCGCTTGTCGCTTTCTTCCTAGAATCCACTTTTGTTGGATTGTTCTTCTTCGGCTGGGAAAGGCTATCGAAACGCCAACACCTTGTAGTGACTTGGCTGGTGGCTCTGGGCTCTAGCTTCTCTGCACTGTGGATTTTGGTTGCCAATGGTTGGATGCAAAATCCAATTGGATCAGAGTTCAATTACCAAACTATGCGTATGGAGATGACTAGCTTTGCCGAAGTGGTGCTTAACCCTGTCGCACAAGTTAAATTCCTGCATACCGTGGCCTCGGCGTATACCTGTGGCTCAATGTTTATCCTTGGTGTGAGCTCTTACTATTTGCTTAAAGGTCGTGACGTTGCTTTTGCAAAACGTTCGTTTGCTGTCGCAGCTTCGTTCGGCATTGCTTCTATTATCTCGGTGATCGTATTAGGTGATGAGTCGGGCTATGAACTGGGTGACGTTCAAAAAGTGAAACTCGCTGCAATTGAAGCGGAATGGCATACAGAACCTGCACCTGCGGCGTTTACCTTGTTTGGATTACCGAACCAAGAAGAAGGCAAAACCGACTTCGCGGTCAAAATCCCTTATGTGATGGGAATTATTGCAACGCGATCTTTGGATGAGCAAGTCACTGGCCTTCATGACCTGCGCGACCAGCACCTCGTCCGTATTCGCAACGGAATCATCGCTTATGAATTGCTAGAACGTTTACGAGCTGGCGATACCTCTTATGAGACAGAACAAGCCTTTGATCAAACCAAGCACGATCTCGGCTATGGCTTATTACTCAAGCGTTATACCGATACCGTGACCGATGCGACTGAACAGCAAATCCAACAAGCGGCAGATGATTCCATTCCAACTGTCTGGCCACTTTTCTGGTCATTCCGAATCATGGTGGGTTGTGGCTTCATTATGTTGTTTGTTTTTGGTGCGGCCTTCCTGCAAACCTACCGTAAAAATATTACGCAAAAGCCTTGGTTACTGAAAGCGGCGCTATGGTCAATTCCATTACCTTGGATTGCGATTGAAGCTGGCTGGTTTGTTGCGGAATACGGTCGTCAGCCTTGGGCTGTGGGTGAAATTCTTCCTGTGACCGTCGCGGCTTCTTCTCAAACCGTTGAAAACCTGCTTACGTCTCTTGCTCTCATTATCAGCCTATATACCGTATTTATCATTGTTGAAAGTTACTTGATGATTACCGTTGCTAAAAAAGGCCCAAGCAGTTTAAAAACGGGTCGCTATCACTATGAACAAAATACAACTTCGCTTGAAGCCAAATTGGCACAACAAGTTCAACAATAAGGTGACTGACTGATGTTCGAATATGACACATTGCGTTTAATTTGGTGGGTTCTGATTGGTGTACTGCTGATTGGTTTTATGATCACCGATGGTTTTGATATGGGGGTGGGGGCGTTGTTACCGTTTATTGGTAAAACGAACGCTGAAAGACGAGTAATGATTAACTCCATCGCGCCCCATTGGGACGGTAACCAAGTTTGGTTAATTACCGCAGGTGGTGCGTTGTTTGCGGCTTGGCCTTTGGTTTATGCGACATCGTTTTCAAGCCTTTATGTGGCGATGTATTTGGTGCTTATTTCATTGTGGTTGCGTCCTTTGGCGCTTGAGTATCGAGCAAAGATCGACAGCGATCAGTGGCGACAAGTATGTGACTTGGCAATCTCGTTCTCAGGCTTCTTCCCTCCAATCTTGTTTGGGGTGGCGTTTGGCAATTTGATGCAAGGCTTACCTTTTACGCTCAATAGCTTCTTGATGGTTGAGTACCATGGTTCGTTTATCGATTTGATCAACCCATTCGCGCTTTTGTGTGGTCTAGTCGGGTTATTGATGGCGCTGTTACAAGGTGGTGCGTGGTTGATGATGAAAACCACAGACGTAGTGTACAAAAAGGCAAGAACGGTGACGCAGGCGAGTGCTGTATTTGTCGCTTTCCTTATGGTGATTGGCTGTATGGCGATAAACCATATTGACGGGTATCTGATAGTCAGTGCGATGGATCATAGCTCGGCTTCGAATCCTTTGAACAAAGAAGTCGTTACACAAGTAGGCGCTTGGTTAACCAACTTCGTTACGTACCCTTGGATGTGGTTTGCACCAATCGGCAGCGTGACCATTCCATTACTGGCTTTGATTGGCGCAAGGTTGAAATGGGATGTAATAGCTTTTATTAGTTCAAGCCTGACTAACGCTTGCATCATCTTAACGGCTGGTTTCTCAATGTTCCCGTTCATTATCCCGTCTAGCGTTAACCCGAGTAATAGCCTAACGCTGTGGGATTCGACATCGAGTGAACTGACCTTGAACATCATGACAGGCGTAGCATTCGTGATGGTGCCAATCATTCTGTGTTATACCGCGTTCAGTTATCGAACCATGTTTGGGCGACTTGATAGCGAGTATGTCGAACGTAATGGCCATTCACTGTATTAAGGAGTTTTTCATGTGGTATTTTGTCTGGATATTGGGCTTATTTCTAGCCTCTGCATTTGCAGTTTTGAATGTGATTAGCCTAGAGAAAAGTGACTCAGAAACTGAGTCTTAATCGCTGAGCAAAGCTCTGTAATCGGATAAGAGTTATATAGAAAACAAGAGCAATATAAGAAGACCAGAAGCGTGAGTTTCTGGTCTTTTACATTTTGTAATGTGTTGGTGATTTATTCCAGAATAAGGTTTTGTTTAATCTCATCGTTAAGATACCCCTGATCAAAATCTGGTGTCATGAATTCGACGGAGGAGGAGTCTAGATAGCTGGTTTCTAGATAACTCGGTTCTAGATAATGGAAATCTAAGTGATCAGCACTTGCGTAGGTGGGAATCGCAGAAAACAAAACGATACTGATCGCTGCAGCGATATTAATGACTTTGTTACGTTGAGAAGTCATTTTCATAGTAGTGCCCTCGAAAGGTGGGCAAATCCATCTGCCTATGAGAATTGAATCTGAGATGTTTAGAAGTCGTAAGACAAACCAAGAGTGATGATGCTGTCGTTGTCGATCGGACCCATCGATTGGCCGTTCAAGTAAAGGTCACCTTCGTTGGTGTTGAAATAGGTGTATTTCACGTAGGGTGTCCAGTCGTCGATGCTCTTAGAGAGAACGACTTCGTGTTCATTGGTACGGTAGTCGCCTTGATGAAAGATAACGTTGTCATCGTTGTGGGTAAACCCGCCATTGGATCCATCACTGTTTTCGTGAGTGTATTGGTAAGCTAAATCCCAGCCTGCGAGTGAGTACCCAGCACCGGCGATGAACTTATTGGTGTTAATCGTGGTGTCGCTTACATTCTCGAGTACTTGCCCTGACTGGTTATATCCCAATCCACTGAATACATTGAAGTTGTCGTTCACTTGATAATCGATAATACCTTCGATTAATAACTCTTCACCGTTGTCCCATTTACCGAGTTCACCGTATAGGTTGAACGTGAAAGACTCGCTGATGTGAAAGTCGTGGCCGTAACCCGTGGCTAGCCAACCCTGGTCATCAAAACCTATATAGACTTGTCCATTTTCTGAGGTATCGATTAGTGCGCCAGCTTCTGTGGTGTAGACACCGTTATCAGCAGCATTAGAGGCAACGTTTTGTTCGATGTAAACTTGAGTCGAAGTCGCAAACGCTGCGCTGCTGAGTAACGTAAGTGGTAGAGCAATAAGGTTAAGCTTTTTCATGGATTCTCCAGTGTCGTTCTATTGAATTAACTTGCTGGAGAGTATGTGATTAAACTGAATTTATATTAATAGCGTTAACTTTAGTTAAAACCTCAGTTTCATTTATGTTTTTTTAGTGCTGACTTGATTGCTTCACGGGTTTTGATGTGTTGTTCGTCATTAGCATAACGGCGGTGATAGAGCATTCGAAACGTGAGCGGTTTTAATTTGATGGGGATAGGGTGAACGCGTAAGCCAAGCGCTGGTGCAAGCATTTCTGCAAAAGAGCGAGTAGAAGCGGCGATATAATCCGTCGTGCTTGCCAAAATCAGCATGCTTGAAATTGAGCTGGTTTCAATTCTGACTTTTCTCGGCTCGATATCGCTCTCTGATAAAAACTCGACTGTGTTCATGTTGGCGCGTTTGATCTTGAGCGCAATATGCTCCTCTTGGAAATACTCTTCTTTACTTAGTGTCTCACCAATTCGAGGGTGGTTGATTCGAGTCAGACACACGGGCTCCTCATCGACGATGGTTTCTTCAATCAATGAGTGTTTCTTACTCGAAAGTACATCAATGACGATATCCACTTTTTGTGCAGTAAGCGCATCAAACAGTTCTTCCTCTTCGAGCGGCGCTTCCGTGAAGCTTACGCCTTCAACCTGGCTAACGAAATGAAGCAAGCTCTCTGTGCAATAGACTTTAAGGTCATTCTTTTGTTGCTCAACCGTTCCAATGATGTTCAATGGGTCTTCTATCTTATTAGCGAGTGATACCGCTGCTCCAGTGGGCGCGATACCTCGTCCTTCTCTCACAAATAAAGCCTTGCCCACGACACCTTCGAGTCTCTTAATAGCCGCGCTTACCGCGGGTTGAGAAATATCGAGCTGCTCTGATGCCACGGTGATAGAGCTGTGTTTGTAAACGGCCAAAAATGTCGTCAGTAGATTAAGGTCCAAATTCAGTTCCCTCTATTCTTATTGTCACTCATCCAAATCATGGTGGAGTCGTTATTAACTCATAAATGAAATGGAGGTTTTAAGTAAAGTTTACACTATATATCAAGGTTCTGTTTATTAATAAACTTGTTTGCATCGGAGTGAGGAAGGAACTTCATTCATTTACTAAATACTCAGACCGATAGGTGAAACTATGAGAACTTTCGCAAAATTATCAATCATCTCTACAGCAATGATCATCACGACAACCGCTTTTGCTGCTGACCCAATGATGCAATACAACACCAAGCAGACTAACTCTGATATTCAAAAACTCGAGAAATTTGAATATCACGAGGGTGAAACCCTTGAAGAGTATCTGAGCACTCAACCTAAGGGGAACTTGTACTCTTCAGAAGAAGAAGTGCTTTCTGTGTTAATGGGTGGTGTAAACAATGGTGACTATCGCAAAGAAACCAATTCAGGTTGGAAAGAAGGCCTGATGTTTGAGGGTATTGCACCTTATGGCGATCACATGGTGTCGGGCGCAAACTGGTTCCCACGCACTGAAGAAGTTCAACCGGATGAAATGCGTGTCACGTTCATGGGGACATCACCAATGATTCGCCCGGGGCAAGCAAACACCTCGATATACGTCGAATTGGGTAACGGCTCTAACTTTGTCTTTGATTTAGGTGAAGGGTCAATTGCGAACTACGTAGCGGCGGGTGTCGCGATGAATGAACTCGACCATATCTTCATTACTCACTTACACGTAGACCATTACGGCTCGTTACCTTACCTGTATCAATTTGGTGGTTGGAATGGTCGCTGGGAAAAGCCGCTTAACATTTATGGTCCGAGTGGTGCGACCCCAGAATATGGCACTCGTCATATGATTGAAGGCATGCAGCAAATGTTGAACTGGCACACCGATGCATTTGATGTGTTCCCATCAGGCAACGACATAGTGGTACACGAGTTTGATTTCCGCGACGACGGTGGCGTTATCTATGACCAAGACAATGTGGAAGTGATTCACTGGCGACGCAGTCACGCAAAAGATGGCGCGTCTGGTTACCGCTTGAATTGGACTCAAGATGACGGCCGAGTGCTTTCATTTGTTTGGACAGGAGACGGTCGCCCAACAGAGTTGGATTTGAAATACGCAAAAGGCGCAGACTTGTTCATTACTGAACTGCAAACCGAAACGTTTGGTGTGTCTTCGATTATTCAAGGTGTGCCGCCATTCTTAGCACGTTACACCGTTGATACTCACCATACACCAGCGTACGCGGCGGGTTATGTGGCGAATGAAGTACAACCGCGCTTGTTCATGACAACGCACATGACATTCGACCCATATCTCAATGAGGAAACCGTTGCAGAGGTTCGCCACCATTGGCAAGGGCCTTACCACTTCGGTGCGCCAGATGGCATTGTCGTTAACATGACTAAAGATAATGCGTGGGTTCGTGAAGGTATTTTACCTGACTTCCCGAATGCGAGAGCGCCACAATTTGATATGGCAGATGGGTCTGATTTTAGAATTCCATTACCGAAAAACAGCCGTGAAGACATACAAGAACAAGAGATTCGTGATTTAGAGCTGGATCCGAAACTGTACTACCCAGAAGGCTACCACCCAGAGCTGTTAACTGAATGGCCAGTCGACCGTGACATCGTGATCCCAGCTGAACAAGTACCAGAAGCAATGAAGCAAGGTATGAACACCAAGCAAGAATACATGGATAGAGTGCGTGCTCACCACAATCTTGAGCGCAAATCGGTAAGTCGTCCAACTGAGCCTGGTGAAGGAGCAGGAACCGATAACAAATAGGGTATTTGCAGTGAGGGCTGATATTGCCCTCACATCCTAAAAAGTTAGGTAAACAAACCCATTCTCTTACTCAATCATAAAACTATTGCTTACAACTTCTTTGCTTAGAATATCTGGAGTTCATTATGAAAAAATCAATTTTAGCGGTCGTCATTCTATCTTTAGCGTCAGCGTCTGTTTTCGCTAACGGACAATCAAATGCTCACAACTATCAACCTGGTGCGACGAATAACTCAGAACGTTTAGCGGATATTGATCCTAACTACGAACTGACCTTACCTTCAGAAAAAGAAGGCTACACCATGTATGACAACCAATCCATGTCAGATGGCGGGACCTACACAACGTATGTCAAACCGAATCCTTCCGATGCAATGCATGTAGCCGATGAAGGCTCGCTAAAAATAACGCATGGAGAAGGTGGTGTCATTATGACGGAATACACCACAAAGAATGGGCAGCACACGTTTTCAGTGATGTGCGGCTACACCTCGGGTCCATCATACTGGGCTGACGGAAAACCAGCGAAGGTATGTGAAGAGGCGCAAGCACTAGCGGTTGCATTGGAAGCAAAAGGTGAATGGGAGGTGAAGCCAATGACTTACACCATCGCACCAGCAAGAATCGTAGTTGATAAGTGATTTTTGTCTACAGAACACTCGTTATATCGAGCCTCGTTATCCAATCATATTGATTATTTGTAGTGAGACAGAGGGGTACTCAGGCTGAAATGGTCTTGAAGTTCCCCTTAACTTAGCTCACCTCACAAGATGCTAAGTCAGCCAACTAATCAAATTTGTATTCGAAAATACAGAAGGTCTATCCCATGAAAAATACCATTAAGCTACTGGCTATCGCATGTGTTTTACTTACTCCAATGCTTGTCGCCGCTGCCGAACATAATCACAGTCACAATCATTTTAACCCTGAATTAGAGCAACTTGGCGACGACATTATTGGTCTAACCGTGTGTTACAAAAATGGTCATCTATCAGATGAGAATCAAGAGCCTGCGTTTATGAACCTTATCAACCACGCCAATGTAGAAGGTGAGGAGTTGGGGATGTACTACATGGATAAGTTGGGTCCTAAAGCGGAGCAAATTATGAGTGATGACGACGCTCGTCACTTATGGACTCAAGATTATTGTGCTGATTTGACTGACACTTATTTGGATTCAGATAAGTTAGCTCAAAGATCAAATGAACATCAAAGTCATTCACACGGCCACGATCATGGACATAACCATAATCACGATCACCATGGACATGGCGACTTGACACCAGAGGTACTTGAGCAAGACATCGAACGAGGTCGTTTACTCAGTATCAACTAAGCCCCATAAGATAAGCGTACTTACTTTGGTACCTCTTGGCACAAAATGGTAAGACTCGAATCGACTGAATGACTAGAATTATCTCAAACGAAACAAGTGAATTAGTGCGGATTCTAGTCACTTTATCTTATTCGAATGGATGCTTTGAAAGCTCGAAAGAGGATTATTTTATGTACGAACTCACACTGATTCTAAGCCTAATGATGGGTGGCGCTGACAGCACTGCAGAAATGGAAGTTAACACTCAATTTACGACCCTTGAGCAATGTAATGAAGAAGGCGCAGCGCTAGCTGAGAAGCTAAATGCTACGGACCTTAAAGTCATGCAAGTTCAATGTGAACGTGACTAATCAAGAGAGCTAGTTAAACAATATGGGCACATACCTTTGTGTCCATATCACATCAACATAATAACCTAGTCTTTACTCTCTCCATCGGAAACTTTCCGTTAGCCACTACAAGTAAAACCATATTATTAATACGCCTTCGTCAAAATACTGTTTCCCTCCACTTGCTAATTCCTTAATTTGAAACAATTTCATCTAACCTATTGTTAAATATTCACTATTTGATAGTGTGTCTAGGTGCACATTAAGGATGTGTTTCATATTTAGCGATGAAAATAGTAGGAGTTGCGATGAGTATTATAGTGAGACGGTCTGAACCGTCAGATGCAAAGGGAATCAAAGAAGTTTACGAATGCACTAATGCTTATACCGGTACGCTGCAACTCCCAAATCCATCTCTGGAAAGCTGGCAGAAACGAATCTCTAATATGCCTGACAACGTGTACTCTTATGTCGCGATGATCGACGATGAGATTGTTGGCAACTTGGGAATGGAAGTGTGTGTGAACCCAAGAAGACGACATGTGGCTTCATTTGGTATGGGTGTTAAAGACGATGTGCTAGGCAAAGGTGTGGGTAGTCAGCTGCTCGCGACCGCGATCGACTTGTGTGATAACTGGATTAACATCAAGCGAATGGAGTTAACGGTGTATACCGATAACGAAAGAGCGATCAGCCTGTATAAGAAATTTGGCTTCGTGATTGAAGGAGAGTCCGCAGGGTTCGCTTTCAGAAATGGCGAATATGTGGCGGCTTATCACATGGCGCGACTGGTATAGCATTTAGCTGCAATTAACACTTGGCTACAATTAGCACACAGCTACGATGAACACAGTTAGAAATCACTGACAGATAATAAAACGCCACGTTATTTAAACGTGGCGTTTGCTATTTTAGCGAGCTGCTCGTTTTAACAGCTTCATACTCAGTGCAACTTAAGCCGTTAGTGGCTCAAGGTTCGCAGGGCGGTAGTGTACTGATTTTAGTACTTTGCCTTGGCGAACTGTCTTGCCTTCAGATACGAAATCTTCCGCACACTTAGCGATGATGTATTCGCCTTTTTGAACCGCCATCAGCTTGATGTTCTGCTCAGCATAGAAAGCTTCTGTTTCAGCGTATTCAGTTTCGTTGCGACATACTTTGCTCATGTTGCTTGAGTGTACTTCGTCCCAGCAAGGTAAGAAGTCAATTGAGCGGTTTTTAGAAACATTCAATAGCAGGTCGATCAGGTAGCTGATTGCTAGGTTGTCTTCAACCTTAGCTTGGCCAAGGTGAACCAGACGTCCCATCAAAACATAAACGCTGTCTACTATAGCGTCCGCTTGTTCGATTTTAGAGTCAGCTTCTGCAAGTTCTGTTAGTTCTTCGATCGCTAGAGAGGTATGTAGCGTATCGCCTTTTTCGTCCATTGTTTCAGGAGCAGCAACAGGCAGATCAAAAGTACTGCGGAACTCTTCAATGTCGCGGTAAAGGTGATCGTAGATTTCTTGGCTTAGTTGAGAAAGGTTCATTTTCCTATCCATTCTGTTTCGTTAATGGATTATTTTACCAAAGCTAGGAATAGGGTGCTAACGCAAAGTCGAAGAAGTCGACTTTTATTCATTGGACCAATGAGGTATTTTGCATACAAACTAATTGATTATTATGTTTTTTTACACTTTACTCTTCTTAATATACCAAATATTAATGTTGCCATTAACTTCGGCTGCAGTGGGACCCCATTTATGAACCAAGCCAGTGAAAGCGAAATTGTTATACGTCGCTTGTATCAAATCACCAATGATTACCGGAAGGGCTTCGATATTCAGATCGCTCAGCTGCTTATCATGGGGCTTGAACGCTTCAACCTTGATATCGGTATTTTATCTAAAGTCGATGGCAATTCCTATTTAGTCGAGCACTGTGTTACGCCAGAAGGGGTTGAACTCAACACTGGTGACACCTTCGATTATCGTTCTACCTATTGCGAAATTACCTGTAAATCGATTGGTCCTATCTGCATTGAGCATTGTGGCAAACACGATAAGTATGCGACGCATCCCGCTTACCAGTCTTTTGGTTTAGAGTCTTATATTGGCATCCCGATTTTCGTTAATGACGAGCTTTATGGCACCTTAAATTTTTCAAGCCCGGCTCCCTATCATCGTGAGTTCAAAGAGTTCGATATCGACGTTATGAGGTTAATGGCCTCATGGATCGAAGTGGAACTGGTTAGAAGACAGCAAGAACGAAAACTCAAAGAGCTGAATGAGAAGCTAGAGTACCAAGCTCTGTATGATCCTCTGACCCATTTGCCAAATAGACGTTGCTTGTTCAAAACGTTGAATGCAGAAGTGGAGCAGTTAAAAGGATCTTTAGGAAAGGGAACCTTGGCCGTTGTCGACATCGATTTCTTTAAACAGGTTAATGACACTTATGGTCATCAAATGGGTGATGTTGTATTAAAGAAAGTGGCGAACGTGCTGAGCAATAACACTCAAGAGGGTGAGTTTGTGGCACGCTTTGGTGGCGAGGAGTTCATTCTTTGGTACCCCAATAAAACACCAAGTTGTGTTGAAGATAAGTTCATGACTCTTTTGCAAGAGATGAAGAAAATCACACTGGATAGAAAGCCTGTCACTATATCAATCGGCGCGTGTCATTTTGAGTTGAGTACAGGGGATACCAAAGGGGAAAGGATGTCGGCGTTAGATAAGCTCATCAAAGTTGCCGATGAATGCCTGTACATTGCGAAACAAAATGGACGAGATCAGTTCATTTCTCGTCCATATCATCAAGAACGCTCAGGAATATGAGCCATCTTGCTAGCGATTAACTGAACAGGTAAGGGAACAGTTGACGACGTTCTTCCGGCGTTAAGGATTCAACTCTCGCGATGTTTGTATCAGGAATCGCTTCAGGGTTAGGGTAGTGCTTCAACACTTTTTCCATACTCGCTTCACGAATCAAATGGTAAACCGGATACGGAGAACGGTTCGTTAGGTTTTCATCGTCTTCTGGATCTGCACCACCAAAGCAATAGTCTGGGTGGAAGGTTGCTACTTGGTAAACGCCTTCCCAACCTTCTTGCTTGATCAACGCTTCAATCCAATCAATGAACATGTTGTAGTCGAAGAAATCTTGCAGCATGTTAGGTACAACCACCAAAGTTGTCTCCAACTCGGCGACTGGCGTGTTATCTAACTCTACGAAATGCGTCATGATGTCTTGCAACAACACTTCTTCTGTATTTGCTTCACTCACAAAGATCTTAATCTGTTTATTACGTTGTGGCTTGGCTGCGAATGGACACAGGTTTAGGCCAATAACGACATCGTCTAACCACTGTTTTACTTGGTCGTGGATGGTTTGAAGATCTGTGCTTTGAGTGTTCGACATAACAGGTTCCGAAATGAAATTTTGCGTAGGATATCAGAACGGACGTCAATCAAAAGCAATAATTGAGTTACAACCTCAGTCGTACTTATGCTTGTGCGAGTTTAGAGGCCGATACTTGAAGTTGTTTTAATTGGTAGACCCAAGCAAATATGGCAACATAGAAGATTGAACCGCCCGCAATCACACCATTCCAACCGAACAGTTGCCAGCAATACAAGAGTAAGAAGCCACCTAAGCTCCCGCCAATATAATAGTGAACCAAGTAAAGTGCAGTTGCTGTCGCCTTAGCGCTTGGTGCTTTTTGACTTACCCAAGAATAGGCAAGGGTATGGGCGAAGAACGCGCCGCCACTAATCAATAACAAGCCTGCTAACATGAACGGGACTTTGTCGATGGCAGAAATTAGCATTCCGATTAAGCTAATGCACACGCCCATCAATATTCCGTTTAACGGATCAAAACGAAGTGTCCATTTGTTGGAGAGCTTAGAGCTTACCGTTCCGGCCAAGTAACATAGGAATATCAGTGAAGCTAAACCTACAGGCACTGAGTGAGGTTCGGATACCAACCTAAAGCCCATTACTGAATACAAGTTAACGAACAGGGCAAAGTTAGCGCCACCAATCAACATCGCGAGCCACAAGGTACGGTTTCTTAAGTGCATCACAACCGAGCGGTTATGATGAAAGAACAACCCTTTCTGAGGTTTGAAGTTTTGTTGGTCAGGCAGGCTATACGCAATATAGAGAGCGCCGATTAAGGAGCCGACCACGAAAAACAAAACCGTTGCGTGCCAGTCAAAATAATCCGTAATCAAGCCACCCAATACACGCCCGAATATTCCACCTAGTGAGTTGGCTGCAATATAGCCGCCGATCGCGACTGCAAATGCTTTGGGTGATAACTCTTCCACCATATAGGCAACCGCCACGCCCGCAAAAGCAGCGACTGCGATTCCCATGAATGCTCTGGCAATAACAAGTTGCAGTAGAGTGGTTGTGAACACCATGCTCAATCCAATCAAAGGAATAGCGAACAGACTGAACAGAATAATGGGTTTTCGACCAAAGGTTTCAGAAGCGATTGCCCAAGGCACCAAACTGATGGAAAGCCCTAGCGTTGTCGCGGCAAACAGCCAGTTGATCTGAGTTTCAGATACTTGGAAGTGCTCCGCCATGTGCGGCAAGATAGGCTGAAAGAGGTAAAGGTTACAGAAAATGATAAATGAACCAATCGCCAATGATTGAGTGATACGTTTGTATTGAGGGCTGCCTTTATCAAACATTTACGTTGTGCCTGCGCGAGTTAGTAAGCTATTTGTGAACAAGTTATCAGTACAGGTGCGATTAAAGAAATATATTAAAAATATCACCTCTATATATTAAATATATCGCCATGCTTGAATCAAAACCTCTTCGACATTTTCTGGCCGTTGCTCAGTTTGGTAATTTTACTCAGGCGGCCAAAGCGCTGCATATCGCACAGCCTGCATTGAGTATTTCCATTAAGAAACTAGAACAGACATTAGAGTTAATTCTGTTTCGTCGCGGAGATAAATCCGTCACCTTAACGGAAGAGGGAAAGGTACTGTTTGAGCATGCAAAGCGAATCGCCCAGCAGTTTGATGATGCTCAGCTCGCGATGAATGAACTAAAGGGTTTAGAAAAAGGCGAGGTGCGATTAGGCGCTCCAAGTATGATGGGCAGCTACTTTTTCCCGCAAGTCGTGATGGCATTTAAAAGCCAATACCCAAACCTAAAGTTGACCTTGATCGATGCAGGCACCGCTTCTATTCGTGAAATGTTGTTAAACGGCGAACTCGATATTGGTGTAATTAATCATGAGAACGTTCCTGATGATTTGGAAACGGATCATCTTTTAAGTTCTGAGATGGTCGCCGTTGTCGGTAAGGAGCATCCGCTAGCACAACAGCCTTCGATGACCTTTGAAGAATTCTTTGCTCAAGAGCTGGTCATGTTCAAATCGGGCTATTTCCACCGCGATTTTATTGATGCGACCTGTAAGAAGTACGATCTTGATATGACCATTGCGTTTGAAACCAACTTGCTCCCGATGATTCTTTCTATCGTTAAACGAGAGTTTGCGATCACCGCGCTGTTGAGCTTAGTGACGGAATATGAGAAAGACGTGATAGGCGTGCCATTTAAAGACCCTGTAAAACTGAATCTATCTTTGGCCTGGAGAAAGGAAGGGTATTTGTCGAAAGCCGACAGAACCTTTATTGATTTCGTTAAGCGGTATGTGTGATTGAGTAAGATTTAAATAAACAAAACCCGAGTATCCTAGATTGGATATTCGGGCTTTGTTGTATAGAAGTATGACTGGCTCAGAGCACGTTAGGTGTTCTTTGAGTTATACATCTTATCGAAGTTTTTCTGATTCCAGCCGACCATCACTTGGTCACCGATTTTCAGCACAGGGATAGAGCGAGCACCCATCGCCTGTAATTCTTTACGGCCACGCTGCATTTTTGCATTCGTTAGGCGATATTCAATTTTCTTCGAATCCAAATAGCGTTGTGCATCTTTACAGTGCGGGCATTTGTCTGCGACGTACAATACAACACGTTTCATTTTTACAATCTCTTTTTGAGTGTAGCTCTTGGTGAATCTCGCTAAAGTGTAACGAATCCTAGGTGATTAGAAAAGTGTGATCAGTTACACTATGCGGCTCAATTTTCAAGACCACAACATATTGTCGTGGTGTAACTTGTACGGTCTTTCAGCATGCATCCTTCTTTACGCTATATTCAAGGCTACCCGAAGCACATTCTCGACCCGGTAACTCAACTTGTTGAATCAGGTAAATTGGTGCCGTGGTTTGAAGCTCGCTACCCAAAGAATCATGAAATCAAAAGCGAGAAAGCCCTGTTTGACTATGCGATTGAGATTAAAAATCGCTACATGAAAAAAACGCCACCGATCAGTAAAGTGATTTACGACGGCAAGATACACCTAATTAATAATGCATTAGGTCTGCACTCTTACGTCGCGAAGAATCACGGTGGAAAGATCAAATCGAAGAACGAGATTCGTATCGCCAGTGTTTTTAAAAATGCACCAGAACCTTTACTGAGAATGCTGGTGGTGCATGAACTGGCGCACATCAAAGAGAAAGAACACGACAAAGCCTTTTACCAACTATGCTGTCACATGGAGCCGGAATATCATCAACTTGAGTTAGATGCCCGTTTATTCATGATGTATTTAGACTTAAAGAAGTAGCCCAATGAGCCAATCACAAAATAGAACTACGCTAAGCCTGTCGAAAAACAGTACCTCATCAGCAAAGACAAAAGAAAACCAAGCTGATCAAGGTAACCGTAAGCACGGTGATATTAAGCCAAGCAGCGACAAGCGTATTTCTACAAAGAACACATCAGACCGCAAAAACAGTGCTCCCAAAGGTGCTGACAACAAAGCAAAGCGACCTTTTGCAAAAGATAGCAAAGGTAAACCGGGTGCGAATAAAGGATCATCGAATAAGGGTTCTTTCAATAAAACGGCTTTTAACAAAAACACAGCCCAGAAAAGACGCTCGACTGAAAAGCCTCAAGGTGGATTGCACCCAAGAAACCAACATACAGGTCGCTATGACTTCGAGTTACTGGTTGCAGCCTTGCCTGAGCTAAAAGAACACCTGATCAAGAACCCGGTTGGCGAAGACACCATTAATTTCTCTGATCCATTAGCCGTTAAGCTACTTAATAAGGCTTTACTGGCGCATCACTATGGCGTTAAGCATTGGGATATTCCTGCTGGTTACTTGTGCCCGCCAATTCCTGGCCGTGCAGATTATATTCACAGAGTCGCAGACATCCTTAATAGCGACGGTCAAGGTGAACCTTATAATCATTCTTCTGTGAAAGCATTAGATATTGGTGTTGGTGCAAACTGTATTTACCCAATCATTGGTGCGACAGAGTATAAGTGGCGCTGGACAGGTACTGATGTCGATTCAGTCTCCATCAAAACAGCGAACTTCATTGCGGAAAGTAACCCTAATCTAAAAGGTAAGATTCGAGCTCGCCTGCAAGCCGACGCAGAATCTATCTTTAAGGGCGTGATTAAGGATAATGAACGTTACGATGTCACAATTTGTAACCCTCCATTCCACAGCTCTCTAGAAGAGGCGGAAAAGGGATCACAACGTAAACTGGATAACCTAGCGGCAAACCGAGCTAAGAAAGCCGGTCAGTCATTCAAGCCAGAAACGAATAAGAAGCCAGCTAAGTTAGATAAATCAACTACGCAAAATAAACCAACCTTAAACTTTGGTGGCCAAAAATCTGAACTTTGGTGTCCGGGTGGTGAAGCAGCTTTCATCATGAAGATGGCGAGAGAGAGCCAGCTTTTTGCTACTCAAGTATTGTGGTTTACGACATTGATCTCTAAGAAAGACAACGTTGATATGGTTCGTTCAGAGCTTGGCAAGCTGAGAGCTAAACAAGTAAAAGTGGTTGAGATGTCACAAGGCCAGAAGGTGAGTCGCTTTATCGCATGGACCTTTATGGACGACGAACAAAGACAAGAGTGGATTGCGCTTAAATAACAGACTGTACTTAGTTAAGATATTAAGCTGAAATTACGAACGGGCTTGTTGTTAACGCAACAAGCCCGTTTTTATATTTATCGCAACGACTCTAAGCTCAGTTAGCCTTAAACGGAGAGCAGTTCGTCTAATTTACTTTGGTATTTCTGTTGAAGTGCTCGGTTACCCGCTTTCTTTTCGAGTTCGACCAAGATTTGAAGCGATGGAATTTGATAGCCATAACGTTGGTGGAATTTGAATAAGCGGAGCCTAGCGTCATTGTATTCGGCCTCACTGACTTCAATTTTAGAAAGCTGTAGTACGGATCTAGCTCGATTCGGGTCGTGGTCAATCGCACGAGAGAAGTAGTATTTTGCTTGCTCGACCTCTCCGGCTTTAAACGCGCAGAATGCCGCATTTTCATAACTGGCAGAGACGAGATAATAATAGGGTTGGTCGATGGCACGGTTAAAGTATTTATCGGCTTGCTCGTATTCGCCCTGTTTACACAAGAATGTACCGTAGTTGTTCAATACGTTGCCGTTTCTTGCGTCTAACCTCAGCGCTTTTTTATAGGCATCTCTTGCTTCGTCAACTTCCCCAACTTGTTCGTAATAGTGCGCAATGGAAAGGCGAGCTCGATAGTAGCTAGGTGCGTGTTTGATGGCGAGTTCTAGGTTCTCACGTGCTCTCACCATATTCCCTTGCCCCATATAACCCAAACCTAATTCAATACGAGATTCAGACATCGCAATAGGGTCACTTTCAATCTTTGGCGGGCCTTCAGTGACAGAAACGCAACCTACCAACGAAAGCGAGGCGAGTAGTATCAGACTCGATAACGAAAGGGGGCGGGATAATGAAATAGGTTTAGATAATAACGACTTGGCGGGCATGTGAAGCTCCTTATGAACACCAACCCATCATATGAAATCAAACCCATTGAAGTGGTAAATCTATTATGGAATGCGACTCAAACACCATAAAAAAACCGCGTCCAATTTGGCGTTTTATCAACAACCTACTGAACACGGCTTTATGTGTTTGTGAATCGGAAGAAAGAACTTAATCGTCTTTGGTAAAGTTGTCTTCGCTGAAGTGATCCAAATCGTAAGGCGTTTGTTGGTAAACGCAGTAGTTCAACCAGTTTGAGAATAACAAGTGCCCATGACTACGCCAGCTTGCGACAGGCTTATTATCTGGATTGTTGTTCGGGTAGTAGTTGATTGGAATCACGGGTTCCATGCCTTCGCCTAAATCACGAACGTACTCACCGTGTAATGTATGCGCATCGTATTCAGGGTGACCCGTTACAAACACGTTTCGTTTATCTTTGGTTGCCGCCAGATATACGCCAGCCACATCAGAAGTCGCAAGAACATCAAGGTCGGTATGCTCGGCTAAGTATTCCTGAGAGAAATCTGCATAGCGAGAGTGCGGTGCTAAGAAGGTATCGTCAAAGCCACGCAGAAGCGGGTGGTAAGGGTGATGAATCTCGTGATTATAAACACCAGAAAGCTTCTCTTTGCGAGTGCGCTTTGGCAAATCATACAGTAATTTCAAACCCGCCTGAGCCGCCCAACACACATACAAGGTTGAGGTCACGTGCTTGTTTGCCCATTCCATGATGGTTTTTAGGTGGTCCCAGTAGATCACATCTTCAAATTGAACCAAGCCAAGCGGTGCACCAGTAATGATCAATCCATCAAAGTTTCTCCCTTTGACCATTTCAAATTGGCGGTAGAAGTTATCAAGGTGTTCAGTCGGTGTGTTTTTGCTTGGTCGGTCATCAATGCGCAGCAGCTCTACATCCACTTGCAATGGACTGTTCGATAGTAGGCGTAAGAATTGAGTTTCAGTTTCAATCTTCTTCGGCATCAGGTTGAGGATCAAGACTCGAAGTGGACGAATTTCCTGTGTCGATGCTCTTGATAACGGCATCACGAAGATGTTTTCTTCACGAAGAACATCAGATGCTGGCAATTGGTCTGGAATGCGAATAGGCAAAGCTTTCTCCCTAAGCTAGATATATAGACGTCTATACATCTAAATCTATAGTAGTTTGATACGCTTGTCGATATCCAAAATGGATAGATGTAAATTATTTGTGTTTTCTATCAGAAGCCATCTACCGGCTTCGACGAAGTCTTATAATGTTTGACGACTACCCGAGTAAGGCATAAGTACTTGGTTCTCTTATGTAGAACTAGGCAGTTATCAGAGCAAGCGGTTAGCATTTACGATAAACTCAAGTTTTCGAATTAGCCTGTAAAGTGACAGATGAAGTTAATACTCATTCGAGGGTTGCCCGGTTCTGGCAAGTCAACAAAAGCGAAAACCTACGATGCATTGCATGTCGAAGCGGATATGTATTACGTGAATGAGCAAGGTGGCTACCATTTTGATCCTAGGCAGTTACAGCAAGCTCATGAGTGGTGTCAGAACACGGCTGAAAATGGCTTGAAGCAAGGGTTGGATGTTGTTGTTTCGAATACCTTTATTAAGCATTGGGAAATGAAGGCTTACCGTCAACTTGCAAGAAAATACAAAGCTGACTTGATCATCGAAGTATGTCGAGAGCAATTTGGTAGCATTCACGACATTGAACCGTCTGTGATTAAGCGCATGGCAAAAGATTGGCAAGAATAGCCTCGTGCTTATCCAGCTTGGCTGAATGGCAAATAGAATTAAATGAATAGAACAACTTCAAGGTAACGATTGAAATGGCAAAGCGCTCTATTGTGGTCGACATGACTTCTTATGGTATCTATTCCACGTGGGATTCCAAATCTAAAGA
>NZ_CAWPOA010000101.1:233774-280022 GCF_963889365.1 Vibrio sp. OPT20 | reverse complement strand
TCTACCAAAAATCCAAGAGTTCACCACTACCGTTGATGCCGAAATCGACGTAGAGTTTGGCTATATCTTGAATATCAAGAAAGCCAAAGGTGAAAAGATCCGCTACTGCATCTATCACCCGGATATCACCACAGACAAGGGCGAAGTGCTCGAACCGTTCGATGGTGAAGAGCATGTCGGTAACAACGACTGGGATTTCTATTTAGGCGACACCATCTGGGCTCCTGTCTCGAACAAGCTAGGCAAGTGGCGCATGACCGTGGAGTTAAAAGGCAACATCATTGCCGATAAGACATTCGACCTTGTTGCAAAAGACGAAGGCCAATTCTGGAAGCGTAGGGGGTTTTAAGCTTAATCTTCTAGCTAAACTCAGACAACAAAAAAGCCGAGTCACACGTCGTATGTGGACTCGGCTTTTTGACATTAACTAGATGGCATTTTCTATCTCATTAACGAGTAAGGTTGTCTAGTTAACAAATAAGACTGGCTAGTTAACCAGTAAGACTATTGAGTCACGTAAGCCACAACAAACTCAGTGATAGCGACCATATCTTTCACTGCAATGTACTCTTCAGTGGTGTGAACTTTCGCCATACCAGTCGAAAGGTTAACCGTTGTTAGACCTTTCGCGTTGAAGTTGTTCGCATCGCTACCGCCGCCAGTGCGTTTAGTGTTTGCTGTTACGCCAAGCTTCTCGAATGCGGATTTGATAGAAAGAATGTGCGGGTGATCGTCTGCAATAACGAATGCATCGTAAGCGCGCGTTGATTCGATTTCTACTTCAGCGCCGAACTGCTTAGCACTTTCTTGGAATGTAGAGATCATGTGCTCAACTTGAGCCGTTAGCTTTTCGCCGTTTAGAGAACGTGCTTCAGCCACGACTTTAAGCTCTGGCATTACGATGTTAGTCGCTTGACCACCCTCAACAATACCGACGTTTGCCGTTGTTTCTTCATCGATACGAAGTAGGTTCATCTTAGTGATAGCGTCTGCAGCAACTTGAATTGCGCTGATGCCTTCTTCTGGCGCTAAACCAGCGTGAGCAGGGCGGCCTTTGATCTTAGCAACAATTTTCTGCTGACCCGGAGCTGCGTTCACGATGGTGCCAATTGGGCCGCCTGTATCCAGTACGATAGCGTGCTCAGATTGAATGTAAGACATATCGAAGTTCAAAGAGCCGAACAAGCCGCCTTCTTCGAAGACAGTGAACGCAATCTCGATAGTTTTGTGCGCGTGGCCTTCAGCTTTGATGCAACGAACCGCTTCCATGATAGCTGCGATACCAGACTTGTCGTCGCCACCGAGAATTGTGTTGCCTTTTGAACGGATGATACCGTCTTCAATGATTGGCTCAATGCCGATACCTGGCGTTACTGTGTCCATGTGGCAACTGAATACTGTGCTGCCTGGAAGAGTGCCATCTAGACGAGCGTAGATGTTGAAACCGTTAGACACTTCTGTAGGGACAGCCAGTTTGTGAACTTCAAAGCCTAGTTCACCAAGTTGTTCAGCCAAAGCTTCAGCAATCGCTTTTTCATTACGAGATTCACTATCAATTTTCACTAGATTGCAGAAATGTTCTACAAGACGTTGTTCATTAATTTGGGTCATTGTTAATTCTCATTATGCTTCCGCTTGTTCTAAAGAAGCCGCGGAGGTAGGAACAGGAAAATTACTATAACGCCAATGAGGTAGATGATTATCTGAGTTAAATCAAGAAAGTTGCCTGATTATTCTAATTAGTGAGAATAACCTTGCTCAGTTCGTCGAGATGACAATATTTTAATCTGTGTAGGGCTCGGGTATAATAAGTTTCTAATATAGATAAACAGCAGTGATATGGTCATTCAATTTGTAACGGTCTTAATACATGAATAAAAACAACGTTTTAGGTTCGTTTCTACTCGTTGTAACAATGAGTGCCGTACTCGGGCTTTATTTGCTGTATCCGCTCAATGATGTGGACTTGAGCCCTCCTCAAGCCGACAACACTTCTGTCTACACCCCAGAAAAAGAACTCTCTCAAACTGAATATGGAAAAAAGTTAATTCATATTCTCGGTTTATCTCGCAGTGACCCCTCAGTTGCAAAACATCAGCTTATTCTACTACGGCCGCCCACTGGCGTTAATGACAAAGCAATATACCAAGCTTATCGACTTATGATTTTGTCGAATGTCGCTCAACATCAACGAGATGCCGACGCCGTGATGGCCTACATAGAACAAATAAAAGCGTTGTCTGAGCATGAAGGTATGTTGTGGTTGAAGTCAGAATCATTGGTCGAATCTGCGATTGAATATCTCAAGGAAGGGGAACTTGCAATTGCGGAAATTGAAATTCGGTCCGCGATAGGCATTGCTGAATCTATTCGTTACGATAAGTTATTGGTTAAAGCGTATAACACCGCGGGGGCGATCAATAACGTGCGGAACGACTTGCAAGACGCTCAGTACTTTTTCTATAAAGGGCTGCAACTTGGCAAGCAGTATCCAACGCACATTTATAACAGCAAGCTGATGTCGAACATGGCGTTGCTCTATATCTATTTAGAGGATTGGCCTAAAGCCCTGCGTATTATCGAGAAAGCAAAAAAGCTCTACTTTAAAAGTGGCTTACTTGAAGATGACGCTATCGGCATTCTTTACATCAACGAATCATTTCTGCATTTGAGCAGTGGTGACGTGACTAATGGCCGAATTGCTTATGAGAAGGCAAAAGCACTCGATAGCAAAAGAGTCAGTGCTCGATACAAAATCTTATTACTGAGAACCTACAGTGATGTACTGCTATCAGAGGGCAATTTCAGCAAAGCATTACAAGTGGCTAATCAATGTCTTCAAGCGCCGAATATTAAGAAGTACACGCTTCAAAACGGGCAGTGTTACCTAAACCGAGCGTTAGCTAACATTGGACTGGATCAAGATGACGCCATATTGAATGATCTTGAACGAGCACTTGCAATCTTTGAAGTGGTTGGGAGCAGAAGTTGGAAGGTACTAGGCTTAAAAACACTGGCTGAATATTACGAATCTCAAGGTGACCTTGATACTGCACTGAGTTACTACAAACAATATTATCATGGCAACAAAGCGTTATTGTTTGATAAAAGGCAGAGTGATATTTTCTTGCTAGAACAAGACTATGCAAAACAGACACTTGCTAACGAAAACGAATTACTCAATACAGAAAAGGACCTCAACGAGTTGCTGCTTCAAAAGGAGCAACTGAGAAACAGAATCGTGGTGGCATTGATCATAATGGTCAGTATTAGTGCTGTATTACTGGCGATTCGGCTTCGTAGCATTCAAAGTAAAAATAAAGCTCTGGTCACTCAATCTACAACGTGTGCGCTAACGGGTTTGTACAACCGACGCTATCTAGAGCAGTTGTTAACTCAGCCAGTGCCATTTAATACTTCACGGTTTGGGATCAGTCTCGTCATTCTAGATCTTGACCACTTTAAGCGCGTTAATGACACCTTTGGGCATGATATTGGTGATGAGGTTTTAGTGGAAGTCGCAAGGCGAGTAAAACAGCACTTATTCCCAAATGATGTAGTGGCTCGCTGGGGTGGTGAAGAGTTTGTTATGCTGCTGTCTGGTTCCATTGATCCTGAGCAACAGTTGAACGTTATCCGTTTAGCTATTTCTGAAACACCCATTGATACGCACTCCGGCTCTTTAAACCTCACCACATCGATAGGAGCGTCGATTGGTATTGCTCATGAGCAACTCAATCAAGATACTTACAAGAAGTACCTCAAAGCGGCGGATGATGCATTATATCAAGCGAAAGAGTCGGGTAGGAATCAAGTCACCATCGCTGAAAGTTAATCTCTAATCAGCAAACAAAAAGCCATTCTGATCTTCGTGAGATAAGAATGGCTTCTGGAACACTCTGAGATCGCTAATATCAAAATTTGAGTGAGAAGTAGAGTTTACTTAGCGATATGTCGAGTTTATCTATATCAACATTTTCTAAATGAGTTATTTAGCGGCACCTTGCAGCATTTCAACCAGTTCACCCTCTGTAGCAGGTTCTCTTGCCAGTTCAATCACCGCGGAAGCACCGCCTTTTAACATATAAGCTCGAGTTCCGCAGTGGTCATAGTGGAACCATTTACCGTCTACACATACGTCCGTATAACATCTTGGGTCTTGTTTGAGTTCCATATCAATTTCCTTATTAACATTTGCCTAACGTTTTTCAGACTAGTTGATCACAAATTTAGGTAAATTGATCTGAATCAATCTAGAGTGTAATTGATGATTTGATTAGCAAATAGGAGAGGTGTGTCTAGCGTATGAGCGACCTCTTGGTGATTACAGCATTCAAAGGTCGTGATTCTGGTTGGCTACTCTCGCTCTTTTGCTTGCCACGTGAGGCTTTTCTACATACGCTAGCCACTCTCTTAATCCCTATACAGACGTGATTGTGTTGGAAAATGACTAATATCTTTATCGTTGTAATTGTTCTGGTTGTGTTCTTTTACTTTATCCAAAAGTATCTAGTGAAGCATGACGACACCAAAGATCATGCTTACCAGAAAAAAGGGTCGTTGATGTCGGCGCAACAGGCGACATTTTATAACGCACTTAAATCCGCTGTGGGTAACCATGGCGAAGTGTTTGCCAAGGTCAGCATGTTGAACGTTCTTGTTCCTGCTAAGGCGAACAACAAGAAGAATTGGTTTATCGCCAACAACAAAATCTCACGTAGCTATTTTGATTTTGTCGTGTGTGACCCGCGAACGTTAGAGCCCCGCGTGATCATCGAACTTGATAACGGCAAAGAGCTCAATAAGGGAAAGGCCGATCGAGAAAAGCTACTGATCCACGTGTGTAAATCGGCAGGCTTGCCACTGATTGGTGCATCTATTAAACACAGCTACCAAGTGAGCCGTTTGAAGAGATTACTGGCAGCACACATCGATTTAATCGAGCCATCAAAAGAAGTTCGATTCTGTAAGAAGTGCGGCAGCCCGATGATCATCAAACTGGCCAGCCAAGGCGATTACAAAGGCCGACGATTCTTCACTTGTAGCCGTCAGCCAAACTGTACGTATACAGAGAACTACAACGTTGTATTCGATGTGGATGAAGATTCTAACTAATATCTTGAGTTAAAATGCTTTATTAGAGGGATAAGACACGAAACAGGCAGATGTATATAGCTATTGAACTAGAGGCGAAATGTGATCTACTTCAAGCCATTGATCTGCTTTGTGTTTAAAATTTATTCTGATTGTTGTTTTTAAAAGCAAACGAACCGTTTTGTGCAAATTTATCCTTGCACGCTACCCATTCACTCGTTATTATCCATCTCGTTCTGAAGCATTAGCCACTTAGTAAAGCGGTTAGTTAAGTTTCAAAGCATTGCCCGCTTAGCTCAGTTGGTTAGAGTACTTGCATGACATGCAAGGTGTCACTGGTTCGAGTCCAGTAGCGGGCACCAAATTCGTTCTTTATGAACAAGCAAAAAAGCCCACCTAGCGTGGGCTTTTTTGTGTCTGTAATTCCCCTTATTATTAAACTATCAGTTATTTTAGGGTTCTAAGAATTGTTGCTTGTAACGCTCCTAGACTGCGTCCTTTTATGATCCAAAGTGCAATAGCCAATTAAAATCCATTCGGGTTGTCAATTACGTATAGCCAGCCTCCATCTATATACCTCATTACTTCGAGAGCGGTTCCTTTGGGGCCTCCAACTATCTCCCAATCGGACCTTATGAGAGCCGTGTCGCCGTTAATGTGGATAGACACATCATGGGTGAGCATTTCGACGTCGCCTTGAAGGTAACTTTTCAATATAGGCTTAATAGCCTTTGGTCCTCGAGCAAGGTTACCCTGATTATCTAGGACGAATATGGCGTCTTCATGGAACAGAGTGCCTAGTCCGTCGATGTCTTGTTTTGAAAAGTATTCCGCGAAAAGTTGGTGCAGTTCTGTTGGCGACTGCGGTTTTTTGTAATCTGTGGATGCGTAAGAATAGAAAGTTATTAAGTTTAAAACGACGAATAGAAGTATCTTCATGGAACCACCTGCTTGTTTGTGTTTTGGGTTGAAGCCATAATAGATAGGGTGGTTACTAAAAGAAATTAGCTACCTAAAAGTAACTAATTACCTTTAGGTAACTATGCAATTGTTACGATGGATAATCTAAGAGGTGGATATGAGTGAACAGGGTAAGCAACCTGAAGGTTACTGCAGCGCTGATAAATATTTGACACTGATTTCTACGAAGTGGACTGCTCACATTGTTTGGTTGCTAGGTCAGAGTAGCGAGATACGTTTTGGACAGATTCAAAAGCAGCTGGCTTTAGTGTCGAGTAAAGTACTTAGTGAGCGGCTGAAGTTGCTTAGCAAGGAAGGTTTCATTTGGCGTAGGCAAGAAGAAACCGTTCCAGTGATGGTATATTACGGTCTGACTAAAAAAGGAAAAGAACTGGCGGATATTGTTGATATTATCGTAAAAAAGTCGGATAGCTGGAATTAGTCTAACGTAATGGTTGTAAAGCTATTCTGTTATCCAACGTCATTACTATGGTGGATTTTTCTGTGTGCATGGTTTAGGCGTTTTTTTCGATATTGAGTGACAAACGCAGTCATAGCTTAAATATCAAATACGTTTAATAGGTTAGTTTTTAATTAGATTTAATCACAAAAATATGTGAGGCTAAATAATGGAAACAAGACCAGTGCATATGTTGGGTAATACATTTCGGTCTTGGTATTAGTATTTAATATGTTTTATTTTAGATTTATATTAGGATAAATAATCGTGTTGAAATATCACACTCGAAGCTGAAGCGTGCAATAGAGTGTGATTGTCAGATTTCAACAGAGTATTATTGAGTTAAATCAGCAACAAATGTTTGCTTGTAACTGGCAGTCGTTTGCAGCTCTTTTTTGATCCATTGGTTGAACAAGCTAAAGTCAGAATGTAATTGCCAGAAAAGGGATGCAATAACTCGCTTACCAAAAAAATCAGGGTGGTCTGTAACTACTTTAAGTATACTATTTTCTACACTTCCCTCTATGAGAAATCCCGGTAAAAAAGCGATGCCTTTTTGAGCCTTACATAGATCGATGATGGTTCCTAAGTCATCCAGTCGCCATAAGTTGTACGATGCTATGTTTGACAAGTTAAGCAGCTCTTCACAACCATCCATTAATAGAACTCGTTGTGATGGTGCTTGAGACTTAAAGGTTACCAGGTCTTCATGAGCCACCCACCAACAGTTGACGTGAAATAACTCCTCTATGTTGAAGTCGTAATTTGTCTTGTGATAGGGGTTACCTAAGGCTAAATCTATCTTCCCTTCATTTATATAGTTACCTAACACGAAACTTGGTTTAGTTACGACAAGTAAATCAACGTTAGGGAATGCTTCTGAAAACGCTAATAGTGTTTTCTTTACATTATTATTAAACACTAATGGGTCTATACCTACCCGGTAGACTATTTGGTCAGATATATTCATTTGCTGTGCGATCGTGACTAGATCACGATATTTCGATACCACAGGTAAAGATAACTGGAATAATCGTTTTCCTTTTTCTGTTAGCCAAACTTTAGAGTGTTCCCTATTAAATACATTGAAACCTAAATCGGACTCAAGATTTTGAACAGCCGTGCTAACGGTTGATTGTGACTTGCCAAGCTTGCGAGCAGCAGAGCTAAATGAACCTTCCTCAACTACCGCTATGAACGAAATGATATTTTCGAAATGTAGTTTCATGATTCGACTAACCTTTTGACACAAATAAATTATATTTTTTATGGTTTGTTGATTTGAAGAACAATAGCGTGATGATAATTGTATTTCAACAAGTTTTATAAGGAGTAATAAAACTGGGTAAATTATTTCTTAGATTGGTTCCAAAGCTTATATAAAGTTTAGATAAGTTAGAATATTGATCGATGTCTTACTTTTTTAAGTTTATAAATTTTATTTAATATTGTCTGGTTAGGTTGATTTTATATGTAACTCATTGTTAATTATGGTTTTGTTTTTAATTCCTTTGCTTTTATTGTGTTTATTTTGATCATTTTTCGTCCGGCCTATTGATTAAGTCGATAGGGGTTATTTTCCATAGATTGGTAACGCTAATTATAATGGCGACGAATTTTCAACAGCCCTTATAGGAACACATAATGATTACTAAGCTATACGTCAAAACAAGCATGTTTTTATCACAATTCAAGAACGATGAGCGCGGTGTAACTGCGATTGAATATGGTCTTATTGCAGTAGCAATGGCTGTATTAGTAACTACTGCAGTAGGCGCTGATGGTTTCATTGGTAAGTTAGAAGGTGCTTTTGAAGATGTCGCTACCGCTATTGACACTGCAAGCAGCTAACATCAAGCCTTATTGGCTAATGTAGATCATATCGAAAGATATTTGTGCCAGACCTATGTTTTCCATTGGTCTGGCTCAGTTAATTAGGAACATCAATTAAGACATACTTTACGCTAATCCATATAAATCTAGGTGATATTTCTAATTGTGAGTTTTGACGTGTATTTACTGATTTTGGTAATCGTGTGTGTCTATGTATCGGCTACCGATTTTCTCTATCGAAAGATACAAAATCACACCTTGTTGATATTGCTCTTTTTACAATGTTTTTTGTCACCGTTAGACATTCAAATTATGAGCTTTCTGCTGGTGTTAGGGGGAGGGTTGATTGTTTACGCCCTGATTTGGATTGGAGCCGGTGATATTAAATATGCCGCAGTTCTATCACTTACTATACCTCTCAACGATTTGCTTTGGGCGTTTGTTATGACGGCTTTTGCTGGCGGTTTTTTAGCCGTTATTTATCTTGTAAAGAACAAGCTAACAAGAAAAACGTCGAACGACCAACAAGGTATTCCATATGGGATAGCAATTAGCGTTGGATTCTACTTGGTAATTTTGACTCAAAACACGCCACATATTTAACCCTCCAAGAATGAGAACATTATGAGATCTCGACTGGTATTACTTGTTGCCATTGCTGCCTTAATAGTGGGCGCGCTAGGCGTTGTCGATTTGTTGAAGAGTGAACCTCAACCGACAACGACCGCTGAAGTGGTGGAAGAAAAAAATGAAGAGCATGTTGCCGTTTGGATGACCACGGAACCTTATGAAAAAGGACGTGCGATCGATGCGCAAGGTGTCGTAAAACAACAACTCCCTCTTAGTGAAGCATTAACGCTTGGTATCAGAGAAGACGCACAAATCAGCTTTTCACCCTCCATTTTGCTCAATCGCAGCCTTAACGCAGGTGAAGTTGTACTGCCTGAATATCAAGTGACGCCAGGCCAGCCCGGATACATCGACCTTTTGGTCACAGAAGGCATGACGTTATACCCACTTAAAGTCAGTGACAAAAACCTAATCAACGATTACATCCGTCCTGGAACGTCCATCGATATCCTCACTGTAAGTTCTCCAAACGATAACTTAGCCGGAATTATCGATAAGCCGAAGCGCTTTAGAGGGGTTAAGGCGTCAATGTTTCTTAAAAACGTCAAAGTACTGAACATTGGAAATGATGCAACTGGCGACAGTTCTATTACCGCTCGCGCTCCGAGTAAAGAGGATGGACTGACTACGGTGGTCATCGAAGTTAGTCCCGACGAGTTACCAAAACTTGCACTAGCGCAACGAACAATGCACATCGAAATTTACCGAAGCCAAACCTACACGCAACCGGAGTATGCAGAGGTGCGCAATATTATCGATAACTATACCGGGATTGCTGAGTTACGTGGTAACGAGAACAACCCGAGAGAGGCTTTGTGATGATGATTCACCATCGAATCAAGCAAGTACTGTTTGCTTCCATTCTAGTGCCGCTGATTGGCTTACTTTCTATAACAAACGCTTTTGCCGCCGATCGCTCCATCACGCTCAACGATGGTCAGCACATCCAGTTAAAAAGTCCGATTGGCCAAGTGTTTATTAATAACCCTGACATCGTCGACTACAAAATAATCAACGACAACACGATAGTTGTGTTCGCCAATGCTATTGGGCAATCGCGACTGATCGTCTATGGCATTGATGGTGATGTTCTGCTTTCCGATCGCATTATTGTTGATTTGGATTTAACGGATATCAGACGTCAACTCAAATTCCATTTCCCTGATGCCAAAGTCAAGGTTCAGTCTGTAGGAGAGCAAGTTGCCGTGAGTGGTCTTGTTGATTCCGAAGCAACTCGTGACGATATCTATCGTTTGGTTGCCACTCTGCTTGGACGAGAAAAAACAGAGAAATGGGACAAAACGGTGAAGCTGGAGTTTAAGTCCGACAACTCAAATTATGAAGAGCCCGAAAGCATGGTGTTTGCCCGCAATATGACGTGGGAAGGGATCATCGAACGAATTGAAGTTGCAACGACCCAGCAGGTTAACGTCAAAATATCTGTGGCTCAGGTAACGGAGTCGTTTGGACAAACCGTTGGTGTTGATTGGAGTTCAGTCGGTTCAAGCGTCGGCGAATTTGTTTTCGACCAATTCGATGCAGCAAACCTGAGTACGTTAATCACGGCATTAGGTAACGACCAGATTGCTGAAGTTCTGGCTGAACCTAACTTAACCGTGTTGTCCGGTGAGTCTGCAAGTTTCCTTGTGGGCGGCGAAGTGCCCGTTATTGTTACTACCAGTAACAATGTGAACATTTCCTTCAAAGAGTTCGGCATCAAGCTCGATCTCACCGCGAAAGTGCTTAGCCAAGACAGAATCCGCATGCAATTAGCGCCAGAAGTAAGCGAAGTTGAAGGTTATATAGAAACGGCAGGTATCAAAGTTCCGCAACTGGCTTCACGACGTGCGATGACCACCGTAGAGTTAGCTGATGGTGACAGCTTCGTCCTTGGTGGCTTGATGAGCAGTGCTGATTTGGAAAAAATGCAAAAAATCCCTTTTGTTGGCGATATTCCCGTTCTAGGTGCCGCATTCCGCAAAGCAACCACAGAAAGAAAACGTACTGAACTGATCATTGTTGCTACCGTGAATCTTGTTGAACCGATGAAACCGAAAGACATTCAACTGCCTTACATCAAGAAGACTTCTACATTGGCGCGCTGGCTAAACATTAAGTGGGATGGCAAGTCGGTGACATCTTCCGATGCAACGATTCGTCTGTTGTCGCAAGGAGGGTTTATCCAATGAAGAAATTACTATTAATGGCGTTATTTACCACGTCACTTTTAGGCTGCGCCTCTGAGCAATATTTTGTCGGACACGGTGCTGAAGCCTTGGTGTACAAAGAGCATCACAGCTTTGAGTTTGCGATGAAAAACCGCGCTGAAACCACCAAGCAGATCAACGCTTTGATTCAAGATATCGAATCAATGGATAAAGAAGCTACCTATGTTGTGGATTACAAATCACCCCGTAGCAAACAGATGTTGCAAAAGATCTTCGATCAATATCCGTCACATGTCATCGCGCCACAAAGAGTCTCGTATCGAAGCGCTCCGTTGTTACCGAACGACTTAAAGATTCAAGTGACCTTAACGCGTTTGAAGACTCAACAATGCGCGCCAGCACAGATTCACGTTCGGTTGAGGCAGCCAGACTGCTTTGCTGAATCGATGCGCTTGAAGCAAGTGGCTTACAAGTCTCGATTGGTAGGAGAGCAATAATGTTTGACCTGACTAAAGCATTAACAACAAAGGCTAAGCCAGTGCAAACCGGAACGACAGGGGTTGCCGGATGTACTTTGTTCTATCAATCTCAAGAGTGTTTAGATCTTGTTCAAGAAGTCTTTCGATTTGAAGGGTGGAATGATCCTGCATGCGTTAAAGCCAAAGCGGGTTTGACCAAACTGACAGAGCAACAGAGTAGCCATATCGTTATTCTGGAACTTAATGAATCGACCAATGTTGTTGAGGATGCTAAAGCATTTGCAAGTAAACTACCCACACACAAAGGCGTGGTGGTGATTGGTAAAGAGGATGCCATTTCTACGCTTCGTTCTCTTAAAGACATGGGTTTTTACTACGTGTTCTGGCCGGTGAATAAGCAGGAATTTGCTGACTTCTTAAATCACGTGAGCAAGAACCTGAAGACGTTCTCTGGTGTGAGTCAGAAACGCAAAGCGAAGCGCGTGGCGATTGTCGGTTCAAAAGGTGGCGTTGGCGCATCGTTTATCACTACTGAGTTGAGCTCAATATTATCGACACAAGGCTCGGACACGATTCTTGTCGATCATCAATATGCCGATACCAACATTGATGTCTTGCTTGGCTTAAAGGATTTTAAGCCGAGAACCATCGATGAGTTCACCGCACCATTGCACGAAATGGATGAAGAAGGGGCGTTGAGTTACCTAATCAACGCTCGCAAAAATTTACGACTGTTGGCGATTGATGGCGACATGAGCCAAAGCGATGTTCTTAATTACAACCAGACCTTGTGCGAGTTGTTAGCGCGCAACACCAATTTCATTATCGAAGACTTTTCTGGTGGTGTGGACTTCAAAGTTGAACCTCAACTCTTGGTAGAAAACTTTGATGTGGTTGTGTTGGTGTTAGACGCATCTGTGTCTTCAGTAAGAAGTGCAAAACGACTGTATGAAAAAGTCTCCAACTTACAGCTTTCGTTATCGTCGCGTACTCGTGTGATTACGGTGGTGAACTACCATCGCCCGGAAAACGCTTACGTCTTACAAAAACCTGATCTTATTAAGTATCTAGGCGCAGAAGTTGATCTCGAAGTCGACTACTGCAAAGCGCTGGCGCACATCATTATCGATGGAAAACGCGGGCATAAGCATGATCGTCACATTAGTCGTTCTATGGAACAGTTGGTGAAGCTGATTAATGGTCAACCGATGGACCAGAAGGGCATGAACTCTTGGTTGAAAAAGGTGCGTGCTAAATGAGTTCTAACAAAGACTTATACCTCGCGTTTCGTGGCCAGATATTTGAAGCCCTAGATGCAGAAGCGGTTCAGAAAATGACCCGCAGAGATCTTGAATCCCAAATACAAGCGGCGGTTGATTTGTTGGCGAATAGCTACCAAAGACCGATCACCTCGATGATGAAGTCAGGGTTAGTGAAAAGCCTAATCGATGAACTGTTTGGTTTAGGGCCTTTACAGCCTTTGGTCGAAGACCAGTCCATTTCCGACATCATGGTGAATGGGCCCAACAACATTTTTTTCGAGCGACACGGCAAGGTGAAAAAGTCCGAAGTCTCGTTTGTGAATGAGGAACAGTTGTTAGCCATTGCTAAGCGTATTGCCTCACGTGTCGGAAGACGTGTCGATGAACTTTCGCCGACGGTCGACGCTAGGTTAGAAGACGGCAGCCGTGTGAACATCGTGATTCCTCCCATTTCGTTGGATGGTACTTCGATCTCTATTCGTAAGTTCAGAGAGCAGAACATCGGCTTTGAAGATTTGATTGGCTTCGGTTCTATGTCTCCAGACATGGCGCGAGTGCTGATGATCGCTTCGCGCTGCCGTATCAATGTGTTGATCTCTGGCGGTACAGGCTCAGGCAAAACGACATTGCTTAACGCGCTATCTCAATACATTGCCGAAGATGAACGTATCGTTACGATTGAAGATGCGGCCGAACTGCGTCTGCAACAACCCAACTTGGTTCGACTCGAAACGCGAACCTCAAGTGTTGAGCAAACCGGAGCGGTAACGCAGCGTGAATTGGTTATTAACGCGCTTCGTATGCGTCCAGACCGCATTATTCTTGGCGAGTGTCGTGGTTCTGAAGCGTTTGAAATGCTGCAAGCTATGAATACCGGACACGATGGGTCAATGTCTACGTTGCACGCCAACACGCCGCGAGATGCGATTGCCCGTGTTGAATCGATGGTCATGATGGCGAACTTAAATCAGCCTCTGGATGCGATTAGAAGAACGATCGTGAGTGCCGTTCAAATGATTGTTCAGGTCAACAGGTTGCGCGATGGGTCTCGTAAAATCACGAGCATCTCGGAAATCGTCGGCCTAGAAGGCGACAGCGTAGTGATGGAAGAGATTTATCGTTTTCGTTATGACGACGCACATTATGGAGAAACCGTTAAAGGTGAGTTTGTCACCGACGGCATTATGCAGCGATCTGAGCTTGTGAAAAAAGCGCAATTCTTCGGGCTCTATGAAGAGCTGAAAGCATCATTTAAGGGGGCCTAGCATGCTTTGGCTTTCGTTAATCCTCTTTGCGTTTGTGCTGCTTTTGATCCGAGATTCAAAGGTAAAAAAGGTTAATCAGTTTTTCAATATTGAAGAAGTAGAAGCTGAAAACTTCAATGCTATTAACGTCAAATCTTTGGTTCGTAAACAAAACTGGCAAAAGTTCAAAGAGTCCATATCACCCACGTTAATGGTGTTAGGCCCGCGTTCTTCTCTTTACATTGCGCTCTATATTACGGGCAGCATCATCGCATCTTGGTACATCGTTGTTGAATTGCTATCAATCACCAATACGTGGTTAGTGCTGGGCTCATCTATGGTATTTACCCTATGTGGTTATCGGTTCCTAGTGACAAGAAGACGTCGCGAATTTGAGAATACGTTCCCAGATGCGCTGAATATTCTAATGAGTGCGGTCACTGCGGGTGACAGCTTAATGCAAGCCATCAGTTATGTAGGCGATGTGATGCACAACCCGATAGGTCGCGAATTTAAGCTAATGGGCGACCGACTTAAGTTGGGTGAGTCACCAGAGGTGGTGCTTCAACGATCGTGCAAAAATTACCCCTACCCAGAGTTTCTATTCTTTACCGTGACTATCAGGGCGAATATTGCTCGAGGTGGGCAACTTAAGGGCGTGATGGCGCGGCTGATTAGAGTGCTAGTGGACTCTCGAACGCTAGAGAAAAAGAAAATGGCGATGACTTCGGAAGCACGAATTTCCGCCAAAATAGTTGCGGCTATTCCTCTGATTTTTATGCTTATTCTCAACTACGTTAATCCCGATAATGTGGAATTTGTTCTCTACGATCCAGAAGGAAGGCTTGTATTGTTTTACGTGCTTGGTAGTGAACTGTTCGGTCTATTTCTTGTTTGGTTGTTAGTGAGAGGAGTACGCGCATGATGTTATTGGCTTCCCTTATTGTGTTGTTTTTTTCGCTACTCTTTTTGATTATCGATTCTATTCGTAAAGAGCAACGACATAAGAAGGTTGCGCTCTATATTGGGGATAATTCGGCTCGCGCACCTTCACGCGTAAATCGCTTTTTTGTTCGTTTTGGTAAAGAACATCGCCATGAACTCGAGCAAAAAATGATAGAGGCGGGTTATTACAACACGGATTGGGCAAAATTCTATTTTCCAGCAAAGTTGTTGGTATTAGCGTTGGTTTCTGGGTTGGTGCTGTTGGGAGATATGACGTCAACCAACAAACTGCTCGTGGTTATTTTCTCGCTGATTGGCGTCATTGTCGTCCCAGATACAATGCTTCAAATGCGCCGCAAGATGTTGATCAGTCGAACCTCAGCTCAATTGCCGTATTTGCTCGACATGATGTCGGTATGTGTTCAAACCGGTATGACGATTGAAGCGGCGCTGGTTTATTTGGGGAAAGAGCTGGCTGAATTTGATTCAGATCTTTGTTACCAAATTAAACGCACATCTGATTCTGCAAAAATACACGGTTTAGAAAAGGCGCTCAATGATCTGAGTGAGCGTATCCCGACGCCACCAGTACGAAGTTTTGTACTGACCATCATTCAAAACCTGCAATACGGCACATCCGTGGCGAGTGTGTTAAGTGACCTCGCTGAAGACATGCGAAAAGTCCAAATTCTTACGGTCGAGGAAAAGGTAGGTAAGCTCTCTGCGAAGATGAGTGTCCCATTGATCCTTTTCATCATGTTCCCGATCGTTATCTTGATTCTCGCGCCGAGCATCATGCAAATGACATTGAATATATAGGGAGATGACGAGTGATTGGAAAACGTTTTTGTCTCATTTTGTTGTCGATGAGTGTGTTGGCGGGTTGTCAATCGGCTCCTTCAGCACAAGACTTGCAGCTTGCCGACGTCACTAGTATGGAAAAAGTGAATAACTATGACGGCTTGATTAGTTATTACAAATCCGAGCTTGAGCAGGGCTCCGAAGACCCAGAGGTAAAAGAGAAACTGGCGTGGGCATATTTCAACAAAGGGGATATCGAGTCGGCAGACTTCTATGTTCAACATTTGCAAAAAGAGGGTGTTGAAAACCCCAACTTGTACCAGTTAGAAGGACAAGTGTTTGATGCAAAAAATGACGTTGAAAATGCCATTGCCGCATATCTAGCTTCTATCGAGGCGGGAAATACAACGGGTCAAATTCACGTCTTGCTCGGCGTGTCGTACACCAAGGTTGGAAGATTTAATGAAGCTTACCAAGAACTGAATCGAGCCCGTTTACGCGGTTATGACGATGTCGTGGTTAAGAACAACATTGCGATGATTCAAATGGCTAATGGCGAGTATCAACAGGCGATCGAAACGTTAGCTCCGGTTTTAAAAGAAGACCCGTCGAATAAGATCGTAAAAGCGAACCTAGCTATCGCACTAATGAAAACTCAGCAAATCGACTCAGCCAAGAAGTTACTCAAAGGTGACTTCTCAGCGGAAGAGATCCAGAGCATCGCCGCTGAATTGACTCATCTAGGAGTTAATGATGAAGCGTCTTAATAAGCAGAAGGGCGTGACAGCGATTGAGTTTGTGTTGGGTGCGCTTGTTCTGTTTTTCGCCACCTTTGCGATCTTCGAATCGAGTTACCAAATCTACGTCGTGAACATGACCGAGTATTCGCTGAGAGAAACCATCAGGAATACCAAAATATATGAAGGTAAAGGGATCAACGAGCAGTACGAAACGAAGTTCAAATCGTTAATCGAAGATGATGACAATCTGTGGAGTTTCTTAATTGATAGCTCACGGTTTTCTATCGCAGGTCAGTACTTCAAAACCTATGACGATTTCGTCGCGAACAGGGGACACTCTGATCAAGGCTTGAACTTCAACTACGACTTAGCCGAAATCACGGTGACCTACCGCTACACGCCAGTGATTAAACTGACTGGCGCTGCTGACAGGGACATTTCAAGCACCATGGTTTTGAACTTAGAACACGAGGGGTGGAAAGATGATGCTCCGTAAGCAACGTGTGCTTTCTAAAAGACACCAACAAGGCTCGTATACGATTGAGTTAGTTTTCATTCTAGTGGCCTTGTGGGGCGTTTATTTGTTTGGAGCAGACTTGAGCTATCAATTACTCGCGCGCGCCAAGCTTGATCGATCCAGCTTTGCCTTAGTCAATGTTATCAAAGAGCGTACTCGTTATTTTGAAGCCGATGTATTGGCAGGACAAAACCTACCTGTAACTAATTCAGAGTTAGAAGACATGGCTAAAGTGGCAAGTCGAATGCTCAATACACCAGTCGATAATGTAGCGATCAAGATAGAGTCATTGACCAATAAAGTTAATGTCGCTGAATTTTCAACCAGCAAGTACAGAAGCTTAAATTGCCAAACCGATTCGATTCTCGAGCATGCAGATTTAGCTCCGGTAGAAAAGGGCGTTGTGTATCCATTGTACAGAATTAGTCTGTGTGAAGAGCAGAGTTCTTGGTTCAAGCCCTTCTTCAACAGCGGCACCAGCACCACGGTTAAGATTGGCTCTTCTTCAATAATGCCTGGGAGATAATGAAATGAAAATGCAGCACGATCGTCATATCAATCGCCAGTATCTCAGTCTCCAAAGACAGCAAGGGGTTGCCGCGGTTTGGATGGGCTTATTGCTTGTTCCAATCATGGGTATGACTTTTTGGGCGGTTGAGGGCACACGTTATGTTCAAGAGACCAGTCGATTAAGAGACTCCGCAGAGGCCGCAGCCATAGCGGTAACCATTGAAGACCAACCGGATCAGGCTCGTGGGCTCGCGACCAAGTATGTCGATAACTACGTGCGAGACATCAAATCAACCAACCTCTCAGCAGACCGGTTCCACCAAGCGGAAGACGAGGGCACTGGGGTTCTGGAATACATCCAATACACAGTGAATGCTAAGACGACACATGACTCTTGGTTCGCGAGTAGCTTTATCCCTTCGTTTGATCAGCAGCAAGACTTAGCGGGACGTTCGTTAGCGAGAAAGTACCCGGTTTACCTTGGTGATAACAACATCGATATTGTGTTTGTGTCGGACTTTTCCGGTTCAATGAACGACAGGTGGGGTTCAAGTCGACACATAAAAATCGACGATCTAAAGACAGCCATCGACGCAATATCCAGCAAAATTCTTTGCACATCGATTAAACAGGACTATGTCGATGGCGAGTGGAAATACGTTTGTGATGAGCCTGGAGAAGATACAACCGGAGACAAACTGCTTAATCGAGTTGGTTTTGTGCCTTTTAACGTTCGAACGAGGGAGATCGTTTCGGGAAATCAAGCTCGGGCGACAAGCCAGTTGAGCTACAAAGATAACTATAAAACGAACGTATCACCTTATTCCTACAACGATGTTAACTGGGATTACTGGCGCACCTATTCACAAAATGACGTGATTAGATGTGCTGACCGGCAGTCACGTTGCTCATATCCAAAACCGGAGAATCAAAAGTACGCCAAACGTATTAAGGATGTGATTTATCAAGATAACTACTTGGTTGCAGACGTATACAACTATGTTGATTTATCGACATCAGTGTCGACGATGTTTACTGATAAGTCGGGGTTACAGCCCGATTTCTATAGTGTGAGCGGAACAAGTTTATTTAACGCGCATGGTTCTTCCAATTCATCGCAGTTTTCCAACATTCGCCTGTCGAACAAGCTCTCAGACTTGAATCCGATTAATTCGATGTGGGCAGACGGCGGGACTGCGGCATTTCAAGGTATTTTGAGAGGTTCTCAGGTGCTCCATGATGGTGACCCGAACAGTTCCGATCAAGAAGAGCAGCAAGTCTACAACAAGAAAATTAAGATGTTGCTGATCTTAAGCGATGGGCAGGAGAGTCCGAATAACGGCATCCTCAAAGGGTTAGTCGACAGAGGCATGTGTGACAAAGCAAGAGAGGAAATACCGGGCTTATACATAGGTGTTGTTGGTATCGATTTTCGAGCATCTCAACAAAGTGGTTTTCAAGACTGCGTTGTCGACCCAAATGAAGACATCATCGACGTATCTAACCTAGATGAATTGATTGAAAAGATAGAAGAACTCATCCGTAAAGGCTCAAAAACAAGCGGAATAACTAAGTTGTACTAGAGGAAAATATGAAAAAGTTAATGATCGGTTCAATCGTCATATCGACATTGCAATTTAGCCTTATCGCCAATGCAGAAGAAGGCATCAGTGTTTATTGCGATACTGCGTTCAGTGAGTATCAGCACAGTGTCACGGTTGATGATGTCGTTGGCATTGCACAGCACAGACAGGGCTTTTTACAAATTGAGCAGCCGTCTGACAGCCGTGAGCTAAAACAAGCGTTAGCAGGTCAATCTAATCTAGGTATGAACCAGTCAGGATGTAAGACTTGGATCAGTAACCAAGAGCGTCACGGGTTGTTGGCACGACTTCATTTTGGTTTTGACCAACACAACTTATCGCCGATGGGCAGCAAAGCACTGAGCCAACTTGCAGGCGAGTTAAAGACTAACGGCAGTGCGATTACGGTAGATGGACACACTGACAGCACTGGCGAAGCAGGTTACAACCAAGCATTGGGTCTACAAAGAGCACTGACGACGTCGGATGGTTTAATCATGGATGGTGTAGAGAAGAATCGCCTTGTTATACGCTCATTTGGTGAAAGTAAACCTATTGCGTCCAACGCAACGGCAGAAGGTAGAGCCAAGAATAGACGCTCAGAAATTTGGGCCTCTGCGAACGATGCCGCTGAATTAGAAAATTAGGATGTAGGGTTTGGTTGTTGCTTAGTACTAGGTAATAACCGCCCTAGATTGTCGCTCTTGGGATTTTTGTTACAACGTATACTAATGAATATTCAATTAAGTTTAACTGTCTGATACTAAAGAAATATTAATGCTTTTTGATAAGTTCTCTTCTGAAGGGATGCAAAAAAATATCGATGTCGATACTTGGGTATCTATATTGGATAACATACGAGACATAATGGACGCATCGAATGCGGGCATCATCATGATCTCTGATTTGAGTTGCTCTGGTTCTGAGAGTGTGTGGAGCTCCTCAAACATATCGTGTAACCAACATAAGAGCAAAATTAGCCTCTTTTGCGAGTATGTGCATAACGAAAATCGCACGGTCTATTTGAGTGGTCATGCTGGTGGTGATTCCGTTTCTGCGAATGGGGCGGATGCCTATAAGTCGTTTTGCGGTGTCCCGGTAAGAGATATCGATGGCGAAGTGTTTGCGGTGCTCTTGGTGTTTGATTTAAGCCCAACAGCGTATACCGAGAGCCAAGTTAGCTTGATTGAAAACATATCAACTCTATTGCGTTCTGAAATTCTATTAAAAGAAGAGAGCCGGATTTTATACAAGAATAGTCATTTTGATATCATGACAACGCTGCTTAATCGAAGGGGATTCTTCCATGAATTCAACAAAGCAAATATAAGCGATGGTGAGATCGTTTGTTTGTATTTCGACTTGGATAATTTGAAGTATATCAATGATACCTATGGCCACTTCAAAGGTGATGACTATATCTCTGGCTTTGCGTCATGCATAAAAAACAATTCAAAGTACAACATCATATCGGCTAGGGTCGGTGGTGATGAGTTCATTGTCGTCATACACTCAGAAGAGGCTGGTTATGCTTCTGAGTTGGTCAATAACATTCACGCTGAATTCGATGATTTCATTGAAGGCTTTCGTTGCGATGATGAGGTGCCACTCGGTTTTTCATATGGTTGTGGTACGGCGGATTCCCAAAGTTTCAACATCATAAATCTAATAAAGTCTTCCGATGAAAACATGTACCTCAATAAGAAGAACAAGATTTAGATGTTCGTGACAGGCGTAAAAAAGCCCACTAGTGTGGGCTTAGATGTAGATGTAGATGTAGATGTAGTAGTCTTCTAAACTAAGCTCGAATGATCATTTGTTCGCGCTCTGGACCTACTGATACCATCACGATTGGCACACCCATCAACTCTTCGATACGCGTAACGTAATCTTGTGCCGCTTGAGGAAGGCTCTCAAATGTGCGGCAACCGGTGATATCTTCATCCCAACCTGCCATATCTTCATATACAGGTTTTAGCTCAGCCGTTTGTGGCCAAATCGGGTTCTCAGTGTGTTCACCTGAGTAAGCGGTACAGATCTTAAGTTCAGACAAACCAGATAGGCAATCAATCTTAGTCAGTGCGATTTCAGTCGCGGCTTGTAGGTCAACGCCGTTGCGAGTAGCTACAGCATCAAAGTAACCCATATCACGTGGGCGACCCGTAGTTGCACCATATTCGTTAGAGCTTTCGCGGAAGCTGTCTTGCTCTTCCATTGCTGTAACTAGCGTGCCAGTACCTACAGATGAACTGAACGATTTAGCAACGGCAATAATACGCTCAGGGCGAAGGGCAGGTAAACCGCTCCCAATGCCTGCATAAGCTGCGGTTACATTCGAAGACGTTGTCCAAGGGTATTCACCGTAGACAAGGTCACGACCTGCACCTAGCTGAGCTTCAAACAATAGGTTCGCGTCTTGTGATTGCAGTGCTTTTAGCGGCTCAGTTACGTTGCAGATGAACGGGCGCCACGCTTTAGTCACTTCAAGTAACCACTCTGTCATTTCAGAAGCTGTCTGAGTGAAATCACATTGAGGGTATAGAGCCTTCAGTTGAGGCATCTTCCAATCAAGCAGGAATTGAATGCGTTGCTCTAAAATCTCAGGTTGATTCAACCAACCGACAAGAATGCCTTTCTTCATCACGCGATCACCGTATGCTGGTGCAATACCTTGACGTGTTGAGCCATAAGCGCCGTCACCTAAACGTTCTTCTTCAAGCGTATCTTCAAGGGCATGTAAAGGCAGACATAGTGTCGCACGATCTGAGATCGCCATTTTCACTTTGATGCCAGCCTCTTGAACTTCTGCAATCTCTTGAGTTAGCGCAGCAGGGCTGATCACCATGCCAGGGCCAAGAACCGCCGTACAATCAGGATTAAAAATACCACTAGGTAGTTGGTGCAGTTTGAATGTACCGAAGTCGTTTACTACGGTATGACCTGCATTGTTTCCGCCTTGAAAACGAATGCTAGCAGAAGCTTGGTCTGCTAAAAAATCGACGATGCGGCCTTTGCCTTCATCACCCCAGTTTGCGCCCACAACAACGATAGATGGCATAATTTTTCTCCTAACTGATTGAGAAATCATGTTAGGCCTACAAAGTGGATAAGAGAAATTAATTATCTTTATTATCTTGATAAGGATTCCATATACCCTTAAAGTCTTAAGCTACAAACGAGATTCCCTATCGCGTTCGTTTCTCACTGTAGGGAATGACGGGGTGGGGTGTAAATCGTAGTAGAGAGTGACGCGATTGCAGTTCCTTACGACTGGAAGTGACGAACCTAACGTCGACTCGATTTCGTGGCGTCATTCCAGAACCGAGGAACGAGGTATCAGGAATCTCAAACCACAAGTGAGATTCCCTATCATGTTCGTTCCTCACTGTAGGGAATGACGATGGGGCATTCTTTACTTTAGGGAATGATGTAAGTAACACGAGAGAGGGGATATGATGCTCGATATTAATTTGTTGAAGACGTTTGTGACGCTTGCGGAGTACAAGCATTTCGGGAAAGCGGCCAATGCACTGCATATGACACAACCCAATGTGAGTTTGCACCTAAAACAACTGGAACAACAAACACGCATCAAGTTGATAGAGCGAAGTCCGTTTCAACTGACTCAAGCAGGTGAAAGGTTACTAGAGACAAGTCAAAGAACATTACTCGAACTGCAGATTTGTCAGGCCGATCTCAACGCCATTAACGACCTTAAAATAGGCACGTTAACTATTGCCGTGAGCGACATCATCTCTCGATTCTTGCTAATTCGCCCGTTCCAGAAGTTCAAAGCGCGGTATCCGGGTATCGACCTAACGCTACTGAACACTACGTCATCTCAAGCATCGAGTTTAGTTAAGAACGCTCAGGCGGATCTTGGTTTTGTGATTGCGAAAGAGCAGCACAACGAGTCGCTCTATTTTACTAAGCTTCAAGAGCTTTCATGGTGTGCGTTAGGCGATGGCCTAGACATGCAATACTCTGATAGCAAGACAGGAAACGAGGTTAAAGATGACGATATAGAGACAGAACTCACATTGATTCTACTTGGCCACGATACGAGAACCCGTGACTTCATTGATGAAGGTTTACCAAGCCTTAATCTGCCTAATTATAGGGTGATGGAAGTAGGGAGTGTCGACGCTCAAATCGACTGGGCAGAAGCCGGGTTTGGGGTCGCTATCGTGCCTGAGTTTGCGGTATCCACCAAGCAGTATCTGCATTCGCAAGTGACACCGTTGATCAACTTCTCGAGCACCTGTCTCGGCTATATTGTTAGGCAGAACCAAGTGTTGTCGAAAGCCACCAAGCAGTTGTTAGGTTGGGTGAATGATGAGATTACTCTGTTGCAAAACCAATAACTCCATCTGATCTATCTAAGCCCACCTCGCGTGGGCTTTTTTGTGTCTGCAAAGCGCAGCTGTTTCTCCACCTAATAGGTTGTCGAGCTAATTAGATCCCCCTATAAATTATTACTCTCCCAAATCAGAGCCTTAAAATTCATCGTTGACAGTGTTTGATAATCAAACTAAATTCCATTTATTGATTTGATAATCAAACTACTTGTGAGTCAAAGCACTTTTTTGAGCAAGATTAATCAGTAACGACTCCTAATATTGAACACACGAGCTAAGGACGCCATTTTGAGTTTTCCAACACGTCACCAACACAACTTTTCTTCACATAACAGCCAAGGTGAAAAGCGTACTTTCTACGTTCTCTTGTTAACTATCATCACCATGGTTGTCGAGATCGTTGCCGGTACTATTTACGGCTCTATGGCGTTACTTGCTGATGGTTGGCACATGGGGACGCATGCTGCAGCGTTTGGTATCACTTTGTTTGCATACCGATATGCGAAGAAACATGCCGAGAGCGAACGTTTCTCTTTCGGTACCGGTAAAGTCAGCGTGTTAGGGGGCTACACCAGCGCGATTGCATTGGGGATTGTGGCATTACTGATGCTGGTGGAATCGGTACATCGCTTGTTTAACCCGCAAGCAATTCAGTTCAATGAAGCGATCATCGTTGCTTGTATTGGTTTAACTGTGAATGTGGTGAGTATGTTTTTACTTGGCGATCACCATCATGATCACGGACACGAGCATAGCCACAATCATAGTAAGAATCACGGTCATTCACATAGTCATGATCACGATAGCGAGCATGGTCATAAGCATGGCGGGCATCACGGACACCATCATGATCACAACCTACGCGCAGCCTACATGCATGTGTTGGCGGATACTTTGACGTCTCTGCTTGCGATTGTTGCGCTGCTATTTGGTAAGTTTTACGGTTGGAACTGGTTAGATGCAGCAATGGGAATGGTTGGCGCATTCGTGATTGCCAAGTGGACGATGAACCTTATGAAACAAACCAGCCCAATCCTGCTGGATGAGAATATCGACCAAGATTATCGTGACTCAGTGACCGAAACCTTAACGCCTTATGCGTCGGTAACCGATTTCCATATGTGGAAGGTGAGTGGACATCACTATTCAGCAGCGATTACTCTTGAATCAAACAGTGACAAAACCGTCTCTGAATATAAACAAATGCTCGCCAAGTTTGATAAGATTAATCATCTTACTCTTGAAGTGCATTCAAACGACCATGCGAAATATAGAACAGCTTAACCAAATACTGACTGAGTTCTACGATAAAATGTCTTCGTGGGAGCAGTCTGTTGTCAAAGAGACAGGTTATTCCCTTGCTCAAGTTCACACCATTGAAGTGCTTGGTATGCATGGCGCGTTAAGAATGAAAGAGCTCGCTGAAAAGCTTGGTATCACCACGGGTACGCTTACCGTTCAAATCGAAAAGTTGGTTAAAGCTGAATTGATTGAGCGCCATGAACACCCAACAGATCGTCGTGCGATTGTGGTTGCTTTGACTGATGAAGGGCAGAAGATACACGTTCACCACAATCAGCTTCACTTGAATTTGGTTAATGGACTAACACAAGACATCGAAGAAGATGAGAAAGCGGTGTTATTGAAGTGCCTAACCAAGATGGTAAAAGCGTTTTAGTCAGCCTTGAATTCGCACCTAACTCTTTAGCTGCAAAGCGATTGACTAGAAAATCAAAAGATGGATCTGACTCGAATTGAGTAGGTCCATTTTTTTCGCCGTTTACGCTCTACTGTACAATCATCAATAGACGGATTCACTGTTTAAAAACCAAGTCAAAACCTCCAATATTGCGCTTCGCTCGTGCTCTTCTGGAGAGCCAAAAAAATGTCATCATAAATAATGCGTTCAAATGCGCTTCAAAGCCTTTTAATTCAATGCCTTGTATGCCGTGGTGTTCAGGCTGTTTATGTTCCGTCAAATAGCTGTCTCTCACTTTTATCATTCAACTAATGTACATGTATTCAATTTGTGTTATTGATGCTTTTATCTTTAGTGAAAAGATTCATTCTCTGTTTGAATACCATTGAGAATGTCACTGCTGGTGGGCTGAACAGTCGCTAGATTTAGTGCTCATTACTGATACAAAAACCATAACCATAACCATAACCATAACAATAACCAGGTCGCACGAGTTGTATTCCATGCTTCGATGCGATCAATTAGATACTCATAGTTAATTTAGTAAAGACGAGCCACGTATATGAATATAAAGAAAAAGCTCTATTCGTTGGGGATGTTCTCCATCTTCGGCATGATTTCATTGTTGTTTACCACATCGCAATTTGCAGACACCACCGCTCAAATGAGCGAAGCCAAACAAATCACCAAAGAACTTGAAGTGCGACTACTCAATCTTCGCCGTAACGAGAAAGATTTCCTATTACGTAGTGATATGAAGTACCTCGCCAAGTTCGACGTAAACTACAACAAATTCTTAGCGTCTGAATCTGAGCTAGATACAGTGCTCAGTGATTTAGGCTTAGCCAACAGCACACACCTTCGTGAAGACATCGAAACTTACCACACCAGCTTTGTTAACCTAGTAAAAGCGAGCGAAGTCTATGGGCTAGCACGTGACAAAGGCATGCTAGGCGAGTTTCATGTTTTGCTCGATAACATCAGCGCGACAGCCAATGCTGAACAAAAAATCGAGCTTTACCTGTTCAATGACTTAATTGAAAAGGGTGAGTTCGATCCGAGTGTTCTTTCTATTACTTCTAATGCTGGAAGCTCAACTGCTTTGATAGATGCTGCACGTCAAGTGGTTGAACAGAAGCGAGTGATTGGCTTGAAGCACAACGAAGGTCTGCTTGGGCAAGCTCGCTCGGGTTCTCATGCTATCGAAACTCAATTTAAAGAGTTCTCAGCGGTATTGGACCAAGAAACCCAACAAGAGATGGACAAACTATCGCTGATCAACAACATCCTTTGCGTCACGCTACTCGTGTCGATCATTCTGTTCAGTTGGTTAATTGTCCGTTCTATTATCGGCAAGATTGAGTCATTACTCTCGGTGATTCGCAACATCGTTGATTCTAACGACGTGTCTATTCGTTCGCACCTTGATGGCAAAGACGAACTCAGCACTTTAGGCCAATACTTCGACCAATTGCTTGATCAGCTGGAAGGCTTGATCGCGGCATCTCAATCTAAGTCACTGCAACTGACACAAAGCACGTCGAACATGCATGACGAGCTAGAGTCAGTCATCAAACAGTTTGAAGTTCAAGCAAATCACACCTCAACCATGACAACGTCAGTGCAAGAGATGGTACTCACTATTGGCGAGATCTCAGAAAGCACATCAGTTGCGGCTGAAGGTGTTCATCAAGCAAAAGTGAATGCCGATAAAGGCCGTGAAGTGGTGGTTGATACGATCAGCAACATTACTCAGTTGTCTGAACGCCTTTCTAGCAGCCAAGATTCGATCAGCTCATTGAACCATCATGTGGATCAAATTGGCGATGCGGTAAATATCATCCAAGGCATTGCAGAACAAACCAACTTGCTGGCACTGAACGCAGCCATTGAGGCAGCACGTGCCGGTGAACAAGGCCGAGGCTTTGCCGTGGTTGCAGATGAAGTTCGTGCTCTTGCAAGCAGAACGCACCAATCAACGACTGAAATTACCAGTGTAGTAACGGCAATTCAAAGTCAAATGAACGCTTCTATGACCGAGATTGGTGAATGTAACCAACAAGGCCAACTGACTCTGAAAGATTCGGAAGAGCTCGATGCTAGCCTGCAGCTTATCTTAAGCGACATGGAAAGCATCCAGGGCAACTCTGAGCGTATTGCATCAGCGATTGAAGAGCAGGGTGCTGTTATGGCACAAGTGAGCGACTCAATCACTGAGTTAAACACCATTTCAAGTGATAACAACGCTTCGGCGCAACATTGCTTAGTTGAAGTGGATAAAGTCGCAGAGCAAGCCCATGAGATGGACAAAGCGGTGGCGCAGTTCAAGACTTCGTAAAATTTAGAGCAAACTAAATCAAAGGCGTGGATCATCTGCGCCTTTTTTTGTGCCTGAAATTCACTAGTCTGAAGGCGCGAATAAAAAACGGCCCGATCTGAGGGAAGATCTGGGCCGTTATATTACGTATTTTAACGGGAATTACTTATTTCGGCCTTCCAGCACATCCAGTGCCAGTTCAACCGCCTTATCAATATTGTCGCATCCCGCTAACTTACCTGAGCTGATAGGACCAAGCACATTAGCGTATAACGAGAGCTGCTTGTTAAATGGCAGGCTCAACTGCTCATATAAACGCTGGCGAATCTCGGCATGTTGCTCAGGAGCGTGAGCAGCAAGGCTTTTCAAAGTGTCATAAACAAGAGTGGTGGTAGTGTTCATTCGTCTCTTTATCATTAAGTGGGAGGCGCTTATTTTATAATCTTTTCAGGTTCTTTTACTGTGATATAAGTCATACAATATTATTAATGTGTTTATCTTTTGAATCTAATGAGAATAAGGCATTCCAAAATAGACTTAAGTATCTGTGAAATATAACTAAAATAATGACAGACTATCGAATAAAAGAACGTATTGGCGCGTTTCTGGCAAACGGTTAAATCTATAGGAAGAGGAACAACATGCACTACGACGTATTCAACGGAGACGCAGATGGCATAATCGCGTTGTTACAGCTGCGATTAAGTGAGCCACGAGAGAACGTGCTCATTACAGGTGTAAAGCGTGATATTAAGTTGGTTTCTCAAGTTGTTACTCAAATTATGGATCCGGGTAAGCAAGGTGACATTTCTTCCGTTACCGTTTTAGATGTGTCGATGGAGAAAAACTTATCTGCATTACACTCACTGCTAGACGCCAACATCAATGTATTTTATTGCGATCATCATCGAACTGGTGAGGTACCTGACTCTAGCTATTTGGATACTCTGATCGATACCGCGCCAGAGAGCTGCACGAGCTTGCTGATTAACCAGAAGCTGAATGGTGCGCATGTGGCTTGGGCAATCGCGGCTGCTTTTGGTGATAACCTAAAAACAGTGGCCGCGCGGCTAGCGGATGAAAATGGATTCAATCAATCTCAAACCGAGTTTTTAGAAGAGCTAGGTACCTTGGTTAACTACAATGGTTACGGTTCTTCATTAAGCGATTTGCATTTCACGCCAATTGAGCTCTACCAAACCCTTTATCAATACCCGAACCCATTTGATCTTTTAGATGATAAAAACTCTGTGTTTTATCGACTACGAGCTGCTTATCAAAATGATCGCCAACAGCTATCAAACCTTGCTCCTGTTTATGAAAGTGAAGTCGCACGCGTGTTTGAACTGCCAGGTGAGACGTGGGCAAGGCGTATCAGTGGTGTATTTGGTAATGAAATCGTTAATCAAGATCCAAACCGAGCGCAAGCAGTATTAACGAAAAACCAAGATGGCGAGTCTTACACGGTGAGCTTACGGGCGCCATTATCAAACAGAACGGGTGCAGACGAAATTTGCTCAAGCTTTGAAACGGGTGGAGGAAGAAAAGCAGCGGCTGGTATTAATCAACTTAATGAACTTGATAAGGTGAATTTTATTTCACTATTGGATGCATATTATTCATCTGGTGCTGAGGGTCAACTGAAAAATTCCTGAGGTATACATCCAAAATTCCACAAATTTTCACTCCTATATTCCGTTATACGTGTGTATCTCTAGCACATGTATGACGGCTATATCCAAGCTATTTTAGTGATGTCACTCGCAATGGTATCTGGTCTGGGGTCAGTAATTACGGTGTGTTTGGATAGATTTTTGTCGATTTACAGTTCGTTTTTTCCTATTGGTGATTTTTTATATTTTCGGTTAATTATCTATGTGAATTAAGGTTTATTAAATATTTGCATGGTCAATGTGTTCGGACGAAAATAACAGCTTTTAGCATTTCAATTTGAATGAAAAGTCAAAATCATATTGATTCTGATATTCAATCTGTGACTTAAAATCACAAGTTAAATCAAAGGTCATCTTTTCCTATAAATTCCATTACTTCTCTATAAATATTCATGATTACAATGAATTGGTTCGGTTGTGATTGGCACAGCTGTTAAGTAAGGAAGTGGGACTAATGTTGAAACGTAAAGCTCTACAATTAGCTGTATCGGTCGGCATGGCCGCAATGTCTGGCGCTGTTTATGCGAATGGTTCAGATATGACGAATCCAGATTCTGGTGTCGTGGTCGGTTATTGGCACAACTGGTGTGACGGTGGCGGCTACCAAGGTGGTAATGCGCCTTGTGTGACGCTGGATGAAGTAAACCCAATGTATAACATCGTGAATGTGTCATTTATGAAGGTTTACGATGTGGCTGATGGTCGAATCCCAACTTTTAAACTGGACCCAACCATTGGGCTTTCAGAAGAACAATTTATTGACCAAATCTCTGAGCTCAACAAGCAAGGTCGCTCTGTACTGTTGGCTTTGGGTGGTGCTGATGCACACGTAGAGCTTGAAACGGGTGATGAAAGAGCCTTTGCTGATGAGATAATCCGCCTTACTGAGCGTTACGGTTTCGATGGCCTAGACATCGACCTTGAACAAGCAGCAGTAACCGCAGCAAACAACCAAACGGTTATTCCTGACGCACTTAAGCTAGTAAAAGATCACTACCGTGCCGAAGGGAAAAACTTCCTTATTACTATGGCGCCTGAGTTCCCGTATCTAACAACAGGCGGCAAGTACGTACCTTATATCGATAATCTAGAAGGCTACTACGACTGGATTAACCCACAGTTCTACAACCAAGGTGGCGACGGTATCTGGGTTGACGGTGTGGGCTGGATTGCTCAAAACAACGATGCATTAAAAGAAGAATTCATCTACTACATCTCTGATTCGCTTATCAACGGAACGCGTGGCTTCCACAAGATCCCTCATGACAAGCTGGTGTTTGGTATTCCTTCAAGTATCGATGCTGCAGCGACGGGCTTTGTGCAAGACCCTCAAGATTTATACGACGCGTTCGAGACCTTAACGACTCAAGGCCAACCCCTGCGTGGTGTAATGACTTGGTCTATCAACTGGGACATGGGCACTAACAAAAACGGTCAACAATACAACGAGCAGTTTATTAAAGACTACGGCCCGTTTGTACACGGTCAAGTGACGCCACCTCCAGTAGAGGGTGAGCCCGTTCTTAAAGGTGTCGAAAATACGCGTGTTCTTCACGGCACAACGTTTGATCCTATGGAAGGCGTAACAGCAACCGATAAAGAAGATGGCGATCTAACATCTTCTGTCGATGTTGAAGGTTACGTGGAAACTAGTGTGATTGGCACTTACGTTCTAACTTACCGAGTGAAAGACAGCGATAACAACGAAACCACTAAAGCGAGAACGGTAGAGGTTTACAGCCAGAAGCCAGTATTTAATGGTGTGTCTGACACAACTGTTGTGTTGGGAACTGCATTTGATGCTATGGCAGGCGTAACGGCGAATGATGCTGAAGATGGCGACCTTACAAGTACCATCACACACACTGGCAGTGTTGATGTGAATGAAATCGGCAACTACACGCTTGTGTATAGCGTAACAGATAGCGCGAACCAAACTGTAACCGCTGACCGTAAAGTGTCTGTGACGGATGGTTCTAACTGTGCTGCTGCATGGGATGCCGACACCGTTTATGTTGAAGGTGACCAAGTATCTCACGACGGTTCAACGTGGGGAGCGGGTTGGTACACTCGTGGCGAAGAGCCAGGAACAACAGGTGAGTGGGGCGTTTGGAGAAAAGTTTCAGACTCTTCATGTGGTGGTAACCCAGATCCGGGCGATGACTTAGAGCTTGCAGTTTCAGGCCTTCAGTCAGAATATGCGCCAGATAACGGCAATGTTCGTTTAGACCTAACACTGACATCAAATGAAGCGTTAGATGTTACCGCTATGGTGATCAACAGTGCAGGTACTGTGGTTGAGCAAACTCAGGTTAACGTAACGGACAGCCGTGCTATTACCATCGACTTGTACGATGTAGCGGAAGGGCAATATGCACTTGAGGTTGTCGGTAAAGCATCTGACGGTGAAATGGTGATGGTAAATGATTCGTTCGCTGTTAAAGACGGTGGCGGAACGACTCCTCCTCCAGGTGATTACCCTCCGTATGAAGCGGGCACAAACTACGCAGCGGGTGACATTGTGGTCGGCAGCGATAATGGTCTGTACGAATGTAAACCTTGGCCGTACACGGCATGGTGTGCAAGCGCGTCTTACGCACCAGCAGAAAGCCAATACTGGCAAGATGCTTGGACAAAGCTGTAGTCTGATAGCTCAACGCTAGCAACATAAAGTAGACGATCAAAGAGAGGCCATTGTGCCTCTCTTTTTAATTGTCTCCTTCTGATTTAGAGCTTCAAACCTTTCCTAACCTCAAACTCGGTTCTGCATTTTGCTTCAGATCAAAATAAGAGTGATTATCAATTGTATTAATGAGATGGTAGATGCACTATGCGCACACTGAATTTTCTCTGTTGTGAATATTTGCATAATGAATCTTGCCCAAGTCGACCTAAACCTACTCGTTATTCTTAAACACCTTCTTGAAGAGAAGCACGTTTCCAACACGGCGTTGGCGCTGGATATGAGCCAACCTACGGTGAGCCGATCTCTACAAAAACTTCGTACTGTGTTCAACGATGATTTGCTGGTGCGTGCTGCCTATGGCTATGAATTGACCCCGAAAGCAGAGGTCATCAAGCAAGACCTCAACTCTGTGCTTACGCGCCTTGAAAAACTGGTTCACGGAGACGTGTTTGAACCACAAACGAGTGATAGTACGGTTCGTTTTTTTGGTTTGGTTCCTCAGGTTTCACACCTTTTGCCTAAAGTAGTTGCACAAATTCGCCAGCAAGCGCCGAATATGGTTGTCGATATCGACTCGATTCCTAAACGACACTTTGAGCCCCTGTTATCCGGTGATGCGCATTTTGTGTTGTCGACGCATGAGCCATTAAGTTCTGAACAAAACCTGTATCGAATGTTCGTAATCAGTCGCGATTATCGGTTATTAATGAGCAAAGACCATCTTCTGGCGGACAAAGAGATCACCGTTGATGACTTGTTGAATAGCCAACTTGGTCAAATCTCACTGCAAGGGGATAAGAAGCTCTCGATCGAAAATCGATTTAAAGATCTTGGTTTGATTGATAAGCAGCGCCAACTATCGATCCCAATTCAGTTGTCCAACTTCAATATTGCTGCGGATATTGCGGAGACGACCGACATTATTTTTCACTTGCCGACACCATTTGCGACACAAGCTGCCAATCAACGAGATTTAATTTGTAAACGCGTTCCCAAAGCGATCAGAAGCCCATCAGAAGATGTTTATCTCTATTGGCATAAACGTTTCCATAATGACCCTATGTGTCGTTGGGTTCGTGATTTATTTAAAGAGATATACACCCAATCTATCTAAGTGGTGAATGCTATTGAGGTGATGCTATTAAAATGAATATGTATTGGTTTCATTATTTGAAAGTTGAATAACGAGAATCAATTTTTGGTATGAAACTTTCGTTGATAAGAGTGGTAACTGGTTGTTTAATGCAAACCATTATCATTACCAATCACATATAAGAATGAATATCATGTCTGAGAGATCTCTTTTGATTCGCAAACCTCTTTTGGTTCGTAAACCCCTTTCGATCGCAGTCGCTGTTATTTGTACCTCACTTTCGGCTAACGTGTTGGCGCAAGAAGAAGCGCAAGCAACAGATGAGCAAATGGTTGTTACGGCAACTCGTACTGAAATGGCACTAAAACAAGCACCGGCTTCAATGTCAGTGATCACCGCTCAAGACATTGAAGACAGTCCTGGTATTACTTTGGCTGACATCGTTGCAGAATCAACGAGTGTTGAGTCTGATTTTGATAGCACACGTGCTGGCCGTCAGATGATCTCTATTCGTGGTATGGATTCAGATTACACGCTTATCATGGTGAATGGCCGTCGTCTAAGCTCGGCGAGTGCCATCATCCGAGGTAACGACTTCGACCTATCGACCATTCCTGCTGATTCAATTGAACGTGTTGAAATCATCCGTGGCCCAATGTCTGCACTTTATGGTTCAGATGGCATGGGTGGCACAATCAACATCATCACCAAGGCTCCTGAAAATGATTGGAGCTCTACGTTAAGCATGGACACTTCATCTCCGTTAGACGGTGATGGTGGAGAAGAGTACTCGATGGGCTTCACAACATCGGGAGCGTTAATTGAAGACGAGTTGTTTGCTCGCCTATCTGTTAACCAAACTAGCCGTGATGCTTGGCAACCCTATTCTGGTAATGGTCGAGAAGACATTACAGCTTTAGAAGAACGCGATACTTTGAGTTTGTTAGCAAGCCTCACGTGGCACGCGACAGACAATCAAACAGTCGATTTCGATTTTGGCTACAGTGATGACAAACGAGATGGACTAGCGGAACACGCTACTGGTGTAAACCCAGTCGATACTAAAGTTGTTCGTAACAGCCAAGCGATCACGCACAGCGGTTTTTGGAGTTGGGGTGACACGCAAGTTCGCTACTCACGCGAAAATGTGACTGACAACGACGCTGCGGATTCTGATACTAACTACAGCAGTGACGTAGAAGAGTTAACTCAAATAGCAGAAGCATCAGCGACGACTTATCTTGGTGATAATCATACCGTAACGTTTGGTATGGACTATCAGTTGAGCGAATTAACCAACAAAGAAAACTTGGTCAATGGCACATCAGAAGCGTATCAAGGAGCGTTATTTGTTCAAGACCAATGGCTGATGACTGAACAACTAACAGCAACCATCGGTGGTCGTTTAGATAAGCACGAATTGTACGGTGAAGAGTTCAGTCCTCGTGTGTATTTGGTGCACCAAACAACGAATGACCTGATCATTAAGGGTGGCGTGGGTAAAGCATTTAAAGCACCAACATTGACTCAAAACCAAGCCGACTACACAGTTAACAGTTGTAAAGGTGCTTGTGATTTATATGGCAATGAAGACCTGAAGCCTGAAACGAGCTGGAACTATGAGATTGCAGCGATATACAGCCAACCTCGTTGGAACGTTGAAGGTGCCTTGTTCCGCAATGAAATCAACGACCTTATTGATCGTGATGAAACCTACTGCGATAACGGCGGAATGTTTGAATCGGGTAAAGGGTGTGCCGATAGTTCTAGCTCAACTGGCTATGTGAAAGGCAAACGTACTTATACCAATGTGTCTGAGGCTGTGGTTCAAGGTGCTGAGCTTACTGGCCAATTCCAAATAACGGATGAATGGGGCGTATCTGGTAACTACACGTTCTTAGACACTGAAGATAAGTCTACTGGTGAAGCACTGCTTGAGCGTTACAAGCACTCGGGTTTAGTTAAACTGAACTGGAGCCCAACTTACGACCTGAACACCTTTGTTAGTGCGCGTTACCGAGGTGAGCGTAATATCGAAACTGATTTGACTCAAGAAGCCTACACTACGCTAAATATTGGTGGGGTATACAACATTAATGATTCGGTTAGAGTACGCGCAGGCATTACTAACTTGACTGACGAAGCGGTATCACAAGAGCTAGAGAGCATGGGTTATGTTGAAGAGCCACGTACTTACTACGTAGGTATGACAGCGGACTTCTAATTTAGAGTTCAGTAACCGATAGCTTGATACAAAAGAACCCACACTGGCTGGATGCTCGATAAAGAGTACGGCGAGTGTGGGTTCTTTTTTGTCTGTGTTTGAATCTGGCTAATTCGTTTTGTATCGACTGACCTAGATTTTTACACAAGCGATCAGAGCATTACCTGATTTGGTATCCCAAGGCAGCAGTTTGTCATAATCGTGCTCGAAGATATTAACCTCGAAGTAGGGCTTCAATATCTCGATTAGCTCTTTAAACGAGAATGCCACCATCGGGTGTTCATCATTCCACACTTGAGTTTCACCAGCAGTCGTTTTTTCGATACTGAGTTTTAACGCCTGCTTGTCACCCTTGCCAGAGTAATACCAGCCTGAGCTGAACGTGAAATCATCTTGTTCAAGATTGGTGGTGTGTCGAACAAAAAGATCATTGCTGATCTTGTCTTTATCCACCACATTAAAACAGAAAATTCCCTCTGATTTTAAAGCGCGATGTACGCTCTCAACACATTCTTTTAGCTTCTCGAAACCATCGTTGTAATGGATTGAGTATAAGAAGCAGGTGATCAAATCCAGAGGTTCCGCCACTTCAAAACTGCTCATGTTTTGCTCTGAGAAATTGGCTTCGGGGCAGCGAACCTGAGCGATATCTAGCATTGGCGCGTTGAGATCGAGTCCATTGCTTTGGTAACCAAAATCGATAAAGTGACGAACGTGTGGACCAGTGCCACAAGCTAAGTCGAGGTGCGTCTTTCCACCATTTCCGAAAATTTGATGTAGCCTACGTACGCAGTTACTTTGCGCTTGATAGTCAATATCAACACACATTAAATCGTAGTAACCGGATAGGTCGGTATAAAGTGCGTTGGAAGAAATAGTAGCTGACATATTGGCGGACATAAGTGCCTACAGCGTTAGCTGATATAATGAGGGTGGCGCATCATATACCGAAATGTCGAAATCGCAATCAAATATTCGATCAAGTTATGTGCTTTAATTCTCAGTGGCTGTACCTTAATTATGTGCGGCTGTGCTCAATTTCTACGGTTAGCCGACTCATTTAACGTTAGCTTAAAAGGCGTTTGATTATGAAGGAGAACTGGTGGGTTATGCAGGAGAGCCAGAGGAACATGAAGGTGAACAGGGAACTGCGATCAAGCTAGTGCTTCATCGCAAACCACATCATCGTTGATCGAGACTTGATTTTTACCATTCGCTTTCGCACGATATAGTGCATCATCGGTAACACGAATAAGTGTATCAATGGTGTTGGCAGAGTGGAGCAAGCACTGGTTGGTAACGCCAATACTCACGCTCGTTGTAAAAGCGCGGCGATTAATACCAAAGAAGGTATGTTGATTGAAGGTGTGGCAGATTCGTTCGCTGATGATTTTGGTATGGGCCGATTTCGCTTTTGGAATGAACACAATAAACTCCTCGCCACCCCAACGTCCAACTACGCCACCTAACAACTCAATGTGAGCTTTAATGGTGTCTGCTAAGTGCCTAATCACCGTATCACCCACGGTGTGCCCAAATCGATCGTTAATCGATTTGAAGTCATCAATATCAATCAACAGACATGACATCTCCATATGCTGATTAACCGGCTTCTTGAGCCAATCGTAAATAGCACGACGATTGAACACATGCGTTAAGTCATCATGCATCGCTCGATGCAGCAACTCCCTTTCTAGTAATACTTTATCGGTGACTTCTTCAAGGATCACTTGTATCGCGTCTTCACCTTCCCAGTTAATCACGTTGTCATAGAGGTTGAAGTATTTGTGGGTGCCATCAAAGCATTGGTTAGATACCACTGAACTAAAGTTGGGTGTATTGCCATTGAGAATGTTCTCGCAGCGTCTGATGGCCGTTGAACGCTGATCTTCAGGTACGATGGATAGGATAGAGTCCATCGCAAGCACTTGCTCTATTGAGTCTGCACCTTGTTGTTCTACCCATGCTTGGTTGACCATTAAAGGTTTGAAGTTTCTATGGATCAGGATCCCTTGTTTCGATGTATTAAGTAGCTTGCGATACATGCGATCCGTTTCGTTACGTTTGCGCTGAGCTTCGACTACGGATGTGATGTCGATGATAGTGACTTGGAGGGCGGGTTTACTATTGAGTTCAATAATGTGTGATAGGCAAAAGATAGAGATGTTGCGGCCATTGGCTGGAATATCGGTGTACAACTTTCCTTTTTTTAGTTTGCCTTTTATGGCCTCTAAGTAACGTTTCTTGGCTAGCTCTTGGTAACTGTCAGGAACTAACGCATAAACAAATTCAACGTTCAATAACAGCTCTTCACGGGTTCGGTAACCAAAGATCTGAGCGACTTCGTTGTCGACATCAATAATTCGGTGATTTTGCAGTGTCATGCGTCCTTGCGCGGAATCGAAGTTCTGGCAGGGTGTCGTGGTGGTTAAATCTAATTGAATGCTCATATCGACCTGGCTACTTATTCGTTAAATTGAAACAGGTGTTGTTCCTCGGTGTAGTGACCACGCAGGCATTGTGGAACACTTTTATGAAGAGACTAGATAAGAAAAATATGCTATCTAGGTAAGGTCAGTATGGCATTTATAATTTCATGATTAATCAGTAATTTTACTGATTCAAACCGAGTTCTTGAAAAGGAAACAATCAGGAAAGCAGGCCAGTAAATAAAGCCAAATCACTCAAGCTAAATAAGCGAACTAAACAAGGAGAGTTGAGGTAATGAAACCAGAAATAAAAGCACAGGATTCAATGGGAAACGGAACAGCATTGGAAAGCAGCACATCAATAGAAATTAAGCATGATGACTTGTCGGGTGGGGAAGTCATTGAATTACTTGAAGAACACCTTGCCGATATGTATGCTACGTCACCAGCTGAAAGCGTTCATGCATTGGATCTTGATGGACTTAAGTCGCCAGAAATTACCTTTTTCAGCGCTTGGAAAGACAGCCAACTGCTCGGGTGTGTTGCGATTAAAGAGCTTGATGCACAACATGCTGAACTGAAATCAATGAGAACCTCACAGTTTGCTCGAAAGTCAGGTGTTGCGAGCCAACTGTTACAGCATGTAATAGACACAGCAACCGTTCGCCAGTATCAAACAATCAGTTTAGAGACCGGCTCAGAAGACTACTTTAAGGCCGCGCGTAACCTGTATGAAAAGTTTGGCTTTGGATACTGCGAACCCTTTGCAGATTACGAGTTAGATCCTTACAGTCAGTTTATGAGTATCGAACTGCGCTAGTACAAGCTCAAAAGTGAATGAGTTAAAAGATAAAAAAGAGGTTCTCGGCGTCATTCCAGAACCGAGGGCCGAGGTATGTGGAATCTCTGACCGCAAAGAGAGATTCCCTATCACACTCGTTCCTCACTGTAGGGAATTACGGGCGGGGTGTATCTCTACGTAGAAAGTGACACGGTTGTAGTTCCTCGCTGTTAAGAGTGAGGTGGTTGTAGCGCCTCACAGTAGGAAGTGACGTGCAAAACATTGACTTGATTCCCCAGCGTCATTCCAGAACTGAGGGATGAGGTATGTGGAATCTCTAATCTAAAAGAGAGATTCCCTATAACGCTCGCCCCTCGCTTTAGGGAATGACGAATATCCGGTATCAATGACTAACGATAATGGATAAAGCGTTAGCGTGTTTCTAGTTCTGCAAATATCGCTTCGGCATCCACAACGCTGCCTGAGATAGAAAGGGTGCTGAACGGAACCAAATCTTCTGGGCTTGATGGCTTTTTAACAAGCAGCTCTGGGTAGATTTTTGATTCACCCATTAACATCGCCTTTAGCTCTTTTACCGATAAATCAGGATAGCGCGACCACACCAACGCAGCGACGCCAGAAACGACAGGCGCAGCCATACTTGTGCCACTTTTCGAACCGTAAGTATTCCCCGGTGTGGTTGACAAAATTCGATATCCTGGTGCAAATACATCAACCGATTTCTGACCGAAGTTACTGAAGCTTGCGACCAAGGTTTCGTCTGCGTATTTCGCTGATGCGCCCACATCTAACCACGTTGAAATAGGCTTCGAGCGATAGTGCTTAGCGTAACGGTTTGGAAAGCTTGGTTTGATGTCGTTATCGTTGCGGCTGTTACCTGCAGAGTGAACGATCAACACGCCTTTACGAGCGGCATAGCGGAATGCATGGTCGACAATGTATTTGCGTGGTGAGTAGCTTTTTCCGAAGCTCATGTTAATGATCTTCGCACCATTATCGACGGCGTAACGCACCGCATTGGCAATATCTTTGTCTCGCTCATCGCCATTTGGCACCATGCGTACTGCCATGATTTGAGCATGATCTGCCACACCATCAATACCCACTGAGTTGTTACGCTCAGCAGCGATGATTCCAGCAACGTGTGTGCCGTGTGAGCCTACAGGGCCTTTCACATCGTTGTTGCCGTAGCCTTTTTCCCAAGGGTTAGAAATGTCATCCCAAACAATATCGCCACGCGTATCGAGCTCTAGGTTAAGGTGAAAATCTAGAGAGTCTTGATAGCGGCTACGACGTGATTCTAGATATTCGAATGAATACCATGAATCAAATACGCTCAAAAGCCCTTCAGCTGCTGTAACAATGCTCGGATTTTCGATATTCAATAGCGGTTGCAATCCGTTTACCGTGAAGTCTTTGTGATCGGTGAGTTCAAGGATTTCTGCTTTGTACTCATTGGCTTGCTCAGTTGCTGTTGTTACACGATTCAATGCATCTTGGTCATCTTTTAGAGACGACAAGTAATCAGATTCAACACCTTTATAGTACTTGCGTTTCTTACGCGGAATCCAATGTCCATTTTCTTTTAACTCGAGGTACTTTTTGTATTCTCTGGTAACCTCTAGTGTGTCTTGATCAACGTTAATACCTAACGAGTTACCCAGAAAGTTCCAGCCGTGGACATCATCGATGTACCCATTGCCGTCATCATCAATGCCGTTGCCTGGGATCTCGCCTTCATTGGTCCAAAGTTTGTTTTTTAGGTCTTCATGTTCAACATCGACACCCGAATCAAGAACGGCAACGATAACTGGCTGTGGCATAAGAGGGGGCATTAGGTAGTCATACACAATATCTGAACCCACGCCCTGAAGTCTTGTGTAGCTCGCCGATAAGTTAAACCAATCGCCGCGCTGTTCATCGGCGTTACTCATCATTCTCATAGAGAAGAACGAAGGTTGAATGGTTTCTCGTGAGTAATCCTCAACAATCGTGCCTTTTACATCTTGAATAAAAGGAGGGTTGATAGGTTGTGGCTCTGGGCTACTTTCGTTCAGAGTCGTAGCTGATACGTGGGTTGAAGCCATAATAGCTAGGGCTATAGTGGTAAGTCTTTGTCCGTGATTCATCTGTGGTGCATCCTTATCATTGTGCGACTAAATAGTTGTGCGACTAGCGCTGACTTCTTCGAAACGAAGTGTAAAAAACACGCAGTAAGTCAGTTGAGTGAGAGGGAAATGCCCGCTCAAAACGCAGTTAAAAGGTAATATGCAATCAGACTTGTATCATTCGCTTGGTCAATGAAATGGTAGGAAGATCTCACTGTGATCGATTTTTAATTCTTAAACTTTGAGCTAAATTCTATTAATAAAAGCAACATTTATAAAATATAGTTTGGAATTAAAGGTGTTTAAAATCAATTGATTGGATTGTTAATTATTGTATCTGAGAGTAGGTTGACTCGTTTCGGTTAGAGTCGAAGTGTGCGTCTGCTCCTCGTGCTTTTGTTACTCTAATGGCCAAAAATACACGAAAAGTGTCATTGATGAACAACAGAGTCACTTGTTAACAATCTGATTAATTGGCAGTATTGTGTCAATTATTACCGTCACTACTTTTACAGACCTTTTTCCATGACGACTTATTTTGCTGGTTTTTCCCTTGGGCTTTCGCTGATTCTTGCAATCGGTTCTCAAAATGCATTTGTTTTAAAGCAAGGGCTTAAGAATCAACACGTATTGGCAGTTTGTGCTGTATGTGCCATTTCTGATGCCTTACTAATTAGCTTCGGCGTTACAGGCTTTGGCGCAATCGTTAAACAGTTCCCACAAATTGAGCAGCTCGCTCGTTATGGCGGCGCTATCTTTTTGGGTGTCTACTCATTCTTAAGCTTCCGTTCAGCATTTACTGAAACACACGCCTTAGAAGCCACTGCTGAAACCAAAGACTCGTTAACCAAAGCGATTGCGATGTGTTTGGCGTTTACTTGGCTTAATCCGCATGTGTATTTGGATACTGTGGTATTGCTGGGTTCTATCTCAACGCAATATCAACCTAATCAAATGTTGTTTGGCGCTGGTGCAGTATCGGCGTCGTTTGTGTTCTTCTTTTCACTTGGATATGGCGCACGCTTCTTGGCTCCAATGTTTAAGAACCCGAAAGCGTGGAAGGTGTTGGAATTTGTCGTTGGCATGATCATGGCGTCTATTGCAATATCTTTGATCGTTTAGCCGCTCGTAATTAGGCATTCAAACATATTATCTAAAGTTCCTACCGAAAGTTCCTACCGAAAGTGACGACTTAAAGTGACTGCCTTTAATTATCTCCGCATTTAATTATTTCCAAAAAAATAGAATTATTTTTCGTCTTTCGGTTTTGGCGTTCGTCTTAGGGGTACAAATACAAATTAATGACCTAATTCGGAGTCAACCATGATTAAACTTGTTAGCTTTAAAAACTGCCCATTCGTTCAACGTGTAATGGGTGCTTTAGTAATGAAAAATGTCCCATTTGAAATTGAATACATTGAGCTAAATAATAAACCTCAATGGTTCCTAGATATTTCGCCAAACGGACAAGTGCCAGTATTGATTACAGAAAATGACACAGTTCTGTTTGAGTCAGATGCAATTGTTGAATACTTAGACGATAAATATTCGCCGATAGAAGAGGTGTCTGCAGAGCAAAAAGCACTAGATCGCGCTTGGTCTTATCAGGCAAGCAAACATTACATGCCGCAATGTGGAACGATGGGCAGTAAAGACAAAGAAACCTTTGAGACACGTTTAGCGAATCTTCAAAAATCCTTCCAAAAGGCCGAGAACAAGCTGGGTGACAGCGACTTCTTCAAAGGCGATTACATCTCTAACGTCGACATCGCTTGGCTACCACTGTTGCACCGAGCGTCAGTAATTAAAGAGGGCTCTGGTTTTGATATGCTTGAAGGCTTCCCGAAAGTACAGAAGTGGCAAGTGGCGCTGATTGAATCTGGCTTGACCGATAAAACCGTTCCTGCGGACTTTATTGAGAAGTTCAGCGGCTTTTATTTAACGAATAACTATTTGGCTAGTCTCGCTGAAGCTCGTTAATAATATGAATTAAATTGAAATATATTTTAATAGCAGGCTGTTCTAAATAAATACCCTCCCAAAATTAAACTCATTCTTCTCTTTATATCTTTTATTGGAAAAAGAGAGGAGCAGGATGGGTTTTTATGTTTAGGCGTGAAGATTCAGGTTGTTTTTGAGAACGAGTAACAATTTAGTTAGTACGGTAACAGTATGATTATAATGAACTTAATATTGATAATGCTCAGGTTTACTATCAGGTTTATACGTATTTTAGTACTCGTTACTTCTCAGGAAATATATCTGTCTCATAAATAAGACTGAACTAAATATCTATGATTGTTCGTTTGGTGACCTAAAAATCTTGTGGTACTTTCTCATCCGCCCCGTAAATGAACAGTGTTTTATTATTCATTAGGGGCTGGTTATTTAATTTATTTTAAACAGTAACGCAACAGGCGGAATAGTGTCGGAAACTATTGGCTGTTGGTCAACGTTGCTGTAGGACAGACAAAAAAAGGGTATTTTCATGCTTAAATCATCATTTCTATTGGGCCTAGTTGGCTTAGTTTCACTTCCTACATTTGCTGCTGGTATCGAGGGTGGTCCATACATTGGCGCTGGCCTTGGCGTGTATCAAGACTCAGACACTGATGGCGCAGGTAATTTAGATGCTGAAAGCATGGGGTACAGCCTTTACGGTGGTTACCAATTTAACCGCATTGTTGGTATCGAACTTGGTTACACAGATTATGCTGATTACGAAAAATTTGGCACTAAAGTACTTTCACCAACATCTTTCTCTGTTGCGGCAAATTTGGGTTACACGTTTGATAATTCAATTCGTCCGTTTGTAACCGCAGGCCTGAGCTACGTTGATCTAAACTCTAAGGGCTCTAGTTACATTGATGATGATTCTGGTGCAGGCTTTCATTTTGGTATAGGTGTTGAATATACGCCAGTAGAAAACCTAACCTTACGTTTAATCTCGCAAGCAGATGCAGTAAATATCGAATTCTTCGGCCCTAATGGTAATAGACTGGCAAGTCGTGATGTCGCATTTAGCACAGTAACACTGGGTGCTTCATACAATTTTTAATGACCTCTGTAAAATAACTTACAGTTAATGTCATGGACATCTATAACCGCTCTAACGTTGAGCGGTTTTTTTATGTCAAAAATAACGATTGGTCACGCTGTGGGCGGAGTTGGTCCAAAGCCTGAAATTAGTTGGTTTTCACAAGCTTATAAAAGGGAATTATCTCTACTATTTTGGTAGATTAAAGGTATTACCGACTTCCAGTGAGCAGCAATGAAGATTCTTCACACGTCCGATTGGCACCTTGGCCAAAACTTCTACAATAAAAGCCGTAAGAATGAACATAAACGGTTTTTACAATGGTTACTTGAGCAAGTTACAGAGCACGACATCGACGCGATCATTGTTGCTGGCGACATTTTCGATACCAGCACACCGCCGAGTTACGCTCGTGAGATGTATAACAAGTTTGTGGTCGATTCGAACAAGATCGGCTGCCAATTGGTGTTATTAGGTGGAAATCACGATTCAGTCTCTGTGCTTAAAGAGACACAACAGCTGCTCAAATACATGGGTGCAGACGTGATTCCTAATACCAATGAAGATCATGCGACTCAGGTTGTCGAACTAAAAGGCAAGAACGGCGATGTAGAAGCGCTGGTTTGTGCCATTCCTTTTATTCGCCCTCGTGATGTGTTGACCAGCCAGGCGGGCGTCACAGGCGTTGAGCGTCAGAAGCAACTTGGTGATGCGATTAAACAGCACTACCAAAGTGTTTATGATGCCGCTGTAGAAAAGCGTGCGACGTTTGAAAACAGCGAGCACATGCCGATTATCGCTACGGGTCATTTAACGGCGATGGGGGTTCAACAATCGGATTCGGTACGCGACATCTATGTTGGCAACCTTGATGGTTTTGCCGCTGATGGCTTCCCAGACGCAGACTATATTGCACTTGGTCATATCCACCGTCCACAAGTGGTGGCAAAGCGTGAATACATTCGTTACTGCGGCTCACCAATCCCATTAAGCTTTGATGAACTTAAATCTCAAAAGCAGGTATGTGTGGTTGAGTTTGTTGAGGGCGAGCGCACCATTTCTCAATTGCCAGTTCCAACGTTCCAACCCCTAGCTGAAATCAAAGGCGACTTGAGCGAGATCGAATCTCAATTGAATCAATATATAGGCTTAGATAGCGACCAAAGCGTGTGGTTATCGATAGAAGTGCAAGCACAAGATTACTTGTCGGATCTTCAAGAACGTATGCGCGCACTAACCGAAGGTTTGAATGTGGAAGTGCTGCAACTGCGCCGCGCAAGAGAACGCCGTAACCAAGCTTTAGAGCAAGAGTCGGCAGAAACACTGTCAGAATTGAGCCCGATGGACGTGTTTACGAAGCGTATTGCCTTAGAAGAATTTGAAACCGATTCTGAAAAAGCGCGTTTAGAGCGCATGACGGTGAAGTTTAAACAAGTGATGGTTGAAGTGTCTGAGAGCGCTCAAGCGCCAAACAAAGTAGAAGAGTAACCAGTATGAAGATTTTAAGCCTAGAATTTGAAAACCTGAACTCTTTGAAAGGGCGTTGGAAGCTCGATTTTACCCAATCACCGTTTGCGGAAAATGGCCTGTTCGCGATTACTGGCCCAACAGGGGCAGGTAAAACCACCATTCTTGATGCGATTTGTTTGGCATTGTTCCACCGCACACCGCGTTTAAAGAGCATCGCTAAAGGCAACAACGAATTAATGACGCGTGGCACGGGTGAGTGTTTTGCTGAGCTGGAGTTTGAAGTGCAGGGCAAAACGTACCGCTCGAACTTCCATCAAAAGCGTGCTCGCGGAAAACACGATGGCGCATTACAAACGCCAACGTGTGAGTTTGCTGATGCGGACACCGACAAAGTTTTAGAAACTATGTTGACCAAGAAAACCAAGTTGGTGGAGCAGGTAACAGGTCTCGATTTCTCACGCTTCACTAAATCCATCATGTTGTCTCAGGGTGAGTTTGCGGCGTTCTTAAATGCTAATGCTAACGACCGTGCCGAGCTACTTGAAGAGCTGACGGGTACAGAAGTCTATAGCCTGATCTCTGAGCGCATCTACGATCATTTCAAGTCGAGTGAAGAGTCGCTTAATCACCTTAAAGCGAAAGCAGAAGGTGTGAGCTTACTGTCTGAAGAGCAAATCAAAGAGCTAACCGCAGAACGAGAAACGCTAGAAGCCGAGCAGAAGCGTTTAGCCGAGCAATTAAAAGAGTGGCAAGCGCATCTTAGCTGGTGGAAAGACGTGACTAAAGCTGAGCAAACTATCGCGACCAGTGAGCACGATCTTAAAACAGCTCAAGATAAACTAGGCCGTAACCAACCATCACTAGAGCGTTTGGCATACAGTGAACCGGCTGAAAAGCTGCGCCCAATGCACAAAGATTTAAAGCGTTGCGAACTAGAGGTGAACACTACTCAAGCTCATTTAGATAACAGCACTAAGTTACTTGCCGTTCGTGATGCAGAGAAGCAAGACGCGCAAACAAAACTGACGCAAAGCAGTGCGATTGTCGAACAGGTAAAAACCGAGCAACAAGATCAAGAGAAGATCATCGATCTTGTCCGTCCGCTCGATAACCAAATTGCAGTACT
>NZ_CAWPOA010000101.1:214595-233721 GCF_963889365.1 Vibrio sp. OPT20 | reverse complement strand
CAAAGATAAGCAAACTGCGGCCGTTAATACAGCGAATACGCTAAACGAGCAACATACGCAGCAGCGTAATCAACAGGTCGTGTTAGTCCAAAAAATAGATGCGCTGAAGCAACAAGATCAACTCAGTACTGAGTATTTAAATACACATCAAGCTGACCAACATCTGGAAAAATACCTAGGTCAATGGCAAGCCAAAGTTGAGCAAGTTCGTACTTTAGAGCGTCAACATGCAGAACAACTAAACTCAGCGAAGCAAGCTTTGTGTGCGGTTGATGCACAGCAAAAGATCATCAAATCTGCGCAAGACGCTAAAGCAACGCAAGATAAGACCTTAGCTGAATTGGTGGTGCTAGAGAGTAGTGCAAAGCAACAGTGGGAAGCATTGCAAGGCAACACTAGCGAGCAAGTGTTGAATTCGCAAAAAGATCTGTTGGAGTTTTGGAGTCGCCATACGCACTCATTACTTGAGATCAATCGTGGTTTCCTAAATGCCCAGCAACAGCTGCATGCAAAAACACAGGCACATCAAACTAACATTCAGTTGGTCGACAAGCTTTCGAAAGAACGTGAAGTGCTGGTGGAGCGATATAAAGAGAGAGAGACTTCGCTTGAACGATTAACGCGTTTGATTGATCAAGAAGGCGAGTTGGCAAAATACCGTGCAGGTCTAGAATCAGGCTCTGAGTGCCCACTGTGTGGTTCAACAGACCATTCGATTGAACAGTCGCAAGATATTGCAAATTTGGTTGCTCAAAAAGATAGAGAAAACCTAGAGTTAACAGCTATCAAAAAAGAAGGCCAAGAGCATCGTCAGCAGTTAGATTCTCTTGCCCCTATGATTGCAGCGCTTAACGATGACATTCAACGTGCACAAGCGGATATTCAGCAGGCTCAAATGAATTGGCAAGGCGTTGTCGGCAAGCTTCAACAGAGCTTATCGGATTTCGTTGGCACGGCTCCTGAACTGGCGCTGCTAACGATTAACGATTTAGGCAATGAAGCTACAGTCGCGACATTTGCTCAGCAGTGTGAACTTCAACTAAGTCGGAGCTCGCAGCAACTCAAAGCGTTGGCTGATGCTAAAGCGCACTATGCTGAAGCTGATAAACAACGCTTGTCTGCAAGTGTTATGGCTGACAAGGCGCAGTCTAATCTCGAGTTGGCCGAGCAACGCTTAGCGGATCTGAATAAGCAAAATCACAGCACGAGCGAACAAGTGGCTCAGATTGCTCTAGCAAAAGAACAGCAATGGAACGCTCTGAAAGAGAGCATTGTTCAAACGGCTATCGAAGCGCCTGAACTTGAACATATTGATGATTGGTTTACTGCTAAATCACAAGCATCAAGCACATGGCAGCAAACCAAACAGCAACAGGCCGATATTGAGAAGCAACTGATCACTCAAAATGCCGAATTGAAAACCTTAGATGACAAGCTGAGCAGTGTTGAGAAAGAGCTCGCGACACTGAAGCAAGAGAGTGAGTCTCTAGTGTTAGAGCTGACTCGTGTAACGGCTGAAAGAACAGAGTTGTTTGGTGATAAAGACATTCAAGCCACCAGCAATGCGATGAAGCAAAAAGTCACTGAAGCGGTAAATGCATTTGATGCTGCGCAGTTAGTGCTTAACCGTTGCGAGCTGGAACATCGAACCGAGCAAACCAAACACACTGGTTTCTCGGACGAGTTGGTCAGTAAGCAATCGAGCTACACACAAGCGTCGAATGCTTGGTTAGAGGAGCTGAAAACTAGCCCATTCGAAGATGAGGCTAATTTTGAAGCAGCGTTGTTGGATGAAGAGGTTAGAACTCAACTTCAAAGCCTGAAGAAGTCTTTAGACGAAGCGATTGTCAGTGCGAAAGCAAGGTTAAACACCGCCAAATCGACGCAAGTGGAGCTACAAAACCACGAAAATGCTAAAGCATGGCAAGAGCAAGACCAACAGCAAGTTGAAGAAGCGACTACTGAGTGTCAAAACGCACAACAAAGCCATGCGACAAAGATCGGCGCGATTTCTGCCAATCTTGAAACTGATAACCAGAACCGCAGTAATCAGCAGAATCTGTTTAAGCAAATAGACGAACAGCAGGTCGACTTTGATGATATTTCACGCCTGAATTCACTTATTGGTTCTAAGAACGGCGACAAGTTTCGTAAGTTTGCTCAAGGTCTAACACTGGAAAACTTGGTGTACTTGGCGAACAAGCAGCTACAGCGTTTGCATGGTCGTTACGAGCTAAAACGTAAAGCCGATGATGGTTTAGAGCTGCAAGTGCTTGATACATGGCAGGGCGATGTGATGCGTGATACTAAGACTTTGTCCGGTGGCGAGAGCTTCTTAGTGAGCTTGGCGTTGGCATTAGCGCTTTCTGATCTTGTGAGCTACAAAACCAGTATTGATTCTCTGTTCTTGGATGAAGGTTTCGGCACGCTGGATAGCGACACATTGGACATTGCTTTAAACGCGCTCGATAACTTGAATGCATCAGGCAAGATGATTGGCGTCATTAGTCACGTTGAAGCACTGAAAGAGCGAGTGCCTGTTCAGCTTAAAGTAACAAAACACTCTGGCTTAGGTGTCAGTGAGATGGAGAAGCAGTACAAGGTTGTTGCTTAGCTTCTAGTCATATTCATCAGCGCAGAAATAGAAACAGGGCTGGATTAAGCAGATCCCCGACTCAGTCGTTCCTCCTTCTCGAGGATGACGGAGTCGGAAGTTGTCATTAATCACTTCGCCGTCATCCCTTAATGTCAGGATCGAATAAAAGGCAGCCGTCATTCCCTAAAGCGAGGCACGAGAGTAATAGGGAATCCGGGCTTGTTGGTATTACTTTCTTCATTTCCTAAAGTGAGGTACGAACGTAGTAGGGACTCTAGGTTTGTTGGTTTTACCTTCGTCATTCCCTAAAGTGTGGTACGAACGTAATAGGGAATCTGGGGTTGGTCGTATTACCTTCGTCATTCTATGAAGCGAGAATCGAGCGTAATAGAGAATCGAGCGTAATAGAGAATCTCTAGTAGACGCGAGAAGTGGACTCATCAAAAAGGAAACGGCCATGCACAAGAAGCCCCATTTACCAACTAAGACATGTCCTATTTGCAAAAAGCCTTTCTCATGGCGTAAAAAGTGGCAACGTTGTTGGGATGACGTGATTTACTGTTCTGAACGTTGTCGTCGTCATAAGCCAACTTTGGCGTAATTTCTGTTCGTTTTTAGAACACGTTAATAGTTTCGTCATTCATTTCTTAAGTTAATATTTCTATCTGTAAGACAACTAATGTATAAAGGCGGCATGAAGATACCTAAAAGAATACAGCCCTTAGTTGACGATGGTTTAGTCGACGAGGTGACAAGCCAATTAATGAGTGGCAAAGAAGCTTCAGTGTACATAGTACGCTGCGGCGATACGATCCGTTGTGCCAAGGTATATAAGGAAATAAGCCAGCGCAGCTTTAAAAAAGCAACGGCGTATCGTGAAGGTCGAAAAGTCCGAAATAGCCGCCGTGCTCGAGCGATGGAAAAAGGCTCTGGCTTTGGTCGTGAGCAACAAGAGAAAGTGTGGCAAAGCGCTGAAGTGGATGCCTTGTATAAACTGGCAGAAGCGGGTGTTCGTGTGCCTGTTCCTTATGGCTGTTTTGATGGCGTGCTGCTTATGGAGCTAGTCACTGATGATGACGGTTATGTGGCTCCAAGATTGAACGATGTTGTAATGCCGCCAGAACAAGCGATTGAAGATCATGCGGTGATGATGACTTACGTGGTTAAAATGCTTTGCGTTGGTTTGATCCATGGTGACTTGTCTGAGTTTAACGTATTGGTTGATGAATACGGCCCTGTGATTATCGATCTACCACAAGCTGTCGATGCTTCGGCGAACAACAACGCTGAGTGGATGTTGGCTCGTGACATCAATAACATCCGTGATTATTACGCTCAGTTTGCCCCTGAATTGGCGAAAACCGAGTATGCCAAGGAAATGTGGGCTTTATACGAGAAAGGCGACTTAAAGCCAGATAGCAAACTGACGGGCGAGTTTACGGAAACTGACGATTTGGCAGACATCGAAGCCATTATGCAAGAGATAGACGCTGCGCGAATTGAAGAACAACACCGACGCGAGCGTGTTAAAGAAGAAAAAGAAGGTGTAGACGACAGCAAGTTCAATTGGGCTGAGTAGTCGTGATCATCGTTTTTGATCTTTCTTTAAATGCCAGTCATAACGCCTTAAAAAACTGAGGCGCTCTTTCAAAAAAATAACCCAATAGAGCCTCAACTCTGTTGGGTTATTTTTTTAGCACTCATAAAAGACGGCCACTGGTATTAACTACCACTTTAACTGCTCACCATCGTAAGCGTAGAAGTGCCCACTTTTATCCGGCGTGGCAGTGCGAATAATATCGACCAAGTGATGGGCGACATAGCTCGACTCAAACAACTTACCCTCAGGGACATTGGTCTGAAAAGGCTTCGATAAAGCCGTGTCTGTTGTGCCCGGGTGTAGCGCTAATACTGTGCCTTTCTTTATGGTGCGTTGCCATTCAATCGACATGGTTTTGATGAACATGTTGAGTGCCGCTTTCGATGACCGATAGCTATACCATCCACCTAATCGGTTATCTGAAATGCTACCTACCTTTGAGGATACCACTGCAAATTTTGGATTGTCACTCGTTCTAAGAATCGGCGTGAAGTGCTTTGCCAGTAATAAGCTGGGTAGGGTATTCACTGAAATGTTTTTCAGGAAAAACTCAGGGTCGATAGAAGACAAGTTTTTTTCCGGCCCGAGCTCTGATGTGTGAAGCATACCCACGCAGTTTATCAACCAGTCCAATTTTTCAAACTGTTTGCTGAGTTGCTCGATATCAGCTTCGTTGGTTGCATCGACTTTGTGCCAGTTCAAACGACTGTTTTCTAGTTCTGGCTGTTGAGAGTGGTAAGTCGCGTCTACATGCACATCAAGAAAATCAAACCGAGACAGCTCAGATAATAGGTGTTTAACCACAGCGAAACCAATACCGCCACTCCCACCGACAACTAGTATGTGTAATCTGAGTTGCTCAACCATTATAAATTCTCCAAGTTTGTGATTCGTTGTTCTGCGGTCTCGAGTATCGCTTGTTGGTCTTGTTCATCCATATTGTCCCAAGAGCGATATAACATGCCCATGCGTGGGTTACGGTTTAACGCATCGCGGTGCTGGTTCATAAAGCGCCAGTACAAGCTATTGAAAGGGCATGATTGCTCTCCGCTGCGTTCTTTTATCTTGTAGTGACAGCCTTTGCAGTAGTCACTCATACGGTTGATGTAAGAACCGCTGGCAGAGTATGGTTTGGTTCCGACGATCCCGCCATCCGCAAAAAGTGCCATACCTCGCGTATTTGGCATTTCGACCCACTCAATCGCGTCGACGTATATACCCAGGTACCAACTGTCTACTTGGTCGGGGTCTATGCCCGTAATTAAGCAGAAGTTGCCAGTGATCATTAACCTTTGGATGTGATGCGCGTAAGCAAATTCAAGGGACTGGTCAATCGCATGCTTCATGCAATTCATCTTGGTTTGCCCATCCCAAAAGTAATGAGGCAACTGACGGTCTGCTGCGTAGTGATTTTTGTTGGCGTAAGCAGGCATGTTCGCCCAATAAATGCCACGTATGTATTCTCTCCAGCCTAGAATTTGGCGTACGAACCCTTCGACTTGTGCAATATCGATAGTGGGTGCACTTGGCTTAGAAGGAGCTTGATAAGCTGATAACGCAGCATCAATCACTTCTTGGGGACTTAGCAGTTTACTGTTCAATGAAAAGGAGAGGCGGCTATGATACAAGCTCCATTTTGAATCGTGTTCTGTAGTCATCGCATCTTGAAATTGCCCAAATAACGGTAAGCAGACTTGGCAGAAATGAGCGAGCAGAGACAAGCTTTGTGCGCGGTTAACTGGCCATAATAATTGATCGCCAACTTCACCAATGGTTTGAACTTGATGACGCTCGATGCGTTCTAAAATCACGGAAATGTCGTTGGCAAACATCAGAGGTTGAGGCAGGCTTTCAATGTCTTGTTTCTTGAGCTTCTTTCGATTGTTCGCATCGTAATTCCATTTTCCACCAACGGGCTTTCCGTCTTCTAGCAAAATGTCGAAGCGCTTTCTCATTCGGCGATAGAAGTGTTCCATCATGATGTGTTTGTCTTTCGGAAACTGTTGTTCGATCTCTTCGAATGGAAAGAGGAAGTGTTCGGAATCACAACAACCTTTGGTCGCATTAGTTAGCTTTAGCTTGTTCATCTGCTCTAAAAGGCGATATTCATCTGGCCTTTGATATTCGAATTTCTCAGCGCCGAATTCGTGTACGTAGTGTTGCAATAGAGCATCGAGATTTTCAAATTGCGTGGTGTCATCAAGAGTGAGGTGGAGTACCTGATGACCTTGTTGTTTGAGTTCGTCGGCAAAATAGCCCATCGCAGAGAAAAAAGCGGCCACCTTTTGGATGTGCGATGCAACGTAGTCAGTCTCTTGCTTGAGTTCAGCGATGATGTAAATGACCTCGTCATCAACCTGTTGATACCAAGAGTGCTGGATATTGAGTTGGTCGCCTAAGACAAGGCGCACGGTTTTTAAATTCATAACACATCCTGATTGTTGGTTAAGACAAGTTCTTTGCTTCTGGCATTCCACTTGTTGATGAACGCATGGTCTGGGTCGTACATATCCGTTTGCTTACCCAAATCAAAATGACGTGATTTGGGTTGTGCTTGGTTGGCATTCTTTTGCTTGTTGGTTTGAGTGCTTACCTGAGGTCTCAGCGCTCCGGCTATATACGCCCAATTGCCCCAGTTTGATGCCACGTCATAGTCGATAAGTTGGCTCTCAAAATAGGCTGCGCCGTGTCGCCAATCGATCCCTAGTTCGTAGATCAAACAGCTGGCCGTTAGCTGTCTTCCTCGGTTAGACATGTAGCCTGTTTCATTAAGCTGACGCATACATGCATCGACAATCGGATAGTTGGTATTGCCACTTTTCCATTTGGCGAAATTCAGGTTCGACATCGCTGAGGAGTTTGAAGAGTCGAGTTCATGGTTTGAAGTTTCACCGAACAACGACGAACCCAGTGACAAACACTTCCAATAGAAATATTCGCGCCATAACAACTCAAAGTAGATCCAATAGGTTGAATCGTTACTGCCATGCTTGGCTTCAAACTGTTTCAATTGGCGATAAATCGTTTTAGGCGAAACGCAGCCGAGCGCTAACCACGGTGAGAACTTGGTTGAGTTTTCGATGCCGTCAAATGCGTTTCGAGTCTGCTTGTATTTAAAAGCGTAGTCATGTGAAAAGTAGTTTTCTAAATGCGCTAGTCCTGCGTCTTCGCCACCCAAATAATCGCTTATTACTGCGCTTTCATCATTTGGTGAACTGAATAATGAGATTGTCGATGTCGATGCCGGTCTCACTGCTGGTGGTAGAGCTGAAATAACCGTCTCACCGTCATTAACGTCCAAGTGCTCGACTAGCTTTCTAAATTTGGTAAAAGAGCTCGGGACTTTTGAGAATTCGAACGGTAGCTCATGTGAGTCAAACAAGGTTGAGTGATGTGGTAAACACATTACTAAGTTAGGCGACTGTCTTTGTATTGATCGAATCAATCGTCGCTCATCGTAACCGCAGTGTGCATTGGCGAAAAAGTGGGTGACGTGCTGTGTAGCAATAATTTGGCTGAGTGTTTGCTCGGTTGTGTCGGGTTCTAAATGATTACTGCGAATCACGACAAGTTGCTGCCCTAGCTTCACTAAATTTGATTCTAAATTGGCTATCGATTGCGAAACAAAAGCCTGGCGATGTGCGCCATAACTTTGTTCTTGCGCTAAATCAGCAGAGAAACGAGCCAAAGTGGGTTCGACAATCACGCAAATGAGTTTATCGACGCTTTGTGCAGCGCAATGGAGTAATTGATTGTCGTTGATTCTTAAGTCGTTTGTAAAAAGATAGAGACCAATCTTTTTCATTGCTTGCACTCGTGATTTGTTAGTTATTAGACGGTTACGAGTGGATGAGCAAACAAGATCACAAATGATTTCGTCAAATGGGTAATGGTTGAATTTGGGGAAAGAAGAGGATTAAAGAAGGGATAGAAGCCAACCAATAATACCGATAGAGGTTGGCTAATGAAGCCTGGCTTTATAAGCCGCGAGTCTCTAGGAGCTCTAGTCCATAGGAACGACGAGTATGTCGACGGGAGAAGAGTCTATCAATTGCTTCGAGTGCGAGATGATCTTATGCCAAAAATCATGATGATGACCACAGAGCATTAGATCAATGTTGTGCGTTTTCACAGCATCTTTGAGTTTGTCATTCAAATCTCCCGTACCTACAAAAATATGCTGAACCGGATGTTTAGCGTAAGCCTCAAACTCTCTTAAGTGTTTTATCGCATCATCATTGACAGGTAAGTCACCATTATTTTGTTGAATATCAACGAGTTCTGGGTAGATTTCTCCGTGAGTACCGTCGATATAAACAAACGAAAGTTCCGTTTCTAGTTTGTTCGCGAAGAAGGTTGCTCTATCAATGAGTATTTTCGAGTCATCAGACATTTCAAGTGCGACCAGAATATGTCGGTATTCCATAATTAAAGCCTCTTGTTATTAGTGATGTTACAAGCATAGTTTCTCTCTAAGTAAATGATATCGAAGAGGTCTCATATTGCGTAAAATCATCATTCAAAGATCTTCTAAGTACTCTTGTATTTATATCGCTTTGATTGATAAGAAATTTACAAAAGGTTGTTATAGTGACTTCAGTCCGAGCTTTAGGCTTTTTGTTATTAGATAAGTTCGACAGTTCAACGCGCCATTAACGAAGAGGCATCAATGACAGCACTACTTACCATTCCCACTCGCACATTAGGCTTTGATTACGATATTGAGATCAGTGATTGGTCGCAAAAGCTCGTGGGCTTTCATGTGTTTGAAGATGGTAGACGACCGCTCGATGGTGGTATTGGTTTAAGCCTCAACCTCGTTGAGCAGTTTGATGTGAATGGTCGTTGGTTAGATTCATTGCCAGCTCGTTATCGTGAGATAACCGATGATTTCCCAGAGTATCAATACCAGATGTTGTGGCTCGCGGCGAACACTTATGAGGCGGCTCAATTGCTTGAATTAAGGCCGGTTATCTTGGCGTTAATCTGCATGAAACACAGTGTCGATAACAAGAAAGCATTGGAACTGAGTCGTCTAGGGCAGAAGAGAATCTTAACCAAACTGGGCTTAGACGGCAGTAAAGCCACACTCAAATTTATCGATAAGCTAGAGCTTCATTACAACGTCGGTGATGAGCTTGACCACATTGTGCGAATTCTCGAACCCCTGCAAAGACGTGTTCTTAAATTCAAGCATTACTCCAAAGTTGGCTACACAGCGCTTCGTTTGGATCAAGTTCATCCATTTCTAACCGGCAGTCGATTGGGCATTGCGATGGTGGAAGAGGGCAGGCTTAATGCGCCTTCAAAAATGGCAATGTTCCAAGATGCGATATTGTTAGGACTAGATTTGGAGATGGATGATCCATTACGCGCCATTACCAGCCAGAACTCATTTGCGATGTTCGAACAACTTCACGATAGATGGACAGAGCAACGTCAACTGCGTCGTTTAGAAGGTAACCGCCCAATGGATAAAGACATTCCTTACCCGGTTCCTTTGCTAGGTAACGACAATATTCATCCGCTTACTGATTACTACGACCTTGAAAAAGAAGGCATGGAGCAAAAACACTGCATTGGTGTTTATCATAATCGAATCATGAGTGATCGCTATGTGGTATTCCGCATGTTCAAACCTCAGCGTTTAACCATAGGTTTACGTCGTGTCCCGAGCAAAGCGTTTCCGTTTGAGATTGACCAAATTTGCGGAAAACGAAATGCACCGCCATCGGAGTCCGCTCGCCAAGTTATTCATGACTGGTTAGAAGCGAGTAAACAAAAGTATCCTAAGCAATAGCCATGAAGTAGAAGGAGTAGCAGGATGTTTCAACAAGGCGATTTATGTCCGCATTGTGGTTTGATTATTGTGATGCCAACAGATTTGCAAGCCGAATGCTTAGGGTGTGGCGAAGAAATCAATCAAGACCCTGCAGACGATTACGACGAAGAAGAGTAACTTTACCTACACTAATATAAACCAAGGTTAGGATGGCCGTATTAGCCCTTCAAAGGATGGAAAGACATGCAGAAAGTCATCTTTAGAAATTGCGATGAAAGTTCGCCATATTGGAGTGAATTAGAGCGCTTGTTTCAAAGTGAATGGTCGGATTTTAAGTTTAAAGATACCTATAAAGACTGCGTACAACTCCCTCCAGTAATAATAGTGCTTCGCGATAATGTGGTCATTGGTGGCTTGGCATATTCCCATTTTCAGGAACCTCATCAAGTAAGAGATGTGGTTTGGATTAATGCTGTTTATGTTGATGCTCAATGGCGTGGTCAAGGTATTGCAAGTGAATTGATTAATCGTGGTGTAAAACAGTTTTCTTCTACAGTACAAACTCAACTGTACGTGTACACCAATGTAATGGAACTCTACCAAGGATTAGGTTGGTCAGTCGTCGATATCGACTCAGAAGCAAACCATAAAGTGATGAGTATAGAGCTTATTCGATAAGCTCAGAGCAAAGCCAACTATTAGGTTATCTACCTATCGAGTATTGAACCTATCTCTTTATCAACAACGTATAATCCTGTTAAATTTTCGTTTGAAATAATACCTATATCGCCTTTAAATCAAACAACTCGCTGTTGATTAAAACGATCACTACGATTTATTGCAGCAGTTGTTGAGCACAAAGCCTATATTGACTAGAATGGCGCACTTTTTTTATTTACGTACATACAGGTAATGAACATGAGCGATACTAATTCAAAACCAGCTTTACCAGATCATCTAGCAGGTAACCCACGCAGCCCACACCACGTGGCTGAGTGTTTCGAATACCCAATCGGCATTCGTCTAAATGGTAAAGAGCGTACTGATGTTGAAGAATACTGCATCAGCGAAGGTTGGGTTAAGATCCCTTCTCCAAAAGCGCTAGACCGCCGTGGTCAGCCAATGCTTATTACTCTAAAAGGCTCTGTAGAAGCTTTTTACATCGAAGAATAATCGCTTTGTGTGACGAGCTAATGCTTCGTGTAGTTAGCAAATGTTTTGCCTAATTAGCCAACATAAAGTCACTAAGAGTTATTACTTGAAAGGGTCTAGAGAAATCTAGGCCCTTTTTGTTTGCTAAATCTATTAGGCTTATTACCTTTACCAGGCGATACCAGCACCAATTGAGAATTCCAAGTCTTCACCTTCTGCTTTATCGAATCCTGCTGTCACTACAAAGCCACTGTCCATAATATAGGTGGCATCTACGCCTCCGACTTGTTTGGTTGAGCTGTCAGAGAACTCGCGGCTATCCAAAGTTACGTCTGTATGTGTTCGCTTAATCCCGTAACCGGGAGTGATGTACAAGTTTTCGGTGATTCCAATAGGGGCGTGAAACTGATATTCGTTGTCACGTTGTTTGTATTCGTACGATTCTTCGTCTTCGTTATAAGCAGAACGAGTAAATTCAATACCATAACCGATGCTACCCGGACCGCGATATTTTATGTAAGAAGCAGACCAATCTCTCCATCCGCGCTCAGCCGAGAGACCAAATGTTATCGCAGTTTCTTCTTGGTTTTGTTCATAGGCTTGAACTTCAGAAACAGTGAAAAACAGAGTAGCGGCTAAGATGAGAAGGGGAAGTTTTTTGATGGTCATTGGATCTCTCGCTTATGTATACAAAATATCGGCGAATTCAAAGCATTGAACGCCAGTAGATTAGTAACCTAGTCCGGATCTTCCTTGAGCTTTTTGTTAGTGTTTTCTTCGTAGATGTTTTGAACGGCATCCCTTAGATTTGAGGATGCCTATTTGATATGGGAATGGGGGTAATTGTTATTTTAAAGTACGCAGCTTATTGACCTGCATTTTTGCACGAACTTTGGTAACTTCTGACTGAGAAGGCAAGTTGTCTTTAACCTTATTTTTAATATCCGCAACTGGGATAAAATTCCACTGACCATCGTGATACTTAACCACAAATGTTTCACGGTTCATCTCTTCACGGAACACCCAAACACCATCGTCGAGTCGCTTAAAGTCACCAACTACATTGCCGTTAGTGTCTTTTACTGTCCAAAAGGTATGTTCAGTATCAAGATAAGACTTCTGCTCACCTGAGATCATCTTGTCACCAGAGCTAACCGTGACATAGTTGTCACGAATGATGATTTCACCAACACGCTTATCATCCACGTAGATGCTGTAGAGAGTATGCTCGTCGCTAACCTGCTCTCGAACGGCTGAGACATGGGCATCGCTGTCATCTCGGTTAAAGAAAGGAATGTCTCCCAATTCAGGGATATGAACAAAACCTAAATCAGCTTCGTCAATTCTGTCGGCAATACTTTTTGGATTGCCGTACGTTGGGTCTGCGTTGTCATAACCATTATCACCGTCAAAAGATGGGTCGCCGTTACCAAAACCTGGGTCAATGTTTTCGAAACCATAATCACCATCAAATTGAGGTTGTGCTGGTTCAGAACCACCGCTAGATGAACAACCTGCTAAAACTGCAGTAAGAACGAGTGCGATAAGTGATTTGTTCATGATATTTCCTATCGTTTATTGAATTCGTAAGATGCTCACTGACTAACTTCACTACTAGGTGACGGGTACACGCCTTGTGTATAGACATTGCTGCATCGCTTGAGACATACAATAAACAATCGGGTCAGGTCGATAAATAAACGAAAAGAAATACAATACATCACGATCTGCTATGTGTTATTTGTGCTATGCATTGCGCAAGCTTATATTCTGACTCATTCACTATGCATGCTCTATATGTACCAATCTATTGATCTGATAACTACCACACTGAAGTTCCGGACATTCTGTTAAGTGAAATTGATAATGAATTGCTCACTCGAAAGTATGATTTATATACAAATGCCTTCCTCGAATAAGAAATCAAAAACAAAAATATGAAGCGTAGTCTAATTAAATGAAACTAAAGTGCTGTATTTAAGGTTATTTTTTGTTAATGGCTATCTCTATCACAGAAAATAATCCTGAAGCACATACAATTCCCAGGCTTTCGAATGAGCGCTAAACTTTTTTCGTTCGAGCATTTTATTTCTATCGCCCAATACACATGAGGTTCCTATGTTTGGAATATTCAAACCTATGGCGCATATCGATCGCTTATCTACCGATAAGATCGATAGCACCTACACACGATTACGATGGCAGCTTTTTCTCGGTATCTTTGTTGGTTATGCGGGGTACTATTTAGTCCGCAAAAACTTCAGTTTGGCGATGCCATACCTGATTGAGCAAGGGTACAGTCGAGGAGAGCTAGGGATTGCTTTAGCCGCAGTATCCATCGCTTACGGTTTATCTAAGTTTTTAATGGGCAGTGTTTCTGATCGCTCTAATCCTCGTTATTTTCTCAGTGGCGGCTTGTTAATGTCGGCATTGGTCATGTTCTGCTTCGGATTCATGCCATGGGCGACAGGCAGCATCACTGCGATGTTTATCCTGCTGTTCTTGAATGGTTGGTTTCAAGGCATGGGCTGGCCAGCTTGTGGGCGAACCATGGTTCACTGGTGGTCGCGTAAAGAACGTGGCGAGATAGTGTCGGTATGGAACGTTGCTCACAACGTCGGCGGCGGTTTGATTGGACCAATGTTCTTATTGGGTCTTTGGGCTTTTAATGACGACTGGCGAACCGCTTTTTATGTTCCTGCATTTTTTGCCACTCTCGTTGCTATTTTTGTTTGGTTCACGGTAAGAGATACACCTCAATCTTGTGGCTTACCACCGATTGAAGAACACAAAGACGATTACCCAGACGACTACGATACGTCTCACGAGAAAGAAATGACGGCGAAAGAGATCTTCTTTAAGTACGTTTTCTCTAACAAGTTACTGTGGTCAATCGCGATTGCTAATGCGTTTGTTTATCTTATCCGCTATGGCGTACTCGATTGGGCTCCAGTTTACTTAAAAGAAGCAAAAGACTTCTCAGTAGATAAATCGTCTTGGGCTTACTTCCTGTATGAGTGGGCAGGTATTCCTGGCACGTTATTGTGTGGTTGGATTTCAGATAAATTGTTCAAAGGTCGACGCGCTCCAGCAGGGATCCTGTTTATGGTTCTCGTAACTGTCGCAGTGTTGGTGTACTGGTTGAACCCAGCGGGTAACCCAACGGTCGATATGTTGGCACTGATTGCGATTGGCTTCCTTATTTATGGTCCAGTAATGCTAATCGGCTTGTATGCACTTGAACTTGCACCAAAGAAAGCGGCAGGTACAGCGGCTGGCTTAACGGGTCTATTTGGTTACCTAGGCGGGGCAGTTGCTGCCAATGCCGTGCTTGGTTTCATGGTTGACCATTACGGCTGGGATGGCGGCTTCATGATTTTGGTCGGAGCTTGTGTTGCTTCAATAATTTGTCTGCTTTACGCCTTCCTCGGTGAGCGTGCGCACCATAAACAAAAAGATCTCGAACGAGAGAAAGAAGCGCTAACTCAGTAGTTTATTAGCTGAACCACACCATACTAATAACAACAGAGGCAGGTATATCCTGCTTCTGTTTTATCAAGGGAAACAATAATGAAAACAACGTCACTGTCTCTGACTTTACTAGCACTTAGCTTATCTGCAAATGCGTTCGCCGATCCTTTAGTGATTGCGCATCGCGGTGCTTCTGGTTATTTACCCGAGCATACATTACCGGCTAAAGCACTCGCTTACGCAATGAAACCTGACTATATCGAACAAGATGTAGTGATGACCAAAGATGACCAATTGGTGGTTTTGCATGATCACTATTTAGATCGCGTCACTGATGTTGCTGACCGCTTTCCAGACCGTGCACGAGCAGATGGCCGCTATTACGCGATTGATTTTACGCTTGCCGAGATCAAATCATTAAAAGTGACTGAAGGCTTTAATCTAGATGACCAAGGTAATCGAGTAGCTGGGTTCCCAGCACGCTTCCCTATGTGGCAGTCTGATTTCCGTGTCGCTACCTTTGCAGAAGAGATTGAGCTGATCCAAGGCTTAAATAAGACCTTAGGTTATGACGTGGGCATCTATCCAGAGATTAAAGCACCTTGGTTCCATCGTCACGAAGGAAAAGATATCTCTAAAGCTGTACTTGCCACCTTGCAACAATATGGGTATCTATCGAAAGACGACAAGGTGTACTTGCAGTGTTTCGACGCCAATGAACTTCAACGCATCAATGATGAACTTATGCCAGCGATGGAAATGGATCTTAAGCTCGTTCAGTTGATGGCTTACACAGACTGGAACGAAACCATGACGTACCAAGGTGACAAAGCAACGCCGTACAGTTATGACTGGATGTTTGAGAAGGGCGGAATGGCAAAAGTCGCTAGCTATGCTGATGGCATTGGCCCATGGAAACCTATGCTGGTGGACGATGCATCGACCAAAGATAACATCATTATTAAACCATTGATGAAGTCAGCAAAAGACGCTGGCTTAGACGTTCACCCGTACACGTTCCGTGCTGACCCAGGAAGAATCCCAGCTTATGCTGATAACTTTGAAGGTATGTTGGATGTATTCTACAACCAAGTCAAAGTCGATGGCGTGTTTACCGACTTCCCAGACAAAGCGGTCGACTTCTTGAACCGTTAATTTCCTGCTCAGTTACGAGGTACTAGTAACGAGATACGAAGAGCTAAAAGCACAGCCTAAAGGCGCTTTTAGCTCTTTTTACTTTTTGGCTCTTCTTGTACTGGCCTCGAAATCCTACCGATATTCTTCTTTCTCAGCCCACATTTTGATATTCACTCGGTTTACAGCAATAATCTGACTTGATAGGTTACTCCCAATGCAGCCAGATGCTTAATCTATAAGTATTTATCGGCTCAACCTAATATTGAATTTGGAAAGATCATGGAAGAAAGAAGCAAAGCTTATCTTGATAACTACCTCAACACATTGCCAGCAGACGTTGCCTCGCAATACACCTCCTTTAGTGCTGATTATTACTGCGCCGACGAGTACAACGCTAACCTCTGCGCACAGTTGATTTTAAAAGGTGAAAAACAGGCGTCCTGCGGCCTTGAACACTGGTATACCCATGAAGGCGAGACGAGACCCATAGTTGGTCACTTGCAAGTCGTCACCGATTGGGATGGTAAGCCCGTATGTATTGTTGAGATCACGTCGGTGTCGTCGTGCAAATACAACGAAGTGAGTGCGGAGTTTGCTGCTGCAGAAGGCGAGGGTGACAAAACACTAGAATGGTGGAGAAAAGCACACTGGAATTTCTTCTCACGTGAATGTGAAGAACTCAAGATATCACCAAGTGAAGACATGTTACTTATGTTGGAGCGTTTCAAAGTGGTTTATCAATAGTGAAGTCCCCGCGCGTGATGTGTTGAATCGTAAGGCATGGCACTTTAGGTATCTTTGACTAAAGCAAGATAACTGGACACCGAACCGTTATTGTCCTTACCAAACGTTACTGCGACTCCACATTTGGGCTATGTTGAACAAAATAGCTACGAACTCTACTTCGATATCGCTTTCGACAACATTCTGTCCTATCAAAGAGATCGCATGTAACGATAGAATCTGCCCAAAGCAATAAAAAGGTAGAGAAGCATGAGCTTAACAATCAGAGAAGTAACAGTAGAAGATGCACAAGGCATTATTGATGTCTTGAATCCAATCATTATCGAAGCGCGTTATACGATCTTGGATCAGACTTTTACTGTTGATGAAGAAAAGGCATTCATTGAGTCGTTCCCTGAGCGTGGTGTGTTTAGCGTTGCAGTTAACGAAGCTACGAGTCAGTTACTTGGCTTCCAGAATGTCGAACCATTTGCTACTTATACTAAAGCCTTTGGCCATGTTGGTATCATTGGAACCTATGTTGATGCCAATAGCCGTGGGCAGGGCGTCGCCAAGCAGTTGTTTGATTACACATTCAAATCAGCGAAAGCCAAAGGTTATGAAAAGCTGTTCGCCTATGTAAGAGCAGACAACGAGCGCGCGTTAGCGGTATACCTTAAGCAAGGTTTTGAAATCGTCGGAACGGCTAAGAAACACGGTAAGATTGGTGACCAATACTTTGACGAGATCCTGATCGAGAAGTTTTTATAGGCTCGCTTAAACATTAGATAATTCATCGTATGCAGGAGGCAAGATGACAAAGCTAATCGAATTAACAGAAATAGTCTTATTCGACTGGGGCAATACGCTGATGGTCGATTTCCCAGACGCACAAGGGAAGATGTGCGACTGGGAAACCGTACAAGAAGTGAGTGGTGCTCGTGCATTACTGGCTGAACTCTCCAAAAATCACCAAGTTTATGTTGCCACCAATGCTGGTGATTCCAGTAAAGACGACATCATTCGAGCCTTTGAGCGCGTTGGCCTGTCTCAATATATCTTGGGTTATTTTTGTAAGGCGAGCATAGGTTTTTCCAAGTTTGAGCCGGAGTTCTATCCTGCCATTATTTCTAAGCTCGGTGTTGCACCACAAGACATCACCATGGTAGGCGACACTCTAGAGAAAGACATTTACCCAGCACTTGAAGCGGGTTTGAAAGCGGTGTGGTTGAACACGGAAAGTGCTGATCTTAAGTCAGAGCATCCGAATGTCATGCAAGTTCAATCCCTAAGCGAACTGTTGGAAAAGCGCGATTAACTCTCTGATATTAAGTTCAGATAAAGCGCTTGTCTGTTTTGACGCAAACCTCTCATCTCTTTGTTGTTTAATCCTCTAAGCTAACTCTAGTTTCTAGTATGAGGGCTAGGTTATGAGTATCGAACGTCACGGAATATCGGTTGGAATTGAACGTGTTAGCGGTGAAACTATCGTTGTGTTCAAAGCGAAAGGCAAACTCACACATGATGATTATCAAGCAATGATACCAATTCTGAATACCACGCTAGAAGAACTCGATTCATCGAAACTTAAGATGCTGGTCGACATCTCCACCTTAACGGGTTGGGAGTTGCGTGCTGCTTGGGATGATTTCAAACTGGGATTAGAGCTCAATTCGAAGATAGACAAAATCGCGATATATGGTGATAAAAGCTGGCAAGAAATGGCATCAAAAGTCGGCAGTTGGTTTGTGTCTGGTGAGATTAAGTCATTCGAAGGCCATGACTCAGCGCTTAAGTGGCTAGTCGATTGATTCTATCTACGGACCGCTAGCGAACAACCAATAAATAACGCCAATGCCAGTTGACGAGCCTTGTCTCGAAGGCTGTCATTTTTCGTTTTGGTTATGATATTTCCGATTCGATTCAATAGAGTATATTCATTGCAGCGTGTAACATACCCAGGCTTTGTTTGGTCGTGGATAATAGCGCGGCCAGATTCAGTAATAACGAGAACTAAAACAGAAATAAGGTCTAACGACATGCATAAGGTAATTGATAAGCTGGCTTGGATATTCATCAAAGACGGCAAGTTGTTGATGGTGAGATCAAAAGGCAAAGAACTGTTCTACCTACCGGGTGGTAAGCGTGAAGCTGGCGAAAGCGATGAGCAAGCACTGGTTCGTGAAATCAAAGAAGAGATCTCAGTTGATTTAGTGACTGATTCCATCAAATACGTTGAGACCTTTACAGGTCAAGCTGATGGCAAAGCGGAAGGCGTATCAGTGCAATTGACTTGTTACCTTGCTGATTATACTGGTGAACTGTCTCCAGATGCCGAAATCGAAGAGCTTAAGTTTGTTGATGGTAACGACAGAGCGGTATGCTCATTGGCGGCACTGGTTGCGCTTGATTGGTTAGAAGCGAACCAGTATTTGTCTTAAGGTTTTAGCGGCTACTAGCTAATACTGAAGATTGATCTTCAAAAGATCATCGCTTACGAATAGCTTGAAGGGCGGCTGTCTTTCATCAACAGGTCGAGTTTCCTTTGAGCTTTCTTCGTGTCTTGTAAATCCACCACCTCAATCATTTCACACTCATCTCGTACCATCTCATTAATCAGGCTTGGATAGTGTCTGCAATCTTCTGGTCGGTCTAAGTAAATGCT
>NZ_CAWPOA010000101.1:185669-214543 GCF_963889365.1 Vibrio sp. OPT20 | reverse complement strand
GCATGTGTACTTGGCTTGAGCCTTGGTGTCTTTCGTCGGAACTAGCTCTAGAAAAGGGCAGCGAGTTAAACGTTCGCCTGATTCAGGGTCGAACCAGATCTCGCTTCCTCGAACATATTCAAAGATGTCTGGATTGAACAACTCCCACAAATCAATCTCTTCTTGCGTTGCGGCAAGGTCACCATCTCCGTATTTGATACAGCATTTCCCGCATTGATTACAATTTTTCATTAGTGACTTCATTGGTTGGTGAGCTTTTATCATTTTACCACTGATAGGCGTGGCACGTTGACTTTGTTGTTCATGGTTAAGCCATTACGGGGCGAGAACATGGAATGACGGCGTTTAAAATCAATTTATCTATGCACCACCACTCCAATCAAAGCTGTAAACAGTGATACAATTTGCGCCTCTCACGTTATTCAAGCAAAGGCATCAAAATGAGAACTGTATACACCACCGAAGGCAACATCAACGCAAAGAAACAGAGAGACGCTTACCCAAAGTTGGCGCTATGTGATAACTGCGTTCGAGACTATGTGGTGATTGCTCAAGGCGAACGTACTTACAAGCCATGCGCAAAATGTGGTGCCGACGATTAATGCGCCTTGATAAATACCTATGTAAAAGCACTGACCTAACCAAGCCTGAAGCGATTGAACGCATCCATAATGGCGAGGTGAACGTAAACAGTGAGGCTGTGACCAATGAATCGACTCAGGTTCATGAAAGCAACACCATCTTGTTAAATGGCACTCCGCTTAAGTTGCGTGAATTTCGATACCTCCTAATGCACAAGCCTGCGGGTACTATCTGCTCTAATATCGATGAAGTTTATCCTTCACTCTTTAACTACATCCAGATAGAAAAAGCATCAGAACTGCACATCGCAGGACGCTTAGATGCAGACACAACAGGCTTAGTCTTGATTACCGATGATGGGCGATGGTCATTCAACATCACTCTGCCAACCAAGTCATGTAAGAAGGTGTATCGCGTGACATTGTCACGAGATATCAAAGATGATGTCGCTGACAAGTTCAAAGCGGGCGTTAAATTGCAGGGCGAACAAAATCTGACGCGTCCGGCAGAACTCGAAGTGATTACCAGTAAAGAAGTGCTGTTGACAATTACAGAAGGTAAGTTTCATCAAGTAAAACGAATGTTTGCTGCGGTAGGGAATCGAGTTGTTGGACTACACCGTGAGCAGATTGGTGATGTTCGTTTAGATGTTGAAGCAGGTCAGTGGCGTTATCTAACTAAAGCCGAAGTCGACTCATTTCAGCAGGACTCTGAATAAACGCTGTAACCACTTAAAGCGTTAAGCGTGTCAGGATCAGAATATCAACACTATAAGGATCTAGGATGGAAAACCTCAAAGTCTCAGAAATTAAGTCTTTCGTACCCGTGAAAGACTTCGATTTATCCAAGCGTTTTTACCAGTCAATCGGCTTCGAAGTGATGTCTGAATTTCACGATATCGCCTATCTACGACACGGCAGTTGCGCCTTCCTTTTGCAAAACTTTTATGAACCTGCGCACTGTCACAATTACATGATGCACTTGCTGGTTGAAGACGTAAAAAGTTGGTATCAACACATCCAAAACTCTAATGTAGTGTCGGAATTTGAAGTTATCGTTTCCGAGGTTGTTGAACAGCCTTGGGGAATGCTTGAGTTTTGTATCACTGACCCAAGTGGTGTGCTGTGGCGTGTGGCTGAAAACATCAGGTCGCGCTGATTCATCCAACTTGCATTGAGGCCAGTGAAAACTTCAAATTATCCATCTGTTTCTTTATTTATGCCGACATAAGGCAATGATCAAATAGGTTCAAACATGGATATAAAGGCTAAAATGCACAGCCAAGACGTTTACTACTGTGACGACGTTGATTTGGTTGCTGAGCAAACTCAATGCTTAGAAGTGCTATACGATTTTAATCACACTCGTCCTAGTGAAGGGGATAAACGACAACAAATCATGAAGCAACTGTTCGCCGAAGTCGGTGAGGGCTGCTACATCGAGCCGCCGTTACACGCGAACTGGGGGCGTCACACCCACCTAGGCAACAACGTATACGTTAACTTCAATTTAACTCTGGTCGACGACACAGACGTATTCATCGGCGACAACGTGATGATTGCGCCTAACGTGACCATCGCCACTGGTACACACCCCATCAGCCCAGAACTCAGGCTAAAAGCAGCGCAGTTCAATGTTCCTGTTCGTATTGGCAACAACGTATGGCTTGGCGCACACACCGTCGTACTTCCCGGTGTCTCCATTGGTGAAAACTCAGTAATAGGCGCAGGCAGCATCGTCACCAAAGACATCCCAGCTAATGTCGTCGCAGTCGGCAACCCATGCAAAGTGGTACGCGAAATCAACGAACGAGACCGAGAGTATTACCACAAAGATCGCCGCATTCCAGATGAGCTAAAGTAAGCGACTTTTCACATGCATTAAACTAGCTGTGATATAAGTCATTGTTATGCAATGGCTTGGTTGTATATTGCTTACCTATCTTAGAAACTAGACAGAATTTTTCTGTCTAATAGCTGTTAGCTTTCAATGCATCCAAATGTTAATATTATTAGCAATTTTAACTTTATATGAGGACCAAAAATGTTTTCTTTTTTTAAGCGCGAAAGTTTGAAAAAAGCACTGGACGCTTGTCAGCAGCAACTTAAGGCTCAAGGACTTGAGCAGGAATACACATATGAGCAATACAACTTTATTGTTAATTCAGCTCTATTTAAAGACATTGATTCTCGTTTCAAATCAAAAGGTCTTTCTCAATGGGGTGGACTAGCTTGGTATATGGCGCAGACTACCAGCAAACTTTTAGAAGCTAGCCAAGGCGGTAAAGAATTAAAGCCTATAATGATTGAGTTGGCTGAGAAAGCAGCAACGGTTTCTTTGTTAATTGGTAATTCAATACCAAGTCTCAAATTAACTCAAGCTGATATGAACACAATCATGAATGCTTCAGAAATCGCACAGCAATGGTTAGAGCATACTGAAACTCCAGCAGACAAAGAGCTAAGCGAACTACTTAACCGATCAAGCTAACAATCGCTTTAAATCTGATTCGTGAACGCGTGCCGAACTCGCTTCGCTTTAACATGGCACACGTTCACTCACAGTTTAAGTGGGCGTTATGGAACAAGAGGAAAATATGTCCCCAATAGACAAACTATTTGAACAAATTTTCGGCGAAAAACCTTCAAAAGCAGGGACAGCTTACGAGATGTTAGCATGTATTGCTGAGCATGTAGCTAGCGGTGATGCTGTGTCTCATGATAAGAAAGTCAGAGGGGCATTCTCAAAGAGTCTTTATCAAATTGATGTCCTTTCTGGTCAAGATGACTCTTTAAGAATGGGTGAAGTAAAAGACTACACAATACAGGGTAAAAAAGTTGGGCGTGGAGACTTACAGAAGTTGGGTGGTGCTTTACCTGACCTAGCGAATGTCAATGCTGGAAAATTTTATTCCGCTACGGGTTATACTGCTCCCGCGATCAAATATGCAAAAAGTGCTGAACAGTTTCCCGGTGGGAAAGGGATTGAGTTGTTTGAACTTCGACCAAGCACCGAGCTCGACGAAGAAGGTACTATCAAAACCATTTGCATAAACATCACTTTCTATAATCCCCTGACAGAACTGGCGACTTGGAAACCGCATCTCACACAGAGTGGTAAAGAAGCATTGCGCCCCTTAATGAATGAACATGGACATGTTCATTTTAATGCTAAGTTAGAAGAGTTTTACGACAATACTGGAAACAAAACCGTATCTATTTTTGAGCTTACTAGCTTAGGTTTTGGTGAGGTTAATAGTGACACGGGCTCTTCGCATGGCTCATATTTATTGAAACGCAATTACGCGAAGATCAACGGGATACTAGCTGAAATGAGCGGTCTGGAATTTGAAATGCCATACTCTGTGATTCAACAAACTCTTGAAATCACAAATGATCAAGAATCTAGATTTGTTTTGAAGGATATAGAAGGCAACATCATTTCATTTTTTACAGACGAAATGCTCAAAACGTACTCGTTCGACTCAGATGGGAAGCTCATTATCCATACAAACATTTAATCAAGATTCTAACGCTCGGCATTTATGGTTTGAATCAGCTTTAGTAATTACAGAACAATGGATTAAGTTCTGTGGTGGTTGTCAGCTACTTAAGAGGGCGCTATGTTCTAGGGGGAGATATTTGCTCGATTTATTCAAGAAAGTGGTTCTCATTAACCTATCAGCTGCACTTGTGGTTATAGCTCTAGCCCAGTTTATTCCCTTCTTCGCGACTACTCAGTTGGTCGACTTCCTGTTCTTTGTTGTCATCGTTATATGGATTTTAGCGAAACTAATGTGGGAAGCAGGCATCCATAGTAAGACAACTCGGTTAGATGACCCGAGAACAGATAAGGTCTACAAAATGGTAGAAGGGCATGATTTCGAAAAAGATCAACACGATCACTATCGCATGAACTACCAGACAGGTTTGGTCTTCTTTATAGCCGGTTTACCTGCATTTATTACTTGTTTGGTTCTTCAATTTCTTTAAGTACGAACATAACAATAAACTTAATAAGATTCACAATGCTTGGCATTCGCACTATGCGTAGGTCTAAGTGTTTAAGTTGGTATTACGATGCTCGCCACCTAAACGCACATCATACCCCTGCAATTCATTCCTGAATGAAAGTAACTACCCATGTCGAGTCTTAATAGTTTGTTTAGGTTCACGGTGCCTTTCTTAACTATTTGGTAGAGTGACATTTCAATGAGCATGGAGGTTTTGTAATGGGAACTGTAATCGGATTGGTGATTTTAGCTGCTATAGATTGGTATCTCTTTCGTAAAACAGGGCTTCATATTCATAAATGGATTTCTAAAGAGTACGCTGCGTATCTGTCGGAGAAGGGGAACAAAAAATAGCCTTTTCTTATTAAGTCATCGGTATAAAAAGCGTGATCTGCTATTATTGTTACACACATTGCAAAGATTGGAGGATTCATGAAAGGTAAAGGAAAGTGCCTATGTGGCTCGGTTGAGTTGGAAGTAGAGTACGCCAGTAATGAATTGGGGGCTTGTCATTGTAGTATGTGTAGAAATTGGTCTGGCGGGCCGATGTTAGTCATTGATTGTGCTGATTCCGTCAAAATATCAGGTGAATCAAATGTAGTGAGATATAAGTCATCCGATTGGGCTGAGAGAGGGTTCTGCGGTAAATGTGGTACTCACTTGTTTTACTTTTTAGTGCCAAATAATCAGTATCATCTTCCTGTCGGTTTATTGATGTCTGGGGATGACTACAAATTAACTCATCAGATTTTTATCGATGAAAAGCCCGAATACTACGAATTTAAAAATGAAACACAAAATATGACTGGCGCAGAAATATTTGCCCACTTTGAAAGTGGAGAGTAGCACTTAGTTTTTATTAGCTTAAGACTAATTCACAACGCTCGGCATTTTTTAGTTTCGGTCGAGTTTTGTGTTTGCGGTGTAATGGTTTCGGTTAGGTGGTGCTCACGCCTAACATCCCAGCATCAACCCCCAACTTGAAGTGCCTCGAAACTCGATTATGTGAACTCCTAATAGCTGAATAGTTACTCTAATATACAATGAGTTTTCTAATGGCTCTGAGGGGGTGGAAATGACAGATATGGCAATATCAAGTTACCTTGGCTGGTTGTTACTTCTTATAGGTTGTTATCCTTTCTTGCTTGTTGGTGTCAGTATGTTTTTCTATGATGCAGAGCGTAAACAAGCATTAAGGTGGTTGAACGGAGTTAGTTTTCTATTGGCTGCATTCCTTCTTTACATGCATATGCAGACAGAAGTCATCTATGGTCGGGAACTGCTCGAAGCTTGGTATCGTGATAACCCAGAAGATAGGCCTCAATAAAAAGCACATAACAAGTGTTTATTATCCATTTCGGTATATAAAAATGATGCTAAACGCTTGGCATTTCCAGCTAGAATCAACTTTAGTGTTTTCGGCACAATGGGTGAGGTGATCGCGATGTCAGCTACTTCAAGCGGCGATAACTCGTCTAACCAATTATGCCTATCCGAGTGAACCATGTTCTCTTACAAAGTGTCTGACATTTTAGATATTCAAATGTTGAGGCTTCGATGAATTTTCTCCGTAAGTATAAAATCAGCTTTCTTTTCTGCGTTAGTGGCCTTTTGTGTTTCATTGCTTATAACACCATAGGTTCATACGTAGATGAAAATGGTGTGTTGGTTGAGCCATTCGGGCTTATTCCTCTATTTTGGCTTTTTGAGCTACTTGCGTTGCTGGCTTTGGTTGTAGCCTTCGTTAGACACAGAAAGTGTCAGTAGACCAGTTAAGCTGCGAGTAAACGAAGATGTTTCGTTATCACAAACAACTTAGGCGCGATTCGGTACGCTTGGCATTTTGGCATGCGGCGGTATTGGTGTTCCCACTCGTTTAACTTCAGTGGGTTAGCTGTTAAATTTGAGAGCATTGGTAGCGTTGTAATCTGCTCAAGCGGGCGTTATGTTACTAATTGAATTCAACGTTTATAAAGGATGAACATGGTAGTACTTAGAGGAATGCGCCAAGACGAATATCCAGCATATTGTCAGTATTTTATTGACGATTACAGTCAGGAAATAGCTAGAAACTATGGGCATTCTTTAGACGTTGCAGTCGAATTGGCAAAGAAGGACTTGCATCGCAGCTTCCCTAACGGACTAGAGAGCAATGAGCATTCGCTATTATGCATTGATGCTGAAGTCGATGGTGAATGTAAGCTTGTGGGTTACCTATGGCACTCAGTCAATATTGGGGATAAATCTACGTTTATCTATGACTTCTTCATTTCGAATGAACATCGAGGTCTAGGTTATGGTACTCAATCAATTTCTGCGTTAGAGATCCAACTACTTGCTATTGGTATCAATCAAATAAAACTGAGGGTCGCATATCATAATGAGCGGGCGCTTAAGTTGTATAAAGAAGTTGGCTTTGAGGTTACCGGTTTCAATATGTCTAAGAAACTAAGCGGATAGCCTCAACATATCAAGCAACATACATAGACCGGCAGGTTTCATTCAAACATGGAGTGAAAATATGAAGTCAGATTTTTCAAAACTTGCGACAACCGAGTACGGAAACATACTAAGTAACGACCACTTTATTAATTTTAGTATTGGTCCTCTTTGGCAGGGAATGCCGCCAATTTTTGGAGAAGCGTTTACTGTCCAGTTAACGTCTGGTGATAATTTAATGCTTCATTCAGCCATATACGAAGCACCAAAAGGTTCCATCATTGTAGTGGATGGAGTTGATAGCGAATATGCAGTAGCCGGCGGTAATGTATGCGCAGTCGCTAAGAGTCGAGGTATCAAAGGTTTTATTATTGATGGTGTCATTCGAGATTTGAGTGAAATTTCAGATATGAAGTTTCCAGTTTTTGCGAAAGGTGTTCATCCAGTACCGGGAAAGAAAGAGGTCTATTCTGAATTGGGTGATCCAATCACTTGCGGGGGAGCAAAGGTCTCTACGGGAGATATCATTGTTGCTGATGTAGAGGGTATTGTCGTTATTCCTAAATCAAGAAAAGATGAAGTGTTTCTAATGGCTTCAAAGAAAGCAAGTGACGAAGCTTCATTAACACTCGCTGAGTGGGAAGAAAATCACAGGGCTAAAATAGCCCAAGCAATAACGTCTGCGAAACAAAAAACTTAATTGGTGCAGCAAGCTGATTTGTAACGCGTGGCATTTGTCATCAATTAACAGGCGTTAGGCGACAACGAATAAATTTACCCATGGAGAAGAGAGTGAGCGTACGGATTGCGACGAAAGAAGACTCAAGTGTCTTGTTAGAGTTTATTGAACAAAAAGCTGACTTTGACCGGAGTATGAAAGGGTTTAGTGGTGAAATCTCGACAACTATAGAGAAAATCGAACGCACATTATTTGGTGATTACGCATTTGCCCATGCATTAATATTGGAACGGAATTGTGAGCCTTTTGGCTTCGCACTGTATCACTATCGATATTCATCCTTCAGTGGAGAGCCATCAATCTGGCTTGACGACCTATTGGTTACAGGAAATCAAAGATCAAAAGGGTATGGCCGTGAACTTATGTTGGCTTTAAAATCACAAGCGGAGTCATCATATGCCTCTCACATCTCATGGACGGCAAGTCCACATAATAAGAAAGCGCATGATTTCTACAAAAGGTTGGGTGCAGAGGTTGAGCGAATGGATGGTCAAAGACCTTATTTCCGTTGGGCAATGTGCGATTCGTGATCAGATAAAAAGAGAACGATGAATAAACAAAAACTAAAGAACCTCATTCAACAAGTTCCTGAGCTAATCGATACAGCCAAAGTATGTCGTGAGGTGGGCTTGCCAAACTTCTATATTGCAGGCGGTGCTATCACTCAAATCATCTGGAATGATATAGAAAACAAACCGCTTCTAGACCAAGTCAAAGACTTCGATGTTGTCTATTTCAATAGTACCTCAGCTATTACCGAAGATGAGTTCAAAAACCGCATTCGTTCGCGGCTAAGTCATTGTGTCGACGTGGACGTAAAGAACCAAGCGACCATTCATGAGCGTTACGCTAAGAAGTTCGGTTGCTTCATTCAGCCATACGATCGTGTTGAACAAGGTATCGAGTCTTGGCTTTCTGCGTTTGCTATCGGGTTTACTCTTGATGATTCAGGCGGTATCAAGTTGTTTGCCCCATACGGTGTAGAGGACGCTTTTGATATGCTGATTAAGCCGAATAAGCGAGCAATGACAGAAGTAAATTACAACAAAATGACCACTGGCTATAAGGCTCGATGGCAGCAAGTAAAAGTGCTTCCTTGGAATTGATCTATAAAGCTTTGTGGGATCGCTCTTAACATTGGGTATTTAATTCAGTTTGGCGTCAGTGGTAAATTTGAATCTAGTCTCAGCATTGTTAGTGACTTAGTTGTGCGTTATGTGATTTGGAAACAACGAGGTCTGGTTTATGAAATACGCTCCAATTAAAGATGAAATTACGTTTGATGATTTCGCAAAATTAGATATTCGTGTCGGCTTAATCGTAAAGGTTTCTGAAGTCGCTAAATCAGATAAGCTGATGAAACTCACCGTCGACTTTGGCGATCATCAGCGATCAATCTTGGCTGGCATTAAACAAGAGCGAGAAAACCCGAAAGAAATCGAAGGCAAGCAAGCTTTGTTTGTTGTGAACTTGCCTGAAAGAAAGATGGCGGGTGAAGTGTCTCAAGGGATGTTGTTTGATATTGGTTATGAAGACAAATTAAATCCGTGTTTAGCTTGTCCTGAAAACGAAATGCCTAATGGTGCTCGAGCTGGGTAACGTACACATAAACGTGAACAATAATGTAAGACGGCATAACGCGTATCTTAACTTAAAGCGAACATCATAGATGGAACACAAAACAGGGTACAAGAGATGAAAGCTGGTACGCCAAGAGATTATAGCGAAGACATGTATAACGTTTATTTTGAAGTTGGAGAGTGGGAAGGAACGGCTCTCAGCATACTTGAGTCGTTTGTTGGTCAGTCACCGTCAACGTCTATTTCACATTTGGAGTTTGGGTATGAACTTGCGATGCCTATCCAATGTGTACCAGATCTCGTGAGGCTTTTGACTGAGAAAAATATCGCTATTTATCAGATCGTACGTGGTAACAAAATACTAGAGTCATAAAGATATTGGTCGAAGTAGAACAGTGAATTAATCGAGATTGATTCGTTATACATGGTATTTATCGTTGAAGGTTGGATTTCTTTCTTAAGGAGTTTTAAGTGAGTCAGGAAGTAAGAGTAGGTGTAGCTGCGGTTATTCTACGTGAAGGTCGAGTACTACTTGGAGAACGAATTGGTTCTCATGGGGCTCATACGTGGGCAACGCCGGGCGGACACCTTGAGTGGGGTGAAAGTATCGAAGAGTGTGCCAAACGCGAAACACTCGAAGAGACTGGCTTAGTTGTTAGTGCATTTGAGAAGCTGACTTTTACCAATGATATTTTTGAGAAAGAGAACAAGCACTATATTACGCTGTTTGTTGTTGCTTCTGACGCTAGCGGCGAACCACAGATAACAGAGCCTGATAAATGTAAGCAATGGAAATGGTTTAAGCTCGATGAGTTACCAGAGCCATTGTTTCTTCCTCTGACGAATTTGCTTAACGATCCGGTCATCCTTGGGAAGCTAGCGCCGTAAACGTGAACGATTGGAGGGCATATCAATGAGATCACCTTTTCAAGTTTTAGTCTTTCCCTACAAAACAGTCGATAACAAATCTCGATTTTTAATCGCACGCAGAAGGGACAATGGTGTTTGGCAGGCAATATCGGGTGGTGGCGAAGACAATGAATCATTACTTGAAGCAGCAAAACGAGAGCTCTCTGAAGAGACTCAGCTAGTCGGTTGTAATTGGCAGTTGCTCGATTCAATGTGCATGCTTCCAAAAGTCTTTTATGCAGGAAATCACAATTGGACTGAGCATCCATTCGTAATTCCTGAGCATTCCTTCTCAGTTAAAGTGACGAAAGATCCTCAATTATCAAATGAACACACAGATTACCGTTGGTGTGACTACCAAGAAGCTATTGAACTTCTAACATATGACTCGAACAGAAACGCGCTTTGGGAGATCAACGAAAGGCTTTACAAAGCTAGCTAAAGTACACAGATTAATTAAATCTATATTAGAGTGGAAATCCTGATTAGATTCTTACTAATCTCTCGCTATTTAGTGAATAGGTAAATCATGACATTACGAGTAGTTCCAGAGCTTTATTGTTTCGATATTAATGTGAGCAAATCCTTCTTTGTCGATGTGTTGGGGTTTGAAGTGAAATACGATCGCCCAGATGAAGAGTTTGCTTATCTAACGCTTGATGGTGTTGATGTGATGCTTGAAGGGATTGCGGGCAAAAGTCGAAAATGGCTTTCAGGTGATCTGGAGTTTCCGCTAGGGCGTGGTGTTAACTTCCAATGGGATGTTATCGATATCGAACCTCTATATCAGAGAGTTAACGAAAGCGCCGCTGATTCTATTTACTTAGCGTTAGAGTCGAAGTCTTATCAATGTGGTGATTCGATCGCGACTCAGAAGCAGTTCATCGTTCAAACTCCAGACGGTTATCTCTTTAGGTTCTGCCAAGATATTCATTAAATCATGACCTTGTGGTTGGATACCAAATACTGGTCTTTGCTCGAGATTATTGGATAGACTAAACGTATTAACTGAGTACTAAGGTTGCATTGCTCACGCCCCAGTAATGCGTTATACAAATACTGTGATTAAGAATGAATGAGGATATGTAGTGAGCCATTTACCAGACGAAAGCCAAAAACGATTCATAGCGGTTTTAAGCAAAAAGATGGATTTAGGAAGAACATTGAACGTGCTAGGGCACTTGAGCGTTGGCCTATCTAATCAATTAGAAAGTGACGAGACTTGCTACGTTGACTATGAAGACTTGGATGGCAATGTCCACCCTAATTTATCTCATTACCCTTTCATCGTGCTGAAAGCAGACAACTCAAATAAGCTTAGAAAAGTGCGTGAAGAAGCCTTCAGCCGTGGTATTAAATTTACCGATTTTACGAGCTCAATGATCGAAGGTGGTTCTGTTGAGCAGCAGCAACGAACCAAAGAAACCAAAGAAGAAGACCTTGAGTATCTTGGTGTATGCCTGTTTGGTGACACGGAAATCCTGCGTGAGTTTACAAAGAAGTTTAGCTTGTATAAGTAAATGTCCGTATTACCTATAAATTAATAACACTATTAATGCTTAGTCTTCGAGATCAAACTTAGATTTGCTGCTTTGGTTTGAAGCATTTATGTAGTTATTGCTCTCGGATTATTAAGAATCTGAACAAGAGTTTTAATTGAGCTCACAAATTAAAGCTGTATGTATGTACATACCTTTCTTTTGATATATCATCCCTCGATTTTTCAATCATTGAGTCATAAAATGACGAATCATTTAGAACCAGGCATTAAAGATCTAGTCGAAGACTTCCAATCCAATGGTAAACCTTGCCCATCACTCCAAACCATCGAAGAGCGACGTACTGGCTATATTGGCAGTACCGTTTTAGCGGGGAAGAGTCCTAAAATAGAACACGAATTCTTAGATGCATTAAATGGTGTGCAGATAAAAGTTTATAAGCCTACGACCGAATCGAATCTACCTATCACAGTGTACTTCCACGGTGGTTGCTTTATCAGCGGTGGCTTTGAAACACATGATGTTCAATTAAGACAGATTGCCCTTCAATCTAACTCAATTGTTATTTGCATCAAATATAGACTGGCACCTGAGCATACATATCCAGCGGCGCACGACGATGTGTATCAAGCTGTACTTGGTATCAAGGAGTTTGGTCGCAAATATGGTGGCAATATCGAACAAATGGCGTTTGTTGGTGATAGTGCCGGTGGGCAATTAGCGTTGGCGACAACATTGAGACTAAAAAAGTATGAGTCTTGGTTACCGAGCCAGCAAATTCTTATCTATCCGATGCTAGATCCTAAAGGAAGTTCACGCAGTTACGTGGAAAATGGCACAAACTATATTATAACGGCAAACATGTTGCTTTCCGGCTTCGAGTTATACACAAATAATAAATCTAATGCATTCAATGAGCCTGAACTCAACCTTTTGAACTGTGATTTTAACGGACTGCCAACGACAACCATCATCACTGCCGAGTTCGATCCATTACGTGACGAAGGCGAACAGCTCTATAAGTTAATGGTGTCGCAAGGTGTTGATGCTAGTTGCCAGCGCTATTCGGGTGTAATCCATGGTTTCTTTCAGTTATCGGGTGTTAGTCAATCAGCAAAGCATTGTGTTGAGTTAATTTCAAAAAAATTGATGACTCGAAATTAAAATTATAGATAGTACAATTAGTTATGGTTAATCTGGACGCTGTGTATATCTCAATTAGCGCCAGATAGACCTTATTTAAGACTCAATTATTATAAGACAATCGGTTAATCTATAGATAGGAAGTCAATGGAATACCAATTAGATATCGAGCCCTCCGATGACGACATTAATGAAGTCCGAGGCGGGTTAATCAAACACAACACACCGTTTCTCGAAGGGATACCCAAGTCTCAAGTTGCGTATTACGCGATGGTGGAAGGCAACAAAGTTGGTGGTATTGTCGCTGATCTTTGGGGAAACTGGTTACTGATTAAGTTTCTCTGGGTCGATGATTCGATGAGAGGAAAGCAAGTCGGTAGTGCGTTGCTTGAACTTATTGAAGAGTATGCGAAGTCTCAAGGCTGTACGTCGTCACTGATCGATACATTAAGTTTCCAAGCTAAGCCTTTCTATGAGAAACGAGGGTATGAATGCCAGATGGTGTTAGAAAATTACCCTGTAGATTCCTCGCTATCGTTTCTCACCAAGTCGCTCGTCAAAAAGTAGCAAATAAAGACCCCGTATATACAAGGAGAGTAGAGTGGTCAACATACGGGAAATGGCAATTTCAGACTACGACTCAGTGATCGCGTTGTGGTGCCAGACAGAAGGCATGAGTATTCGCGATGCCGATTCGAAAGAAAGTATTGGGAGCTATTTAGATCGTAACCCCGGTCTGAGTTTTGTGGCTGAAAATAACAACGAGATCATTGGTGCTGTGTTGGTCGGAACGGATGGACGTCGTGGGTATTTACAACACTTAGCTGTCTCGGCCAACTTCAGAGGGCAAAAGTTAGGTTGTAAGCTTGTTGCAGAGGCGGTCAACGCCCTTGCAGGGTTAGGCATCCCGAAGACCCACTTGTTTATCTATAACGACAACATCAACGCTCAACAGTTTTACGAAAAATTGGGCTGGTTTCCTCGAGATGAAGTTCGAATGTACTCGTTTAATAGCTCGGATAATAGTAACGTTTAGCCTTAAAGGTTCGCGCTGGCTGAGCTTGAATTTGTAACAGATTCGCGCCCATCTTTCCAATATCAAAACAATCCTTGGAGTATTTAGAAATGTTGTTTTCTAGTCTGTCTAAACCATCGGTTCATGGCTCCGAGTTATGTTCTGAACTGCTCAATTTCTTAACCGAGCATAAGAGTGATTTCGAAGAAAAGTTAATCCCTGATCTGTCATACATCGATGATATGGCACATGTGGTGAACGGTATCAAAATCAAAGACGTTCTGCACATCAATGCGAATCAATACCGACTTCAATATTCGTTTGATTGGGAGTTGTTTCTAGGATGTTCAGATAGGAACGAAACCGGTGTAGAGAATGGAAGTGTTCTATTCACGCTTGAGGACGATAACGTTCTTAATATCAACTTCCCAAACTACGGTTCTCGAGACACTAGCGATGAGCTCTAGTCGGTTTTTCGCGCGTGTTATACAGAAGGAACAACAATGATAACTATCGAAAGGCTTGAAGAATCGCATGTGGCGTCAGTTCAGGCCATCCAACTCGCCGATGAACAGGTCAAGTTCGCTGGCACAGCTGCAGAGTTTTTATTAGACGGCAGTGAAACCACGCACTTGCACGTGATTAAGTCTGATAACGAAGTTGTTGGCTTCTTTAAGCTGGATATCGCTTACGCAGATTCTTATGAGTTTTGCCCTGAAGGAAGCATTGGGTTAAGAGCTTTTGTGCTTGATAAAAACCAGCAAGGTAAAGGTTTAGGAACTGGCACGGTCAAAGCTTTGTTTCCATATTTAAAAGCGAATTACTCAGCATATGAGTCAATTTACTTAACTGTGAATTGCAAAAATCCCGCAGCATTCAACTGTTATAAGAAAGGCGGCTTCGAAGATACCAATGAACAGTATCTAGGTGGCGCAGCAGGCCCGCAATTTATCATGCGCGGTCGAATCGCTTAGTAATATGAAACCGATTAATTATTGATGAGAAATACCTGCACAGCTGTATGCAGATTGAGAGCCTTAAAGAACACGAAAAGGAAATTTGATGAAAGTTCAATATCTTGAAGTGGTTACCCCAGAAGTCGATGTTGTTTGTGCAACATACGCTCAGCTCTACAACGTGAAGTTCAGTGGTGCAGATGTGAACCTTGGTGGGGCGCGCACTGCAAAGTTATCTAATGGTGGGGTAATAGGCATTCGAGCACCGCTTCGTGAAACTGAAGAACCAACTGTTCGTCATTACACACTGGTTGAGGATATTCAGTCTGCAGTCAACGCAGCCGAGAAACTAGGCGCCGAAGTCGTGGTTCCGCCAATGGAGTTACCACGTCACGGCATGTGTGCCATTGTTATTCAAGTTGGCGTCGAACTCGGATTCTGGGAGTTATAGGTGGTGCATAGCTTTTAGAATACGGGAAATAATGATAGTAATTTAACGTTTGAACGACAAACGATCTAGGGAGGGATCATGTCAATTACATCAGGAATAGCTCTATTTGTTGCGATGTTACTATCTGCAGCCATACCGGGACCCAGCGTTCTCGCAGTTCTGTCGAGGTCTCTAAGTTATGGTTGGAAACAAGGCTTGTTAGTGGTGCTTGGCGTACTAATCGCGGATTACATTTTTATATTCTTAGCTTTGTCTGGTTTATCGGCTTTAGCTAGCGCAATGGGTGAATTTGCTACGGTAATTAAATATGTAGGCGTTGCCTATTTGTTTTGGTTGGCTTACACAACATGGACGTCAGATGTTAGTGAATCATCGAGTACATCTTCGGAGCAAGGAACGAAAGCCTCAAGCGTGACTATCGGCTTATTGATGACAGTTTCAAACCCAAAGGCGATTTTGTTTTACATGGGTTTCTTTCCTGCATTCATAGACCTAAAGACATTTACCACAACAGATGTGATGATGATTTTGGTGATTTCAACTGTAGCTGTAGGTGGAATATTGAGTCTCTATGCTTGCACTGCCTCTAAAGCTCGTTTTGTATTTCAAGGGCGCTCAGCAAAGACGCTATTGAACAGATTATCAGGTGGCTTTTTGGCGACTTGCGGTGCTTTGTTAGCAACTAAAACATGAGTACTCTTGGGACTGTTTTAACCATAGCACCAAACTAAGTGTTAACACCTAGTGTCTTTGCCTGCTTCATGGCATCATTCCACGCAGCTAAAACCCCAACAAGGTATGTTATGAAACAGAATATTGTCCACATTGCACTCGTGGTAAAAGACTACGATGAAGCGCTTGATTTCTATGTAAACAAGCTTAAGTTTGATCTCATCGAAGACACGTATCTACCAGAAGAAGATAAACGCTGGGTTGTTGTTGCTCCACCAAATTCAACCGGTGTGAGCCTGTTACTTGCTAGAGCTTCCAAGCCTGAGCAACACGATTTCATCGGTAACCAAGCTGGTGGACGCGTATTCCTATTCTTAAACACCGATGATTTCTGGCGTGATTACGAACGCATGACGTCTTTGGGCATAAACTTCGTCCGAGAGCCTAAAGAGCAAGGCTACGGTACCGTTGCTGTGTTTGAAGATCTTTACGGTAACTTGTGGGATCTGCTTCAGTTAAACCCTGAACACCCTATGGCTAACAGATAGATAAGCAAGCTTAGCCCACAACCATAATTCTAGTCATACGGATTGGCAGGAGCGACATGGAAGTCACAAGGTATCAACCCAAGTATTTAACCGCTTTACAGGCGCTCTATCTAGAATCAAGACAGGACACCTTTCATTGGGCTGATGCCGACGCTTTTAAGTTATCCGATTTCGATTTAGATACAGAAGGTGAGCAAATATGGGTGGTTGTTTCTGGCGACAAGGTTTTAGGTTTTGCCTCTGTTTGGGAACCTGAAAGCTTCATCCATCACCTCTATGTTTGCCCGCGAACGCTACGTTCTGGGGCTGGTTCTGCTTTACTCAATACTTGCAAACAACATTACTCTGGTCTGACATTGAAGTGTCTGACTGCTAATGAAAATGCTATTGGCTTTTATCAGTCGCAAGGCTTTGCTATCTCGTCCACAGAGGGAGAGGGATTAGAGCGTTATCACTTAATGACGTACCAAGCTTGGTAATAATAAGCTTAGTAATAATAATCATGGCAATCACAAGCGCTGCAATTACAACAAGGGTCATCAAGTCGGGAGTTTAAACCGAGAATATGGAAATAAAACAGCTTTCAGCGATTGAGGTACTTCCGGTTAGGCATCAAGTGCTTTGGCCTGATAAACCGATGTCGTTTTGCATGGTGCCAGATGACGAACAAGCAACGCATTACGGCGCGTTTATTGGTGAGCAGTTGGTTTGTGTCGCGTCTATCTATATCCAAGGCAATGAAGCGAGGCTGAGAAAGTTTGCCACGCTGCCTGAATTCCAAGGGCAGGGAATCGGTTCAAACGTGATTGATCATGCAATCTCTAACCTCAAAGATTTAAACATCCAATATTTTTGGTGCGATGCGCGTACAACGGCTTTAGGTTTTTATCAAAAGTTCGGGATGGCTGTAGAAGGCTCTGAATTTGAAAAATCGGGTGTTGCGTATTACAAAATGTCGGTTCATTGGGAGTAGCGCTTCTCTTTCGTTAGGTTAACCCTCCGCACCGCTAAATCATCAACTTAAGATAAGGAAGCTCATCGTGGAAGAGATCAAAGGCATTCTGCAATTCATGGTCGAGATTGAACAATTAAAGGATGTTCATCGACAGACAAAACCGGTTGGATTGGATCGATATGAAAACTCCGCTGAGCACAGTTGGCATGTCTGTTTGAGCGCGCTCATGTTGAAAGACTATGCCAATGAAGAAATCGATATTACGCGAGTGATGAAGATGTTGTTGATTCATGATCTTGGGGAAATCGATGCCGGAGATACCATCATTTATGCCAGTGAAACCGAAGAAAACAAGCTCAAAGAGAGAAACTGCGTTGAGCGTTTGCTGAAATCATTGCCGAGCCATTTAAGCACCGAGTACTTGGATCTATGGCTTGAGTTCGAAGCGGGTGAGTCACCGGAAGCCAGATTTGGTAAGGCGATCGATAGAGTACCCCCTTTGCTTCATAACATCCATGGTGATGGTCACAGCTGGAAGAAGCACAACATATCCAAAGACAAAGTTCTGACCTTCAATGGCGAGCGTATTTCTAAAGGCAGTCGTGCTCTATGGAAAGAGCTAGAAGTGCAACTTGAAGGGGCTGCGGACAAAGGGTTATTAAAGTAAAAGTTAACTATCATGCCAAGGAATGACAAAGAAGTTTCAACCTAACAACGTTTAAATTAAACTCGGGAATTCATAGTGTTACTTCAGCGTAGCAAGCCCATTGTTAAAGGAATAAGAACAACATGAAAACCACTGCTTTAGCTTTATTGCTGCTTAGTGTTTCTGGTAGTGCATTTGCAACCAATACCAATATTGAAGCGATCGATTACCAAGTGTCGGTCACTGTCGAGGATTCTGAATCAAAACTCAATTTCCCAACCTTTAAGTTCGACTCTTTCGGACAGGAAGTCACATCTCAAACTGAAAAGTGCATTTATTCGGGTGTTCTTTCTAAGCATGAAGCTAACGCTATTCTATTAGAGGCCAAAATGTCATGCGATTATGAAAATGGTGAGTCTAGTAGTGAGATGCCGGTTTTTATTCTTGATCAAGAGGGGGGCGAAGCAAGTATCGAGCTTGGAGAAGATGAAACAAACCTGTGGAAATACACGGTTCTAATTAAAGCGCTTAACTAAACTTCAAACGATACACGGTTACTCTTTTTGTTCTGCTATTGAACACCGCAATGCCAATTAAAGTAGATGCATGACACATGGTATTATCTTGTGTCTCATTTCTTTCTAATAAAACTCTAATGGACAACAATAAGTTCGAGAACCGAGTGATAAGTTGTTAGTATGCATCAACTTTATAAATGTTAGTTGGCTTATATAAATGCTTGATAATAAGTATATTAAACACCCTTATCACTGTGAGCAGTGCAACGCACTTACCCCGCACCTTGCTGTTAACGCTTCCGATGCTCAATCTAAAGCGAACGCTGAATCTGAAAAGAAACAATGGAAATTAGGCGTGTTGATGGAGTACCTGATGACGTTATTGTTCAAAGGTGACCATAATGTTCCCGGTTTTTATGTCGACAGTGATTACGAATACCAGTGTGAAAAGTGTGGGACTAAGTCGTGGCATTGATTGGGTATGAACATTTGATGTAAATCTCATGACAATAATAAATATGAGTCAGAAATCACAAGGGACTGTATGGAAATCATATCCGAAATTGAAGTGTCTAAAGAGCAACATCAAGCCATTACCGCTCTGAGAAATAGCGCCTTCCCCGATCATCAGGTAGAGCGTTCTTATTATAAACAACTCCCTCATATGCGAGCTCTGCAATACCGTGAAGGACGACTCGTCGGTTACCTTGGTCTTGATTACCGTATGGTCAGTGTTGGTGACAGTGCGTACAAAGTATTAGGTGTTATTGATTTTTGTGTTGCTGAGAATGTCCGAGGCAAAGGTATTGGTACATCTATGCTGTCTGAGTTGGATGAGTATGTGAAGGATAGGGATGTCGATTTCATTATTTTGATATCAGATCTTCATGATTTCTATTCCTCACAAGGCTATGTCCAAACTCCAAGCACTAACTCTTGGTTAAGGCTTCATGAGCACCTTAGTCATGGCGTAGCTGTTGAAGAGATTGATGACCTATATGTAAAGCCATTGAACGGAAAGCAATGGTCTTTAGGGGATGTTGATTGGCTGGGCTATATGTATTAGCTCTCTTCTTTTAAGTGACTCCATGAACTAAAGAATGGAATAACTCCTACCTAAACTGATGATAATAAGACGCATTAGAAAAGTGATCCTCTCTGCAAACTGAGAATGGAAACGCGTCTATACTGACATGGGTTACGTCACTGATTTAAGAAGTGGCGCTATGAATGTAAGTTTGATTAGGCTAAATCTCAGAGGTGACGATGAAAAAATTACTACCACTATGCGCCATTTTACTCTCGGCATCATTTTCAGCTGCGGCTTCGGATGGTTTGATTAAATACCAAAGTAATTACTCAGTGAAAGAGACTGCAGACCGCTTTGAAGAAATCGCCAAAAGCAAAGGTTTGACCTTGTTTGCGAGAATCGACCATCAGAAAAACGCGAGTAAGGTTGGTCTTGAATTGAGACCAACGGAAGTCATCATCTTTGGTAACCCAAAAGTAGGGACACCATTAATGCAATGCGCTCAAGATGTCGCGATAGATTTACCGCAGAAGGTATTAGTCACTGAGGATTCTAATAAAGAAGTATGGCTATCTTACAACGATCCTAATTACTTGGTAGAGCGTCACGCAATCAATGGCTGTGACGAAGTGGTTAAGAAGATATCGGGTGTACTAAGCAAGCTTTCAGAAGCGACAGTGGCGAAAGCTGAATAACCGAGCCAATAAGCACTCATTTAGACCAGTAATGGGTGCGACTTGACGATGATATAGCTTCCCAATCAACGTTTGGCTGCATTGACAACTAAGCAACAATATATAAAAGTAGTGTTATGAAACTGAATTTAGCGTCATCTAACCAACGAATTATCATCATTCCATAGGAATGGTGGGATTGTTGATGCGCTTTGTTTATCGAACCCACCCGTAGGTGGGTTTTTTGTCGCTGTCTTATGGGTTTTATCTGAATAGAGGAAGTCATATGAAAAAGGTCGCGGTTTTTGGCAAGCCTGGGAGTGGAAAGTCCACAATCAGCAAAGCGTTAGCACTAGCTACAGGCATAGAGCTTCACCAGTTGGACTCTATTGTTTATAAGGCCAACGGAGAGTTTGTTGAGCGTGAAGTGTTCGACCTAGCACACGACAACATAATCAATTCTGAAAGCTGGATCATCGATGGTTTTGGCCCTCTAAGCTCATTCAACACACGTTTAGAAGCCGCAGATACTTTGGTTTATATCGACCTTCCTTATCCAATTAGCTACTGGTTTGTTACCAAGCGAATGCTCAAAGGGTTGTTCGTTAAACCTGAAGGCTGGCCTGATGGAAGCTCAGTGATAAAATGCACGATACAAAGTTACAAGACACTAAAACTGTGCCCTAAGTTTTGGAATGACGACTTTAGACTACGGTTAGAATTACGCGCAAAAGAGAAAGAGGTTCACATCATCAGAAGCGTGAGTGAATTGAATAACTTTGTCCGCCAACACGTCACTTAACAGGTGAGAGCTTACCTTTCTTTGAAACGCTTTAATTTGCTCATAACTTCATGAAAATATTTAGATTTAATTCAACATGTGGCATATTTGCCATGTGTTTAATTTGTGCTTTAAGTTAAGGCTATAGATATTATGTATGGAAGTGAGAAGACGAGAGCGTTCTGCTGTAACTGTAAGGAACTTACACTGCATAAGTACACTATGTTCAGTAGCCAAGTGCAAAAGGCACCACAAGCTGAAGATAAAGAACCGAGCTTACTCCAACGAATTTTATCGGAGCTTCTATCTTTTGGTGTTACAGGTTCGGGCGCGACAGGTGATTACAAATGTACCCAATGTGGAACATATCTGAATACACCAGACAACCTCGACTGAGTTTGTGAGTTTGGCTTAGGCAAATAAAAACGGGAAGACCTCAATGATCTTCCCGTTAGGTATTACTTAACTCATCGTGCTATTGGCAGTTTGAGTGAGAAGCCTTATGCACAACACTTCTTGTATTTCTTACCGCTACCGCAAGAACAAGGGTCGTTACGGTTAGGTGTCTTTTCGAACGTCATTGTTTTTGGCTTGTTTAGTAATGTGTCGAACTCAAGCGTGTTTTCTTCTTTAGTTGCATCAACAGATACAGTAACAAAGATTGAATGCTCGGCCGCGATTGCATCAACTTCGGCTTTACGAGCTTCAGTTTGAACCATTACAGCAACTGGTGACTCTTCAGTACCCACTTTAACATCGCGGTTTACATTGTAGCCAGCAAGAACGTGGTTCTGTCTTGTTTCGATACGGCCTTTGAAAAATAGTTTCGACATTGGGTACTCACAAAATTTGGGATGACGCTATTCCTATGCTAGGTAGCGTTATAGAGCGGGGGATTATACGCATATATTCCAATTGATAAAGCAGTGATGTGAGTAAAGATTGTTGGTTTTTGTTTGCCAGCAATTATTTGTTTTATTGCTTTGTTCTAATTAGACTAATTTTGAAACTCAAGACAATAAGATTTCCCTTAACAGGGCCTCAAGTGATAAATTGAAATCGTCAATTTAAACAACGAGATACCCCATGAAGTTAGATGCCATCCTGTGGGATTACGATGGAACCTTAGTGAATTCAGTTCCAAAGAATATCGCAATTACTAAAGATATTATCTCTGTGGTCGCGCCACACTTATCAGGTGAGAACTTACCTAGATATCTGCTGAGCGAAACGCTTTATCACGAAGCCAACCACGGTGCTAAAAACTGGCAAGCTTTATATGTCGATTATTACGGCCTATCGCATGACGAAATGTTGATCGCCGGTGGAATGTGGGCAGAGCATCAAGAGAAAAACCAAACTGCTGTCGCCTTGTTTGAAGGAATGGAAACCGTGGTTAATCAGTTTGCTCATCTTCCTCATGGGATCTGCTCTCAAAACTCTCAATTGAATATTCGTGGCGTGCTCGACAGTTATGGCATTGGCGATTTGTTTAAATCGGTAGTGGGCTATGACGATGTCTCGAACGGCCACCAAAAGCCACACCCGTTTGGTGGCGTGAAATGTGTTGAGAACATATTTGGCGCCGATCAGTCTAACGAGCTTTGTTTGATGTACATCGGCGACCATGAAGCGGACACACAGTTTGCTCGCAATATTGAAGCAGCATTGGGTAAGAACGCAAAAGTGATTGCCGTGGCCGCCGGTTATAGCCGATCTGAACCTGAAAATTGGCAAACCAAGCCAGATTATATTGCCAACCATGTCGATGATCTTTTAACGATCATCGGTAAGTACGCGTAGAGGTATATAGTTTAAGCATGTTTAAAGCGATGTCTTCACGTCCATAAATAGCTATGTATGAAAATTCGTTATAACTGAACGATTTTAAGGAAGAATAATGACACCAAAACAAGTGGTATTAGGTTTTTGGGATGCAATGCGCAGTAATGATTTTGCCAAGGCAAGCGAATGGCTAGCCGCAGATTTTGAAGGCTATTGGCCTCAGTCATCTGAACTCACATTAGGGCGCGATAACTTTACGGCAATCAACTCTGAATACCCAGCTAATGGTGTTTGGGAATTCACACTCAATTCGATTGTCTGTGAAGGAGATTCCGTAGTAACGGACGTTTCGGTTACAGACAGTGTGTTGAAAGACCGAGTGATTACCTTTCACACGGTTGCTGATGGTTTAATTCAAAAACAAACTGAGTTTTGGCCAGACCCATTCGAAGCGCCGGCGTGGCGATCGCAGTGGGTTCAGGTTGTATCGAGTAATTAGTTTGTATCGATACGATCAGTTTGTAACAAAAAATCAGGTTATATCGAACGATCAGGTTATAACAAACAAGTGGCATTAGGAGGTTTCATTGAGCAAGGTAGTAATTGTAACAGGCGGAAGCCGAGGCATTGGCGCAGCGACGTCTAAATTGTTGGCCAGTAAAGGCTATGCTGTATGCGTTAACTTCATACACAATGAGTCGCGAGCTGAAGATCTAGTGAATGAGATTCGCGAACAAGGCGGAACTGCGATTAGCGTGCGTGCGGATGTGTCTGTTGAATCGGACGTGAAATCTTTATTTGAGATTGCTCGTAATAAGCTAGGTCCAGTGACTCACTTGGTCAATAATGCCGGGATCTTGTTTACCCAGTCACCATTGGTTGATATTGAATTGGATCGCTTTGAAAAGGTGATGAAATCGAACGTATCAAGCTGCTTCCTGTGCAGTAAAGCCTTTATCAAACAAGCTGATGGCGCGGGTTCGATTGTGAATGTATCGTCTGCCGCTTCTCGTACAGGCGCACCGTTTGAGTATGTGGATTACGCAGCATCCAAAGGTGCGATGGATTCACTGACCAAAGGCTTATCGCTTGAATTGGCTTCACGCAATATCCGAGTGAATGGCGTAAGGCCAGGCTGTATTTATACTGAGATGCACGCAGACGGCGGAGAGCCAGATCGCGTAGACAGACTAGCTTCGCAACTGCCGTTACAACGAGGTGGCACGCCAGAAGAGGTGGCTAACTCTATCGCGTGGTTATTGTCAGACGAAGCTTCTTATGTAACTGGATCATTTATTGATATTGCGGGCGGGCGATAGGGCTCGTTAGCTTTTACACTAAGATAGACCAGTAAAAACCATAAACACGCAACACAAGTACCTAACTAAAAGAACGAAACTAAGAGTACAAACATGAAAAACTATTTCGAAAGCCCGTTTGTCGGAAAGTCACTCAAAGAACAGGTGACCAACCCAAACATCATCGTGGGCGAGCACAGTTATTACTCGGGTTACTACCATAACCACAGCTTTGATGACTGTGCGCGTTACCTATTACCGGATAGAACCGATATCGATCAGCTGATCATTGGTAGCTATTGCTCGATTGGTTCTGGCGCCGTGTTTATGATGGCAGGCAACCAAGGCCACCAAAATCAGTGGGTGAGTACCTTCCCTTTTTTCTATCAAGATGACGAGAAGTTTGAAGGTGCGATAGACGGCTTTGAACGCTCTGGTGATACCGTGATTGGTAACGATGTGTGGATTGGCACAGAAGCCATGATCATGAGTGGTGTTAAGGTCGGAGACGGAGCCATCATCGCAAGTCGAGCGCTTGTGACTAAAGATGTCGCGCCATACTCGATTGTTGGTTCAAACCCTGCGCGTCACATCCGCTATCGTTTCAATGAAACTGAAGTTGCTCAGTTGTTAGAAATGAAATGGTGGGAGTGGAGCGAAGAACAAATCAAAGGCGCAATGTCGTTGATGTGTTCTTCAGACATCGATGGGCTTTATCAATACTGGAAAGCGCTCAAGTAATTGCTGTTCCCCGTGCGCTTTGTCTCATCGGTTAAGGGCAGCTTAATGAATTAGATACCCGCACCGACTTGGAAATAGAGGGCGGTATCTTCTTCACTGAACGCAATATCAATCCCTGAAATCAAACCATAGCGCCTTGCAATAAGGTAACGGAAACCGACACCGTAAGCCGTGTGAGAACTTTGATCAAACATGTCTTTATCGCTGTCACCCGCATAGCCAATTCCCGTAAACACCGCGGTTGACCAACGTGGTGTCCACTGTTTGCTTACTTGAACTTCTGCCGCGACCGTGTGTTCACCTTGATAGCGATTGCGGGCGATACCTCTCAGTTCAATGTCTGGGTAATATTGAGGAGAAAGCACGCGTTCATTGGTCGACAATGATTTGTACTGTCCTCGCAACGCTAAATTCCACTCCTTGTTTAACTCCCAATAGTTCAGCCCTTCCAAATTAAACGTTTGATAGGTGTAATCACTGCCAATCGCATCACCAAACCAAAGGTATTCCGCGACATAGTTGTAGCCTTGCGTCGGATTCAAGAAGCTGTTCTTGCTGTCGTACTCGGCGATTAGACCCAAACCGGAAGAGGTCGGTGACGTGTTGCCAATGTTGTTTAAGATTTCTTGCGCTTTAGGATGATTATTAAGTGAGAGTGTTGGTGCGAAGAACTGTTGAGAAACCCCCAGTAACCATTGGGAGTCAGGTACTCTAAATTGGAGTTTCTGTATCCCGCCCATGCCTTTGAGTCCAAGCTCAACACCTTCGTTTGGATCGAGTGGAGACAAGGCGTTCGGAGAGCTTTGTCTATAAAAGGTCATGTTGATATCGCCATAACCTAATCCACCAAGGTAGCGTATAGAGTCCTCATTCCAACTGCGCTTGTGGCCAACAAACGCCATCCAAGTGCCATTCTCTGTCGCAAAGCCGCCAATCGCAGTGATTGCAGGGGTGAGAAGCTGGGCGCCACCATCGATGGATTTTTCCGCGAGTTCTTTACGTGTGTTTTTTTGCTCTTCAGATTCGTGCATGAAGATACCAGTGAAGCCGCCACCGTATCCTACCGCAGGCTCAGTAATGAGAATTGGAACAGGAAGAAAACCGTAGGCATTTTCTGCGAGGTATTCTCCCATATCGAGTTGGCCATCAATTTCATCGATAAAGCTGACAGCGTGTGTCGCCGTAGAAACAAGTATCAGGCTACTTAGTGCTAAAGGTTTAAAGGTCATAACATTCCGTATTATTCACTATCCATTAAATTGAGTGTAATCAATCAAATAGATAGCGCAATAGAACGAGGAGTATTAACCGATATATCTGTTCAAAAGGCGAATGGAACAGCGTTTACTATTGGATAGTTTCTACGTACGTCAGAATATCCAGAGCATCTTGCTTGGTAATTGTCCCTTTCCACGTTGGCATACCTTGTTCTACGTTACCTTCTAAAATGTCATCCGCCAAAGAGCTTGGACTGGTAAAAAAGCCGCCTAGTTTATTAGCGATATTGGCGGGCTTGTGTGGCAATGAAGCGGCAGTGGGGCCATCACCGTGTCCTTTGTCGCCATGACATACCTGACAAAGCTGCGTGTATTTGGCTTTTCCATTAGCAAAGTGCCTCGCATCGATTTCTGAGGCGGCACTCGCATTAAACGTCATCATTGAAGCGACTAAACCTAAAAAAGCTAACACGTGTAAATGGTTCATGGTTTTCATTGTTTTGTTCTCGATTATTATTTAACAATGAAAGAATAAGCAGGCGTGAGTAGAAGAAACGTGAATGGGTAAAGCGGGATTAAGCTAAGTTTAGAAGTAGGTTTAGAAGCAAGTTTAGAAATAGGATTAGAAACAAGTTTAGTTGCGGACGAACATCAATGTGATGTAGGTAAATGATTGATTATATGCATATTGCATAGTATGGCGTGTCGCATTAGCGTGGTGGATGAATTGGAGGGGTATTATGATTAGTTGCAACGATTACGATTATATTGAGATTGTGTGTATGCACCGATACCCAATCAAATTAACGCTGAAGTCTGGCGAGCAGATTGAATGTGTCGGATTAGATACTCAACGCAATGATAGCCGTGAAGAGTGCATTAAGGTCAGTATTCAAGGTGTAGAACAACTTGTCGTACTCACTGATCTTTCCACACTAGAAGTCTGTGTCGACAATCCTCATTTTCAGCAGATTTCATTCAAAACGTCATAGGCTTTCAAATGAATAACACCATAGAACAATGCTATTGCACCGCGTGCAGAGAAGACACACAACATGTTGTTGTGTTGGTCAGAAAGACGAGTGCGTTTGCAGACAAACCTAATCAAAAGCGAAGCGAGTTTTGGGCAGGCATGATAAAAGGTTGGTTCCTTGGCCCGTTTATCGCGTCAATGGATGAGTTTTCTCGTCACCTTGTCTGTGAAAAGTGCGGCCATAAAGAGATACAAGATTAGTCGTGTTATTTTACAAAACATTGGATTCAATACAGTTAGATCGTCAATTGGCTTAGGAATAAAACGAATGAAAGTAGAAACGATTGAAGCCGTAAAGGCGTATGGTTTTTCAGTAAGAACCACTAATACCGATGAGATTGACCCGGCCAAAGCCAAGATAGGGCAATTGTGGCAGGGCTTTTTTGACCAAGCGTTTCCAAAATTAACGCCGGATTCAAAAGTGTATGGTGTCTACACGAATTACGAGTCTGACTTTACGGGTGAATTTGATGTCATCGCTTGTACTAGCGCACTCACCGATAACAATTTAGATGCGCTTGTCGAAACCGAAATACAAGCAGGCAAATACTTAACGTTTTCTGCTGAAGGTGAACTCCCTCAAGCAGTGATCGACCTATGGGGTGAAGTGTGGGCGTATTTCAACGCTGCAGATTGCCCACATGTGAGAACTTACACAACAGATTTTGAATTCTACAAAGGTGAAACTGAAGTCGAGATTTTGATAGCGATTCAATAAGCTTTGGGTTGTCGTTAGTGATAGTCAAATTGAGTCATTAGCAAAAGAGCCGCTCTGTACGAGCGGCTCTTTTTATTGGGGTACACCGCCTAAATAAATTGCGGTAGACCGCTTTAACAAATTGTGGTCTACCGTCTTAACAAAGGTCAGCTACATCATTCTCATGAAGTAAGGAATAATCAGGGCGTTCGCTAAATCAATGAAGAACGCGCATACCAATGGCACGATGATGAAGGCTTGCGCTGAATGCCCATATTTCTGACTTACTGCCGACATGTTCGCCATGGCTGTCGGTGTTGAACCTAACGAAATCCCTCCGAACCCAGCACATACAACAGCCGCATCATAGGTCTTACCCATTGATGGGAACACGATGAAGATATTGATTATCACCGCCAGTAGCAGCTGCATTGCCAATATCGCGAAGATAGGGCCCGCCAAGTCAATGAGCGTCCAAAGCTGCATGCTCATTAATGACATCGCCAAAAATGTACCCAGGGAGATTTCAGCAATTAAGTCGATAGCGGGCGAGCGTGTCGGCCATTTTGCGCCCGAGATTCTTGGGTAGGAGTCTGGCATTACGTTGGTGATCACGATACCCGCAAACAAACACGATACGAACAGTGGAAGCTGTAATCCTGTCTGACTAATCAATTCATTAAGCAACGCGCCGACAATGACACAAATATGGATCGCTAATACGGCGTCCAAAAATTGAAATGATGTGAGGGCTTGTTGTTGCTTTTTGGCATTTGAATCGATTGAACCTGATTGCTCATCGGTAGGTTTAAGGTTATGACGCTTGATGAGAAACTTTGCAATAGGACCGCCCATAAGGCTGGCTAAAATCAGCCCGAACGTTGCACTGGCGATACCAATTTCCATTGCGCTTTCTAGGCCGAACTCTTCTGCAACCTTGGGTGCCCAAGCAAT
>NZ_CAWPOA010000101.1:158497-185614 GCF_963889365.1 Vibrio sp. OPT20 | reverse complement strand
CGCGGTGCCATGTCCGCCAATCAGTGAAATACTTCCGCTGAGCAGACCAAAGACAGGCTCTAGGCCAAACATTGATGCGACAGAAATACCGACGATGTTCTGCATGATCATGAAGAAGATAGTGATTGCTAGCAAAATGACCAAGGGCTTTCCGCCTTTGAACAGGTCTTTCAAACTTGAGTTAATACCAATCGTGGTAAAGAAGTAGACCAATAATACATCGCGAGCAAACAGATCAAACTGCACTTCAATTGAGGTCGTCGCGTAAAGAGCCGCGAACAGGAGCGATGCCAAAATCCCGCCAGAGACAGGTTCTGGAATACTGAACTCTTTCAAAAAACCGATGACCTGATTGAGCCTCCGACCGATAAATAGAACCACGATCCCCATGGTCACTGCAAAGAATGACCCGAGATGTAAGCTGTTGTTTTCAAATTCCATAGTGATCCTTGTAAAGGTGAAATTATGACGTGATTTTTGATTGCCAGATTGCGCTTTAATAAGCAACTGGATTAGCATTATTTATTATATTCAAATGATAAGAAGTTTTGAAATTCCGGATCGGCAATAAGTTGTTTATTACCTTCTTCAATCAATAGGTCGACGTTTTCTTTGTCGATCATAAAGTCCGTCGGAATTTGATTGAGTAAGTATCGCTTGGCACTGTTGTCTGATTTATTCAAGCTGATCTCAATGAAGTGGGGAGAAACCTTACGACCTTGATGAGAGGCCAGCTCCGACCAAGACTGCAACTCGTCGACGATCAAATCTTTTGTTGTGTCGTTATAGCGATGCAGCTGGATATCGGTGATGACGTCCACCGTTTGTTTCATGGAAGGCGCTTCAATTGACTCTCCAATACCAGATTCTGGGTTCGTCGATGCATCAACCGAAATGATGACAATAGGACGCGCGTGCTGGTAGTCGTACAAGTTTTTCAGTTCTTCGTTGTCGTTGTAACGCAAGTATTCAGACATCTCATACACCGACAGCAAACCGAGGTTGTCAGTAATCCCGCCATCCACAAGGTGGAGATAACTCACATCATCCTTATTGCTATATGACTCTAACGACTTGATCAGATTTCGGTTGCGGTAACTGGTGGCGTCGAATGAGGGTTGTATGTGTTCTGTTTTGTCGCAGTCGTTTTTGTTTTCAAGCACAACAGGAGTAAATACAAAAGGGACAGCAGAAGAGGCGGCCACCGAGCTAGACACGGAATAGCTGTTTAAGTCTGAACAAATCAGGTCAAAGTACTCTTGTGTGAATGAAAAGCGCGAACCCGTTGAAATGTCGGTTGCGTTAATCACAATGTAGGGCGCATTTTCTCGGTGCATGTCGGCAAACGTGCTTTCACCGAAGATGTTGGCTTTGTAATAGTCGGTGGCTTTGTCTGTTCTGGTGGCGTACGAGAACCAATAAGTAGGAGATAAAAGGATGGAAAACAGATCTTTCGAGACTTCGTGATAAAGGAACGTTTCTTCGTAATCTTCGAATATCTGGTCGCCATAGATACCATAATAGGCGGCGGTAAAGCTGCCACCGGATACCGAGCTGATCATATCGACTTCATCTAACAGATTGACCGTTTCACCATCGATTTCGATGTTGGTGTCGCGCAATGCTTGCAACACGCCATATGAAAGCGCTGCCGCACGTGTGCCGCCACCAGAGAAAGAGAGGATCAACGTGACTTTGCTATTGGGTTTATTGAAGCTCTTCGCCGTGTAGGCTTGATTCTGCTGCGCGGCAGATTGGCCTGTGTTGGTTGCTTTGTTCTTCGCGCTACAGCCTGAAAGGGCAAGCGAGAAGGCCACTAACAGTGAAATTTTCGCGAACCCCTTAAAATCGGGACTAGGTGTGTTGAGCGTGTTCACTTTGTTTTTTGGCATAGCGCATTTCAAACTAACGTTGAGGTTGAGTGAAAGGCTATTTTCGTTGATATCTAATATGCCATCAATGGCGTCACCTGTAATTCAGTGTCACGATTTTCATAACAATCTAGAGGTATTCAAGCTTATTTAGAACTGTTTACAGTCATCTTCAGTAATCTAGAGTTATCTTCAGCAATTCATAGCGACTTAATGCTACCCAAAAACACAATCTTGCTTGGTTTCATTCCACAAAGGGTATTGCTTCATGACTTGGGTGTAGAGCTTACTTTCCAAGTGCGCTCTTAACCAACGTCCTACGTTTTGGTATTCAGATTGCACAAACCACTTCTTTTCGACCCGCACAAACTGGCTGACAAAAGGCATCACCGCAAAGTCAGCCAAGCTTGGAGTTTCTCCGAAAAAGTAGGGTTGATCGGTGAGTAGCGCTTCTAACTGACTAATGAACGCTTCGCAGGCTTGTCGGCGTTGTTCAACATCGATGTTTCGGTAACGAACAGACGCTCTGTACTTTTCTAAGTGGCCAATAAAATCTTCATCGTTGGTTTTGATGAGCTGGTGGACTTGTTGGCTCAGTGTTGGATTACTTGAACGAAGAAGATCTTGAGGATCGTTTTGCTGAAGTGCCCAGTTCATAACATCCAAGCTCTGCTCAATGATTTGTCCATCTGGCAACACCAATACCGGAACGGTCCCTTTTGGCGAACTGGCCAATAGTTCACTAGGCTTGTCTTTGGTAACGATTTCTCGAAGTAACACTTTTTGCTGTGATAGTGCGATGCCCATTCGTCCGCGCATGGCGTAAGGGCAGCGACGTAAAGAATAAAGGATAGGTAAATCGGATTCGTTTGGCATTATTGAGGTCATTTAGTTTGAAAAGTGTTGTTAGGTGGTAAAGAGATCGTGATGTAGGTAGAATACGCGGCTTAAAAATTATAAGTAAGTGAGCGACTTCAAAAATGAGCAGAAAGATTGAGTTATTAGCCCCAGGTGGCGATGTAGAGGCGATTAAAGCAGCTATCGTAGCGGGTGCTAATGCGGTTTATTGCGGTTTAGACACCTTCAACGCTCGTAACAGAGCCTCTAACCTATCGTTAGATGAGTTGAATGGTGTGATTCGCCTTGCTCATGAATACGGTTGTGAAGTGTTTCTGACTCTTAACGTTGTGCTGCTGGAGCATGAAATTAAGAGCATCACTAAACTGTTGAACCAGCTTGTGAACACTAAACTTGATGGCATCATCGTTCAAGATCTTGGTTTGTTCGATTTGGTGAAAAAGCATTTCCCATCGTTAGATGTTCACGCATCGACTCAGTTAACGACACACAACGAAGGCCAGATTAAGTTCTTGTCTAAAATTGGCGCAACACGCGTTAACTTGTCTCGTGAATTGAACCTGCCAGAAATCAAAATGCTGACGGAAGTGGCACACGATCACGATGTTCTAACCGAAGTGTTTGTACATGGCGCTTTGTGTATCGCATTCTCTGGCCAATGTTACTCAAGCTCAGTAAGTGTGGGTAACTCAGGTAACCGTGGCCGTTGTAGCCAAGCATGTCGTGATGAATACGAAATCACTGATGCAGGAAACAAGTTTCCACTGAACCTGAAAGATAATTCAGCGTACTACGACCTACCTGAATTGGTTGACGCGAAAGTCGACTCATTGAAAGTTGAAGGCCGTATCAAAGGCGCACACTACGTATACACAGTGGTTGATACGTGGCGCAAACAAATTGATAGCTTTGTAGAAAGTGGTTTGTTGATCGAAGACGATTCAAACCTGCACAAAGTATTCAACCGTGATTTCACTAACTCTTTCCTTAAGGGCAACCTAACGAAAGACATGTTCATTGATAATCCTCGTGACAACAGCATGAACTACGCCGTTGATAAAGCGACGAAAGAGAACAATGAAATCTCAGTGGTACAAATTCAAGAAGTGACCAGCGATCTTTATGAAGCGAAAAATGCCCTAGGCAGCGAAATGCGCGACAAGATCGAGTTCCTTGATATTCGTAAAACCCCCGTGTCATTGTCGTTTAGCGCTAAGGTGGGTCAACCATTTACGGTGACAGTGAACACACCAAAAGAAAACTTTACGGTTCAATCTCAATCATTATTGGCAACAGCTAAAGAGACTGCGATTACTCAGGCGTTACTTGAGAAGCGTTTCAAATCAGTGAAGAGTGCTGTTCATACGCTTGAAAACTGTAACTACGACAACTTAGATGAAGGTCTGATTCTTCCTTTGAAAGAAGTGTCGGTCTTAAAAGACGAAATCGATTTCATCTTAAACGGTTCTGTCAAAGTGATTAAGCACGTTGAAGTGCCAGCACTGCCTCAGCAACCAAAGGTTAACGAGAAGCCAACCATGTCGATGCTTATCGCTGATGTGGAAGACTTGCACCTGTGTGACGTAACTGACGCGGATGTTTACTTCAAACTGCCTGAAAGCTTCAAGAAGCGTTGTAATAAGTACATCGACATCTTGGCAGCAAACCCACGTTTGATTCCTTGGTTCCCTGCAGTATTGATCGGTAAAGATTACGACGAAGCGGTTCGTATTCTTGAAGAGATCAAGCCAGCTCGCATCGTAACCAACAACACGGGTATTGCTTACAAAGCTTACGAGATGGGAATTGAGTGGGTTGCTGGCCCATTCATGAACACCACAAACTCTCACGCACTGGTTACGCTGAAAGAAGAGCTGAACTGTGCTGGTGCTTTCATTTCGAATGAGATCAACAAAGGTCAGATTCGTCATATTCGCCGCCCAGAGAACTTCAAACTGTTCTACAGCATCTACCACCCAATCTTGATGATGACCAGCCGCCAGTGTTTCTTCCAAAGAACCGTGGGTTGTAACAAGCCAAGCATCGAAGCGGGTTGTATGTTGAAGTGTGAGAAAGCGACCACGATTACCAACGTGAAAGGCATCTCTTTCGCGGTTGATAAACAGAAGGGTGGCTACCCAAGCATTTACAACCACGAGCAGTTCTTAAACCATGACGCTGTAACGGATTTCTCAGGTCTGTTCGACGAGTTCTTCATTGACCTGACCAACATCGGCGCGGGTTCGAAAGAAGTACAAGACAAAGTAGAGCTGACTAAACATTTCCAAGGTTTGATTAACGGTGTTGACGGTTCACAACAGAACCTAGAGCAGATGGTTGAAGTTCGAACTAATGCTCAGTACGTTCAAGGTTTATAAGGTGCAAGGTCTATAAGTCTTAACCGTTTATAACCGTTTATAACCGTTTATAACCGTTTATAACCGTTTATAACCGCTTATAAGTACTCTGAACCAATAAACAAAAGGCCACTCAATCGAGTGGCCTTTTTGTATCTGAGCATTTGAATCAGCGAATACGTTATTCCGTCACGGCTTCTTGTTTGAAGCATGGGCTTTTCAACGTGTTCATCTTTTCAATTTCGTTGGTTAAGCGCAGCGAGAGCAGAGCTTTTTGGTTTGAAGCAAAATCAAACATCACGATAGTCGCGGTGCCAATGGTCGTCAGTTTTTGCTGAGTCTTACTGACAATCGCGTATTCCATGGTGAATCGGTCATCTTGAATATCGGTGACACGAGAGCCAATCATCAAGGTATCTGGATACGTGACTGGGCGGAAATATTTACAGTAAGTGTCACCAAGAACAGGGCCAACTTTGGTAATCGCCATCTCTTCCATCAGCTCAACGTGCTTGAAAAATTCTAAGCGAGCGGTTTCAAAATAGCGAAAATATACGGCGTTGTTAACGTGATTGAGTGCGTCCATTTCTCCCCAAGCGACAGGGATTTCTGTTACTACCGGGTAGTCAGATAATAGTGCTTCCATGCGAACTCTCTTATTGTTATCTGTGTAGTTAATGTTATCTGGGTAATTAATGTTATCAGCTTATCCTTCATCGGGATAAGTTGTTATTGGAATAAAAACCCTACCGCTAAATTAACAAAACTGCAACACGTGTGATTTAAGTTTTTGAAGCTTGAAACCACACAATGTCAGAGACTTAACTTTCCGTTACTTATCGATTAGTGTCTCACTAAACAAACGACTTACGCACATCCACTCAATGATTACGCACTAAGGTGTTTGAATTGAAGTTCAACTAAGCGTTGATACAATTCGCAGCTATTGATGAGAGACTGGTGGTCGCCGATGTCTACTAGCTGTCCTTTATCGAGCACCGCAATCTGGTCGGCGTGTTTAATTGTTGATAAACGATGGGCGATAATGATCGTCGTTCTGCCACGCATCAACTCTTCTAACGCTTGTTGTACGTGATGCTCACTTTCGCTGTCTAGCGCACTGGTTGCTTCATCCAACAATAGAATGTTTGGATCTTTTAAGATGGCACGTGCGATGGCAATGCGTTGTCTTTGCCCGCCAGAAAGCCTAACACCGCGTTCACCAAGAAAGCTGTGATAGCCTTCAGGTAGGTTTTGGATGAACTCATGTGCGTGTGCTTTTTTAGCGGCCTCGATAACTTGTTCGTCCGTTGCTTTCGGGTTTCCGTAGCGAATGTTGTGGAACACATCGTTACTGAACAGAGCAGGTTGCTGCGGTACCAATGCCATCTGCTTTCTTAGCTCGTTAGGATCAAACTGATTCAGTTCAACACCGCCTAAGGTGACTTTACCCACTTGCGGGTCGTAGAAACGTTGCAACAGTTCAAACAGGGTAGTTTTACCTGCACCAGATGGGCCAACCAATGCCAACACTTTGCCTTCATGGGCAGTCAGTGTGAGGTTACTTGTTGCGGGCTGGTCGGGTCTTGATGGGTAACAGAAGGTCACACCATCAAAAGCGACTTCTGGTGTCACGTTATCTAGTGATGTTGGGTTCGCTACTGGCGCAACAATATGGCTTTCAACTTGTAGGATTTCGATTAATCGCTCGGTCGCACCTGCCGCGCGTTGCAGTTCACCCATCACTTCAGAAATGGTACCTAATGACGAAGCGACCATAATGGCATAGAAGACAAATGCCGCTAAGTCACCCGCTGACATCGTGCCGTTGATGACATCACTACCACCAACCCACAGCATGCCTGATATTGCGCTGAACACGATAACAATCACACCAGAGATAAGTATCGCGCGCTGTTTTACACGCTGGCGACCAATCTCATAAGCCTTTTCCACTTCTACCGCGAATGACGCTTTCTCTTGCGCTTCTCGGCTGTAGCTTTGAACCGTTTTAATATGCTCAATCGCCTCACCGGCATAAGACCCGACATCAGACATCGAATCTTGGCTTTGACGAGATAGGGCTCTGACACGACGCCCGTAGACAAGGATTGGAATCAAGATAAATGGCACCGAGGCCAATACAATCAACGTCAGCTTAATATTGGTCGCAAACAGCATGATGATTGCACCAATACACATCAACGCGCTGCGCATCGCCATGGAGAACGACGAACCTATGATGCTTTGAAGCAGAGTGGTATCCGTTGTAATGCGCGACATGATGTCGCCACTGCCATTGGTCTCGAAGTAACTCGGATGCAGCGTCACGACATGATTGAAAACCGACAAACGAATATCCGCACTCACGCGCTCCCCAACAGAAGAAACCAAATAGAAGCGGAAGAAAGTACCAATCGAGATCAATACGACCACGACCATGATGAATTGAATCGCGCTGCCTAAATCTGAGAGTGATTGTTGGCTAAAACCTTGGTCGATGAGAAGGCGAATACCATGACCGACTGAAAGGGTTAAGCTCGCCGTGAAGATCAACGCGATCAACGCGGCAATAACACGACCTTTATAAGGCTGAATGAATTTGCTTAGCTCAAACAAAATACTGAGGCTTTTCTTCTCAGGTTTGGGGTCTGGCGCTTTTTGAGTAGAGCGCTGAGTCTGTCGCTGGTTTGAGTCGAGCGTAGAAGAGACATCGTTTTGCATATGACTGCCTTAATGTGTTGTCGCTTTAAAAATAGATGGCTTGTTGCTTGTTGCTTATGACTAATTGCTTATGGTTTATGACTTATTGCCTGTACTGCGCGTTTTTCGCTGGGAAGTCATTGTTGTTGAGAATAGAACCCATTAAAGCATTTATTGCGCTGTGACGCTTCCTAGGAAACTCAATTTCCAATATTTCATCATAACCAAGTGCATAGTTCGAAACGACCTTAAAGGAAAACTAAGCATTCTGATCTAGTCAGTTCGATAGGAAAGTAGGGGGTTTAACCCTGATTTTTATGCAAGTAAACTAGCGCTAATAGGAGAGTGCGCTCATAAGTTAGCAATCGAATGATGATTTATAAATTGACAGTAAAACGTTTGCTTTTTATCTCGATACTAACCTTATCAATAGCTTGCAGATTTTAGTTGTAAGACCAGTTATAGCGACTGTTTTTTGCGCAATATTTGTTACAAAAATTCAACAAAGTAGTTTTTTATACATTTTTCTTGCATAAAACCTCGGATTGAATAGAATAACCAACAAATGACAATTAATGCAGTATTGTGGCATGAGTATTCAAGTAAAGAGCATCAACAAATCATACGGTGATACCCAAGTTCTTCACGACATCAGTTTCGACTGTGAGAGTGGCGAAACCTTGGTATTGCTTGGCCCAAGCGGCGCTGGCAAAAGTTCACTACTGCGTGTTTTGAACCTGCTAGAAATCGCGGATAACGGCGAATTAGACATTGCTAACGAGCAATTCGACTTTGCTGGTCAGATCCAAGAGAAGCAAGGGCTTAAACTTCGTCGTAAAGTCGGCATGGTGTTCCAGCAATACAACTTATGGCCACACATGACGGTGATGGAAAACTTGATTGAAGCACCAACGAAAGTTGCGGGTTTGGATAAGCAAGAGGCGATCAAGCAAGCTCAAGAAGTATTAAAGACACTTCAACTTGCAGACAAAGCCGACGCTTGGCCACTTCAACTGTCTGGCGGTCAACAACAGCGTGTTGCGATTGCACGTGCGCTGATGATGAAACCGGATGTGTTGTTGTTTGATGAGCCAACAGCGGCGCTTGATCCTGAGATCACCAACCAAGTCGTAAGCATTATTAAAGAATTGAGCGGAACGGGCATTACCCAAGTGGTCGTGACGCACGAAGTCGACTTCGCGAAGAAGATTGCTAGCCACGTTCTGTACCTAGAGAAAGGGTACATCGTTGAACACGGCACCAGCGATTCATTCGTTAATCCGCAGACATCTGAGTTTGCCGAGTATTTGACTCATTAAATCTGAGTTAACGCATAAGATTCACGTAACTCACTAGATTTAGCTAAACACAACATCGATCAAAACAATCAAATTATAAGAATGGCCACAGGCCGCTATCAAACAGTATTCGGAGTAACAAAATGAAAAAGATTCTACTAGCTTCACTTATCGGCCTTGCTTCTTTCAACGCAGCGGCGCAAGAAGAAATCAAATTCGCAATGGAAGCAACTTACGCACCATTCGAATACATGGATGAGAACAACCAAATTCAAGGTTTTGACGTAGACTTAGCAAACGCACTTTGTGAAGAGCTGAAAGCAACGTGTACTTTCCACAACCAAGCATTCGATAGCTTGATCCCTGCACTTAAATTCAAACGTTACGATGCAGCTATCTCGGCAATGGACATCACTGAAGCGCGTCTTAAACAAGTGAACTTCTCTAACGCATACTACGACAACTCTGCAGCATTCATCTCTTTCGAAGGCAAAGTCGCAGACCAAGCAGCACTAGAAGGTAAGCGTGTTGGTGTTCAAAACGGTTCTACTCACCAGAGCTTTCTACTTGAGCAAATGACTGGCGTAACAGCGGTACCTTACTCAAGCTACCAAGATGCATTCATCGACATGAAGAACGGTCGTATCGATTCTGTATTCGGTGACACAGCCGTTGTAGCAGAATGGTTCAAGAAAGAAGACAACCTAACGTACGTTGGCGACCAAGTAACAAACCAAGAGTACTTCGGTAACGGCTTTGGTATCGCAGTAAACAAGAGCAATCAAGAACTTGTAGACCAGCTCAACGTTGCACTTGCAGCAGTGAAAGCGAACGGCGAATACGACAAGATCTTCAACAAGTACTTCGGTAAGTAATTTATGGAATTAACGGGTTACTCTTTAGGGCTCGTCGAAGCAAGCTGGATGACTGTTCAGCTTGCGTTCGTAAGTCTATTGGTTGGATTGGTTCTAGCAGTTTTGTTTGCAAGTGGTGAGATGTCTCGTCGTATTGCAATCAAATGGCCAACGACTGCATTTGTGACGATTGTTCGTGGTTTACCAGAAATTCTGGTCGTACTGTTTATCTACTTTGGTTCGACACAAGTTCTGTTCATGATCACTGGCGACTTCATCGAAGTGAGCCCGTTCTTATCTGGTGTTGTTGCACTGTCACTTATCTTTGCTTCTTACGCTTCACAAACCATCCGTGGTGCTTTGAAAGCAGTAAGCAAAGGGCAGAGAGAAGCAGCAAGCGCGCTTGGTATCTCTCAATCACGTTCATTCTTTCGTATAGTTTTACCTCAAGCGGTAAGACACGCGCTACCAGGGTTAACCAACCAATGGTTAGTGTTACTAAAAGACACTGCATTAGTCTCACTGATTGGCGTAACGGATTTGCTGAAACAAGCACAATTAACATCAGCGGCAACGCACGAAGCATTTACTTGGTACGCGACAGCAGCTGCAATCTACTTGGTCATCACTTTAATCACACAAAGATTGGTAAAAGTGATTGATGGTAAGTTCTCTATTCAAGGTTTGGGTAACAAAGGGGCAATGGCATGAATCAACAATACCTCTCTCAAATGCTTGAAGGCTTAGCGACCAGTCTTCAACTCACAGGTGCTTCATTGCTGGTTGGTTGTATCTTGTCACTGCTGATGACGGTAACGCTAATCCTAAGAATACCGGCGATTCACTGGTTAACACGTGGCATCATTACGCTGTTCACTGGCACACCATTGTTGGTTCAAATCTTCTTGGTGTATTACGGCCCGGGTCAATTCGATTGGATTCGTGAAAGCTTCCTATGGACTTGGTTAAGCCAACCTTGGTTCTGTGCAATGTTAGCATTAGCATTGAACACCGCGGCATACAGCACGCTACTGTTCAGAGGCGCATTCAACGCCATTCCAGCAGGGCAGTGGGAAGCATGTCGTGCACTCGGCATGGACAAAATCGCAACGCTTAAAGTGTTACTGCCATACGCTTTACGCCGCGCCGTTCCAGCTTACTCGAACGAAGTGATTCTAGTCTTCAAAGGCACGTCACTGGCAAGCACCATCACCATCATGGACTTGATGGGCTACGCTCAGCGTATCAACGGCCAAACCTACGACACACTCACCGTGTTCGGCATTGCTGGCGCATTCTACTTAGCAGTAAATGGCATACTAACGCTGATCTTCCGCCAAGTAGAGAAGAAAGCCCTCGCATTCGAAGCCGCGTAAGCCAGCCACTCACAAGCTTAACTAACGTATAAAGCCTGCCATTTATGTTCGCATAGATGGCAGGCTTTTTTGTTTTTGGGGTATGCGCAGAGGTACTGTTTTTATATGCAGTAGGGCGAGGTTTGAGAAATTCATACTGCATAGTAATGCTCTGAATTTTGTCATTCAATGAGTCTATCTATGTTTTAAGTCACTGAAATGCTGTTTTTAATCGTGGTAAATTGCTGTGCATATGAAACTAGATAGACTGGTTCGGTATTTAAATGCAGAATTTTTCGGTCTAAGAACTGTTAAGCCCTAAATAATTTCAACTAAGGAGTTCCTTTGTATTTTTATGTAGATGAAAGTGGTCACACTGGACCAAATTTATTCGATGAAAATCAACCAATTTTATATTATGGCGTTTTATCAAGTAAAATAAATCTTGATGTTGCGGCTGAATCACATGTGAAAAAGTTGAGAGAAAAGCTTGGCGTTGAGAGGTTACACGCAGCCGAACTAGGTAATGGGAAGTTAGTAACAATAGTTAAAGATATTGAAAAGCTTAAAAAGCGGTATGATTTTCGATTCGATATATATCGAGTAGCAAAAGCTGATCATGCATTAATTAGTTTTTTTGACCAAGTTTTTGATCAGGGTTTAAATCCTGCTGTCCCATGGACATCATATTGGACTCCAATGCGCTATGTTCTTCTTCTAAAGCTGGCTTCATTATTTGATGATGATTTACTTAAAAAAGCGTGGACTGCTCGAATTAATCGAAAAACGGATGAAGCAAATAAATCACTTACCGAGATTTGTGAGGTATTGCTAACACGTGTTCATAGCTTACCAGATGAACGTTCACAACAAGTTCTTAGCGACGCTTTAACGTGGGCAGCATCCAATCCAGATGAAATTTACTATAACGTTAAAAGCAAAAGTGATTTACTCCAGATAACACCTAATTTAATTGGTTTTCAATCAGTTATGCATGGCATAGCATCACGTTTGAAGAAAAATGGTTTGGGAGCATCGAAAATTGTGGTTGATCAGCAATCACAATTTAATACAGCTCAGAAAAAACTATCGGATTTTTATACTCAAAGTAAAGACGCTCCATTGGTTAGTGGTCCTGGTTTGCCTGAACTCGATTGGAGCAATATGCCAGACATACCTATTTCTTGTACAGCCGGTACAAAAAGTATTGGACTAGAATTAGTCGATTTATACCTTTGGATTTTTAAGCGAGCAATGGAAGAAAAAGAATTAGCTCCAGAGCTGTATACAATCATAAAAGGTCAACTACACAGAGGTAGAACTGACGAAGTTTCTATCAATGCTATTGCAGCTCGTTGGGGGAAGTGGTTTGAATATTTACCAGAACCGAGTGAGGAAGCGTTGAAAAAAGGAGCAGAGTTAATTCAAATGGACGAAGAAAGAAGATTGAGAGCAATGGCTGACAAATCTTAAATCCAACCCTTGGGGCTTAACAAACGACTATGGCGTCAATGATTAATTTTTGGCAGTGTTTTCATCCCACATGGCGCCATCTCTCAGCATAGAGTTAAGAGTCACAACCATCTTTCGAACACACGCGATTATTGCGACTTTCTTAGGCTTTCCGGCAGCTACAAGTCGAGCATAAGTTGCTTTGAATACGGGGTTACATTGCATGGCTGACATCATTACTATAGATAACACAGTGCGTTCTTGTGCTCGATCGCCTTGGGTCACGCGCTTACCTTTGTAGCGCCCACTTTCGCGTGTTATTGGAGCTACACCAATGAGACGCATATTTGCTATTTTAGTCAGAAGTTTAGAGCAAGTTACCGACTTATGAAGTATGACCTTACCATTTTGGTCTATGGCATGAAGACTGAAGTGGTTTTTAGCTAAGTCGTTACCACAGAAATAAGGATAATCAAACATGGTGCCTCCGATGCATTTAAGTACCACATAAGTGTGGCAGATCCTCGGTAGGGGGAATCCATGTCATTCGTTAGGCTTCAAGGAGGAAGCACCAAAATGAAACGACAGATTGCTTGGGCACTTCTTCGCCTTGGGTTCGTTGGGATTCTCTATCTGCCAATAGCGTATACGTTCCTAATACTTATCGAAACTTCGCGCCCTCGATTCCTAGAAATGAACTGGGATGCTTATATTTGGCTTACCGTGTTTCTATTGGTCATAGGTTACTGCTTTCTTCGCTTGTCGCTTACAAAAGAGTTCGGGAAACTGTTTTTAGTTAGTGTCCTTGGGGTTTCAGTACTAATGATGTATGAAGGTCAATCTTATGCTTTCGATTCTCGTAATATATCGGCAAACACTTTATATGTGGCGTTCCTATTTTTGATTTCCGGAATCCATTTTTTAGTGCCTACAAAATGGACGAAGCCATTGTTGTTTTTGCTACCTGTTAGTGCGTTGGGTTGGTTCCTAAGAATGTCTGTATATCAACCAATTTGCTTTTCTTATGAGGTATATTTAAGCAAATCAACAATGAGTTCGGAACAGTACGATAAGGTTGTGGATCTGGTTTTACAAAGCGTTCCAACGACGTTTGTAGGTGGCTCAATGGCATTTGGGTTGCTACTTCCATATTGGTTTGCTTTGTATGGTTCTAATCCAACTTCAACATATAAAAGCCTAACAAAACGCTAAACCAGACACTTCACGCTTGGCAATTTTGCTTCGCAAAAGTATACGCCAAGGTGCTGTGCAGGTTAGCTAGACGTTTCGCGTCATGCGCTACTCCAACTTGAGAAGGTAGTACAAGTGGAAACTAGAGTTAAAAAGTCAGTTCGGTATCTTGCCTTGGGTATTCTTATCTATCCGTTTCTTTACATGATACTCAATTTTATTATCCCGGTTCTAATGGCGACTTTGGGCGAAGGTGGTCGCTCGTTAGTTGAAATTCTTGAGTATTTCACTTGGTTTATAATGCCTTTTTTTTCGGTGCTCTATTTGTTAGCTTTCTATCATTTCTCGCCAATGTTAGGTAAATGGCATCAATGGGTTGGGTATACTTTGGTTTTTGCCGCTGCGCTAATCGAAATAGCGATGCCCTGGATGGAATCTGGTCTGGTGTTTAAGACAGCATCTTTTCTATGTCAGCTTTTCGAGATAGGCATTTTGGTTAGTTGTCTGTTCGTTTTTAGCAATAAGTTGAGGCCAAATTCTGAGCTTGGAAGTAACGTATAGCAAGTCTTGGTCTCACCTTACCCGATTGGAGTGCTTATTATAAATGCAAGCTGCTTCATGATAACTTTCAACGCATGGCACGTGGTAATTTTGTGTTTCGTTGCTCAAACCTTAGCAAGGCGTTATGTGCCAGATAGTCTCGAACAGGCAGGTGTCATGAATAATTTATTCACATATATATCGGCGATGAAAAATGAGCCTGATGGCCTGTCGATAGTAGAGAAAGTAATAAACAAACAGACTTCCGAAGAAGATGGCATTCTCATGGAAAACAGTGATTTGTTCGTAAAGTTTAACAATGGCGTTGCTATAAAAAAGCTAACTGAGCGTGAATTATCCGGACGCGTAACGGGCGCAGTTTGCGAGGAGTGTTGGATTTCATATGAAGTAACAGAACAACCGAGCGCTTTAAATATAGCGCCCAAGAAAAAGAACTTTACTAATCAATGCCAAGAGTCGTTTTGGCTAAAAATCAATAAGGTTCAATCAAGCACATGACAGACTACTAAAGAGTGATTCACAATGCATGGCATTTTTACTAAGCCTTCATTTTAGTGATTAAGGTGGTGTCCGGCATCTTTGGTATTACGTTGTTCACCCCTTAACAAGGTGTTAGCTCTCCTTGTTAATTCTGCGTATTGGCGGGGCTGTTAGCTACTTAATTGGGTGTTAAGCATCAAAGAGGAAAATATGAAATATCCCCAACTTGTGTTCTGTTCAGTGTTAGCAATCACGTATTCAAATTTCGTTTGGGCTAATGGCTGTGATGCAGTAGACGATAAAGTATTAAATGCAATGGCTAAGGCTTTCGATGTTCGTGTGGATGAAATTGCTATTGATGGTACATTTTATGATCAAAACTTTGATACTGATGTTTTAGATCTCATAACTGTAGTTGTTAATATGGAAGAGGCTATTGGAGTTGATCTTAAAGACGAAGATGTAGTCGACCCGATAGTTTATTTCGATGAAGAAGAGTTTGAGCCAAAAATTAAAGGCAAGGTAACGGTCCGAGAGTTTCAAGAGATTGTCCAAACAGCGTGTGCTAACTCTCTCGGCTAGGCGTTGGTTGTTGGAAGTACCTAAAGGCGTTATGTTTCATTTCCACGTTCGTATTTGCACATTTAAGGAATAGGTTTGATAAATAGATATTCATGCAATGGTTTTATATTTGATGTAGATGCAACTCTTGTAAACACCACACTGGTTATAAATAATATTTGGAAAGAGTGGGCATTGCAAAAAGGAGTTGAGTTTTCAATAGTACATCCACACGTTCACGGCAGAAAAATTAGCGAAACTTTAGAATTAGTAGGTTTTCAATATGCAAATGCGAATGAAGAAAACGTAGTTAAAAAAATCGCAATAAAAGCAATGGAATCAGCTACTGAAATTGATGGAGCACTGAGTTTTGTAAAAACCATACCTAAGTGTTCGTGGGCAATCGCAACGAGTGGTCCAAGAAATGTGGCTGAGACAAGTTTACGTGCATCCGGGTTTGAGTTACCTGAGATTATGATATGTGGTGAAGATGTTAGCATCGGTAAGCCACACCCAGAACCATTTGTGCTTGCCGCTGAAAATCTAGGTTTAAATGCGATGAGCTGTGTTGCCTTTGAAGATTCGCCAGCGGGTGTCAAATCAGCTAAAGAAGCAGGGTGTTTTACTGTTGCTATATTAACTAGTCATAAAGAATCTGAATTAGCTTTAGCTGATCTAATTGTTAATAGCTTTTCAGATCTGGTAATTGAAAACAGAAACGGTTCATATGAACTATGTTGGTGAAAACTTAACAAGGCGCTTAAGTATGATTCGTGAAAGCATACTATTCTCGCTTCGGTCCAATTTGGGTACACGTTCACTCACAGCTTAACGTTATGTAAATGGAGCAGAAATAAGCTATGGAATACAACGTCGTTAAAAATTATAAGGATGATCCAGAATTACCTATTCGAATCGTAAAAGGTGAAAAATTGCAGTTTGTAGAAGAATCCAACCCAGAAGGTGATTGGGCAAATTGGATTTTTTGCCGAGGAGAAAATAAAGAAGGCTGGGTTCCAAAACACATATTAGCTGTAAATAACAGTGAAGTAACCGTACTTGAGGACTATTTTGCTAAGGAACACCGTTTGATAGTTGGTGACATTCTAGTAAAAGAACATGAATTAAACGGCTGGATCTGGAGTTATAAATTAGGTAATTCGGAAGAATTAGCTTGGGCTCCTTTAAATCATCTGTGCGCTGTATAAATTCATATCGAAAGTTGCTAAAGCAAGCAGCTAACACTTAGCATTTTAGCTTTGCGTTACGTTTGTGTTTAAGGTTGTCCACTCAAGATTCAGTATTACCTTGATCACACCTTAGCTTTGCGTTTTGTAACAATGAGGAAAAGATAAATATAATGAACAAGTTAATGTCATTTGTAGTTACGTCAAACTTTTTATCTCTTGGTTTTGTTTATTTGTTCGAACGGTTGACAGGTTCTTTAGCAATCCAGTTCTTGAGTGACTACGCCTTTTACTCAATGCTCCTGCTTATTGGGCTCGGCAGCATCTTCTCTTTTTCGGGGCACAAAGTAGGTTACAGCGATCCAAGTAATGTGGCGGGTGTAGCGGCAAGTAGTTTGATTGAAAATAACTCTTCTAAACATACTGTTGTAACTAAGCTTGAAAGTACGGGGTTAGGTGGTCGTTTTTTACTCGCTAGTTTATTCCCTTTAGCTTATTGCGTGATCGCATAGGTCAACTGACCACATATAAGAACTTTAAAAGTGATTCACAACGCTTGGCATCATCATTTCAGTAAGTTTAATGACGATTGCACTATGGTCTAAGTAAGGTGCTAGCGTTGTTCATACCTTAATTTAGCGTCATACGAATGGAGTAAATAATGTACAAGGAAACAGATTTTCAACTAAGCCAAAAAGAGTTTAGCTTCAAAAAAGATTCGTACCCTTTATCAAAAATTAATGATGTGAGAGTTAAAAAACTCGGTTTGCTCGACAATGTGGGGCAAATAATATTTTGGCTATTTGTCTTCTCTGGAGCAGTTTGGCTAGCAGTTCCAAGCCTTGAAAGTACCCCGATTTGGCTTAAAGCCATAGTTGTTATCTTAACTTTTGTAGGCTTTGGATTTGGTCTACTTCATTGTTCAAAATATGCATTACAAATTGAGTTTCGTCATATTGACGATACAGGAGTTCAATGGGTAAATGTAGCTAAGTCTACCTCTGAATCTGACAATGGGTTATTTGAGCAACAAGCTGCGGCATTAAAGGTAACATTTGAATAATAAGCGCTTAAGTAGACTACCAACACTTGGTATTTTTAACACGGTTTAGCTTGAGTGATTTAGGTGGCAGTTTGAGTGTATTGGTAACGTTGTCATTTACTTCATTTGGTGTGAACTGGATAGGAGTGAGTCGTGCAAGAAGAGTATATGGATTACTACGCGAAATTTGACGAAGAGAAGCGTCTACTTTCTCAAAACATAACGCGTATTGAATTTGATACAACAATTAATGTTTTGGGGTCTTATCTTGAATCAGCAGGTCGTTTGACGGAGCTTGGTGCGGCTACTGGTCGCTATTCACTTCATTATGTTCGACAAGGTATGGATGTGACAGCAGTGGAGTTAGTTCCAGAATTAGTCGAGCAACTTAAATATAATGCTGAGACCCAGAATTTAGACTTGGTTGTTCACGAAGCAAATGCAACTAACGTGAGTTTTATTGAAAACGGTACTCAAGACGTTGTTTTAGTATTGGGGCCGCTTTATCACATACAATCGAAGTCAGGCCGAGAAGCAGTTTTAAAAGAGGCAAATCGAATATTGAAACCAAATGGTGTAGTTGCGATAGCGTATATCAGTCGTTTCTTTGTGGCGGGTTTGCTTGCCAAAATGTCCAGTAGCTTAGTTTCCCCTGACATTCTAAGTGAATTGAATGAAAGTGGCTTGGTCTCTTCTCCCGATGTAGATCCATTTTTTAGAACGGGATACTTTGCTAAGCCTTTAGAGATTGAAAGCTTGGTAATTGAATCTGGATTTAGTATCGAAAATCATATTGCAACCGATGGGTACGTTCGGTTTATTGGTCAGGAAGTTAATCAACTAAATGAGCAACAGTATCAATCATGGTTTAAGTATCATTTATCGACATGCTCCGAGGTTTCATTGCTTGGTAGCAGTAATCATGGTTTAGTTATTGCAAAAAAATGCAGAGGAAAAAGCGCCTAGAACCGATTCTCAATGCTTGGCATTTTCACTGAGCATTGGTCTTAGTTATTAAGGTTCCTTTTAGCGGCTTAGTTATTGCGTGGCTCACCAATAGGGCAGCGTGTATGTTTCATCAATCTAGGAGCTCTTTCAATGTATTATTCTGAGGCTAATTGCCTTTGTGGTTCTGTCAAAGTCACAGCTAAAATCATCGATCCTAAGTTTACAGTTTGCCATTGTCAGTCATGTCGAACTTGGGGTGGTGCTCCGTTCTTTGCTTTGAAATGTGGTACTCAAGTGAAACTGGAAGGTGAAGATAAAGTAAAGATGTACAAATCTTCTTCTTGGGCTTCACGAGGTTTCTGCAGAAAATGTGGAACCCACTTATTTTTTAAATTCAAAGAAACAGGCGAGTACAATATGCCAGTGGGCTTGTTTCCAAATTTGGAAGGGTTGGAAATGGATATGCAATATTTTAGTGACATGCGACCTGGTTACTATTGCTTTTCCAATGAAACTAAGGAAATGACCACCGAAGAAATCATGGCCTACTTTGCAGACAAGGTATAACTATAGGCATAACAAACGACTATGGCGTCAATGATTAGTTTTTGGCTGTACTTTCATTCCACATAGCGCCATCTCTCAGCATAGAGTTTAGGGTCACAACCATCTTTCGAACACACGCGATTATTGCGACTTTCTTAAGCTTTCCGGCAGCTACAAGTCGAGCATAAGTTGCTTTGAATTCGGGGTTACATTGCATGGCTGACATCATCGCCATATATAACACTGCGCTTACCTTTGTAGCGCCCACTTTCGCGTGTTATTGGAGCTACACCAACGAGACGCATATTTGCTATTTTAGTCAGAAGTTTAGAGCGAGTTACCGACTTATGAAGTATGACCTTACCATTTTGGTCTTAGGCATGAAGACTGAAGTGGTTTTTAGCTAAGTCGATACCGCAGAAATAAGAATAATCAGACATGGTGCCTCCGATGCATTTAAGTACCACATAAGTGTGGCAGATCCTCGGAAGGGGGGAACCCATGTCATTCGTTATGTGACAAGCGTTAATCCATCGCTGGCGAAAGCACTCGATATCTCATATTGTTAGTGTGAAACTTCCCTTCATGAGGCTGCTATGACGAATCAACTTAGACAAAACAAAGAGAATGCTATTGCTTTTTATAGAACTGCTTACATGGGCGAGCCAGCTAAAGCAGTAGAGTTGTATGTTGGTGATGATTATATCCAGCACAATCCAGTTGTTGCTGATGGTAAGCAGGGCTTTATAGATTACTTTGAAGAAATGTCTCGGGACTATCCAAAAAAGGATATAGAGTTTTTGAGAGTTATTGCTGAAGGTGATCAGGTAGCTTTGCATACAAGGCAAACATGGCCTGCTGGTGAAGAGTACGTAACGATGGACTTTTTCCGTTTCGATTCAAATGGAAAAATAGTCGAGCATTGGGATTCAATTCAAGTGGTCCCGAAAGAGTCAGCCAATAATAACTCGATGTTTTAATAGTCACATAACAAGGCGTTCAAGCCGACCTCTAACGCATGGCACTCTCGCTTCGCGAATTGTAGTGCCATCAGCGTTGTGGCGGCTTAACTTAGCGTTAGGTAAAAAGAAGAAATATTCAACAGAGGAAGTCATGGAAATAAGAGCTGCAAAACTTGAGGACATCAGTCAAATCGTAGAACTACAGAAATCTTGTCATGTATCTAACTTGGATGAATCTGATAAATGCGATGGTTTCTTAAATACAGTGATGGACGAAGTACTTCTAACTCAAGTTATCGAGCAAGAGCAGGCTATATATGTTGCTGAACTTAACAATACGATAGTAGCGATGGCTGCTTGTGCTTCATGGAAGTTCTGGGAATGTTCAGAAGGACTCATTTCTGTGGCGAACAAGCTTGGTTCAGTGGTAGTTGGGAGTACCCAACTAAGCTCTTCTAATTCATACTTTTGGGGACCTGTCTGTGTGGGTAAGGCTTGTCGTGGTCAAGGTGTGTTTGAGAAGTTGTTTCGGTTTAGTTGTGAAGTAAGAAGTTCTAAATTTTCTTACGTTTACACGTACGTGCATAAAGACAATGCTCGTTCTTTTGCTGCTCATACCAATAAAGCAGGCTTTAAATATACAAAAGACTTCGTTCTCAATGGGCAAACTTTTCAGGAAATGGCGCGCGAAACGAAATTTGCCTAACAAGCGCTCAATATGAATTCCCAACGCTTTGCAGTTTCGACTTACTTGGCTTTAAAGCGTTTATGTCACAGAGGGTTCGGCCATAACCTCACTCACACCTATACATAGTGTTGCTTTCTACGAGGGAATGAACATGAAACAAGGCATTTTCAAGAATCTGAAGCTGGCATTAGGTGTTGGTTTTGGTGTTTCCATTCATCAGTACTTTTTTATGACGGATGGTGCGTTTGATTTCTATCAGCCACTTGTGGCGTTTGCTTTTACGTTTGTCGTTAGCAGTATTGGTACACTTCTAAAAGAAAGAATCATGCGCAAGAAGGAGATTACATGAGAATATCGGAAGCCGTTCTGTCGGATTTAGAATCCTTTTTCGAATACATAGGAGCACAGCTTCTTGAGAATGCGGATGATAACTCTCCACTTTTCCAACCGATCTCTAAAGAGAATTGTGTAGTTTCAGAACAATTTAAAGACAAGTTTCGAAATGGTTTTGAGGCAAGCCTTGGTGAACATGGCTGGAGAAAGCTCTGGGTAATCAAAGACTCTAAGGAACGAGTGTTTGGTCATATAGACCTACGTCATTACGGTGAAGAGTATAAGTTTCATCGTGTGCTTCTCGGCATGGGTGTTGATTCAAGTCTAAGAAAGCAAGGGTTGGGTGTAGAACTGATTAAGTGCGTGACTGAGTTTTGTAACGAAAGCCCAAGTGTCGATTGGTTAGATCTCAATGTTCTCTCGAATAATCTTCCTGCAAAAAATTTGTATTTGAAATGTGGTTTCGAAGTGATTGGAGAAGTCACAGATTGTTACCTTATAGAAGGACAGTTTGTGTCTGAAACAATGATGACACTATGCACAAGAAATTCCGGGTAAGAACGCTTTGAAGAATGAATTATGACACTTGGCATCCTAAGCTTATGTTAGTGCTTAAGCTTGGTGTCAGCGCTTTTACACGGCAACTCTACCTATGAGCTAAAGAGGAATCATGATTAAAATCTATTTCGTATGTGGCTTTATTGGCTCGGGTAAAACGACTTACTCTAAAGCGATTGCAGAAAAGCATGGCGCCTTTCGTTTCTCATTGATGAGTGGATGATTCCTTTGTATGGCGAACATATGGATCGTGAAGTTTTTGATAGCCGGCTGGCTACGCTTCAAGGTTTATTCAAGGACTCTGCAATGCAGCTCTTTTCTTTGGGTGTTCCGGTAATTTTTGACTTTGGTTTTTGGCGTGAGTCTGATCGGGATTCTTTTACAAGCTGGGCATCAAACCTAGGTGTGGACAGCGAAGTTCACTATCTTGATGTTCCGTTTGAGACTTGTAAGGAGAGAGCATTTAACCGTAACTCGGATCTCAAGGGTAAGTCTTATGAAATGACACCTGAAATGTTAGATCTGTTTTGGTCTTGGTTTGAGGTTCCCACTTCAAACGAAAATGTTGTTTTGGTTCAACAGGGCGCTCAATAAGGTATGCAGTCAGGTGCGAAGGTGAGTGGTATTTTTTGTTATCTAGTTTGTGTTCTAAGTCTTCCGTTACATTGGGTTTATGAAAGTCTGAGTCGTCCATCGAATAGTCGTGTAACAAGGGCATTTCTCATGCCGTATTTTTGGTAATTAGTTCTTCCTGTCGATTATCGAATTTGTCCTAAACCCACTATTAAGGCAGGGAACCCCAATGAATAGAACACTATGGTTCGCACTCATTTCGCTTTTGTTTTCAATGACATGGTATTTTGTACATACAGTTATGGCATAGAGAGCCACGTTGAAGTAATCACACTCACTTTAGTACTGTCTGGCCCTCTGATTTTTACCTTTGCGCTTGTTGTCATTTTTTGTGGCGCACCAGTCATTAACAGGTACAAGTTACTTGGAACCGTCGCAATTTGTGTGCATGGATTTACAGCCTCACTGCATGTGCTGTGGAACGGATTTATGTTCGTCGATGTGATTAATAAACAAGGCTTAGGTCCGGGACAAGGTTATTCTGGCTTGATACTTTGGGTTGGTAGTATCAAGGCGATGCTACTTGGTTTGGTTGTGGGAGTATGCCTGCATTACTTGCTACGATTATTTAGAAAGGCCGCAGTAAGATAGCTGTTGGCTAGTTAATGGGTTGTTCGTTGTCTATAGGAGTTGTCGCTGTGTTTTATAGTAAGGAATTCAACAAGGGATTGCTGCTTATCCTCGTTGCGATAAGTGCTTTCATTGTCGTTACCTCTGATAGTAACCCTGGGGCATTAATCGCTCACGCCATCAATGGTTTAATTGCTTTGCTCTTTTTCTCTATGACCATTGAGGTCAAAGACAATGTACTAAGCTGGTATTTCGGCTTTGGTTTTTGGCGTAAGAATGTAGAAGTGTCAGGCATTACCGAGACATCGTTCTATCAAAGTAAATGGTATCAAGGTATTGGCATCCGAATGCTGAGCGATGGCTGGTTGTATAATGCATCGATAGGTTCAGCGCTGAAGTTAAGCTTAAGTAATGGAAAGCATGTTTACATTGGTTGTAAGGATACGGACGGTTTAAAGTTGGCCTTGCAAACCGCTAACGAACAGATAACTCAAAAGTGATTTACGAGGCTTGGCACTTTTCGTTTTGAGTTGGACTAATTTTTAAGGCTGTATGCTTTAAGTGAGCTGCATTTTAATATCTCAACAAGTGGATCGGAGGTTCAATGGACCAAGCAATCAAAACACATTTCGACGAGTATCCCGATGATGTTCGAGCTCGGCTTGAAGAGTTGCGTTCATTAATCTTTGAGCTTTGCTCTGATTTGGAACTAGGTGAAGTCGAAGAGTCTCTGAAATGGGGCGAGCCGAGTTACAGCGTTAAGACGGGCAGCCCAATTCGAATCGACTGGAAATTGAAGTCACCAAACAACTATTACTTGCTCTTTAACTGTCAAACGAAGCTAGTCGACACATTCAGAGAATTGCACGATGGCACATTGGTATTTCAAGGTAATCGGGCAATCGTCTTGAACCTAACTGAACCACTTCCTAGGGCACTTATTAAGCAGTGCTTAGAGCTAGCCTTAACTTATCAACAACGAAAACATCTACCGCTTCTTGGCGCGTAATTCTTATGTGTTGTCATTATATTTCTTAAACCGGTTTTCTGTGTTCTAGCTATCACTCTTTAAAGTGCTAAGACTGTACCATCTTGATTAGTATCAAGAGGCTAGGGAATCTCTATAACCAACGCTGATTGTATTGCTTACCGTTTAAAAAGGTGTTCTAGTCACCTTGTATTTCAGACTTAAAAGGAAGTTGTATGAATTTAGATAAAGCCAAGAAACGCATCGCAAAGCAGGTTAAAAAAGGCGACCACGGATACCCCAAAATCACGTTAGCGTATTACGGGACGACCAAAGATCTCGCAACGGAAGTCGTAGTTCAATTTATGCTGGGTGAGGGCGATGGTGTCCAAGAAGAGCGTTTTTCTTGTGAAACCGAAATCCGAGATAATGAACTAATCCAAACGACGTTACTCAAGATAATCGAACGCGCTAATGTGAACACTGTGATTGAAGTTGAAGGCGTGGCTGCTCTTTAGTTTGCTTTGGAAACGAAGCCAATACGAGAACTCAGGTGTATAATCCACATTTTTATCGAATTAGGCAGGACACATGGCGATCTCGTTTGAAACTGAAAGACTAAAAGTAGAAGAAGTTGCAGGTGAACTTACTGTGCTTGAACGTTCGACTCTGCTTGAGCGAGTGCCTGGCATTCTAACCCCATCAGTTGTTGAAAACCTTCCACCATACTTTCACGGTATTGTGTCACGTGAACTGGCTGAAATTTGGCTCGATCGAATGTTGTCGGAGAGCCGCTTACTTCAAGTGAAATACAACGATAATCAATTGATTGGTTTTCTGTTTGCTTATGTGGAAGAGGAAAGTGATGCTCATATTGGCTACTTGCTTGCAGAAGAGTTCTGGGGCAAAGGTTTAGCGAGTGAGTTACTGAAGAGTTTCATCACAGAAGTCGCTAAAACGGAGTCATGGTCAACACTGATTGGCGGTGTCGATCGTTCAAACATAGCCTCTGCCAACTTACTTAAGAAGCTCGGATTTGTTGAGCAAGCCTCTGATGAAAGTCCCGTGGTTTTCTATAAATATAAGCTTTCTCGTTTTAACTCTTAACTCTAAATTCTTAATTTCTAATCCCTAACTCAAGCCATATCTGCGTTTACATTCATCCCCAATGTTAAGTTCACCAGTTTGCTTCAACTTTAGTGTTTACGGCACCATATTTTAGGTAAAGTAGTCGCGCTGCCCACTATTGAGTGAAGCGTTATTCGCGAAAACAAGAAGGTTATATGGAAAATATTAGAAAAGCCCAAGCATCTGATTTAGCGTCAATCCAAGAGCTAGCGAGAGACACAATCAATGCTTGTTACCGTTCGTTTTTGGGCGACGAAGGCGTGGATTGGTTCATCAACAGTGGTGAGTCTGATAAAGAAGTTGAGAAACAACTCTCAAATTGTGTCGTGCTTGAATCAAATAATCAGATTCAAGGTTATTGTGCGTATGAAAATGACTTCGTACATATCTTAATGGTTTCCCCGAAAATTCAACGTTCAGGCTTTGGTGCGACTCTTCTCAAGCATGTTGAGAACGAGATGAGCACATTGGGCCATCAACATTATCGTCTTGAAACATTCAAAGGTAATGATCAAGCGATTCAGTTTTATCTGAAAAATGGTTGGTCGATTGATAGAGAAGAAACCGACGAAGAGTTTGGATTTGTTAGGGTTTACTTGAGTAAGAACGCCTAACAAAACGTCGCTTATTACTCATAATTTATCAAGGAAGAAACGTTATGAAATTAGCTCAGTTGAATATTGCTCTGGCGAAATACCCGTTAGATGCGCCAGAAATCAAAGAGTTTGTCGATAACTTAGAGTTGGTTAATGGAATCGCAGAAAGCAGTGAAGGGTTTGTTTGGCGTCTGAAAGATGAATCTGGTGACGCCACCAATATCCAAGCTTTCGATGATCCTAATATGATTGTGAACATGTCGGTATGGGACTCTGTGGATTCGTTAAAGAACTTCATGTTCCGCACACATCACCGTGATTTTATGCGTCGAAAGGGGGACTGGTTTCATCGTTTACCTGAAGATACTTATGTGCTTTGGTGGATTGAAGAAGACCATATTCCCACACTCGAAGAAGCGATAGAGCGACTTGAACACCTCAGAGAAATCGGTGATACGCCGTATGCCTTCACTTTTAAAACCAACTTTACAGAGTCAGAAGCGCCAAAATAGCGTTCATAGATAACCAAGGTTATGTTTTTTAGACGTTTTATGGCAATTCCCGTGAAGATGAGTCGATTATTGGTATGATGTTTCTATAGTCTTCGAGAGGTTTTATGATGTTGAAAATGAAAAGTAGTGTACTTGCGGTGTGTTTATTCGGTTTCAGCATGAGTGCTAGCGCTTCAACACTGGAAGAGTGTGCCAAACTCCTTCCTGATGGTCACACGTATAAAGTAGAGATCATTTTAGACGTAGATAAGACTGAGAAGGATCCAACGGTGAAAGGCAGTTTTGGTGTGACGGGCGGAGCCGATGCGCCAGATACTTTCGATATCGGTGATTTTGTCGAGTGTGCTGGTCCTCTGATCAAAACCGTAGATACAGACAGCAACGAAGCGTCTAATTCCTAGTCACTGGTTATTGCGTTTGTCGGCCCTAGACGCCAGAGGGTATTCTGCATTTAAACAGATAAAGGTAAGTTGTGATTGAATTTAAAACGGTCGGTCTTTTTGTACTTACGGCGGTCGCCGAGATAGTAGGGTGTTATCTACCTTATCTTTGGTTGAGAGAAGATAAGAGTATTTGGTTATTGATTCCTGCTGCGATAAGCCTGGCGTTATTTGCTTGGTTATTGACGCTTCATCCTACCGCGACAGGGCGTGTTTATGCAGCCTATGGCGGTGTGTATATTTCTGTTGCCCTAATATGGCTGTGGCTTGTTGATGGCGAGAAGCCGACAACGTGGGATCTGGTAGGTGGCTCAGTTGCACTACTCGGTATGGCGATTATTATGTTTGGCCCTCGAAACGCGTAGTGCATGCATTGAGATGACAGGAAGAGAATAAATCATGGAAAAGGTTGATTGGCACAAGAATCAGATTGATGACAGTACCGTCATAACGGACAGCTACAAAA
>NZ_CAWPOA010000101.1:114509-158440 GCF_963889365.1 Vibrio sp. OPT20 | reverse complement strand
CGACTCAGAACGTGCGTCGATATTTTAAGTCCAAGCTTGGCGAAGAGTTTAAATTTGACCGTGATTTTATGCAGTGGATGAACAATGCGACAGGATTGACTATGGGTGATGCCTTACAAGAGTGGGCGAAGCGTAACGATATAAAGTAACGGATTATCTTGTTGGTAAACTTATTTACCAGCTAACCAGTTCACAAAAATACCGCCGTAATCAACGGCGGTATTTTTTATTACGCTTATTGCATTATTCAGCTGAGAACTGAAAGCAGAGAGCCTAGTTAACGTGGGCTAATTCAACACTCTGCGTTTCATTAGCGACTTTCCAATCGCCACCTAACGCTTTATACACTGCAATCGTGGTGTTGGCGGTTTGAAGCTTGGCGGCTACTTGGCGATCTTGCATCGCTTTTTGTTGTCTTTGTGCGTCTAACACCGACAAGTAATCGACTAGGCCCGCTTTGTATAGCGACTTTGCTTTGTTCACCGCATTATCAACGGCAAGGGTAGCTTCATCGATGCGCTTTTGGTTTTCTCGGCTACGGCCATAGGCAAACAAGCTTGAATCGACTTCTGCAAAGGCGCTGTCTACCGAGTGTTGGTAGTTAAGCGCTGCAGAACGGAACCTTGCTTCGTTCATTTCCACCATGGCTTCGCCTCGACCACCATCGAATACATTCCAACTGATGCCTGCAGATGCCGCCCAACCGAATGAATCGCTACTGAACAGATCATCAAAACTTCCGGCTGTAACTCCTGGCGTACCCGTTAGGAAGAATTTTGGGTAGCGATTGGCAATGCTTGCGCCGAGTTCTTCGTTAATGGCTGCCATTTCGCGTTCTGCAATTCGGATGTCTGGGCGTTGTTCTAACAAGTCAGAAGGTAAGCCTGTAGGAATCACATCGTTCATTCTCGGTAACGTAAATTCACCCGCTAAACGTTGGTTCACGCTCGTAAGTGATTCGCCTAACAACACTGCCATACGTTGTTTGTGAACTTGCTCTGCGATTTCAAGTTGAGGAACAATGGATTCAGTCGCGGCAAGCATGGCTTTGGCTTGAGCAAGATCTAACTCCGAGCCATAGCCGCTGCGAACAACTTTGGTGACCAGTTCTAAAGTCTGCTTTTGGTCGGAAATGTTCTCTAGTGCGATCGCTTTTCGCTCTTGAGCGCCACGATATTGCAGGTAGTTGTGAATAACATCGGCAGTGATCAAGGTATTCAAACCCGATTGGAATATCTCGGCTTGTTCTACTCGAATTGTTGCTGCGTTGGATTGCTTATCGATACGTCCAAACAAGTCCATTTCCCATGCGATGCTTGCACCTAAGAACCCACCATCGTGTTGCGCTTCCAGCAGCGACATCCCCGTTGCTGATTCAACCGCATCAGAGGCGCCAAATACCGGGCCGAGTAGGGAGTCGTTCTCACTCAGTTGGTAGTTGTAATAACCACCACCGACATTGATGGTCGGGACTTTGAATGATTCAACAACGCTTTTGTATGAGTTCGCCATGTTGATTCGCTCAGCGGCCAGTTTCAGCGGGATATTCTGGCTTTGAACATCAGCCACTAACTGATTGAGCGTTGGATCATTGAACTGTGTCCACCAATGATTGTGCTGTTCGTTTTGGCTCACTCCGTCTTGGTTCACATCACCTTGGCTATATAAGAAGGTCTCAGCCATGGTCGTTTGTGGTTCATCGTAATCAGGGCCAACCGCACAACCTGTCAGCAACAAGGCGAGAGCAATAGGAGCCACTTTAAACTTAGTTAATGGATACATGTTTATTGCTCCTTATTGAATGAGGTTGGAGTGCCGCTGTTTGTAGACTGAGGCGTTGCATCGAGCACAACTACTGCATCTTTAATGGCTTCGGCCACTGTCTTTTTTTCTTCAGTTCGATAGAAAAGCTTGTACAGCGCAGGCATTACAAATAGAGACAACACGGTTGCTGCAGCCAAACCACCGATAATGGTTGCCGCCATCTGGTCAAATAGCAGGTCACTAAGCAGCGGGATCATGCCAAGTGCTGTGGTGAGCGCACCCATTGAGATCGCCATTGTGCGGTTCACGGTTGCTTCTTTGATTGCATCAGACAGTGAGCGACCGTTTTTACGTTCAAGCTCGATTTGGTCCATCAATACAATGCCGTTCTTGATGATCATACCGGTCAAGGTTACCGCGCCAATCAATGCCATGAATCCGAATGGTTTATCCAACAGCAATAAGCTGAATGTTGCACCCGTCGCCGCAAGCGGTAGGGTGGTGAAGATGATGACTGGCTGTTTGAAGCCGTTAAACATCGCCACTAAGATAATCACCATCAACAGCATTGCTTTAGGCAGCTGCTTAAGAATATCGCTGACGGCTTTGTGCTCGTCGTAATATTCGCCGCCCCATTCCAAGTGGTAACCATGGGGAAGGTGGATGGATTCAATTTGTTCTTTAACCGAGTTTCTTACCGCTGCAGGTGTGGTGTGGCGACCAACGCCAGCTTGTGCTGTGATGGTTTTTACTCGGTCACGACGCCAAATCATGGTCTCTTCGCTTGTAAGCTCAAACCCGTCAATGACTTGACCTAGTGGAACGCTGTGGATGCCCAATAAAGAACGTACCGGCAAAGTTTCTAGCGATTGAATAGAGCTTTCTGTACCACGCAGTTGAATCGTCACCAGTTCGTCGTTTAAGTTCATACGACCCAGCGGCATGCCTTCTGACGCGCGTTTCATCGCGAATGCAATATCTGCACGGTTAATGCCTGCAAGACGCATCTTGTCTTGGTTGATGACAGGTTCTAGCACTTTGCTCTTTTGACGCCAGTCGTCACGCACGTACTTGGTGTCTGGGTGTCGAGCAAAGATAGCTTTCGCTTGTTCAGATAAGCCGTGCAGTACCTCGATATCTGGGCCTGAAAAACGCGCTTCAACACTGAATTTATCCGAAGTCGCAAGCTTTAAGCTTCTAAAGCGAGGATCGGCGTTTGGAAACTCTTCCATTAACCATTTGTCGCCACGCGCAATCAGCGGGCTGAGTGAAGGGAAATCGGTCGCGTTAATCAAGATCTGACCATAAGCAGGATCAAACGGTTCTGGCTCAATGGTTACTGAGAAACGAGGAGCACCCGCGCCAACGTATGTTGAGATACTGTCGACTTCCGGCTGTTCTAACAACCACTGTTCGATGCGCTTCATGTCCTCTGAGGTTTGTTCAACCTTGGCACCATTCGGTAGCCAGTAATCTAGAAACAGGATGGGCCTGTCGGCTTGTGGAATGAAGTTAACCGCGATGCTCGGCACAGCCAATGCCGTCACTAATATCAACGGAATAAGCCCCATCAGTGCTTTGAGTGGGTTATCTACCGTCCAGTTTACACTCTTACGGTATAAGCTCACTTTGGTGTTGTCAGCTTGCTTGGTTGGCTTGATGAAGAACCAACACATCAAGGCCGTGAAAGTCATCGCGACGAGCCAAGACAATAACAGTGAAGAGGCGATGATAAGGAATACCGAGCTTGCGAACTCAGCCGCATCGGTTTTTGAAAAAATAACAGGGCTTGCACCCATGATAGCGATAACTGTCGCGCCAAAGAGCGGTGTTGCAGTCTCTTTAACAGAATCAATTGCGGCTTTGGTTCGGTCGATGCCTTTGTTGATTTTCACAATCATCATATCGGTGATGACAATGGCATTATCAACCAACATACCAAGCGCAAGAATGAACGTACCTAGCGAAACTCGGTGTAAATCGATTGAAGCGATGTTCATGTAGATAAGTGTCAGCAAGATAGTCAGCAGTAAGCTTGAGCCGACGATGGTAGCGCTTTTTAGTCCCATGAATATAGACAGGACGATGAATACAATCGCGACACTCTCTAGCAAGTTACTTACGAAGTTGTCGATCGATTTCTGAACTTCTTCCGGCTGGTTAGCAACTGTCGCGATATCAACACCTAACGGCAGGGTTGCTTGAAAATCGCTGACGATTTGATTGATTTCATCACCAAGTGATACCACGTTTACGCCGGTGACTGGGCTCATCGCTAATGTGACTGCAGGTACGCCGTTGTAGCGGTTCTCAGTCATCATTGGCTCTTGGTAGCCCATTGTGACGTCTGCAATATCGCCTAAGCGGATTAAGCTGGTTCCTAATTCACTCACGCCGCCTTTGATCATCAGGTTTTTGATGTCGTCTAATGAACCAAACTCACTCGACTGTTGAACTCGGATTCGTTCAGTTCCTGCTGAAAACTTACCGGCATCGAAGGCCATGTTTTGCGTATTCAGCTGCGACCAAACTTGTGTGATAGATAAACCGTATTGCGCCAATCTTTCATCTGGAATGTCGATGTGAACAACACGTGGCTGAACACCGTGTAACTCAATCTTCTTAATGCCATCGACGGTTTTAATTCTGCGTTGGAGTTCTTCTGCGTAACGTCTTAGCTCAGCAGGCGAAGCATCCTTACTGTGGATAGAGAAAAGCATGCCGTAGACTTCAGAAAACTCGTCTTGTACTACACTGATCTGCGCCGTCGAAGGCAATAACAGCTTCATGTCAGAGACTTTGCGACGCAATAAGTCCCACTCTTGAGGAAGTGCTTTTGAATTAAGAGATTCTTTGAGATCGACAAACACCATCGACATGCCAGGGCGAGACAGTGAACGAAGTCGGTTTAATGACCCCATCTCTTGCAGTTTAGTTTCGACGGTATCAGTAACTTGCTGTTCCACTTCTTCCGCAGAAGCACCGGGGTAGAGCGTTACTACGACGGCCGTTTTGATGGTGAAGCTTGGATCTTCGAGCTTGCCAAGATCAAAGTAAGAAAACAGGCCTGCGATAACACTCAATGCAGTGAAAAACAGGATGAAGGTGCGTTGTTTGATCGCAAAATCAGCTAGATTCATCATGATTTACCTACAGGCTCTTAACTTGAATATCAGAGAAGTGTTGGCCTTCCATGACGTACTGAGCACCACTTACCACGACGAAATCGCCATCGTTGAGCGTTGATTCAACACACACGGTATTTTGAGACATTGAAACCACGTCTACAGTTACGCCATGAGCTTGCTCGTTCTTAACCGTGAACACTTGCTCGATGCCAGATTGATTCACCAACGCTGAATACGGTAAACAGAAATTGTTGCTAGCTTCGCCAAGTTGAGTTGTCAGAGTGACGGCTTTACCCGGTAACACTGACTTGCCGGTTGTTTCTACATGGTAGGTAACCGCGTAGGTCTGTTTGATAAGGTGAGGTGACGTGGCAATTTCAGCGGCGTACCCAATCAGCTTTTCCTCTGAGCCATACCAATTGATAACAGCGGTTTGATTCGGTTGGAACTCATGAATCAAGTTCTCTGGGACTTGGATTTTAACTTCAAGCTGATCAGGGTTGTGGATGGTGAAAACCGAAATGCCCGGCAGAACTTGTTCAAACTGATCGAAGTTCGATGCCGCTACAACGCCGTCGAAGGGTGCGAGCAGTTGGGTATAACGAATCGAATCTTTCGCACGGCGTATGTTCTGTTCTACGACTTTAACCGCCGCTTCACTTCGTTCATAACCGCTGATTGCACGGTCTAGATTAACATCGGCAATCGCATTATCAGCGATGGCTTGTTTTACTCGTACAAGTTCGGATTTCGCTAATTTGTGTGCAGATTTCGCTTCGAGTGCTCGTGCTTGTAACTCTTCTAACGCGACTTGATAATCATGAGGGTCTAACTGCGCAAGTGGTTGGCCTTTCTTTACTGAATCACCAACCGAGACCATCATTTTTTGAATAGTGCCAGGCACACGAAACGCGACGCCAGCGGTTTCTGATGACTGCAATTTGCCTGTGAACGATTTTTCAACTTGATGAGAGAGAGGCTCAAGTTGGATAACTTGAATCGGGCGCGTTTGTTTTTGAGCTATCGTCGCCTCAGAGTCATTACAACCAAACAGAGCGGTTAGGCTTAGTGCAATGACTGTGTGTTTGAAGATAGGTGTCTGCTGAAAGATAGACGAACGCTGCAAAACAGATGAATGTTGAGATATAGGCTTCATGGATTACTCCTGTCAATTTATGGAGTAATTCTATCTTTCAGTCTTGTTTAGATAATCTAGTCTGCACGTGAAACACTGTCACGTTATTCGTTACAATAACTATAGCTTTGGAAGTTCTTGTAATAAAAAATCAATCAAAAGCTGTGCTGAATGGCTTAACGCTTTACGCTGAGGATAGAGCAGCCATGCTTCTTCTTCTTGAAGATTCTCGTCGGGGAACAGGTTAATCAAGGTGCCGTCTTTGAGTTGCTGTCGTACCAAGAGTTCTGGTAACAACGCGATGCCTCTATGTCGAATTACACCGCCTTTCACGAACCCAATGCTGTCGCTGACGACCGAAGGCTCAACTTTGATGGTGTGATCTTTGATGTCCCATTGTTTATCGATGTCGCCACTTGGCCACCTGAAGCAAACAAATGGGTAATTGGAGAGCTCTCTTAGGTTTGAGGGCTTGCCTTGTTTCTCTAGAAATTCAGGGCTTGCGACAAAAATACGTTGGAGAACCATCACTTTACGAGCAACCACGTTAGCGTCGCTCAACGTACCACCATGCATAGCGAGGTCTAACCCTTGACGGTACATGTCGACAAAGCCGTTACTAATGTTGCGAATATCCAGCTCAACCATAGGGTACATATCTTGGAATTTAAAAAGAGTCGACTGCATGATGTCGCTGGTTTCAGGCAATAGACCAATCTTAATTTGCCCGTGGGCAATCTCTGAAAGGTTGGAAGCGACATGGTTCGCTTTGTCGAGCGCACTTAGCGCATTGAGCAGCTCTTTGTAATAGAGCTCGCCAGATTTGGTTAAGGAGAGGCTTCTTGTGGTTCTAAAGAACAGTTGAATGCCGAGAGACTTCTCAAGGTCGTTAATTCTACGGCTAACGTTAGCTCGGGGAAGGTCAAGTGCATTGGCTGCGGCAGTAAAACTACCCAGTTCGACAACGGTGGTAAACAGCTTAAGATCTGCGATTTTCATAACAACGGCATTTAATCGTTTTTAGAACAGTATGTTGGCATCGTATACCAATTGGATTTTAAAATCGAAGCGTTCTTGGGTTTGGCTTGTTTTAAGACAGTAAAAAGCCAGCTGACAAATCATTATCAAAGCTGGCTTTGTGTTCGCATGGGACAGACTGCTCTATTTTTCACCTTGGACTAGACAGCTTGTTCTTTCGCCTCACACCATATCAGTTTAACGACCTCGACCGTCGACCATCACAATGATAGTTTTAGAAATGATGCTGAGATCTGCGGCAATCCAAGACTTCACCGAACATAGGCTTAATGCGTAACTGTGGTCAAAGCCCACTTTACGACGTACATCATCAATACAGGTGTCATAACCTTGATTCACTTGTGCAAGCCCCGTGATACCGGGCATTACGCCGTATGTACGGTCAGCAAAGTAAGGGATTTCGTTCTCTAGTTTGGTGTAAAAAGTAGGGCGTTCAGGGCGTGGACCAATTAGAGACATTTCACCTTTCAATACATTGAACAGTTGAGGGAGCTCATCAAGACGTGTCTTTCTCAAAAAGCGGCCAACGGGTGTGATTCGTGGATCATTCGCTGTAGCCCAAACTGCGCCAGAACGCGTTTCTGCATCTTCGTACATGCTACGGAACTTCATGATCTCAAAGATTGCCATTTTCTCTGGCGTAGATTTACCGACACGCAATTGGCGGTAGAAAATAGGGCCGCGAGATGTCAGTGCTATCGCCATCGCAATCAATGGAAATACTGGCGCTAGCAAAATCAAAGCAATTAGTGAGCTTACGAAATCAAACGTACGTTTAGCACGTGAGATTTTGTATTGGTATAAGTTTTGAGTAGATAGCTGTTCAATGTTCATCATAATAAGTCCTTAATGATTCGCTCGTGTCCAAGGTGAGTTTTCTAGTCCGATTAGGTAACGAATGCCACCAATGAAGTTGGCATAGTGTCCAACTATCAAATAAGAGATTAATGAAATAGGTTTGTTTACTAGACGCTTTGGCAAGATGCAGCCAAGTACGCCAATGGTATAAACGGCAACTTGAGCCCATAACAGTGCTTCAAATACCAAGTAGTTGCTAAGTAAGATTGAGCACACTAAGCACACAATCATTAAATATGGAGTGAGTAGGCGAAGTCCTTTTCCTGAGAAGAACGCAAACGCGATGCCTTTGAACTTGGGGCTGAACAAGCCAAACAATCGAATCGCTTGTTGCATGTTGCCCGCTGAAATACGAAGTCTTCTTTTGAAGTCTGTTTCTAGGTTCGATTCTTCTAGCTCCAGTGCCACCATTTGTGTTTCGTATTCTGCAATGTAACCTTGTTTAACAATTTGCATTGGTAAGATGAAATCATCATTAATAGTGTTTAGAGGCAGTAGTTCAAACAAATGGGTTCTAAACAAGTAGAACGCGCCATGAGAACCCAAGCTCGAACCTAATGAAGCCTCAGACTCTTTAACGGCGGTTTGATACTGCCAGTACGCGTTTTCACCTTCGTTGCCCGTTGGGCATAGTTGATACGTTGCGTTTACCACACCAACCTTGTCACTTTCAAAATGAGCGGCTGCAATAAGCAATGCATCCAATGAAATAAGGGCTGATACATCACTTAGTGCCGTGATATCGCTTTCTATATTGGTCACTTCTTCATTGATAACCGCAACTTTTCCTCGGTTGGTCTTGTGGTCATGTATCTCGAAATAGATATCGCTGCACATCGCTTCTTGAATCGTCATTTCGGCGATTTCTACCGTGTTATCAGTGCAGCCATCACAAGCAATAATCACTTGTAGCTTCTTTTTTGGGTAATCTAATGAAGCAAGGTTACGAACTTTATCGGCGATCCACTGCTCTTCGTTAAATGCTGGCACAAGAATGGTAATGGTGGGTAGTGTGCAATCTTGTTGTTCGTCTTTATAACAACGATGGCTCTCTTCAATTTGACGCGCCGGGTGACTTTTCGCATACCAACGCAGTAACAGTGGATAGGCAGCGTGATGGTAGACAATCAGCGCACCAGAGAATAAGCAAAGTCCTGCAAGCAACCAGTCGATCATGCGCAAACTCCTTTTGAGATATCGTTGTAAGAGGCAACCATTTTTACAATGTCGAAGTTGTCGAGTACGTAACGACGAGGTGACAAAAAGCGTTCATTTTGCTTTTCTAATAGCGCACTAGCTAACCCCACAATGCTGCCGTTTTTGACGAGGGCGCCGCTGACTGGACATAAGGTTTCATCGACAGCTCCTACATTCATCGCGACGGTAGGGATGTTGCACGCCTGAGCTTCTAGTGTAGAAAGTGGCAGCCCCTCATGACGAGAAGGTAGACAGAAGGTGTCTAACGCGCCGTAAAAGGAAGTCATGTCTTCAATTAGGCCAAGAAAGGTCACACGGTCGCTCAAATTCAAGCGGTCAGTGAGTTGTTCCAGTTGCTTGCGTTTTGAACCATCACCAGCCAATGCGACAACGGTGTTAGTAGGAAGTAAGGTAAGCGCTTTAATCAGTTGGTCTTGACCTTTCACGTGTTCTAAACGTCCCGCACAACCTACGATGTGTTTATCGGTTGGTAGATCGAGTGTTGCTCTCGCGTCTACTTTTGACATCGGTTTGAACTTCTCGCAATCCACACCGTTTTTAATCGTGATGATGTTGTTGTATGAAAAGGCAGAGCGCAGTTGGTTGTAAACACGGGTTGCATCGGCCACCAAAGTTGGCTGAGCGGCTTTAAGTGCTAATGCTTGTAGGCGACGACGTTTGTTATTTTTCAAATGCCAAGCATCATGCTCGGTATGAATTCGAGTAGGAACCCCTGATACACGGGCAGCGTAACCCGCGTAGAGCAGTGGGCCAATGTGATGGGTATGAACAACATCAGGGCGAATTCCTCTAAATGCTTTGATGAGTTTTATGATGATGTTGAATTGAACACCGGGCTCTTTATCTAAAAACACGATTTGGTTGTGGTAAGGCTTCAGCTTCGGCCAGTTTGCGATTGATTCTGCTTTTGTGCCTTCTAAACTGACGATCAACACTTGGTCTGTTGGTTTAGCAAGGCGCAGCAAATCTAACGTTAGGGTTTCTAATCCGCCTGGGGCAAGGTGTTGAACAACGTGTATGATCTTCTTGCCATGCTTTGTTATCTGGTTATTCATAATTTGGACCCTGCCTTTATAATTCTTGTTTCGCTTTTCTGACGTTTCTCTTGAAGTAACTTCTTTAAAACGTTTGACTACACAAGGAGATTGCAGGAGTTGTGCCAATTAAATAATTATTATATTTCAGTGGCTTATGACGAGTGGTTCGAGGGCGATTTTCGTTTCTCAAAATGGGAATCAAAACAGGATACGAGTGAAGGGCTATTTGAATCGTGGTGCTTGGGGAAATTGAAAGTGGGATTAATAATTGGGGCTTTATAAAAGCAAAACGCCAACCGAGTGTTGGCGTTTAGTACTTGGAAACTAGAGAGCCAGGAAGCACGAAGCTAGGAAACTAGAAAGCTAAGAAGCTAGCAAGTTAAAAATGGCTTTGAGGCTGACTAGCTCATTTTAGGGATCACCGTTATCACAGGGACACCCAAGATATCTTCGATTTCGTCTTTGCGTTTGATTGAAGAGTCAAACAGCTCGAACAATACCGCTAAACCAATACCCAATCCAATACCCGCAACAAACCCAGCCAAGATAAAGATAAAAGTCGGCATGTTAGATTTCATGCTAGGCGTGAAGGGCAAATCGATAATCTTCACACGTTTGTTTTGCTCGAATACGCCAAGTGAACCTGTTAGCTGAGCCATTTCATAACGCTCTGTCAGTTCATCGTATAGCTGACGCTTGATTTCAACTTGGCGTTTAAGGCGATACATCTCTTTTGCATTTTCACCGAAGTTATTCGCCTTGTGTTCTAATTCGAAAATCATAGTACGAAGGCTTTTCGTTTCTTCAGTTAAAGACTCAAAGCGAGCACGAACAAGTTGTAAACTGTGTAGTTGGGTGACTAAAAGAGGTTGGGTATCCGACAGTTTGTTCAGTGTCGTGCTACTTGCAATGTCCCAAAGCTGGTCGCTGTTCATCGTAGGTTGAGTTACATCGAGTAAACTCTTTCTCTCATTTTCAAGTCTATCTAGTTCACGAACTTTAGCTTGTACGGCACTGTGTTTGTTTGTGTATTTGGCTTGAAGTAGAGTCAGTTCACTACGAATGTCGATGATCTGATCTTCTATTCGACCTATCACGGGGTTGGTTTTTGAAAGCTGTTGATCGATTGACCCTAAGCTTTTTTCAACACCGGATAACTCGGCTTCTTTTTCCGCCAGTGTTTGTTTGAGTGAAGCTAAGCGATTCAAACTTTGGCTCTGTACCTCAGGCGTCGAATGAACATTCTCATTCATGTATAAGGCAAGGGCTTCTTCTGCTACTTCAAGTTCAGCACTGCGCTTATCTATATGAATCTTCAAGAAGTTGCTCGAGTCTTCAATCGAAGAACGTTCTGGTGCTAACAGTTGCTCAATAAAATGTTCACTTACCGAACGAAGCGTCGCTTCCATTCCATCTGGTGTGTTTGAGCTTAAGCTAATTTTTAGAAAATCTTTTCCAAGCTGAGTCACCGTGAGACGTTGAGATAGGTCAGTAATGATCTCTTGTTTCTCAATTTCAGGCATATCGGGTGTGGTTAATTGCAGTTCATCAGCGACTGAATAAAGAACATGTCGACTATGAAGTAGTGTTCTCAACGCGTTAAGGCGGTCTTTGAGCATGGTAGAAACGGCGATGTCTTCCAAGAATGGATTCATTTTGGCCGTTTCTTGAATCAACATACTGGTATGCGCGTCATATTTAGTCGGAGCCAACTTGCTCACACCAAAACCTACAAAGGGCAAAATAAGGATTGGTAGAACAATAACGTAGCGTTGGCGCCACATGGCATTGATGATGACTAATAACCGCAATTTCAGATTATTCATAATAGCTCCAACATCCAATGTACGAAGTTACCACGGTTCTGCCAGCTGTCTTTAGAGACAACAGAGACTGGCGAGTTTTCAAGGTGACGGCTTTGCTCGAGAGCTTCGACCATCTGTTGTGCATTTTCAACGGACGTAACGTGGTTCTTATAAGGAACCATTGCAGGAAAAGGGGTGGTCACGATAGGAGTTCCCGCGGCAAGGTATTCCATCAGCTTTAATGGACTGCATGCTCGGATCTGTTCGTTATCAACGAAAGGTAATAGGCTCACATCCCAGTGTTGTGAATAGCTTGGCAACGTGTGATGTGGGCGAGGCCCCAAGTAATGAACATTATCGAGGTTAGGCAACGACAATGTATCAAGCTCATTAGGGCCGATGAATACAAAGTCCCATTCCGGCATTGCTGTCGCCACATGTTTGACCATGTCGTAATCCAGCCATTGAGATAAGCTGCCGTAAAAGCCTGCAATCGGGCGGTGGTTGCTTGGCAAGTCGTGTGCTCTTGGAACTGGTGTAGAAAATAGCCCGACATCGACACCATGTGGTAAGAGTTGAGCTTTCTCATTAGGGAATTTGTCCATAAGCTTTTCACTAGCAGCGAAGACCAGATCTGATTTTTCAATCAATTCCAATTCATGCTGTGCGACAGTTTTGTGGTCAACGCCCGCGAGCGCGCTAAAGTCATCCCCGCAGTAATAAACAACCGCTGACTCGCCTAAGTGTCCGCATAAATCAACAGCGGTAGGAAGGGAAGTCCATAGGATAGGCTCGTTAAGATTAAGCTCCGCAATAACCGGTTTTAGTTGGTGCAACATCATTTGCTGAGCCAGCTTTCTAGAAAACTTTGAAGCAGGCGCAGGGATTGTCTTTAAGTTAACGATAGTAATGTTGTCGTGCCCCTCAGAGTCGAGCATGTTTTGAGTAACGGCCTTGGTTTTACCAAACAACTTGTTGAACGCTCGGCTTACATCTTTGGCGGACAGCTTCGGTTGTCTTAAGCCAATAGAGTTGACCCATAAGACTTTGTGTTGCTTAGCAAGGTGGCGAATTAAATGTTGAGTCGATGAAGGTAGGCCACCAAAGTCTTCACCAAATACGATTAAATCACGCATGGTCGCCTCCATGAGTCTCTAACGAGTCGAATACATCGGATTCTGTCACTTCAACGGATTTAATCTGACCGACAACTCGAGCAGGGTTACCGCCTGCGATTGCGAAGGCAGGGATGTTCTTTGTTACCACGCTGCCTGCGGCTATTACGGCACCTTCGCCGATGGTTACGCCACCTTTAACGGTAACATTGGTGCCTAGCCATACATCTTGTTCAAGAATGATGTCGCCGATTTGCTGAGGGTCATCGCCTTCACCTAGTGCTCGACGTTTTGCATCAAGCGGGTGTCCAGAGTATCCAAACAGGAAAGCGCCGCCAGCGATGCGTACGTTGTCAGAAATAACGACTTTACCGCCAACAGCGATGGTCGATTGCCAACCGATGTCTACATTGTTGCCAATCGACAGTAGTGGGTGTTCCAAGCCTTCAAGTGGTTGGGTACAACCAGAGAATGTAGTGTGGCCAGAGATACGGCAGTTATCGCCAATCGTAATTTGTACCGGACCGCTCACGAAAGGGAGGCCACCGTATAAATACAGGCGTTTGCCACATTGAGCGACACGACCTTTGAAAGCCGGAGTCCAGTAGAAGAATCGCGTAAAGCCAGAAACAAAATTCACCACTAGCTTGTGCGCTTGATATAGGCAGCGATTAAGTACTTGAGGGGTAGGTAGCTCTGCGCTTCTGATGTCTTTCAAAATGAAAAACACATTTCTAATTCGAGAATTAGGGTGAAACTTAAGCCAATGTTTGAATTGATGTATAGATACTGACGTCATAATGAAAATCCTCTTTTTTGTTATATAGAAGTACTTTCATATATTGTGCCATTTAATAAGTTGATTATTTTCAATGTGTTACAAATTTACTTTTAGATTTTCTCATTTTGACAGGCAGTATGAGATACATTCGCAACAGCAACAATCAATGCGGAAAGAATATAGATAGGCCAGTTGAAGCCTTGTGTTAGGAAGGTACCCGAGACGATGGTGCCAATTAACCCAGCATATACGGCGTAAGCCGCGGCATTGAGATTTGGGTCGATTGCGTTGGTCGTCTCTGAAAGCTGTTTGAGTGTCGAGCGTATTGTTTTGATAAGTGAGCCAATCAATATCAGAAAGATAATCAACCCTAGAAAGCCAGTTTCAGCGAGCACACCAAACCAAGTACTGTGAACGGCGTGATTCAGTCCGTCCCAGTGCGAACTATAAAAGAAGTAGTTCGAGAAGAAGTTGTTCAACCCTACGCCTGTCAGTGGATTCTCAACTGCCATTTTTACTGCCGCTTCCCATGCATAGATTCGGCCCATTGCAGATTCATCGATACCTTGTTCAGCGGCACCACCAGAAGATCTGTCTGAGATCCCAGCAACCAAGTAGAGCACTACGGCCACGACAGTTCCTACGGAGATTAAGAGAACTTTAGAGCGCACTAGTTTCCACGCAAAAATACCAATCACCGCAATACAACCCAGTAATCCGCCACGGCTTTGAGTGGCAATAATGGCGGCGAGCAGCAACAAACAGACTAACCCACTAATTAAACGTTTGGATCGTGAGATGCCAGTCGTGGTGGCTTGGCTTATCGTAAAGGCGAGTGGGAACATCAGTACCAGTGCTAGATCATTCGGGTCGCCTAACATAGAGCCAAAATCGCGGCCAATAGTCACGCGTGAGCCTTCAACAAGCCCAATACCATTTACTGAGTTATACACGGCAATAGAGCTGACTAAAGCGCCCGCGTAGATAATCGTCATCGCGGTTTTTGCGAGGTTTTCCGTGGTGTTTACTAGCCAAGTAATCGCAAGCGTCATCACGATGATTTTCCAATAAACGCCTTTGAATTCTGCAAGTGCTATGGGCCTGTTAGACGCGAAGATAATACCAATAAAAACCAATACCCAAAAAATGGCGAGCCAATTTAAACAAGGGTGCCAGAAGATTTTAAGCTCTTTGCTGATTAATACATGCCAGAGCAGAGCTGACAGAGCGCCTAATGAAAGCATCAGCGGTATTTTAAGCGAATAGAGTTGAGGTATGGCTTCGTGAATTCGGAAAAATGAAAAGACAACGAACAATAGGACTAGCCAGAATGTCTTGTTTAACACGAATAATCCGGCCAATGGCACAAGAGCGAGCGCAACAATAACAGCGGGATGCGGCACGAAGTACCAGACAATACCGAGCCCGACACACAAGGCGCTGATCGTGATGATGACTGGCAATCTATTGGCTTCAGGGTTGACCATTGTGACCTCTATTCGCAAATAAACTCTTAATGACTCGCTCGCAATCTTTTGAGACGTAGTTACACCTAATGTTAAATATTGCAAAGCGAGTGCCAGTTATGCATTTTGTTTAACTAACTGATTTACTGTTGGATTATTAAGTGAGGGCGTTGCCTTGAGGTGAGTTTTGTCATTTTGAGAATCAGTATAAGACTGACTAGAACGGCTAAGCTATCCAGCTAAAATAACCAGTTACCTATTAAGACGAGTATTAACGGTCGAGTTGATAGATTTCCAACAACTGCGGGACAACAGCTTGTGGCGAGTATTGGTCTTTCACGGTTTCTATCGCGTTACTCTTGAGAGAGTCACGTTGCTCGCTCGTCAATGACATCCACGAGGATAAATGCTGTTCTAGTACTAACGCTGTTTCTGAATCAGATTCTGAATTGGCGAGGTAGCCATTAACTTGGTGCACGATGAGCTTAGGCAAGTTACCAACTGAGGTAGCGAGAACGGGAATGCCGCGAATCATGGCTTCTAATGCCGCCATAGGTAAGCCTTCAAAGCGGGAAGGGATGATTAACAAATCGATTTGGCTCCAGACGTCGTCCATATTGGTCTGATGCCCATGAAAGGTAACATTATCAGGCTGCGATTTAGCTAAGACGTCCATTTCTGGTCCGTCACCAAAAAGCTCAAACCTAACATTAGGAAACTGTTTGGCTAATGCGACAAATCGATCAGGCGCTTTTTCATGGCTTAATCGGCCCACAAAACCAACATGGAATGGGCTTGATGAAGGGAGGGGGGTTAACCCGGTTGGGACTTTAACGAAGTTATTCAATTGATGGGTTTTACTCGGTACTTTCGCTTTAATCTTCTCACTGACCACGAGCGACTGATCAGAAAGAAAGCTGCTGTAACGATCGAGCCAGTCATAAAGCCATACTTTGCCTGTTGGGGTTTCACCTGCGTGATAAGTGGTGATTTGTTTGGTGTTGTTAAAACACGGTGGGAGCTTGATGAGTTTACTGACCAAACTGGCTTTGTAACCATGAGCATGGATAAGCCTTGGCTGATAATGTTGAACTGCACGTTTAAGCTGTGTCGCGCTATTGCCGCTTGAACCTGAACAGCATAAGGCTAAATCGGAGAGGTAACTAAAAGGGATGTTCAGCGTATTCAACTTTTCAACGATGATCGCTTCAGGATTAAACTGAGTCAAAAGAACGATTCGAACAGCATCTGAATACTGACCGCTTTCAGAAATCAGGCCTTGTGCTAATTCTAAAACATGCGTTTCTATACCTCCAAAAGTTTGGCTGTCGATCAACAGCCAAATTTCATGAAGGTTTACGTTGAGTGCACCTTGGCTAGGCTTGATTGCACTCATCTTCTGATTCCCAAGCCTGCTTCTTACGGTAAACGGTAGAAGGGCTAAGTTCTAACAACACAGCAGCGTTTAGCACATTCCCATCGCAATGATTGATCGCGTGTTGAATGGCTTCGCGCTCTATTTGCCACATTGGACGAATAGCACCTTCGCTTGTTGTAAATGTGGGCGTCATCGGGTCGTTGTTAGCGGGAACAACTGACGATTGCTCCAACTCTTCAGGAGTAATCGGTGGCAACTTAGTTTCGGGTGCTTCCACAACAACAGATTGGGGCGCCGCTACTCGAATTGGTGTCACTGATTTCGAGGTTGGAGCTGCGTCTATTTTATTAATCGGAGGCGGTAACATGTCTTTGGTCACGCTTGTTTCATTGTTCAACACCACGATGTTACGGATGATGTTTTGCAGCTGACGCACGTTGCCTGGCCACGCATAACGTTTAAGTAGATTCTGCGTTTCTTTGTCTATTGATTTGAACTTCTTCTTGTCTTGCTTCGCGTACAGCTTTAAGAAGTGATTACAAAGGGTGACAATGTCACCTCCTCGTTCACGAAGCGGTGGCATCTCGATAGGCACGACGTGAACACGATAGTAAAGGTCTTCTCTAAAACGTCCTTCTTCTACCTCAACCAGTGGGTCGCGGTTGGTCGCACAGATAATTCTGACATCAACTTTAATCTCGCGGTTGCCACCGAGTGGAGTAAACGTACCGGTTTGCAAAAATCTAAGGAGCTTCTTTTGCATCTCCAGTTCCATTTCACAAAGCTCATCGAGAAATAGGGTACCGCCATGCGCTTGCATTGCTGCACCTTTACGGTCGGCTGTTGCTCCGGTAAATGCACCTTTAACGTGACCAAAGATTTCACTCTCCATTAGGTCTCGAGGGATAGCACCACAGTTAATCGCAACGAAGGGCTTACCGTTACGTTGACTCTCTTGATGAATCGCTTCTGCACACACTTCTTTACCTGTACCACTTTCACCATTAATAAACACGCTGGCAGTGGTTGGCGCGACAGAATCAATGATCTTGTAAACCGCCTGCATAGGTAGGCAAGAGCCAATGAAATTATGAAAGCGGTCACGATCGAACTTGCTTTGCATGTCATCAACGAGGTTCTCTAGCTTAGCTCGTTTTAAATGCAAACGGACAGAGGTCTTAAGTCGATCGGCTTGAATTGGCTTTTCCAAGAAGTCTTCCGCACCGCGCTGGATGAGGTCTACAGCAATATTAACTGAGCCATGTGCTGTCGCGATGATGACGGCGGTCGGTATTTCGTTCGCACTTATCCAATCTAAGACTTCTTCGCCTGGCATGTCGGGCAGCTTAAGATCGAGAATAACAAGCTGTGGAGAGTGCCTTTCAATGAAGATCTTAGCTTCCGCGCCGGTTTCGACGTGGAAAATATCGTAGGGCTCGTCTTTTACGTACTGCTTGTAGAGTACGGCGAGTGAGGTGGAGTCTTCAACTAACAATACCTTAGGGCGCATTGTGTATTCCTTTTGAAACTTTATCCTAACCAATCAATAACATAGTGGTATGTATCCATCAATACGAGACTTGTGTATTTGTTATCTACCGCATGCAATCTCTTAAGAAACGATAGGTGTACTTTCTCGCGTTGTTGGTCACGCCGGAGTGCCTATTAATGGTGACTATATTGATAACGACTATGTTGAGTTTTTATCTGATACCGATACTGATACTGATACTAATGAGCATTCAGAGCTCGCTGAAACCAGCTTCTTTTCTTTCAAGCAAGGCTTTGATTGAACGCTCTGCGAGTTCTAGTAATTCGTCAACTTGTCGAAATGCCGCATCATGACTCTGTTCTAAACATTGCTTCTCTAAAGCGCGAGCCAACTCACCCAAAGGGCGATTACCTAATGATAAGGCCGTGCTGCCAAGAGTGTGGACCTCGAACTCAAGTGTTTGAGCGTCGTGCTGAGCGACAGCCTCTTTTATGGCGACCAAGCGTGTTTGTGATTCTTCGACATAATGGTCGATCAAGATTGGAATAATATCCGCACTTGTATCTCGAATCATTTGCTCTAGAACGCTTTCATCAACAAGCTCGCTAACTTCTTGTGAGTTTAGATGTGCAGCTGTGTCTGACGCTAAAGTGGAATTCATCAAACTAAGTCCTTTCGTTGAGCGTAATATCCGTGAGTACTAATAAGTTCTAGTCATTTTCTAGAATAATTTCAACTGGTTGCCGTACAAATAGAGCAATTAATTACCATCTCACTCATATTGTTACAGGGTTTGTGACAAGCCTAACGGACTGATTTAATTTTGTTTTCTCTTATGAAATATAAACTTAGGTGCCTATAAGCGTAAGGGCCGGTTGAGCTCAGGAGAAAACGAGGCCGATACAAATAAAAAAGACCACTGCAGTGAATTAACAACAGTGGTCTTAGAGCGGGTTAAGTAGTTTAGGCTAATCTAAATAGCTATATAACCAAAATAGCGATAACCCAAATACCTATAACGCAAATAACGATAATTTAAACAGCCGTGCTTTAAATAACGAAAAGTAGAACTACGAAGCTTTATCAATCTTTGGCTTTGGGTCGGCTTCTACTTCTTCCTCGCTACTTTCAGAGAAGATATCAGCAACGGCGCTTCTCTCTAATTCACCCTTCAGATTACCTTCTTCGTCGACAACTGGAAGGGAGTAGTCACAAGACATAGTGTCTGGAAGTACTTCTTCAATTACCGCATCAGGTAAAACAGCAGGTACCTCTTCGTAAATCTCATCGCTGAAGTCATGAACAGAGGCATCTTCAACCGCGTCTTGTAAGCTCTCTTGGGTCACTAAGCCTTGATAGCCTTCATCCGTTACGTGATAAGCGTAATCGTTTTTCAGCATCTTCATTTGTGCCAGAGCACCTTCAATCGTTTCTGAAGTGATTCGATAGAGAGGAGGCTGCATAACGGTTTCAACCGTCAATGCACGAGCACGGTTTACGTCTTTAACGAATGCTTCTACATAGTCATCGGCAGGATTTAGCAGAATCTCATGTGGCGTACCTTGTTGTACCAACTCGCCATCTTTCAAAATTGCGATTCGATCGCCGAGACGGAGTGCTTCATCCAAATCGTGGGTGATGAAAACAATCGTCTTATGAAGCTTTTCTTGCAGTTCAATGAGCTGATCTTGCATTTCACTTCGAATCAAAGGGTCGAGTGCCGAAAAGGCTTCATCCATTAATAAGATTTCAGCGTTAGTACACAGTGCTCGCGAAAGCCCAACACGTTGTTGTTGCCCGCCAGAAAGCTGGGCAGGGTACTGCTTGCCGTAACCTTTCAAACCCACCGTTTCTAACCATTCATTGGCTTTCGTTAAACGGTCTTCTTTTTTGATGCCTTGCACTTCCAACCCGTATGCAACGTTTTCTACCACGGTGCGATGAGGCATTAAGCCAAAGCGTTGGAATACCATCGACATTTTATGACGGCGGAACTCTTCTAATTGCTTGGTATTGAGGCTCATTACATCAATGCCTTCGACCATAATCTTACCCTGCGTTGGGTCAATTAAACGGTTGAAGTGGCGAATTAGAGTCGATTTACCCGAGCCGGAAAGCCCCATGATAACGAAGATTTCACCGCGGTTAATCTCGAGATTAATCTCTTTTAAACCGACGGTATGACCTGTGTCCGCAAGAATCTGATCTTTGTGTTCGCCGTTCTGAACTCGGTTCATAACAGACATAGGTTTCGGTCCAAACACTTTGTATAGACCACTAATTTCGATCAATGGTTTAGTCATGCTTGAGTCCTCCTAAATGCGCATTGGTTCTTCTTGCGTATGCCTGTGAAGCGCGGTCAAAAAGAATTGCGAGGGCAACAATGGCAAAACCGTTCATCAAGCCTAATGTGAAATATTGGTTGGTGATGGATTTAAGAACTGGTTGTCCTAGGCCTTTCACACCAATCATGGATGCGATAACAACCATAGACAGTGCCATCATAATGGTTTGGTTGATACCCGCCATGATCGTTGGCATTGCTAGAGGGAGTTGAACACCCCATAAGCGTTGTTTCTTGCTCGCACCAAAGGCGGTTGCTGCTTCAAGGACTTCTTTATCGACTAAGCGTATGCCTAGGTTGGTTAAACGAATCACAGGTGGGATAGCGTAGATAACCACGGCGATTAAACCTGGAATTTTACCGATGCCGAGTAACATCACCACTGGGATCAAGTAAACGAATGCCGGCATGGTTTGCATGATATCAAGCATCGGTGTAACGATAGATTGAGCTCGATTTGAACGAGCCATCGCAATACCAATCGGAATGCCTAAGAATATCGAAACCAAGGTACAAACAGTGATGATACTGAGCGTCCGCATGGTGTCTTCCCACATTCCAAAGTAACCAATAAGGAGCAGAGAAACGACACAACCTAAAGCCAGTTTCCAAGAACGACTCGCGGCGTAGACAAGGCTTGTACAAACGGCGAGGACAATAATCCAAGGGGTTGAGATAAGAAGTTTTTCAAACCAAACAAGGAATGAAAGAAGAGGGTCAAATAGAGATTCAATCATTTCACCGTATTCACGAGAGAATTCACGGTATGCGCCATCTAGCGTCTTTTTTATGGTTCGTAAATCAGCGCGTTCCATCTCTGGAAAGGTTGATAACCAATTGGTGTCAGCCATTTTATATCCTTATAGTTCGGAGCCACTTGTTCATGCGATGAGGTAATCGCCTATGAAAAGGGCTCCGAATCATGAATAACATCAAGTATAGCGACGTTATTTCCGTATTATTGAAGCTTAGTGCTTAGTGCTTAGTGCTTAGTGCTTAGTGCACAGTGCGTTTCGAAATATAGCTATCATTGAAATATAACGGCTATCGAAATGCTGCGATTAAAGCTCAGCTTCAACTTTCTTAGCGACTTCTTGAGAAACCCATGGGTGCCATACTTCTGGGAACTCACTCAAGAAATGCAGGCTCGCTTCTTCACCATCCGCTTGATTGTCTTCCATCCAAGCAAGCAGGGAGTTCATCTTATCGTTTGTGAAGCCACGTTTAGTGAAGTAGTCATAAGCTTCAGGTGCACGTGACGCAAAACTCTCAGTGGTGATAGTGTGAACGGGTGAAGGCGGGTACATGGTCGCTTTAGGTGAATCACAGTCTTCTTTGGTGGTACAAGTTAAGAACTCTTGTTCATTAACACCACTGCCAAAGTCAACTTTAACCATGTCGTATTTGCCTAGAACGGCAGTTGGCGCCCAGTAGTAACCAAACCAAGCTTCTTCGCGCTCATAAGCTTTTGCGATAGAGCCAGATAAGCCGGCACTCGAGCCTGGATCAACAATCGTGAAACCACTGTCTTCCAGCTCAAGAGCGTTAAACAAGTTTCCGGCGCTGATCTGACAGTTCCAGCCTGCTGGGCAACTGTAAAATGCTGATGTATCTGGGTCTTCAGGGTGCTTAAATAAGCTAGCGTTTTTACGTACACCTTCGATGGTTGCCATCTCTGGGTATTGTTTAACTAAGTAAGCTGGAACCCAAAAGCCTTCTTCACCACCATTCACAAGTGCTTTACCTGCGTAGCGAAGACGTTTTTCTTGGACACCCTTGTCCAATGCGTCTTTTAAGCTGTTGCTCCAAAGTTCAGGTGCAACATCAGGCTGGCCTTTTTCAATCATGGATGTGCCTGTTGGCATGGTGTCGCCAGGGATAAGTTCGGCATCACACCCATAACCATGTTCTAGGATGAATTGGTCGATATTGGCGATCAGTGTTGCAGAGTTCCAGTTCATATCTGCGATTGTTACGCTGCCACATTCTCCAGCGTTAGCATTACCGCTGGCTGCTGCTACTAACAAAAATACGGAGCTTAACTTGTATTTCATATTGAGTTTCCTTTCTCTTTAATAATACAACTAAGGTAACCAAGGTAAATTGATTATCTAAATTGCTCGATGGTGATCCTTTCCGTGTATTTGAACCATTTGAGCAGAAGGAGGGATGGGTGAAGTTTGAATAGATAAACGTGCAAAGTCAGTGAAGTGTGATTTGCCAATTCATCCACTGTGTTTCAACAGCCATCGGATAACTTTGTCAAACTATTACAAATTCGTCAAAAACCACCTCTATTTATAATCTTAGGGAATAATCGTACGAATTCCATCTTTGATGCGATTTACATGGCACTTTAACCGTCTGTGTCACATTACCGCTAAAGTTAGGCATGGGGCTGTTGATTTTTGAAGGGATTTAAAGGTGGTAAGACCATGGTTGACGTGTGTGAAATGCGTTGAATGGTTTTTAAAATCTTATTTTCAATAATAATTTCGCCAAAAACACCCAATTTGGTTTTGGGGCATTTAGAGCTGTCGGGGGCTTGAAGTTTAATAGGATAGGTGGCTGTCATGGTATCAATGACAGCCATACAGTTGTACAAGAAACCTATAGTTGCACAAGAAAGCTATAGTGGCGCGAAAAAGTTACATCGGCAGGTTTAAAAACTCATTTTGATACAGCTTGTTTGCCAAGCTATCGCGAAATTTAGTTGGAAGGAATTTCATTCGATTGATTTGTCTTACCAACTCTTGTGCAAAGCTAGGTGTTTGTTTCATGTTCATCACACTGCCCATTAGATTGATACTCTGAGCATCAAGCAGCTTTTTCGCTTGTTCTAGGTGGTGAGTTGACGTTTCACCATAGGCGACAACCATCAATGTGCTGTCACAGGCACTCGCAACAGACTGTGCAGGGATATTCCCTTTGTTAATATTGAGAAGCGGTGAGGTGTCGATGATGACTCTGTCGTATTTCTCTAGCCATTTGTTGACCACTTTTTGTAACGTTGTCGGGTCTTTATAAGCAAGCTGTGTTGATGCCACTTGAGGTGCCGGGACACCAATAAACATCCGGTGAGACTCAACATGTTCTATTAACTGCCCCTGTTGACTATCTTCTAACATGTTCAAATCTTTGAAAGCGGGGTTGTATAAGTTGAGGTCAACATAAAGCGTAGAATGACCAGCAAGGAGAAAACGTTCTGCTAATGCAGTAGCAACAGAGGTTACCCCGTCACCTGAATGACAGGCAGTCACACAAATCGATTTCTGTCCGTTAAGTTCAGAAGCTAAATACAGTTGCTCGACTTCTGCATGGGTCGCTGAAATTGTCATTATAAAGCTCCTATTAAGACGATCATTGTTGTTAGACGTAATATGTCTTCTAGACCTACACGAGCTTTTTCCATAAAGCTCTCACGGCGATCTGGGATGTAGATAGTGTCACCAGCGCGTAGCACAGGTAGATTGTAAATATTGGCTGTTTTGCTGAATTCAACAAGGTCGAAGGTACGAGCTTGACCTTGGCAACAAGACATATTCACAATGGTAATTTTCTCTACGTAAGCATTGTCAGTAGGGCCTGCCGCTTCTGCCAATATATCTAGAATCGTCATGTTGTCGTTAAACACATAGCGACCTGGGTTGTTAATCGCACCAAGCACACGAACGGTTTCTTCTTTCGGTGTATCTAACCAGTTTTTACCTTTCTCTGGAATGTAAATGGTGTCACCAGTGGTTACATTTGGCAGTAATGATTCGTCACCGGTTTCAAAGTAGAGCGATAGATTGAGTTTACTTACTTTAGAGTAGGTTTTATCACGATGCGTAACACGAACGTTGTGTATATCGGCATCCTTAGTAGGGCCGTCTGCCGCAGACAAGATATCTAGAAAGTGCATGTCTTTGGTGAAGCGGTAACGACCGGGTGCATTCACTTGTCCAAAGATGTAGATCGAAGCATCAGAGCTTTGACGTACCCATTGAGATTTATTGTCTGAAGGATCTTGTGGTAAGTCGTGGACACGGACGATAGAGCCCGCGCGAATTTGGGGCATCAGATCTCGTGGCGCGCCATTTCTGATGAAATCATCAAGATTAAACACAACCATCTTTCTACCTGTCACAACTTCAATTTTTGAGGTGTCCGCTCTCAACGTAGGACCACCGACGTGAGCCAATAATCCCATGAAGTTCATTTCATCTGACCATTCAATACGACCAGGTCGGTTCACTTCACCGATAACGTTAACCGCTCTGTCTGGTGCAATCTTCAACCAAGACTTCTCGTTCATGTCGGTTTTCTCTGGAACGAAAATAGCGTCACCGGCTTTAATACTCGGTGGATTAGAGTTAGGTAGACCTTCTGTGTAAGCCGCTAAATCGAATTTAAGTACTCTGCCATCCGCTTTGATCACACGTATTTGGCGCGATTCTGCAAATCGAGTCGGACCGCCAGCATTGGCAAGGATATCCATGAAAGTAGCGTCTCTTTTTCCTTCAAAAGCGCCGGGAGCGGCAACTTCACCCATCACGTAAACCATGTTGGCACCAGACTTAATCTCTTCTTCTTGCTTCGGTACAAAAATGGTTGCACCCGGGCGTAAGATCGGAAGTAGGCTTTCGTCACCAGAATCTAAATAACGTTTAAGGTTGAACAGCGTAGGCGTGTTGTTTGAAATTACTCGGATTTGCTCAACACTGGCATAACGAGTCACACCGCCCGAGCGCATTAGTACGTCAACAAGATCGGTGCTCTCTTTATAAGTGAACGAACCCGGTGCATTTACTTCGCCAAATACTTTAATTGAATTGCGAGAATCGGCACTGTCACCAGAGTTAGCAAGCTTAGCAGCATCGAATTCTTGTTCAATATTACCTACTAAGGGCGATGCTGGAACAAAAAGCGAATCCAGTGATTGCAGAGTAGGTAGCGTTGATTCGTCACCTGAATCAAGGAAACGTTTGTAGTTAAACTCTTTCTTGTCCGCGCCTCGCTTAAGAATCAATTTGTCCAGTTGTGCTCCCGGACGTAATCCACCGGCTGCGTAAAGCGCCATTTGGATGCTAGAACCCAATGCTAGTGTGTATTCGCCAGGCTGTTCTACATAACCTTGAACGTAAATAATGATTTGTTGTTCTTTGACGTAGACCGAAGCGTTCGAAAGATCTTTATAAGCGGTTGCCAGTGATTCTAGAACGACTTTGTTAAGCTGTTCACTGTCATAACCGGCAACAAATACGGCGCCAACTTCAGGAAGGGTAATGCGGCCACGTTTATCCACTTGGAACCCCGTATTTAACGTACTTTCACCGGGTACGTTTACTTGGATAAGGTCACCGACTTGAACCGCGTCTGAAAACTCTTCGCTCGCATTCACGACACTCGTAAAGCTTAACGATAGGGTGATGATAAAAGCGATCAATAATTTCATAATCCACCTCCCATTTTCTCGGCATTTTTAGGGGAGATAATTTCGATACTCACTCGGCGGTTAGTTAAACGCGTACCGTCTGATTCGCCTTCAAAAAGAGGGACAGTTTCACCCACAGACACGGCTTTAATTCGCTGAGCACCTAAGCCAAAAATAGTTAGGTAGCGTTCGACTTGTTTAGCTCGTCCAAGTGCCAAGTCATCGTTAAATTTTTCGGTACCCGTAGCATCGGCATGACCCGTAACAACAAGGTCTAGAGATTTATGTTCTTTCAGTAGTGTGGTCGCCTCGGCAAGTCGTCCCATGTACTTGGGATTGACTTCGGTAGAGTTTTCCGCGAATTGGTTGTCAACGTTAAGCAGGTCGTACAACTGTTCGATAACCGACAATTGCATTCTAAATTGGTTTTCATTTTTTGGTGGTTCACAGCGGGCTTGTGAGGTCACATAGTCCAGTTGGACTTCAAGTTCGTTTAAGCGTTTTCTTTGAATGACTAGGTCGTTTGCCGCATCTAGAAGCAGGCCTCCTTGTAGTTCACGAGCGATACGATTTTGCTTCTCTATCGCTTGCACAACAGCAGCGGGGAAGCACCAACGGGCGCCTTCTTGAATCAAGGCATCAAGATGTAATTTAGCCAGTTGCCAATCAAAACGTAATCCGTGTTCAGGACCAAGAGGTTCGTCTGGCATCACAGGAGAAAAGTCGGAATTTTGGTAATTAATAGAGTCATAACTTTCAGCCAAACCGCCGGAGCCTTGTTCAGGGTAGCTAGTACAGCCACCTAGAACCAAAGCAGACAGAGAAAGGGCTATGTAGTTTTTCAGTATTTTCATGCCAACGTCCTATGTTTTTACTTTTTATTATTATGTTTTGTTACTTCTAGCTTAGTGGATCTTCATGAATTTGTAGGATTTTTTGAATTTACTGGGATAGCGTGGCCAATACGTAACAAGTTCATAATTTCAAGAGGCTGGCCAGTCACATTTTCAAGTCGCATGTTGCGCTCACGCTCAGTTAGGCGTTTGAACATGTAAACAATCGCGCCAACACCAGATGAATCTAAAAACTCAACTTGGCTAAAATCAACTTCGATTTCAGGGTGGCCATCATTTGAGATTACATCGTCAATATCGGTCTGAGCATCACGGCTACCTGCTGCATCTAAATCACCGAAGATAGAAAGAGTCAGTGTCGTTGTATTTAAATCAATCTTACGTAGTTCCATAGCGATATCTCCTTTTGAGTATGTATGGACAATTGCACTGAATGTGCCAACTTTTATGCTTATATTTTTCAATAGCTTAACTCGAACGCTAATCTCTATCTCATATTGAGAAAGTCGGTTTCTCAATATGAGAACTAAAAATGGGTGAACATTTGAGACCCATAAGTCATTAATTAAATGAATGAAATTGAAAGTTAAATAAGGTTGATGTGTGGATCGCATCTTCTAGCAAAGGTTGTCTACCTACGTGTCAGAACGCTTAGGATTAAAGGCGTTTGTTGACCACTACAGATATCAATACGGAGCAGATGATGAGATTAACTAAATTGGCGATAGCAACTCTATGGGCGTGTTCGCTTTCTTCTCATTCATCCTATTTACCTCCCGACCATTTGGTACTGGCCAATACATACCAACAAGGCATTGATGTTTCTGAATACTGGAAGAGTGAAAAGCTTGATGGGATTCGGGCTCTTTGGGACGGACAACACCTTTATACTCGAAATGGGAATCGCATTTACTCACCGAAGTGGTTTACAAAAAACTTGCCTAAGGTACATCTCGAAGGGGAGTTGTGGGCAGGAAGAGGTCAATTCCACTTAGTCCAATCTACCGTCCTCGATCATACGCCTAGTGACGTAGCGTGGCGCCAAATAGATTTCATGTTGTTTGATATGCCAGGGGCTGCTGGTGATTATCAAAAGCGCTATTACAACATCTTGCATTGGGTAAGCATGATAGGAGAACCTCATGTCAGCTACATCGAACATGTACCGGTTCACAATGAAGAAGCTTTGTTCCATCAACTCGATAACGTCGATGAGAGTAATGGTGAAGGTTTGATGCTTCGTAAGATCACCAGTCGCTATCAAGCAGGCCGAAGTAATGACCTTTTAAAGCTTAAAAGGCATCACGATGCGGAAGCCACGGTTATTGGCTACAAAGGTGGAACAGGGAAGTATAAAGGGATGATGGGTTCTATTTTGGTTCACACAGAAGAGGGTGTAGAATTTTATATTGGAAGTGGGTTCAGTGACCAGATGAGGCTCGCACCGCCCGAAATAGGCAGCCGTATTACTTTTCGATACAATGGCTTTACTCAAAACGGAAAGCCCAAGTTTGCACGCTTTGTTAGAGAGAAGAGTGAATACTAATCTCTGAGTATAAACTAATCGCCCCCAAAATTATTTACAGCCGTAAGCGAAAAGAGCCCTGAAAATCAGAGCTCTTTTTGTATGCAATAACGGCGACACCGGTTTAGCGAGGACGAATCTAACGAGAGCTAAATTCTAACTGAACATCATCGTCTTGTTTATGCATCCAATGCAAACGCATGCCGAGCATAATGGCAGCTGATGTTAGGCCGACAATGAAACCAATCCAGAAGCCATGTGCACCCATAGGTTCAACAATCCAATCTTTCATTCCTAATATGTAGCCGATAGGAAGACCAAGTAACCAATACGCTACGAAGGTAATGTTGAAGATCGAACGCATGTCTTTGTATCCACGCAAAGCACCTGCAGCGATAACTTGGATTGCATCGGTACATTGATAAACCGCAGCGAACAACAACAATTGCATTGCAACGGTAACTACCGCCGTGTTCTCTGTGTAAAGTAACGAAACCTGCTCTCTAAACAATACTGTTAATGCCGCTGTCATAAAGGCGGTTACCAAACCGACGATGATACCCACGTGTGTTGCAATTTTCGCACCTTCAGTGTTGTTTTCACCAAGCTTATGGCCAACACGAATACTCACGGCGGCACCGATACTCATTGGAATCATAAACACGAGAGAAGAGAAATTAATCGCGACTTGGTGTGCGGCAACAACCAATGAACCTAATGGGGCAACCAATAGGGAAACCACTGCGAACAGCGTGACCTCGAAGAAGATAGCGGCAGCAACTGGAAAACCAAGTCTAAACAAACGAATTTGAGCTTTAAGTTGAGGTTTGTGGAACGTCCCGAAGATGTTGATTTTAGCCAAGCGCTTTGATGTTAAAACGTAAGCGAACAGCAGTGCAAACATCACCCAATAGACGATAGCTGTTGCAACGCCACAGCCAACACCACCCAGAGCAGGGGCACCAAGTTTTCCGTATACGAACATCCAGTTTAGCGGGATGTTTAATAGCAAACCGATAAAACCGATCACCATGGCAGGCTTAGTTAAAGACATGCCATCAGTAAAACTTCTCAATGTTTGGAACAGCAAAAACGCAGGCACAGCAAACATCACCGCATTCATATAGCCGATGGTTTTGTCTGCCATGAGTTGCTCAATGTCCATCCATTCCAATATCAGCTGCGTTTGGAATAGCACGCCAATAATAGGTAACGAGATGACGAGCGCTAAAAATGCACCTTGCTGAATCTCGAATGGAATTTTGACTTGGCGGCCTGAACCGTTCAGTTGTGCAACAACAGGAACCAACGCCATCAAAAGACCGACACCAAATAATATTGATGGTAGCCAGATACTTGCTGCAATCGAAACCGCCGCCATATCGATAGCACTTACGCCACCGGCCATTACGGTATCAACAAAACCCATTCCAGTTTGTGCAACAGATGCAATCAAAACTGGTGTCGCAAGTTTGATTAGATTCGAGGATTCTTCTTTGTAACGATGCACAAACAACTCCAAATAAGAGGGAAAATTAGAATAATAGTGTAGGAAAGGACATTCTGAAGGAATCAGAGGCAATGATCTTAAGCTTCCACTGGACGAATCATAAAGAAATGTCACAATAACTGCTATGAAAAACTGTTACTAAAATGCTAAATAGGAATCTTATGTTTACAGGTATCGTTCAAGGCATGGCAACACTGGTTGCAATAAACAAAAAAGAGCTGTTTCAGACTCATACCATTGAGTTAACAGATGAAATGGTTGAGGGATTAGCAATTGGTGCCTCAGTAGCTCATAACGGTTGTTGCTTAACGGTAACGGAAATGTCGGGCAATCAGATTGCTTTTGATTTAATGCAAGCCACATTGCGATTGACGAACTTGGGCCAACTGAATGTTGGTGACAAAGTGAATGTTGAGCGTGCAGCAAAGTTTGGTGACGAAATTGGCGGACATAGCATGTCTGGCCACATTACTCTGATGGGTAACCTCGTTGATGTGATTAAGACAGAAAATAACCGTACGCTTTGGTTTGAGCTGCCGCAAGAATCAATGAAGTATGTGTTGAGCAAGGGCTACATTGGCGTTGATGGTTGTTCATTGACAATCGGTGAAGTGGAAGAGAACCGTTTCTCTGTTCACCTTATCCCAGAAACGCTGAATCGTACTCTGTTTGGCGGCCGTGAAGTAGGCGACCAAGTAAATATTGAATTCGACCCTCAAACACAGGCGATTGTTGATACTGTTGAGCGCGTATTGGCAAACCAGAAATCGTAGTGACGGTTTATCAATAGCATTTGCCCCAAAAGCGACACTAAGTAAAAGTCGAAGATATTAAAAAAGAGCACATTAGGTGCTCTTTTTCTATTTTTGTGTATTTGTATTTTTCTAAGCTAGCCTCAAAATCGAGGTGTAGCTCTAAATCGAGATGTAGATCCAACTCGACAAGAGAGTAGGGGTTAGAAGACTTGTTCGTCGTCTGCATCAATCGAGAGATTAATTCTGTCTCTGACTTCATCTACCTGCATATCGAGGTGAATGGCATTGCAACACGCTGGACAATCGTCATAAAAATCCTGGCTCCCATTAGAAGCATCGAGCGTTATGCTGATTGCATGCCCACAGTGGGGGCACGAGACATGTTTCTCTGTGTATTTATGCATGGCTAATTCTCCTCACTGTAACTTGTCCAAATCGCAGTAGCTTTATAGAACGCAATAGCTAGCTGTGATAGGTATTAAACGGCTTGTATCTTCTGAATGCATGCTTCAGTTTGTGCTAAATATTCGCCGCCAAATTGATTGCAGTGGTTAAGAAGATGGTACAAGTTGTAAATGTCTTTCCGATCAGTATAGCCAACGTCGAGTGGATTGACGCTCTGGTAACCTTCATAAAACTCTTTTGGAAACCCTTCAAACAATTCCGTTAACGCTAAGTCACATTCATGGTCGCCCCAATAACAAGCGGGGTCGTAACAAATTGGCCCAAAGGCTGAATTCGCTACGTTGCCATTCCATAGGTCACCATGAAGCAACGAAGGGCGAGGATTGTGGCCAGCAAGACGCATATTCACCACATCAACGATGTCATCAATATCGCCGAATTCAATGCCTTTCTCTTTTAGCAATTGCAGTTGGAAGCCGATGCGTTGTTCAGAGAAAAAACGCCCCCATTTCTTATGCCAAGGGTTAGGCTGAAGCGTACTACCGATATAATTATCTTGGTCACAACCAAACTCTTTTTGCTCGCCCCATTTATGAAGCTGAGCAAGCTGCACACCAAAATCAAAGCTGTTATTACCGGTATCAAGCGGCTTAGTTGGCAAGTAATTGAGAATAATGAATGAGCATTCTTTGGTTTTACCAATCAGTACCAACTCAGGCACATAAACGGTGGAAGTTTCTCTTAACAAGCGTAAGTTCTCAGCTTCGATTTCAAACTTAGGTAAAAATTCTCGCTGGTTCACTTTTACGAAGTAGCGTTCATTACCATCGCTGATCATATAGCAATCGTTAATGTCACCACCAGAAACCTTGGTACGTTCAGTAATCTGAAAGTTAAATAGAAGAGTATCTGAAAGTTGTTGAGAAATGGCCTGCCACATAGGAAATCCTCAAAGACTGAAAGTTAAAAAATTGAAGGTTAGAAATACTGTTTGTTAGCCATAGTTTAGGATAAATTTGAGCAATTTATAGACGTACTCGTCAATGTTCTTATCTGTTCTTTACCTTATATAGAATCAATTGGCTGATTTGTGAACTCGAACTGATTCAAGCTCTTTGAAATACAAACAGAAATTGGCAATGCGAAGTTATAGAATTGTTTGGAACTGGCCTCACAATCGAAACGGTTTTGGTCGAAACAAACTGGAAAAGTAGTTGGAGCTTGTTATTGTCTACGCATCAACTTAAATGTGCTATTAGAGTAGGTTGAAACGACTATGGTTAACGATAGGGCACGTGACCATCTCAGCTTACTAGCTCTTTACTAACTCTTTAATAGCCGAGTAATGATGGCGTGCTGAGTAATGATGACGTGTAGAGTCTGCAAAGTATCTTGACCAACAGACATCTAGCGACACGTATATATTCAGTTATTGGTTTAATATTTAAGCTGAAACACTAACTAGGATCATTTTAATACGGTTTTTGGTAATAAAGTGATGACAAATCGCTTCATTTACATAGTATTAAGCAAGTACGTATTAATCTGCTCTTGAGCTTAAAACGGAGATTTATTGTGGTTGTAGAAACCGATGGCTATTTGGCTCTGATCGAGCACTTATCGTTTAATCTGGACGTCTTTACAAATAGTAATGGCGATACAGGTAATGAGAGTGTTGAAGACATCATCACAGACATGATTTCAACAAACATCATGGCTATTTTTGAGCAAAATCCAGAGTTGCATTCGAGTGTTCGTTTTCAACTTTTGAAAGAAGCCGATGCTGTGGTAGCGGATTTAGGCGAAGTATTAGCGGGTGTATGGGCTAAGAAAGCGACCAACGAGCAAATTGTATTTCTAGATGAATACATCGCGCTAGTGAAGAATCTATTTGATTCTGCTGTCGCTAAATACGACTAACTATTTGTCCATTTCCTCGTTAGTCATTTTTTCACGATGATTATGTTCACGATGATAGGCGTTTACGTCGTAGCTTTAAAAGTGACCTCGTTTAGCGGTTAAGACTTTAAACCGCTATAAACGCCTAAAGTGCCAAAACTTAGAAGCCCAATAAGGGTTATCCAACCTCGATATAATGACACCTTTCGATGTCGAAGCATGTAGGAATTGATTATTCCCTAAATACACACCTACGTGTCTTACCGTCATCGACGTTTTGAAAAATACCAAATCTCCGCTTGTTGCTTGTCCATACGCTATTTCTTTTCCCTTTTTGCTCTGATCTTTTGTGGTTCTCGGTAGGGCTTGTTGTGTCGCATTTTGCACGGCAATTTGAACAAAAGCGGAGCAATCTACGCCTCGAAATGATGTCCCACCGAAATGGTATGGCACACCTTTCCACTGTTCATACACGCTCATATAAGCGTTTGTAGTCAATTGTTCTGACTTTGATAAGGGTTTCTGTGCGGTTTGACTAAGCTGAGAAGGCGATGGTGACGAGCTACACGCAGCCAATGTTGCTAAAGTTATTGTAACTACAGCCATTTTTCTGAATTTCATATGTAACTCTTCTGACAAAAAACTGAAATAAAAACGTCATCAAGGACTTCTAGTATACGAACTAACTTAAGGATATCTCTTTTCGTAGTCAAACTGGATTTCACATGCCCGACACAAATTTATCAATAAAACCCTCACGTTATACATTCTCGCTCATTCAAACCGTCACTGCTGTATTTATTTCCATTCTTTTACTCGTTAGTTTTTTATCAATGGTTAGCATTCGGGGAGTTGAACGAGTCGGAGGACATTTTGACGCACTTTCAGAACAAGCTTTACCCCTTGCTTTACACAACGCCGAATTAACGCAAAGCGTATTAGAGCAAGTAAAACTTCTCACCTATAGCACCCAGTCAACCGACTTAGATACGCTGAAGTCGACAATGGTTTCAATTGACCAGCTCGCAACAGAGAGTAATACCACGCTTGAGGAACTCCTTTTTATCTCCCAATCTTTTCCTGATGCGATCTCTTTAGAGCAGCAACAAAACCTTATTGATGATATGGCGCAACTGCAAACCATGACTAATACGGTATTGCTGGCACAGATTGAGATTCAAAGTAAGCAAAACCTAATCGACAGTAAAATGGGCGAGTTTCGTTATGGTGTTGGATCTATCGGACCTGAAATGAACCGAATCAGCTCATTCTTGGTTGAAGACAACCCAGAAGCGAGCGATGCAGCGAACCGATTTACATCCAGTGCGTCTGCTATGGCGAACACCTTCCTGATGTTGATGATGCAATCTGACATTGATAAAGCACAAGACGAATACCGTCAATTGAGAAACCGAATCGCAGGCCTTAACTTGGCTTACAGCGATTTTGCCGATTGGCACCCAGACATTGCAGAGTTCGCGAGCTTGACGGCGCCTTACGAGATGGTGAAAGAAGGCTTTACCGAAGAAGGTGTAATCAAACAAATCCTCTTAAAACTCGAACTGGTTCAGCAGCAAGAGCAGAACTTAACGCAAGTCATCACCCTAGCGAATACCGTCATCAGCACATTGAATCAGTTGTCTTCTACCGCTTCCCACCTGATTGATGAAAGTGAACTCGTTGTAAATCAAACCATCACCAACATTGATCGTGTGTTGTTTATCAGCGGGCTAGTGATTGCCATAATCATCGTGCTCTCATGGTTTGTATTACGCCGCTGGATGAATAAAGGGCTTAAAAACATTACTCACCAGTTGAGTTCACTTGCAGATCATGATTTCTCTAAACAAAGTGAACTACTCGGGCCGCTAGAGTTACAGGTTATTACTTCGAAACTCAATACGGTCGTTGATTCCACCGCGGATTCGGTTCGTTTGGTAACGCGCAACTGTGAAACGCTCTATCAAACCGCTGAAGTAAGCCATGACGCTGCCGAGCAAACCAATTCAAGCTTGAACGAGCAGAACGAATCGCTACAGAATATGATCACCACAATTACAGAACTTGAAGCATCCATTGGTGAGATTGCTCGTATCTCGAACGCATCGAATGACGACGCGCAGATAGCAGAAGACGAATCAGTCAATGGTAGCCAAGTGGTCGGCCTTAATCAGAAGCGATTACAAGCACTCGAGCAATCTCTTAGCCTGAATCAAGAATCGATGACGGACTTGGATATTCGCGTTAAACAGATTCGTGAAATGGTCGACGTGATCAGTGGTATTGCAGAAAACACCAATTTACTCGCATTGAATGCCGCAATAGAAGCAGCGCGAGCAGGAGATCAAGGCCGCGGGTTTGCAGTGGTTGCCGATGAAGTACGAAAACTGGCGAGTGGTACCTCCCAGCAAACCACCAATATTCGCAACATGATGAACGAGCTAGTAGCGGCAGCTGATCGCTCACGTGCTTCTGTAACGGAATCGAGAAGCGAAATGGCGAATGCACTGGAAACCAGTGGCGATGTAAAGCAGGCCTTCGAGAAAATCGAATTCGCGGTTAGCCAGATCAAAGGACGTGTTGAGCAAATCATGGTGGCAACCGAACAACAAGCCCGTGCGACTGTAGATGTAACGCATTCAATTACTCGCGTATCTGAGCAGGGGGAAAATACTAAACTGCAACTTGAATCTATGATTGAAAGCTCAGAGCAAGTTGGTGAGATAGCAGGGCACCAACAAGCTATGCTTCACAAGTACGTGCTGAAATAAACGTGCGTGAGAGTTAAGTTAGTGTGCGCAAGAGCTTAAGCACTAGCAGCACTTAATCACTAACTACGCTTATAACGACTATCGATACAGAAGCGCCCTTAAATTCTCACAAGAATCTAAGGGCGTTTTGTTTTGGCATTCAGCTAAGTTTGTATTTAAGCTAACTTCGTTATTAAGATAAGTTTGGTCTCAAGATAAGCTTGAGCCTCAAACGAATTCAAACCTAGTTTTTCGTCGTCGGGAATTGAGTAAATGGCTGACGTAGCATCAGATCTAACCGTTGTTCTTTACCATCTTGAATCTCTGGAACGCCAATATGCACCTTATCGTGGCCAAGCTTTGGTTGAGCGCGGTAAGTCTTAAACCAGATGTCCCACACAGATAAAAAGAAGCCGAAGTTAGAGTGGGTTTCTTTCACAATGACCGAGTGATGAACGCGGTGCATGTCTGGGGTCACAATCACTTTTCTCAATCGCTTATCCACCCATAGCGGAAAACGTCCATTACTGTGGTTAAACATCGCACTCGCATTAAGAACAATTTCAAATATCACGACTGCGATAACAGGGACACCAAGTGCGATCACCAAACTCACTTTAATGAGCATTGAAAGAATCATCTCAATAGGGTGAAAGCGCGTTCCGGTTGTGACATCGATATCTAGGTCCGCATGGTGAACTCGATGTAGCTTCCACAACCAAGGAACACGGTGAAACACCAAGTGCTGCAGGTAAATGGCGCAATCTAACAGTAATACGCAGACCAGAATGGTGAGCTCTTTCGGAAGTGACAGGGTATTGAACAGACCCCATTGGTTTTCTTGCGCGATAACCGCCGCTTGGAATGCTGCGATAGGAATCAGAGTGGCTAATAGAAAGCTGTTCAAAGCAACCAACGCAAAGTTATTCCCCCAACGAAACCATTTGCTTTGAGTCAGTGTTTTTCGCGGAAAACGGTATTCCCAAAGCGCACACAATCCAAAAACGACAATAAAACAAACAAGGCGAAGCAGTGATGGGTCTTGCATGGGAATTCCTTCTATCATTCTAAGGACACTGTAAGTACAATCGTGCCACTTTTCTAGAGTTATCGTTATTGTCCATGAGAATCCACGCTTTTCACCGTTTATATCAACATCGTTTATCCATTGCTACCAAACCGTTTAATGCGCGCGGGTGTAAAGTCGTGCGATGTGAATTCTGTAAAATCAAACAAGACAGCTGTATCTGTGAGCATCAACCTAACGTTAATACGAATGTCGCGACTATGTTGATCTTGTCAGACAACGAAATCTTAAAGCCAAGTAACACTGGCCGTTTGATTGTTGATACGGTTAAGGACAGTTACGCCTACCTTTGGCATCGTACTGAGCCAAATCAAGAGATGTTGGATGTCCTCAAAGATGACAAATACCAACCTGTGATCGTATTCCCTGAAGACTATACCGACGACAAAAAGCGTGTTGTTCAAGATCTGCCACAAATGCGCGACCCAAACAAAACACTGTTGTTGATTTTCATTGATGGCAGTTGGCGCGAAGCACGACGTATCTTCCGTCGGTCAGAGTATCTGCAAGATTTACCGGTGTTGTCGATTGAACCGGAATCGGTTTCTCAATACATGATGCGTAAGTCAGACAACGAACAACATCTATCAACGGCCGAAGTCGCGAGCTTAGTTTTGAAACAAGCCGGTGAAGAGCAGGGTGCTAAGACTTTACAGCTATGGTTTGAAGCATTTCGTGAAAGCTACATGTTGAGTAAGACACGTTATAAATCGGATCCAACCAAGCCAAGCCTGAATGCTTTCATAGAGCATACTAAAAGTGAGACGTCACTCTAACCTTTAACCGCTTTGTGCTGACTTGTTGTTCAAACAGATTCGAACACGAGATAAGTTTGTTATCTATCACGGTTTGTAGGGGGAGTGTTATGGATAATGCTTCCTAGTTGTTTAATTTAAAAATTTTATTTGCCCGAATTTAGGGAAAAATTGGAGAGATTTCATGTATTACGGCTTTGATGTTGGCGGCACAAAAATTGAGTTTGGTGCGTTCAATGAAAAACTTGAGCGAGTAGCAACCGAACGCGTACCAACGCCTACTGAAGATTATCAACTGCTACTTGATACGATTGCCGGTTTGGTAAAAAAATACGATAGCGAATTCTCTTGCGAAGGCAAAATTGGCCTTGGTCTTCCTGGTATGGAAGATGCGGACGACGGCACTATGCTTGTTGTTAACGTACCGGCTTCAACAGGTAAGCCATTACGCAAAGACTTAGAAGCGCTGATTGGTCGTAGTGTTAAAATCGAGAACGATGCGAACTGTTTTGCGCTGTCTGAAGCGTGGGATGATGAATTGAAAGATGAACCATCAGTAGCTGGCCTAATTCTAGGTACTGGTTTTGGTGGTGGTTTGGTTTTTGATGGTAAAGTATTCTCAGGACGTAACCACGTTGCTGGCGAGCTCGGCCATATGCGTCTTCCTATTGATGCATGGTTCCACCTTGGTGACAACGCACCGCTATTGGGTTGTGGTTGTGGTAAGAAAGGTTGTTTAGACAGCTACCTATCTGGTCGCGGCTTTGAACTGATTTATGAGCACTACTTCGGTGAGAAAAAGAAAGCGATTGAAATCATCCAAGCGTACAATGAAGGCGAAGCAAAAGCAGCTGAGCACGTTGACCGTTTCATGGAGCTATTGGCTATCTGTTTCGCAAACCTATTTACTGCACTTGACCCGCATGTTGTAGCTCTAGGTGGTGGACTTTCAAACTTCGAACTTATCTACGAAGAGATGCCAAAGCGTGTTCCTAAATACCTATTGTCTGTAGCGAAATGTCCAAAAATCATCAAAGCGAAGCACGGTGATTCAGGCGGCGTTCGTGGCGCAGCATTCCTTAACATTAAGTAATCGTTACTTACCGTTAACCTAGTTAAGGTTAGATAGTTAAAAGCACAAACAAAAATGCCGCAATCTCAAAAGAGGTTGCGGCATTTTTTATTGTTCGGTGTTTCAGTTTCTTTAGCTCTTAACTTCTTAGCTCTCAAGTGCAAACGAAAAGCTAGAAACTACAGATCGAGAAAAAGAAGCCAGAGGGCTTACTTCTTCTTTTTACCAACACCAAGGTTGTCTTTTTGCTTCAACGTAAGCTTAGTGAAGCCAAGCTTACGGAAATAGTTGTCTTGGTAGTTACGAACCGCTTTAGTATCAGAAATAAACTCAAGCTGTTGCTCAGTTTTTAGGTACTCAGTGATGTCGATGCCTTCGGCTGCAGCTACAGCTTCTTGGATCGTGCGGTGTTCTTGTTTCGAAAACAGTAACTCTTTGTCTTCGTCTTTGTAAGTGTACAGAATGGTACGAGCCATGATGCTCTCCAATAGAATTATTACTTTGCGCGCACTCTACATAAAAACAGTACGTGGCTCAAGGTTATGATAAGAAATCTTAAGATTATCGTTCTAACGTTTAGCGTAATTTAAGCTATTTATCTTTTAGGCAACGAACAGGTTGTCTTTTACAAAACGAACAGAAAAGAAAGCCCCATAATATCGAAAGCTCGATAGAAGGGGCTTCATCTATGTTTTGGCAAAGAGCTTCTCAGTCAATTAAAAAGCGGCCAAGTCAATTTAGGTGTTTGAGCTTTGAATCAAACGCGACCTTGTAGCGGAATGATCGTTACCGTTTCACCAACTTTCACGGTATCAACCGCTGGCGAGATTTCAATTAAGCAGTTCGCTTCGCTCATTGAACGTAAAATACCTGAACCTTGCTTACCGGTTGTTTTCACTTCAAGTACGCCTGATTCGTTCATTGAGAACACACCACGGCTGAACTCCGTACGACCTTGGCGTGAACGCAATTGTTCAGTCGCTACGGCATTTGCTTTCACTGGCGTCCAGTTCGTTTGACCTTGAAGCTTGCGGATCGCTGGCTCTACAAAGTTAATGAACGACACCATCACAGCAACTGGGTTACCCGGTAAACCGAAGAAAGGTTTGTCTTCAATTTTGCCGTAAGCCAGTGGGCGACCAGGACGCATATTGATACGCCAGAAGTTGATTTCACCTAGCTTATCTAACGCAAGCTTGATGTAATCCGCATCACCAACAGATACGCCACCAGAAGTCAGAACCATGTCGGTCTCTAACGACGCAGAGTGCAGCACGTCCATCATCTTCTGCTCATCATCTTCAATGATGCCGTAATCTACGATGTCACAGCCAAGCTTTTGAAGCATGCCGATAATAGTAAAACGATTTGAGTCATAGATAGAGTTTGGTTTTTGCTCGCTGCCCGGTGCTTGAACTTCATCACCCGTGGAGAACACACCCACTTTAACTTTACGCAGGACAGGGCAGGTACCAAAACCTAACGACGCCATCATGCCCATTTCAGGTGCTTCGATGCGTGTACCACGAGTAAAGACAGGTTGGCCGATTTCTAAATCTTCACCCGCCATACGGACATTTTGTCCTACGGAGATTTTAGCGTCTGGGAAGCTAACTGTGTCGCCTTCTTGAACGGCTTGCTCACGCATCACAACCACATCAACACCTTCAGGCATTGGTGCACCCGTCATGATCTTAACGGCTTCACCTTGTTGAACGGTTTTGTCGTAGCTGTGACCAGCCATAACTTCAGCAACCAGTTGGTAACTATCCAGTTCTAAATCTTCACTACGAATTGCGTAGCCATCCATTGCTGAGTTGGTGTTTTGAGGCACATTGATTGGCGAGATCACATCTTCAGCCAACACACGACCGTAGCCCTGCAATAGTTCAACACTCTCTGTGAGATCAAGCGCGTCAATGCTATCAACAATCTTTTGTTGGCCTTGAGTAACGGTTAAACCAGCAGGAGAGAACGAATCACAACACACTGCGGGCGTGTTGTCTTTTGAAGACGAACACGACGCTGTTTTGCTTGTTTGCGAAGAAGGGTCGAATGATTGAGCATATTCGATGATGAAATCACGAATCGCTTCTAAGTCACTGATCGCCATTTGTGGCAGTTCGGATTCCACTTGGCTGTCTGCAGCAATGGCAATAATGTTGTCATCGTTCGGGTATAACCAAGGTTTACCGACTTCATCTCTGTGCAATTCAATTTTAGGGAAAGCGATGTTTTTACAGCCTTCAACCAGAATTAAGTCCAGCGTGTTGGTATCGAAACGTGTCAGAAGGTAATCAAAATCAGCTTCGGCTTCTGGCGTTTCTGTCATCATCACGTGACGATTACGCGATGCAATCAACATTTGATTCGCGCCCGCTTTACGTAAGCGGTAACTGTCTTTACCCGGCTTATCGACATCAAAATCGTGGTGAGCATGTTTAAGAACACCCACTTTTAAACCCGCATCAGTCAACAGCGGAAGCAGAGCTTCAAGTACGGTCGTTTTGCCTGTACCGCTATAAGCAGCAAAGCCCAATAGAGGAAGGTTAGGGCGTTGTTTTGAATCTTTCATTATTGAAGCGTTCCGAATTGGGTGAGTTCTTCTGGCGTGTTCAGATTAACAAAGCAGTTAGGAGAATCGCTAAAATCGACATATTCGGTAACACACTCTTTGTATAGCAAGATGATTTTACGATCACCACGTTCCAAAAACGCTTCTAGCTTTGGCAGAACACGTTTGTGGAATAAGGTGAATACAGGTTGCTTAAATTCGCCATCATGCGCGACAAGAATGTCGCTGTCTTCTTTAACTGCAGAACAAAAACGCTCAACAAGGTCGTCACTGATTTGTGGGCTGTCGCAAGGGACAAAGCCGACCCAGTCTGTGCTCGCGTTTTTAAGGCCAGCATGAATACCGCCCAATGGACCTGGATAGTCAGGGAAGGAATCGGAAACAACCGGAGCAAATGCTTGGTAACTGTCTAAGTTACGGTTGGCATTGATAGTGATGCTGACATCTTGCTGTGACAGCTTGTTTATAACGTATTGAATAAGCGGAGAACCGTTGAGCTCAACAAGTCCTTTATCTTTTCCGCCCATGCGGCTGGCCTGTCCGCCAGCCAAAATAACCCAACTAGTTTGCGTTGGAAGCAGCATAAATATTCTCTTGTGCTTTATCTTTCTGAATAACTTGCAGAAGCGGCGATTCGGTCAAAGTATTGTCTTTGATCCACCATTGCTTCTTACATAAGTCGGTTAACGCGTTAGTTTGGTGACTCGTGATGACTAAACTCGCGCCTCTTTGAAGAAGATCTTCGGCCATTATCACCAATCTTTCAATAGATTCTTTGTCTAAAGAGGCACTTGGTTCATCCATTAGCAAGATTGACGGCTTAAGAATCCAAGCTCGTGCCATTGCAACGCGTTGACGCTCACCACCAGACAACACAGAAATGTGTTCATCTGCCAAGGTTTCTAAACCTACCATTCTCAGCGCATTAATTATTTGAGCTCGCTTATTTTTTTGGCTCTCTTTGTTAAAGCGAATGCCATAAGCGACATTTTGGTACACCGAACCATCAAAAAGATAGGGGGTTTGATGCAGGTAAATAATGTCTTTGAACTTGAGCCTAGGGAATAAGATCTGCTGCCAGCTTTGTGTCGGAGACTGAATGCGGCCAGAGCTTGGCTGAATCAATCCAGACAATATTTTAAGTAGGGTCGTTTTACCCACACCATTATCTCCTTTGAGATAAATGGCATCGTTAGGGCCGATCGACAATTCGGGAATATGGAACAAAACACGCTCTTTGTAGCGCATTGAAATTTGCTGCGTTGTTATTTTTATACTCATGACAGCGTTCCTAAGTTCTTAAATAGCCTTTTCCTCTCACACTGGAAAGGAAAAAGTTAAGGGCTAATGCCAATGCTAATAACACCATACCGAGGGCGACGCCTTGAGCGAATGCGCCTTTGTGGCTTTCCATAGCGATAGCTGTTGGGATGTTTCTTGTCATCCCCATAATGTTGCCACCGACCATCATTGAACAACCAACCTCAGTGACGATACGAGAGAAGGCAGCGATAGTTGCAGCTAAAAGAGGGAAGCGCGTTTCCCAAATTAAGGTACATGCCACACGTGTGGTTGATACACCAAGCGTGCGCGCAGTTTCAACCGCTCGGCGGTCACTGGCTTGCAGAGCGCCATGCATCATCGCGACTAGGATTGGGAAACAGATCAGCATCTGACCTAGAATCATCGCCTTTTGGGTGAACAGTAATTCCCAATCACCGAGTGGGCCAGAACGAGAGAGCATCATGTACATCAACAAACCGATAACCACGGTTGGGATAGCTTGCAGGGTGTTAATCACCGATAACAATGCCCACTTCCCGGGGAACTCGGTATAAGCCAATAAGAAAGCCATAAGGATTGCAGGAACAATCACTAATGAGATGGCGGACAAAGATACGCTGAAAGATACCGCGACGATTTTCCACAATTCGTGGTCAAAACTCACTAGTAGGTTCATTGCATCAATCGTTGTTTGCCATAGGGTCATGAAGTATCTCGTGTGAATCGATAATAGGTCTTTATCGGTAATGACTGATGTTAATCATAGCTGACACAAACTATTTGAGCTTGAATTGGCCAGCTATTGTTTTTAAGAGTGCTTCGTTAACTGTTTAGCTAAGTGTAGTGCTTGTTGGTTTTGACTACACCTTCAACGCTACGCTTTACTTACAACCAACGACTCATTGCTTACAATCAACTATTCTAAGCTTGCAACAAACTATTCTGCGCTCGCAACAAACAGCTGTTTACCGTGCAGTTTAAAGTCGTTAATCAGTTTCTGACCTTTAGGGTTAACCAGCCAATCACTGAATACTTTCGCTGCTTGGTAGTTAATGCTCGGGTAGCGTTCTGGATTAACAAGAATCACTTGGTAAGGGTTAAACAGGTTCGTGTCACCTTGGAAAAGGATTTTAAGATCCAATTTGTTTTGGTAAGCCAACCAAGTACCACGGTCTGTCATGGTGTAGCCTTGCATCTCTGACGCCATGTTCAGAGTAGGGCCCATGCCTTGACCAACACTGCGATAACCACCGAAGTTTGGTTCCATTTTAGTTTGTGCCCAAATACCCATCTCTTTCTTATGAGTACCAGAGTCGTCACCACGAGAAACAAAGGTCACGTTATTGTTCGCGATTGCTTTGAATACATCAGTCACTGCTTTTTGAGATTCAATCTTCGCTGGATCGCTTTGAGGACCAACAATGACAAAGTCGTTGTACATCAGCTTGCGAGGTAGAACCCCGTAACCTTGTTCAACGAAATTCG
>NZ_CAWPOA010000101.1:82695-114462 GCF_963889365.1 Vibrio sp. OPT20 | reverse complement strand
CTTCAGCCTTTGGGGCGTGAGTCATCACTAGGTCTACATCGCCATTCTCACCCATGCGAAGTGATTTACCTGTACCCGCCGCTAAAACATCAACTTTGATACCCGAATCTTTTTCGAACTCAGGTAATAAGTAGTCAAGTAGACCTGAGTGGTAGGTACTTGTGGTTGTTGCCAATTTGATATGGGTGGTGTCTTCCGCGCTGCTAGCCGTGTAACTGACGATAGATAGAGCTGCAATAGTTAGGGGAATTGCTTTCATTATTATTATGTCCATTCTGTTATAAATGAATGACATGCCTTCAGTTTTAAAGGGCTCAAAAAAGGGCATGTGCATAAGACGCTAATTGTTGTAATTAGAAATCTACACCTTATAAGCAATCTTAATGCCAATAAATCATGCATCAGATCTCATTAAATTGCTGTTATTTCGGACAAAACTGCGTCATTTAGCCCTCTAAAATGAATCAAAACATGAGCTAGGACAAAATGTCGCACATTGTCCCTGCTGCACAAAAGGTTAATTGGTACACTCTGTCCCAACTTTCCCCACCGGCTAATCATTATGTCTTTACCTAGTTCATCTGCACCCAACCTCAATCCGAACACATTGACTCAATATCAAGCGTTTTCCGTCTTGGTTGTGGATGATGAAATGGGTATGCAGGCTATTTTAAAGAAAGCACTGGGTAAGTTCTTTGGCAAGGTATCGAGTGCAGGGTCGGTTGAAGAAGCCGAAATACTGCGTTCGAGCGAGCATTTTGATCTCATTGTTCTTGATATCAACCTGCCAGGTCGGTCTGGTATTGAGTGGGAAGAGGCGTTTAACGACAACGACAAACGTGCCGATGTGATTTTCATGACAGGTTATGCTGATTTAGAGATGACTATATCCGCGCTTAAGCTTGGTGCTTCAGATTTTATTCTTAAGCCGTTCAACCTCGAACAAATGATACAAGCGGTTCTGCGTTGTATGGACAAGCGCCTTGACCAAAGAATGCAGTACGCGTTGAAGCGCGATGTTAGCCGTCATATCAAGACCGAATTGATCGGCAATTCAGACAAGACTAAACAGCTCAAATTGCTGATCAGTCAATTTGCACCGTCAAGAGCATCAGTTCTTATAGAAGGTGAGTCGGGTACGGGTAAAGAGTTAGTTGCTCGTGATGTACATGAAGCCAGCAAGCGTAGCGGCCCATTTGTGCCAATCAACTGTGGAGCGATTGCGCCTGAGCTTTTAGAAAGCGAATTGTTTGGCCACACGTCTGGTGCCTTTACTGGTGCGAAGAAAAACCGTGAAGGTCTGTTCAGAGTCGCAAGTGGCGGCACGCTGTTCCTTGATGAGATCGGTGAAATGCCACTGCCAATGCAAGCAGCGCTGTTACGTGTGTTAGAGCAACGTACTATTCGTCCAGTTGGCAGTGAGAAAGAGATCGCTGTCGATGTACGTGTCGTCGCAGCAACAAACCGAAACCTTCAAGAAGAGGTCGATAAAGGCCACTTCCGTCGCGATCTGTTCTACCGACTCAATGTACTTAAGATTGATGTTGTGCCATTGAGAGAACGACCGTCTGATCTGATAGAGCTTGTTCCATACTTCACTCGTCTTTTATCTAGTGAACTGGGTATGCCGGTTCCAAACTGGGCACATGAAGATATCTTGGCAATGAATGAATACGAATGGCCGGGCAATATCCGCGAACTTAAGAACTTAGTCGAAAGATGCATTCTTTTAGACAAGCCACCAGCACACTATTGGCGAGAAGTGAATGGTGATCCAGCCCCAACCAGCATTTCAGTGACGGTGTCACATGGGGCGGAAATACCAAACTTGAATAATGTAGACGCAGCTGAGGGTTACCCGAACACTTGGACACTCAAAGAAGTAGAAAAATCTCACATAGAACAACTGGTGAGTTTTCATGATGGCAATAAATCTGCAGCAGCGAGAGATCTCGGTGTGGCGCGTAAAACACTAGAGCGTAAGTACAAAGAGTGGAACACAGAAGGCTCTGAATATGCCGATTAGACGTCATTGGTGGACAAAGTGGGCGTTCCGGTTCAAAACCATGGTGCGTTATCGCCTGCTATTTCTAACATCCGCTCCCATCATTCTTACCTTATGTGCGCTTGTCGCTATAACACTGTATTGGTCAGTACATTACACGTGGCAGGGTGCTTTGATTGATGTCGATGAGCGTTTGGATGTTGCCGACAACAGTATCCATCTAATTCAGAACCAACAGGCCTATAACGTTCAAGCATTTGCTGAGTCTTACAACTTCCGAATCAAACTCACGAGTGATATTTCGAAAGAAGAGCTCACACGTTGGGTTTCTGAAAACAAATCTCGCTATGAACTCGATTTCTTGCGCTGGCGTAGCGTCGAGAGCATGGAGAAAAAGCTTGAATACCTCAACCTGACACACAAAGAATCGTTCTTTAGTGTATTAAACCAAAACCAACTCAACGATTTAGACCAAAACCTTGCCAGGCAAGCCGAAGTCCCAATGCTCAATAGTCAAAACGTTGAAACTCGAGGTTTAGTTAGCCGCACCGTTGTGTCGATTCGTGACAAGAATGATCACGTAATTGGTTTTCTTGATGGCGGGATCCTCCTTAATAACAGCACACAGTTGGTTGATCAGATCAGCAATCTCATTTATCCGCAACGCGAGGGCTTTAATCGCCGCATTGGTACCGTCACTGTGTTCCTTGATGACCTACGTGTCAGCACTAATGTACCGTTGAGCAGCGAAGAAAGTGCAGGGCGCGCAATTGGTACTCGTGTGTCTCATGAGGTTCATTCTAAAGTATTGAATGAAGGTAAAGAGTGGCTAGATAGAGCGTATGTTTACGACGCTTGGTACATCACTGCGTATCAACCGATTCATGACCAATTCGATAACGTCATCGGCATGCTTTATACCGGTTACTTGATTTGGCCATTAGTGGAAACGTACTTAACCAACCTGGGTGAAATCAGCATTACGATTGTGTTGTTGCTACTGGCTTCTGGTTTGATCGTTCACCGTGGTGCGCGTGATCTTTTCAATCCTATTGAACGCATTCATAAAGTCGTCAAGCTAGTCCAAATGGGGCAAGACAAGCGAATCGGTACTCTGGGCTTGAACGATCAACACGAGCTCACTTTGCTCGCTAAACAATTCGATAAGATGTTGGATTTGCTGCACGAACGTAATCAAGAGATCCAACAAGCCGCTTCAGAACTCGAATGTAAGGTTCATTCTCGTACTGCTAGCTTGAAAGAGAAAACCGAAGAACTCGAACTGCATATCAAGCTGTTGAATCAAGCTCGAGACAAGCTGGTGGTCAACGAAAAGTTAGCCGCGCTAGGCGAATTAACCGCGGGCATTGCCCATGAGATTAATAACCCTACAGCGGTAATTCTTGGCAATGTAGAGTTGATGAAGTTTGAGCTCGGTGACGAAGTCGCTCGTGTAGACGAAGAAGTCCACGCGATCATGGAGCAGATTGACCGAATCCGAAACATCACACGAAGCTTGCTTCAATACAGCCGACACGGCGGTGTACAAGACGAAATTACGTGGCAACATATCAATCCAATCGTGGATGAAAGTATTACGCTCGTAAAAACAGGCGCGAAAAAGAAAGGCATTGTCTATGTATCACAACTGCATGCTAAAACGTCTGTGGAAGTTAACCGAAACCAACTTTTGCAGATTTTGGTTAACCTACAGATGAACGCGATTCATGCCATGGGCGGACAGGGCACATTGACTATCTCAAGTGAAGACTGGGTGGAGAATGGCGTATCTCATGGTGCAATCGTTCATGTTGAAGATGAAGGGTGTGGTATCAAAGAAGAACAATTGAAACGCATATTTTCGCCTTTTTATACCACCAAACGTGACGGTACAGGCTTAGGCTTATCAGTATCTCAAAGTATCTTGAGCCAAACGGGTGGCGAGATCCGAGTTGAATCTGAGGTAGGCAAGGGAAGCCGCTTTAGTATCTACCTTCAGCAAAAAGCGACACCACAGTTATTGGTCTCAAACCTATAATTTTTTTAGCTTTAAGCTCGAATCGAATCCAACCATATTATCACCTGATAATATTTCTACTGCGCTTGGGCTGTTACATGAACGTTTCAGCCCAAGCACGAAAATCCTGCACTACTAAACTATCGCCAACTAAATCTCAACCTCTGACTGTTTGACGAGCACCTCTTTTTGAATATGTAACACAGTGTATATCTTTTGATCTTGATGCATATCATCTGAACTGTACGGATTTTTGATACATTGACCCCAAATTCATAATCAAAAAATATAATAAAGTCAGTCAGCTATGAAATTAAGTAATCTATCTATTAAATCAAAACTTATCTCCATCGTCATTTTATCGGTTGTTCTATTGGTAATGGCGTCATCTTTCAACCTAATGCAACAACGTGAAAGCTCAATGCAAGAGCGCCAAGATAAACTCAGTGCTCAAGTCGAAACCGCGGTCAGCTTAGCGAGTTACTATTACAGCCAACGTAACGTGCTCGGTGAAGAAGTAGCAAAGAAACAAGCGCTGCAAGCAATTGAAACGCTTCGTTACGACACCACCAATTATTTCTGGATCTTAAACCAACAACTCAACGTTGTTATCCATCCATTAAAACCTGAACTCAATGGCAAGAACGCAGGTAACTTTAAAGATGGTGCAGGTAAACACCACTGGCGTGAGATGGTCACCATTTCACGTACCCCAGAGGAGAAAGGGTTTCTTGATTATCAATGGATGAGCCCGCAAGGTGAACTCAAAGACAAGATCTCATATGTACAGCTATTCCCTGAGTGGAATTGGATTGTTGGCTCGGGAATCTTAGTTGCGGATATTCAAGACGCCTTCTATGCACTAGCGCTCAAAGAAGGGCTGGTCGCGGTTGTATTATCAGGCCTGTTGTTTGCTATGGGCTACGCGATTTCTAACAATATCCTTGTGCCACTTAACAAGCTTATCGACAACACCCATAAGATTGCCGATGGGGATCTTCGTGTACGCATGAACATGACACGTAAAGATGAACTGGGCGATATGAGTAATCAAATTGATACCATGCTCAACAAGTTACAAAGCACGCTTCGTACAGCGAATGAATCAGCAGGTTTATCCAGCAACATGGCGAGTCACATTGCACAAGCCAGTGAAGAGGCTGCGACCAGTGTTAACTCACAACATGCACAGCTTGAGTTGCTATCGACAGCGATGACAGAAATGAGTGCCACCATTTCTGATGTCGCTGTTAATGCTGAAAATACTGCCGCAAGCACCAATAAGGTTGTCGAGCACGCAAATCAGAACGACCAGAACATGCAAGTAACGTCTAAAACAATATCTCAAGTTTCAGAAAATATTTCGACGGCGAACGATCTCGTCAGAGACTTACAATCTGGTGTCACAGAGATAAGCCAAGTGGTGAGCGTGATACGTGATGTCTCTGAGCAAACGAACTTGTTAGCACTTAATGCGGCAATAGAAGCAGCCCGAGCAGGTGAGCAAGGAAGAGGGTTCGCGGTAGTCGCAGATGAAGTTCGTAACCTCGCAAGCCGCACTCAAAACTCAACCAATGAAGTTCAATCGACGATTGAAAAACTGACTCAGCAAGCCGAGCGTACCTTTAAAGCAATGCAAAGCAGCAATGAGAAAGTCGATCACAGTGTTGTCGCGTCTAACGAAACACGCCAACAACTCGATGTGATTGTAAATGAACTGCACAACGCCAACGACATGGTCGCGCAAATCGCCGCCGCCTCGGAGCAACAAAGCACGGTAGCAACCGAAATGAGTGAAAGTGTCACTGGGATTCATCTGGCGGCTAACGAAGTATTGCAAGCTTCACAGTCGTTAGCTGAGGATAGCCAGAAAATGGCCAACACTACAGAACACCTTACTGATCAGTTAAAGTACTTTAAGGTCTAAGCGAAAACCTCATAAAAAAACACCTCCGCACTTGAGACAAGTTCGGAGGTGTTTTTGTTTGTAGATGACTGGATTGTTAACTTGCTCAACAAAAGAAGAGCGTTAAGAAAAAGAAGCGCGTTAAGCCAATCTTGTTAATGTGCAGTCACTGAAATCTTCGGAGGGTTGATATTGTGTTTTCTAAACTCTTTCATCACACGCAAGGTAATATCGGTTTCAAACAGCTTCTCATACGCCGTGTCGACCACATAGGCCTTACAAGTTAACTGTATCGCCAAGTAATTATCCGTGATCGTCTGTTTGACCAGAACCGTAACAGGCTTCGGCAAGTGGATGTAACGACTTGAAGACGCCGCTTCTTGAATCAGGTCTCGAGCTAGGGTGATGTCTTCATTCATACCGACATAAAATGGAATCACCACCTGCATATCCAGCGCGCCATAGTTACCACTGGTCGTTACTTCGTTTAAGAACTTGTTGTTCGGGATCGTGATAATGTCGTCGTTCAGGGTTCTCATTCGAACAGAACGCAAACCAATGGTAATGATGTCGCCATAGTTACCTTCGAACGTGACACGGTCACCAACTTGAAAAGGTCTGTCAATCATCACCGTGATACCGGCGATGAATGACGCAGCCAAGTCTTTAAGCGCAAAGCCGACCGACACGGCGAGGGTACCACCAATCAAAGCTAAGATTTGATCGTTGATTCGAAAACTCATCATGAACACAATAAGGCCGGTGCTCACGTAAATAAAGAACTGAGTAAATGACTGCAGTTTCTGTAGCAGCATTCGATATTGCACGAACTGACTACCAAAACTGGTCACCAACGAATTGATGAACTTCAGTAACAACCACATTGCGGCAATAACGATCATGGAGAAGAACACACCGCTCCAACGCACCAAACTCGCAATCTTTGAGATGTTTTCTACGTTAGCTAACTCTTCCGTCGCAAAGGTCGGGAAACTGACAGCACTTGCCAAGCCAACAAATAGTAGGATAAATAACTTCTTCATTTTACTTCACCAGTAGATGTTGACGGTCGAGAACGTTTGTAATGTGGCGGAACCAGTGCTCAGAAATTCGAGCCTTTTCTTCATGCCAACCAATATAACCACGGCTTTCAAAATAACGTAGAATCCCGGTTATCTCTGCAATGCTCAGCTGAGTACATTCAGACAACACTTCCGGAGAAGCTATTTCCAATTGCACGATAGAACGAAGTACAGCCAACATAGGTTTCGGCATGTTCTCGAGTTCCTGCGCTTCAGGAACATGGAACAAACGTACCACGGCTTGATCTGTCTCTTTATTGCGGTTCAAAGAGAGCCTAAAGAATCGTAGCGCAACGGTAGGGTTGCCATCAGAGTAGTGCCACAAGATTCGATAGAAGCCTTGGCGTGCGCGTTCTTCTTCACTCATGTCATCTTGATCCCACTGCTTAGGGACAACTAAACCATCAAACGATAACGGCTTTTCAAGTTCGGTATTGATACGGCTATTTAGAAGATCACCGACTTGTTTTTCTGTCCAACGTGGTAGGAAACACACCAAATCAAACAGCAGACGCTCACCACGCGCTCGATCGACAAATCGCCAGCTTGATTTGGCAATCGATATCACGACACGGTGATTCTTTTTAGAACGACGGAGAAGGTTGGTTAAACGAATCAAATCAGACAGGCCACCGACCATTGGCTTAACCAATCGTTGGGCATTATCAATCGCAATTAAGTACGTGGTGTTACTTTTACGTAGGTGCGCCAATATCTGAATCTCAGTCGCTTCTTCTTCCAAGCCGATGCTCACGGCGAGATGCGCTAAGAGCTCTTGGTAACCCGCGTAAGGGCAACTCACGTAAACAGGCTCTGCGTTGGATACTTTATGCAGCAAGGTATAAAGCAGCGTTGTAGCGCCCACACCACGTTCGCCTGAAACAATACAAATAGCAGGGCTGTCCGACATCAAATAACGAGAGAGTTGCTTAACCTCATCGCTCGCGTAATCAATTAAGGTGCTATCGATATTACCCGGCAGAATGTACTCATAGGTTTTGTCTCCTTTGATTCGAACCAAGTTTTGTTGGTTTTTATCAAGATCAGACTGCTTAGCAACTTCGATTCGAAAGAGATAAGCTAAGGCCTGACTAAACAACGTGTAACTAGAGAGCAATGCCATGATTCGATGTTGGAAGTTGTAAACACTCAACCAGACGATTCCAATTGCCGTCGCCAGTATATTAAGTAAGAAGGTTTCCTTACGGTTTACCGCCCAGTTAACCCACACCGGACGATCGGAGATGTGTTGCAGCGTATCGAAGACTTTCGCTCTCCATAATCTCAGTACCGATATCGTGACCAGCACGAACCAGAAAAACAGCGCACTGTAGATCCAGCTGTAAATGGTACCTTTACCCAGTGTGATGCTCGATATCTGCAAAGTCAGACCTGCAACAATAATACTCCAAACATAGCGTCGAATAGTCGATAGTCTCAGCGCGATGACTTCTTGATTTGATGTGCGACCCAAGCGATACGCAAATTCAAGAATAAAGCTGATTGCAATCGAACCACCTAGAATCCACCACGTGAATATCTCTAGGAAAATCAAGTGCTGCAGGCTAGGGATGCTAGAAAGCACTCTCAAAGAAAGTGTGATGGCGATTAACCAAGCAATCGCACGCTCAGCACGGCTGATATACCAAATCACACGAACCAAAAAAGGAGGGTTCGTTTTCGCTTCGAGAAAGTTAACTCGAAACAACTCAATCAAGCGAGTGCTGTTGGCAAGCCACCATACTAAGCCGAAGTAAATGAACAGCACCTTTAGAGAAGCCCAAATGACAGGCACTGGAGAAATAAAAATGTCTTTAACTAATGCTTTAAAGCTACGAATTTGGAAGTAAACAAGATACTCAATATTGAGCTTGGTTAATTCCCACTCTTGTTTAAATTGAGTCACGCCGTATGGGCCAAAACCGGTTAAGCGCTCTTTATTCGCGGAGTTTGTCTGCTCTAAAAGATGCTGTTTACTTACGTTCAAGCTATTCAATGTGACGTAGCTCGTTTGCACGGAAAACCATTGATCGGCGTCGTTGTTATCTCTATAGGCTTTTACCTGTTGCTCGAAGGTTTTGATTTCCAGCTTTTGAACTCGCAGAACTTCGGCAAGTAAAATGTTGACTTGGCGTCTGTCCGACTGCTCCATAAAGAGGGGATCAGGTAGGGAATCAATACGCTTATCCAGATCTACAGCACTATTAGATACCTGAGGCTGAGATTGTAAGTCATATTCCAAGTTGGCATGACTCGGCCAAGAGAGAATGGCCAAAGTGAAGATTAAGAAGCGCGAAAGTGAACGCATAAAAGTCTCTTAGAATTATGAGGTTAGGATTACTATAGTTAGTTAATCTTACTTTGTGAAATCCAACCCCGTATCGGGGGCGAGTACTTTATTCCCGTTTTGGCTGATTTTGTCATGAAATTGTCAGAGATTAGGCTAGTCTTGCCTATGTCTGTTGTTGCTTTGATCGGGTTAGTTTTACTGTGACCAATCAGCATACGATATATTCAATGGTTGGCATGATTTGGGACGTTATATACCGCCCATTATGGGGTGCTGTTCGATATTTTGTTTTCCCTGAAAGTAGATGTTTTTTTAACGACAAATAGAAAATCAAAAGTGTGAGTCAGCTCAAATTATGATTTGGCTAGGTTATCACTCACTTAATGGCCTGTAATTGCAATCAAGACTTGCAGTTAAAGCCCCGAAGAAGTAACGTTGCGGCGTTTTTCACATTAAAAAGGTAACGGCATTGATCTCCACAGCAAATATCACCCAACAATTCGGCGCTAAGCCACTTTTCGAAAATATTTCAGTTAAGTTCGGCGAAGGCAACCGCTACGGTTTAATCGGCGCGAATGGCTGTGGTAAATCGACGTTCATGAAGATCCTTTCTGGTGAACTTGAGCCAAGTGCAGGTAACGTAAGCTACGATCCAAATGAGCGCGTTGCTAAGCTAAACCAAGACCAGTTTGCTTATGAAGAATTCACGGTAATCGACACGGTTATCATGGGTCACAAAGAGCTTTGGGCGATCAAGCAAGAGCGTGACCGCATTTACTCTTTGCCTGAAATGAGCGAAGAAGACGGCATGAAAGTGGCTGATCTTGAAGTTCAGTTCGCTGAAATGGACGGTTACATGGCAGAAGCGAAAGCAGGTGAGCTTCTTCTTGCGGTAGGTATTGAAGAATCACTGCACTTCGGTCTGATGAGCGAAGTGGCACCTGGTTGGAAACTTCGTGTTCTATTGTCTCAAGTACTGTTTGCAGACCCGCATATCATGCTTCTTGACGAACCAACGAACAACCTGGACATGGACACCATCAAGTGGTTGGAAGATACGCTAAACCAACGTAACTGCACAATGATCATCATTTCGCATGACCGTCACTTCCTAAACTCAGTTTGTACACACATGGCTGACCTTGATTACGGCGCACTTCGTCTGTTCCCTGGCAACTACGATGAGTACATGACAGCAGCGACACAAGCTCGTGAACGTCTACTTTCTGATAACGCGAAGAAGAAAGCACAAATTGCTGAACTTCAAACGTTCGTTTCTCGTTTCTCTGCTAACGCATCTAAAGCGAAACAAGCGACATCTCGTGCTAAACAGATCGACAAGATTCAACTAGATGAAGTAAAAGCGTCTAGCCGTCAAAACCCATTCATCCGTTTCGAACAGTCTAAAGAGCTATTCCGTAACGCGCTTGTGGTTGAAAACCTATCTCAAGGTTTTGAAGAAGACCTATACAACAAGTTCGATGCGATTTTCGAAGTTGGTGAGCGTGTTGCTATCATCGGTGAGAACGGTGTGGGTAAAACAACACTACTTAACACACTAGCGGGTGCTCTAGAAGCGCGTACTGGTGAATATAAGTGGTCTGAAAACTCAAACATCGGTTACTACGCTCAAGATCACGCACATGATTTTGAAGAAGATCTAAACCTGTTTGACTGGATGAGCCAATGGCGTCAAGAAGGCGAAGACGAGCAAGTTGTTCGTAGCTTCCTAGGTCGTATGCTGTTTGGCCAAGACGATATCAAGAAATCTGTAAAGGTTATCTCTGGTGGTGAGCAAGGTCGTATGCTTCTTGGCAAGATCATGATGCACAAGCCAAACATCCTGCTAATGGATGAACCAACAAACCACATGGATATGGAATCTATTGAAGCGCTTAACTTGGCTCTTGAGAACTACAAAGGCACATTGTTCTTCGTTTCTCACGACCGTGTATTCGTAGACTCTCTAGCGACTCGTGTTCTTGAAATCAAAGACGGCAAGATCAACGACTTCCGCGGTACTTACGCTGAGTTCTTGAAGGCACGCGCTTAGTACGCATTAAACATGAATACGTAATACGACGTTAGTAAGTATTCCTGATTAAAAAGGCCTCTATCTTTATGAATAAGATAGAGGCCTTTTGTTTTTTATATCAGTTTTTTATATCAATCTCTTTGTATTAAAAAACGTCGAGTGGTTGGTCGCAAATACCTATGCTCATCAATACTTACATTGCTCATTAATACTTAAACTGCGCCACAATCTTCTCAAGCTTCACACTCACGTTCGAAACTTGTTCACTACAACGAACTGACCCTGAAACCACGGTATGAGTATCACTGGCTAAATGAGCGATATCGGTAATGTTCCGATCGATGTCCGCTGAAACCATGGATTGCTCTTCAGACGCAGTGGCAATCTGGCTGTTTAAGTCGAACATCTCGCCAACCTGAAAGTGTATCCCTTCAATCGCATTTACCACATCTTTGGTTTGGTGTTTAACTAACCCCGTTTGTTCTAGGCTTACCGACATCTTAGCGACCGTTTTTGCTATTCCAGACGTTAGGCCATGAATGGTCGATTCAATTTGATGGGTAGAATCGTTAGTCATTAGCGAAAGTTCTCTCACTTCAGAGGCCACGACTGCAAACCCGCGTCCATGGTCACCAGCACGTGCCGCTTCTATCGCCGCATTTAGCGCGAGTAGGTTAGTTTGTTCCGCAATACCTTGAATGGTAGTGACGACATGATTGATTTCGCGACTCTGGTCTTCGAGCTGAACAATTAGGTTTTGAGACTCTGCAATATTCTCGGCCAACACATTAATGCTGTCATTGGTTGCGTGGGTTTCTTGTAACGCCTGATGTGCATTGTCTTTGATCTTCTCAGCGTTCATCGCTGCGTTTTCTATGTTCGCCGTCACTTCATTACTGGTCATCACCAGCTCATTAACTGCCGTCGCTACTGATTCAGATTGTTGCTTCTGCTTTTCAGCATTACTCATACTTTTGATTGCCGCTTCTTCAGAGCTACACGAACTATCGGTCAACACCGTCATCACGCCGGATAGCTCTTTGATGTTACCGTGCAGTTTATTAATGAAGGTATCGAACGAGTGAGCTAGTTGTGCGAGTTCGTCATTGCCTTTGGCATTCATGCGAACGGTTAAGTCACCATCTCCACTGGCGATTGATTCCATCATCACGTTTATCGCTTTGATTCGCGCAAGTATGTTGCGACCAATGAACACCAACAATAAAGAGAGCAGAGCGACGATGGCGGCACCAAACAGATGCAATGTATTTTTGGTATGTGTACTCGCCGCTGTGATGGCTTGGCTTATCTCGGTTTGTACCGTTTCAATAGCTTGTTCTGTTTTGTGGACGTTGCTACGTAAGGCGCCTCTAAGACCGAGTTCTGCCGACAAGCCTAAATTGGTGTTAGCCAGCAGAAGCGTTTCAACCGCAGCTTTGTAATCCGAATAGGCTTGCTCTGTCGCAACCGACGTTTGAGAATAGGGTTCAAACTCTTTAAGAGCATCAGCTAACGCCATATGTGTTTGGTCATTAATATGAGCGAGATAGTGGAAGTCTTTTTCAATCAACTCTAACAGCGCAAGCTCTAAAGCCAAACTCGATTCAGATTCGATCGCTGATTTTAACGCGGTTCTTTTGCCATCTAACGCAGCGACAAAACCTAAAGGTGCGGTCGTACGTTCAATGTTATTTACTTGTTCGACGATTTGGTGGAACTGTTTTTGATATTGATGAAGAGTGTCCGAAATCCTTGTCATTTGGTCAGACAGGTGCAGCTCGTGCGAGGTGAGAGTCTGGTTCAACGTCACCAATCTTTGATTCAATGTGTCGGCGGTTTTATCGAAACGTTCTGCGTATTTTTGATCGTGGCGAGACAAGAAATCTTTCTCGTGTCTCCTGAGCGTTAGCAAGTCAACTGAACTCCTGAGGTTTTCAGTCGCAGCGCGCTCCAATGACTCCAATTTGTCTAAGCTAAACTGTTCGTAAATGGCGTATATGAAGACTGAAACAAACAGGGTGAGGTTGATTAGAATAAATTTACTGCGTATTGAAAGAGACAGCGAACGACGCTGAGGTTCCGATGGATTACTCATGGTTAATTCCCTTTAAGCCAGTGACGTTGATATTCATATTTGTTTTGTAATTAATAGAAATATTTAAATGATGAATATGTAACTAATAGCCTATTAGGTTGTTAAAGCAAGATTCGTTGGTGGTAAAGGTTAGTTAACCCCTGATATACACAAACTAAGTGATTTGAGACGCCTACTTCCTTAGATGTGGCAAGATAAGATGCCAAAAGAAAAGTCCTCATTAACACTAATATCGGAGATCTTTGAGATCGCAGGCATCGTATTAAATGAGGACTTTTAATTATTTCAAGTAGTTATCTGATTATATAGTTAACAGTTGCTAGTGACTTTACCGATCAATTTTGTTCATTTTGTTCATCGAGAAAGTCGGTGTGTTCTAGCCATAGCGCATTAATAATTCCAAACGCGCAGGCTAATAATACGCCCAGTACCCAACATAAATACCACATAGGTTATCCTCCTATTTCATCTCTAATTAATACAGTGACGAGCTGTTATCGTGAATGTATTGGCTGTCTAATCGGCCGAACATTTTGTAGTAACACCAGATTGTGTAACCCAAAATAATTGGCACCACGATAACTGCGACAACAGAGATAATGCTCAGTGTTAACTCACTTGATGTTCCGTCCCACAGCGTTAAGCTATGTGATGGCATCAAGCTAGATGGCATGATCATTGGGAATAGGGCGACGCCCGCTGTCGTTATGATGCTTGCTATCGATAAGCTTGAAGAAGCGAAGGCCAAACCAGCGCGGTTAAGTCGAGTCATCACTGCACAACTCAGCATTCCGATGATGCCTAGCGCAGGAATTCCCCAAAGTACCGGATAGTTTTCGTAGTTATGTAGCAGTAAGTCATCAAACTTCATGACATGTTTTAGCAACGGGTTTGAAACGCCATCGGTCACAACTGGGCTAGTAATTAGGTAACCCGGAAGTGTATATGCGTATAGCCCACCAACAATAAACAGACCGACAGTCACAAGCGCCATACATACGATCACTTTCTGCGCACGTTGTTTTAAATCACCCGTCGTTTTCATCTGTAGGAATGCCGCGCCTTGCGTGACAACCATCGCTAAGCTCACCAAGCCACATAGCAGTGGGAAGGGCGTGAGTAGATCCCAGAAACCACCTTGGTATGACATCATTAGCAATTCGTTAAACTCAAACGGAACGCCAATCATCAAGTTACCGAAACCAACACCAAAGATAATCGGAGGAATGAAGCCACTGACGATAAGTGCAATATCACAAGCTTTCTTCCATTGCGGATTGTCGATCTTAGCGCGGTAATCCATACCGAGCGGTCTTAACCACAAGGTCGCCAACACGATAATCATGGCTAAATAGAACCCGGAGAACGCAGCCGCGTAGATTGCAGGCCATATCGCAAAGATAGCGCCACCCGCGGTAACCAACCATACTTGGTTGCCATCCCAGTGAGGGGCAATCGAGTTGATCATGATTCGTCGATCAACTTCCGACTTCCCTAGAACAGGGAGCAACGCCGCAACGCCCATGTCGAATCCATCGGTAATGATAAAACCGATCAACAACACGCCAATAACTGCCCATGTAAACAGGCGAAGATTTTCGTAATCAAACATCTGAATTCCTTAATGAAGATCGATAGTTTTATCTAGCTGACGCGGTGCGCTTTGCTCACCTGTAATAGCTAGATCTTGGTTTGATTGCTCATGATGATAGCGACCCGTTTTCAGTGCGCTCGGGCCAATTTTTGCAAACTTAACCATCAAGAACATTTCTATAATCAAGAACACTGTGTAGAACAAGTAAACCAATCCGATAGAGACCCACAGACTTGAAGCGGGTAGATTAGAAGCCGCCATGTTGACTGGTAGAATCTCACCAATTGCCCATGGTTGACGGCCATATTCCGCAACAAACCAACCTGCTTCACAAGCAATCCAGGGAAGTGGAATCGCGCATATCGTTGCTTTCAGTAACCAACGATTGGTACCAATCTTACGGCGACAAATTTGTACGAATGAAAGACCAATAATGGCGAATATTAAGACGCCACACACCACCATGATGCGGAAACTCCAGAATAGAGGGGCTACCGTTGGGATTGTGTCTTTGGCTGCTTGTTTGATCTGTTGTTCTGTTGCATCCACCACGTTGTCGCTGTATTTCTTAACCAGTAATCCATAACCAAGATCATGTTTAACTAATTCAAAATCATCGATATTTTGTTGTGATTTATCACCAGAACGCAGTTTTTCTAATAGTCCATAAGCTAAGATACCGCTGCGAACACGTTCCTCATTCTTTGCCAATAGATCATGAATCCCGACAACTGGCGTATCCAAAGAACGCGTTGCGATGATACCCATCACGTATGGGATCTTAATCGCGTAGTCCGTTTCCATGGTTTCTTGATTCGGGAAACCGAACAGTGTGAATGAGGCAGGGGCTTCTTCGGTGTGCCATTCAGCTTCGATAGCCGCTAGCTTCACCTGTTGAACATCGCCCAACTCATAACCAGACTCATCACCGAGCATTACTGTCGACACAATCGCAGCCATACCAAAAGCACTTGCGACTGCAAATGAACGACGAGCGAACGGTAAATCACGCCCTTTAAGCATGTAGTAAGCACTGATACCCATAATAAATAGCGCGCCGGTTGTATAACCTGCCGCAACGGTATGCACGAACTTCACTTGAGTCACTGGGTTGAAGATCACTTCGACGAAGTCTGTCATCTCCATACGCATGGTTTCGAAGTTAAACTCTGCGCCCACTGGGTTTTGCATCCAGCCATTGGCCATCAGAATCCACAGACCAGAGAAGTTCGAACCCAACGCCGTCAACCACGTTACCGATAAGTGCTGACGCTTAGAGAGCTTGTCCCAACCAAAGAAGAACATGCCGACTAAGGTTGATTCCAAGAAAAACGCAATCAAGGCTTCAATGGCCAGCGGAGCGCCAAAGATATCGCCTACGTAATGCGAGTAATAAGCCCAGTTAGTACCGAACTGGAATTCCATGGTTAAGCCGGTCGCAACACCGACAGCAAAGTTAATACCAAACAACTTACCCCAGAACTTGGTCATGTCCTTGTAGATGGTTTTGTTGGTCATGACATACAGTGATTCCATCACTGCGAGTAAGAAGGAGAGACCTATAGTTAGGGGGACGAATATAAAGTGATAAAGAGCGGTACTTGCGAATTGAAACCGCGACAGATCAACGACATCTGTAAGCATAAAAACTCCTTCCCGCCACGAGTGTGACGGGTAAGATAATGGAAAATAAGATGATAATTAGAGAGAACTAATTAAGGGTTTTACATGTAGCTGTGTGAAAAGAATCTATTACCAACGAAGTGCTTTGTTTTGTTTTTTAGAGAACTGTTTACGTAGCCAGTAATCTGCACTCACGTAACGACCACCACCGTAAACAAGCAGTACTAACAGCATCACGAAGTAGGTGCCTGCGAACTCCATACCGTTGTTCAGCATTACCGGGTCGCCAAGTTCAGTGATGTAGTTGTATCGACCTGGGAAGTTAACCGAGAGCCATTCGATGAAGCCGTTAAGTCGAACGGTTGCTTCCATATCGCCAGTCGCAATCGCATCCCAACCGTGTTTCCAGTGAACCATTGCACTCGCGACGCTCATCATGAAAATCATTGGAATCGAGATAAAGCGAGTAAACAGACCTAACGCGATACAGATACAACCTAAAACTTCGGTTGCTGCCGCTAGGAATGCCAGTAGCTCTGGGAAGGGAAGGTTAAGACCACCGTCGGTTGCTGAAGCACCAAACCACGCAACCGTTCCCGAGAAGCCCAGTACTTTAGAGCGTGCGCCGACATAAATCACCGGAATCAAATAGAGACGCACTGAAAGCAGTACTAAGTAATCGTATTGTTTGCATTTTTCGACAATAGCGTCGTACCAGCTGAGGGCTGACTTAATCATAATTTTTCTCCTAAAGAGTGAACGCCAATCAGTTCAACTTCACTGAAATGTTCGACCCAATTAATAAACTCGAATCTCGCCAATTGTTGAGCAATTATTTGTTTTATATCGGCTAAAGAACGATTTGGTTGTTGTTGAATAATCGCAACATCAATTTCTCTTAGTTTTATCGTGTTGACACGTTGGTCACGGTCGCGATAAATCGCGTAATAAACGGGATACCGCCTTTGTGTTAGAAACGTCAGCGACTCACCATGAATAATGAAAGGAACCTGCACGAGCTTCATCGTACTGTTGACTAACAAACCCAATTGAAGCTGTCGTTCATCGACGTGAAAGTCACGCGTTCGCGACAAAGGCAGAACTTGCTTTGAAGAATCAATCTCAACGCAAAAGGCACACCATTCGTACTCCAACACCGCCAGTTGATCGGCTGTAAGCTCATGACTCGCACTCAAGGTAGACAAATCACTCAAACTAGAGATGTACATTGGTTGAGTTCGACGTTGAACAAAGCTGACAAACTCAGTTGCTATATGATGAAACTCCGGCTCTGAGGCGTAATGCACCACAACAAACTCATCAACCAATATCAGTAGTTGGTCTTGGTCGACTTGCTTACAAAACAGCGGGAATGTGTTGTTCAATACACCAAATACGTTGTCTCTAATGAACTCGCTGTATCGACACACTGCGTTGTCTTCAAGTGGTGAACGTATCAATGCGGTTAACGCCTGCGTTTGAGTGATCATCATGCTAGGAGGGTTATGCATAAGCCAACTCCTGATTCATTGGGCGATGAGCAACACCTGCATCTAGAACCTGACTATGCATCGTTCGTAGCTCTTCAGTCAGCACGACCAAAGGCGGCACGTTGTTGTCTCTTTCTAGCAATAACGGTTTACTGCCATGAATAGAGAAGGTGTAACGCGCCAAGTCGATGACCGCTTGCTGTACCGGCATACCGTGGGTATCAAGCAGCGATTTGTTACTTCCACCTGAGCTATCGTTTTCAACTAAATGCCCAGCAATGTGGTAGTAGCGAATAGCATCGCTTGGTAAAGCTTTAAGCATTTCTGCGGCATCAAAGTGGTGGTTCTGACTGTTCACGTAGAGATTGTTGATGTCGACCAACAACTCACAGCCACTACGCTTTGCTATTTCAGCGATAAACTCACCCTCAGGCGTCTCATCTCCGTAGTTGTGGTAATAAGAGATGTTCTCCATGACCAAAGGACGTTGAATGATGTCTTGGACTTGCTTGATTCTGTCCGCTAAATAGCCGATGTTTTCTGCGTGACGTGGCACGGGTAACAGTTCATACAGATACCCTTGGCTATCTCGAGAGAAGCTCAAATGCTCGCTGTATACCTGAATATTCAGTTCATCGAGAAATTGACCAACCTGACGAACAAACTTCGTATTAAGCGGCTGACAATCTCCAATGGATAAGCTTAAACCGTGTGCGATCAAAGGGTATTGCTTCGCTATATCCTGTAGTTGTTCGCGCTTAAGTCCGCCTAAGCTCATCCAGTTCTCGGGAGCTAATTCCAGAAAATCGATATCAGGATGCTTGGGGGAACGAGCGAGCAGTTCAATATGCTCACTGCGTAGCCCAATGCCTTTGTCTGTATTCTGAATGGTTCGCACTTTATGGTTTAACTCTCTGCTTTTAGGGGCTCGGTCATTTGATGCTGAAGCTTTAGTTTTTAAAGTATTAGTTTTTAAAGCTCCAGTTTTTAAAGCATTAGTTTTATGCGTTTCTACTGGCCACATACTCCACCTGTCACCTTGCTATTGGCCGTTAGGATGCGCTCTTTGCTTGGCGAGATACCTTCAGCCGTTAAGCCACATTTCCCGTCACGAGCACGCACTAAACGGTCTTGAGGGTTGCTTGTCAGTTCCGCTTTTTCGAAGCGTTTTTCTGTACCACATTTACCCGCAGCACATTTACCACCGTGTCCTGAAGATTGTTTAGCTTCAACAGGGGCTTCGGCAGGTGCATCAGCAAACGCCATTGCAGAGTTAAGACTAATCACAGACGTGATCGCGATTGATAGGGCGATTTTGTTGTTCATATTATTTCTCCTTTACAGCAGACATAGGGAAGCTCGCTAAATCACGACCAGACATGATTGGTCCGTCGTAGTATTCGCGTACAATTTTGATTGATTCAGATTTGCGCTTAAGGCCTAGACCCATCCAGTGGTTAAGTACCAACATTTTTGGATTGATCTCTTTCGCAATTTCACCAATGACAGAAGGCTTAGCGTGCATGAATGTAGAGACACCATCGGCTTGTTCATGAATCGCCATTGGCATCATCATGATGTCGGCGCCACGAGCGAAGTCTAAGAACGCAGGGTTGCTACCGTTTTGGTCAGCTGAAATCACCATCACGCCTTCTTCACTTTCAATTCGGTAAGCGAGACAAGGCACATCACCATGAGGAATACCCAGAGCAGTGATCTTCAAACCATCTTTTTCATAAACAACGGTTGGCACTGTGGATTGATAGTCAACATCGGTAAGATTGACTGGGAATAGGCCATCGCTCCCATCGTATAAGCCGGCAAGGTAAGCGTATGCGCCATGGTCTGGGTCAAAGTTCGCTGCGAAGTAACCGTTGAGGCTAGGGAACGCTGAACCTGCGGCTGGACCTGAAATCTCCAACGCCTTTTCACGTTCAAAGAAGTAGCCACCTTTAAGAAGAGCGGGCATGTCATTGACGTGATCGGTATGGAAGTGAGTGATACCCATGAAATCTAGGTCTTCAAGTTTTGCACCCGCTTGACCGAAACGTAGGTAAACACCGCCACCGGCATCAATCATGATTCGTGATTTGCCTTTCCACCATACGATTTCACCAGATGATGCACGTAGGTCATCCGAGATAGGACCACCTGAACCCAGTATTTGTAATGTAAAGTCCGTATCGACTGGCTTAAGTTCAATTGCGTGACAGTTGGCGCCCAAGGTCAATCCAAGAGCGATTGCTAGAGCTTTTAAAGGCTGTTTCATATTGTTATCCAATTCTTTTTTCTTATGTGTTTTCTTCGAAGTGAGCATTCAAAGAAGTGAAACTTTCGCCAAGCAGTACAATAAGTGCGTGCTTCGTTCTGTTCACGGAGCACAAGATAAAGAATTGTTAACGTTTGGTATATCTAGTTAACTTGAAAATAACGTTCAATAAAATCAAACGAAAAGATCGAACTCGTTTTGAAAAGGGAAAGTACTTGAGAAATAGGGGGGGGGAGATTAGGAGTTTGGAACGAGATAAAAGGTGCAAGTGCAAGCTTACACTTGCACCTTTTTTTCTAATAGATAACCAATGTCTAAAACGAATTATCGTTTACTGATCACCTTTTACATCGAATTCAATCTTCTCTGCGCCAGTGAACACTTGGAATCGCAGGCCTTTAGCGCGAGCAATGGTCGTGATACCAAATTGCTGAGCCAAGTCTAAGCCCATTTGCGTTACGCCTGAACGTGATAGCAGAACAGGAATCCCCATTTGCGCCACTTTGATGACCATTTCAGAAGTCAGGCGGCCAGTAGTGTAAAAAATCTTATCTTCACCAGACTCTTTGTTAAGCCACATCTCACCGGCCAACGTATCAACCGCGTTATGTCGGCCAACATCTTCAACAAACGATAGAACCTTGTCGTCTTTGCAAACAGCGCAACCATGTACCGCGCCAGCTTTCTTGTACGTATCGTTGTAATGGGTCAGTGCTTCTAAAGCCGTGTAAATTTCAGATTGCTTAATTTTGGTCTGAGGCACTTGGTAATCTTCCAACTGCTTCATCACGTTACCAAACATGGTGCCCTGACCACAGCCAGAGGTCACCGTCTTCTTCTTAAGCGCTTGCTCAAGTTGGCTAGTATCTTCTTTGGTGATAACCGCTGCAGAGCTGGTTTCCCAATCGATGATGATAGATTCAACCGCTTCAGGGTCAGAAAGGAAACTTTGATTCTTCAAATAACCCAAGACTAAAGATTCAGGGCGCGAGCCAAGCGTCATCAGGGTTACGATCTCTTTCCAGTTCAACATAACGGTAAGAGGGCGTTCACAAGCGATCTGTTTGGTTAGCTTTTCACCATATTCATCAAACACTTCAACTTCGATTGTTTGAAGTGGGTTTTCGCTAGTTTTTATTATGTTTGGTTTTACCACAATCACTTCCTACTTAATGAGATAGGGTTGTAACAAGAGGGTCTAACGCCGTTCTTGTTCATCGATTCTTTAACTCATGCTTAAAGCAAATCTTATTCCAAAATAACGGGTATTCAGGAAAACATGAAGCATTCGATTAAAATAGCGCAAAATATGAGAGTTCACCGAGTGGAGTTGTCTGAAATAACCAGTATCGACTAACGTTATAGTGACAACTTGATAACGAACGCTATAGATACGCTCTTGCAGTTAATCCGTATTGGCGTGTTTATTGCTTTATGGGGTGTATATGATTGCGCACAGTACAAAATGTCCTAAGTGCATTCAGACCAAAGAAAATCAATTGGGTGAAGTATGTCTGAGATAAAAGAATTCAAAGAACAATATGAAAAAACAGAAGCAGCTTGGCCAATCGGTGTCCAAAGAATAGAAAAAGAGATCAAAACAGGTATCTGGGTAACGACACAATGGGAATTGACGGGGTTTGAACTGTCGCCAGAAGACGATGCCCAAGACGTTTGTTTACTCCAATTACATAAAGACGAGCGTACAGACTATCGTTTCAACCTAAGCTCTCAGCAACCTAAGCTTTTCTTAGTGATGGATAATGTCGATTCTGGTGTAAAGCCAGTTATTCAGTTACTTACAGCATCACAAACCGTTGCAGGGCAATACATGGACGGTGACAATCAAGTGTTGTCTTACGATATTCCTTTGCCCGTACAGGCTTGGATGGAAGCCTTCATCGGCCGTCATGGTGAGTTGCTAGAAGCAAGACGTAAGAAACGTAAAGGTGCGGGTAGATCAAATGGCAACTAACTTCTTTAGCCGTTGGTCTCAACGAAAGCTTGATGAATCCACTGACGAACCTTTGGAAGTAGAGCAAACACTGGAAGTAACAGAACTCACTTCCTCTGATTCTTCATCTTCTGAGATTTTGCCTGCAGATCTTTCGCCTGAAATGGAAGCAGCAGCGCCTCAGTCTTTAGAAAGTGAAGCTTTAGAAACCAATGAAGAAGTTAATGCTTCTGACGTTCAAGATCCCGCACCAGAAGCCACTGAAGACTTGTCTGTTGCTCAATTATTGGTATCAGAAGCCTCAGAAAGCGTAAAAAAAGCCGCATTGCGTAAATTATTTCTATCCGAAGAGTTTAACGTTCGTGATGGTTTAGATGATTACGACGACGATTACAGTAATTTGAAGTCTCTTTCTGAAGGGGTGGCGGAAACCTTGCGAGATTGGGTTAAAGACAAAACTGAAGAAGAAACCACACCAGAAGAAGAGCAAGTCATTGATAATAAGACTGAAGGTGAAGTTTTAGAACATTCTGAAAGCGATCTTGAGGTATCTGATAATGAATTTGAAACGTCAGAAAGTGCCGAAATAACCGAACAAGAAAAAGAACTGTATCAAAACACAGTGCCAGATGGTAACGCTACAATGTCAGACGAAGCTGACCTGAAAGAGATGGGACAAGATATACCACACAAAGAATAGGTACATTTTGACTAAATACTCAATGAACCGCTTGAGACAAAATGTCCCAAGCGGTTTTTTTATACGCACAATAAACGCTATAAAAGATTAAATCATTGATATATAAGGTTTATTAAATTGGCATGGCATTTGCTAATTAACGTTTATTATCAACTTTTTTGTAGATAGACGAATTCATAGTCTGACGAGCGGGACACTGGCTAAAGGGTTAGTTGTTAACGGATTACTCAGCAAGTTCTCTATCGCTTACTACAATGAAGGTTGAACAGATTATCCATGTCCAAAGATGGAACTGAGCAATGCTTAAACAATTATTAGAACAAGCAACTTCAAATAACGCTAAAGCAAGACTGTATGCATTTGAAAATACAGTTGAGTTAACAAATCTGATTCCACCTACTGTTAGCTACGAAAGCGGCGGTAATACTCTTGTTATTGGTCCAACTGCGATCATTGAAAGTGCTGCGGCTCAATTACCTCAATTGACGAGCTTAACCTTATTGTCGACAGACGGCGAAAAGGGCAAAAACCCAGAACTGTACTTCGCGAACTCGGTTCAAGTATCCGGTTTCCTTGGCACGTTTGAAGTTGTGATTGAGAGTAAAGGCACATCAAGCAACCTGGCGAAAATCGCGATTAATCACGATTGTTTCGATGTTGTTCTAGACCTATGTCTGAATAGCTGCATGACAGAAGAAGTGCCTGTACCGGGTTATTACCCAGTAGGCCGTGGCTATCCAAAACTGGCCGAAGCACTGGAAGAGATTCCGACGCTAATGGGCACATTTGATAAGCCTAAGTTCTTCCGTTTAGACACTGACCTTTGTGCGCACAGTTCGCGTGGCGTAAAAGGCTGTGAACGTTGTGTTGATGCTTGTCCTGCTGGCGCACTATCAAGTGAAGGCTCAGACAAAACAGGTCACAAGGTCGAGATTAACCCTTATCTATGTCAAGGCGTCGGAACTTGTGCAACAAGCTGTCCTACAGAAGCGATTACCTATGCGCTTCCAAACCCTGACGATACTCAAAAGTTCATTGAACGTACGCTAGCCAACTATGAACATGCGGGCGGTCTGGATCCAATCGTACTTATCTGTAGCTCTCGTCATGAGACTTACAATGTAATGGCGCTAAAAGCACTGCCAGATAACGTGATTCCAATCGTGGTTGAAGAACTGCCTTCTATTGGTATTGATACTTGGTTTGCAGCGCTAGTGAATGGGGCGACTCAGGTTCTGTTTGCTGCTTCTCGTTTTATGCCAGAGACGATCATTCGTGTTCTGAATAACGAAGTCGGGATTGCTCAAGAGCTACTAGACCAAATCGGTGTGCCAAAAGAAACCATCGATATCCTGTATTTAGAGTCTCTACGTGAAGGGCCTCCAACACTGTGCGTTGATTCTTTCGACCTTGCACTTGGCGATCTTCAAGGCAACAAACGTCAACGTCTATTCACTGCACTCGATGCTATGTCTTCATCTCGCATTCCTGTCGAGAATATCGTTGAACTTCCTTCGAATGCACCATACGGCACGGTTTCGTGTGAAAGCAAAGATTGTACGTTATGCATGAGTTGTGTTGCAGTTTGTCCTACACGTGCTCTTCATACCGACGGCGCGTCTCCATCACTTAAGTTTGTAGAACAAGACTGTATTCAATGTGGTCTGTGTGAAAAGGCATGCCCTGAGAATGTTCTCACTCTGACACCTCGTATGAATTGGGTGAAAGAAGAACGTCAACAAGCAGTTGTGATTCATGAGGAGAAAGCAGCGGAATGTTTACGTTGCCATAAGCCATTCGCTCCACAGTCTATGATTGACATGTTACAGAACAAGTTACACGGTCACTCTCATTTTTCAGATGAAACTGCGATTAATCGTATTGCGATGTGTGAAGACTGTCGTGTAGTGGACATGTTCGACTCAATGGCTCAAGACCCATTGAATCAATTGAAATACTAGGAGTTGGCATTGGATACTAATTTGGATCAGGCACAAGAGCCTGAGCTCGCAAAAGAATTAAAGCAAGAACAGACACTAAGAACTGAAATCTATTTGGTTCTTTCTGCATTGTTTCGTAACGCACCTTCTGAAGAGGTCATTGATTTCCTAAAGACGTTAGACATTGAAGCGTCTGAGAGTGCAATGCAAAAAGCTTGGATTGCCATTCAACAAGCGGCAACGGAATCAAATCGCGAAGCGTTAGAAGACGAATATCAAGATCTGTTCATTGGCATTGGCCGTGGAGAGATAGTTCCATTTGGTTCTTGGCATAGAACTGGTGCCATGATGGAAAAACCATTAGCAGAGATTCGTCATGACCTAGAGCTTTTAGGCATTGAACGTGATGATCAAGTGAAAGAGCCAGAAGATCATATTGCTGCATTGTGTGAAGTAATGGCGATGCTAACTGGTGAAGAAGAAGCGCTTCAACAAGCCGTTTTCAATAAGCACCTTGGCCCTTGGTTCAACTCTTTTACACGTCAGCTTGAAAGTGCAGAAAGTGCGAACTTCTACAAATCGGCAGCTCAGCTGTGTGAAGCATTCCTAACGTTAGAGCAAGTGCGTTTTAGCGTTAATACAAAAAGCAGTAAACATAAATTAAAGATTGATGTGAAAAACGTCACTGATTACGAGTAATCGAGCAGTACGCGATTATATCGATAGAGGGGCATTAAGCCTCCAAAAAGATCTACCGCAAGGTAAGGAAGCAATGATGAAAGATAATAAAGAAATAAACACAAGCCGTAGGGACTTACTCAAAGGCTTAACAACTGCAGCCGTAGCGGGTGCCGTTGTCGCTGGAACAACGAAGGTGGCAACTGCTTCAGAAACGGTTGAAATGCCGAAAGAAGACATGAAGAAGACGGGCTATCGTGAAACGCAACACATTCGCGATTACTACGACACGCTTTAGGAGATAACGGATGAAACTTGTCAAACGCTCCGATAGTGTGAGCAAAGAAACCAATCAACTGGGTGTGTCTCGACGTGCCTTCATGAAAAATACCTCTCTAGCGGCTGGTGGTGCGGTAGTTGGCGCTGGTCTATTCGCTCCGGGTATGATGAAAAAGGCGCAAGCTAAGTCAGTCGACCCTGAAGCGAAAACAGAAGTGAAACGCACTATCTGTTCCCACTGTTCTGTCGGTTGTGGTATTTACGCTGAAGTTCAAAACGGTGTTTGGACGGGTCAAGAGCCTGCATTCGATCACCCATTCAACGCTGGTGGACACTGTGCGAAAGGCGCAGCTTTGCGTGAGCACGGCCACGGTGAGCGTCGCCTTAAGTACCCAATGAAATTGGAAGGCGGTAAGTGGAAGAAGCTTTCTTGGGAACAAGCGATTGAAGAGATCGGTAATAAAGCGCTAGAACTTCGTAAAGAGTCTGGTCCTGATTCCGTTTACTTCCTAGGTAGTGCGAAACACAGTAACGAGCAAGCTTACGCATTCCGTAAGATGGCGTCGCTTTGGGGCACCAATAACGTTGACCACCAAGCGCGTATTTGTCACTCAACCACAGTAGCCGGTGTTGCAAACACTTGGGGTTACGGTGCGATGACAAACTCGTTCAATGACATGCACAACTGTAAGTCGATGCTGTTCATTGGTTCGAACCCTGCAGAAGCTCACCCGGTTGCGATGCAACACATCCTAATCGCGAAAGAGAAGAACAACTGTAAGATCGTTGTTGCGGATCCTCGTCGTACGCGTACTGCGGCGAAATCTGATCACTATGTTTCTCTACGCCCGGGGTCAGACGTTGCGTTTATTTGGGGTCTGTTATGGCATGTCTTTGCTAACAAGTGGGAAGACCAAGAATTCATCCGCCAACGTGTATTCGGCATGGACGAGATCCGTGAAGAAGTTGCTAAGTGGAACCCAGCAGAAGTTGAGCGTGTAACAGGCGTTAGCGAAGAAGACGTTTACCACACAGCAAAACTGCTTTCAGAGAACCGTCCGGGTTGTATCGTTTGGTGTATGGGTGGTACTCAACATACTACGGGTAACAACAACACACGTGCTTACTGTGTTCTTGAGCTTGCGCTAGGTAACATAGGTAAATCAGGTGGCGGTGCAAACATTTTCCGTGGTCACGATAACGTACAAGGCGCAACTGACCTTGGCGTACTATCAGACACGCTACCGGGTTACTACGGCTTGTCTGAAGGTTCTTGGCGCCATTGGTCTAAAGTTTGGGATATCGACTTTGACTGGGTTAAAGGACGATTTGACGACAACGCATACGGTGGTCAAAAACCAATGAACAGTGCAGGTATTCCTGTCTCTCGTTGGGTTGATGGCGTGCTTGAAGACAAAGACAAGATTCGTCAACGCGAAAACATCCGCGCCATGTTCTACTGGGGTCACGCGGTGAACTCTCAGACTCGTGGTCCAGAGATGAAGAAGGCGATGCAGAAGCTGGATATGATGGTTATCGTTGACCCATACCCAACAGTCGCGGCAGTAATGAACGATCGCACCGACGGCGTTTACTTACTTCCAGCAACCACTCAATTTGAAACCTACGGCAGTGTAACGGCGTCAAACCGTTCTCTACAGTGGCGTGATAAGGTTGTTGATCCTCTGTTCGAATCTAAGCCTGACCACGAAATCATGTACCTTCTTTCTAAGAAGCTTGGTTTCTCTGATCAACTGTTCAAAAACATCCGTGTTGAGAACAATCAACCATTGATTGAAGACATCACTCGTGAATTCAACAAAGGTATGTGGACGATCGGCTATACAGGTCAAAGCCCAGAGCGTTTGAAAGAACACCAACAAAACTGGCACACGTTCCACAAAACAACGCTTGCTGCAGAAGGCGGCCCAGCGAATGGCGAAACTTACGGTCTGCCTTGGCCATGTTGGGGCAACCCAGAAATGAAACACCCAGGGACGCATATCCTTTACGATACATCTAAACCGGTTGCTGAGGGCGGCGGTAACTTCCGTACTCGTTTCGGTGTGGAATTTGAAGGTCAAAGCCTATTGGCTGAAGACAGCTACTCAAAAGGCAGCGAAATCAAAGATGGTTACCCAGAGTTCAGTGACAAACTGCTGAAACAACTGGGGTGGTGGGACGACCTAACAGCAGAAGAAAAAGCCTCTGCTGAAGGCAAAAACTGGAAGACTGACGTTTCTGGTGGCATCCAACGTGTTGCTATCAAGCATGGTTGTATTCCTTTTGGTAACGCGAAAGCGCGTGCGATTGTTTGGACATTCCCAGACCGCGTACCACTGCACCGTGAACCACTTTACACACCACGTCGTGATCTAGTCGCTGACTACCCAACGTGGGATGACAAGGAAGCAATCTTCCGTGTTCCTACGCTGTACAAATCCATTCAAGACCAAGATAAGTCTGGTGAATACCCGATTATTCTTACGTCTGGTCGTTTGGTTGAGTACGAAGGTGGTGGTGAAGAGACACGTTCTAACCCTTGGCTAGCAGAGCTACAACAAGAGATGTTTGTTGAAGTGAACCCTAAAGATGCAAACGACATTGGCTTCAAAGATGGCGATGATGTTTGGGTTGAGGGTGCAGAGAAAGGCCGTATCAAGGTGAAAGCGATGGTCACTCGTCGTGTGAAACCGGGTTTAGCGTTCTTGCCGTTCCACTTCGGTGGTAAGTTTGAAGGCGAAGATTTGCGTTCTAAATATCCTGAAGGCACCGATCCTTACGTTATTGGTGAAGCAGCCAATACAGCAACCACATATGGTTACGACCCTGTCACGTTGATGCAGGAAACGAAAGTAACCCTTTGTAATATTCGTAAAGCGTAAGGAGTCTTAAAATGGCTAGAATGAAATTTCTTTGTGACACCAAACGTTGTATCGAATGTAACGGTTGTGTCACTGCATGTAAGAATGAAAATGATGATGCTCTGGAATGGGGTATTCAACGTCGCCGCGTTGTCACACTGAACGATGGTGAACCGGGTGAAAACTCTATCTCTGTAGCATGTATGCACTGTACTGATGCGCCATGTATGGCAGTTTGTCCCGCAGACTGTTTTGAACATACAGAAGACGGCATCGTACTTCACAATAAAGATCTATGTATCGGTTGTGGTTACTGCTTGTTTGCTTGTCCGTTTGGCGCACCTCAATTCCCTAAACAGGAAGCCTTTGGTGAGCGCGGTAAAATGGACAAATGTACCTTCTGTGCTGGCGGCCCAGAAACAGAGCCAGGTTCTGTGGAAGAACGTCAGAAGTACGGTGCGAACCGTATTGCTGAAGGCAAGCTACCAATGTGTGCTTCTTTATGTTCGACCAAAGCACTGCTAGCGGGTGATGCAGAGAAAGTCTCTGATGTATTCCGCCAGCGTGTTGTTGAACGTGGTGCGAAGGGGGCAGGCTGGACAGACGGCAATGACCTTTCTTACGATGCGATGAAGAGCTAGTTAGGAGAGACATATGCTTACAATGTTTAAGCGTCTCTTCCTTGTTGTGCTGCCAATGTTGGCAGCACTAACAATGCTGTCTCCTTTGAGTCATGCATCTGAGACGAACTCATCACAAACTCAATCGAGCTCTGCTGAAAGAGAAATCACACAACTTGCTGGTGCCGATTTTTGGCGACAAGTAAGAAACGGTGAAGAAGGTTACACCACATCTCAATCGGCTGAGCACGGCGTGTTGATCAGTACTCCAGGTCAAACGTGGTACATATTGAAAGAGAAGTGGATGTCACCAGCCGGTGCTGTCGCTATCTTTGGCAGTATTGCTTTCGTTACCTTAATGTACGTTGTGATTGGCCCATTAATGCTGAGTGCACCAAGAACGGGCCGTAAGATCAAACGTTGGTCGCGACTGGACCGCGCACTGCACTGGAGCATGGCGTTTACCTTCTTAACACTGGCGTTCAGTGGTTTGATGTTGGTTTACGGTAAACACTTCTTGAAACCTTATATCCCAACCGATTTATGGGGCTTCATCGTTCTATTGGCGAAGCAATACCACAACTACATCGGCCCGATTTTCTATGTGCTGTTGATGGCTGTTCTAATCAAGTGGTGGCGCAAGTCGATCTTCAAAATGGTCGATATCCAGTGGTTTATAAAACTGGGTGGTATGGTCGGGAAACATAAAGGTTCTCATCCATCTGCAGAGTTTTCGAACGCGGGTGAAAAAGCGCTATTTTGGCTGCTTATCGTTATGGGCAGTGTCGCAGCGATCAGTGGCTTGGTGTTAGATTTCCCAATCTTTGGCCAAACACGACGTGATATGGAGCTTTCAAACCTAGTCCACATGTTGGCTGCTCTGATCCTTATCTGTGGCTTTGTGTTCCACATCTACATCGGCTTGTTCGGTATGGAAGGTGCACTTGAGGGTATGGTAACAGGCGAAGTTGATGAAACTTGGGCTAAAGAGCACCATGACCTTTGGTACAAAGAAGTGATGGAACAAGAGAAAAGCGGCGCTGAACAAAGCGCAAACGTAACAATAGAGAAAACCGAAGAGGTGAATAAGAATGAACAAACCTCATAAAGGTATTTGGGTCGCTTACATCCTAAGCTGCTTTACACCATTTACTTGTCTTCTCTCTGGTGTGGTCGCGATTATCTACGCAGGCTATCGTTTAGATAAAGGTGAAGACGGCGAAGTCGTGGATACGCATTACTACGGCTTGATTCGCTCTTTCTTCTTGAACCTGACGTTCTTTGTTGTGCTTATCGTCACGGTAGCGACCTCTAATGGCGTGTTGATCGGTGTGAACGATTACTGGTATCAAAACCATATTATCGATGACATCGCTTACTACATCCCATACGTAGGCATGTTGTTTGGTGGTGTGGCGATTGTGGTTTGGTTTATTCGTATGTATCAAGGCATGCAGCGCTTAAGTCAAAACCTACCGCAAAGCCCGACAACAGGACTAAACCTGTAGTGAGTATCAGACGAACTAGATAACAAATTATCTAGAGCGATTTACTCAAAACAACCATCGTATAGAAAGCCCAGTGATTCGAGTCGCTGGGCTTTTTTTGTCCACCTAGAACAAGTGTCTAGTCAACTTAGAAGAAGGTTTTTAGTGAATTCTTCAAAATATTTGGGGTAGATCTAAAACAGAACCAAGCCTGATATTGACCGCGCCAATATGGTGCAACTCCCTTAATTGGTGCAATTAATTTTAAGCATCCCTCCATCTCAAATATCCAAAAAAGTGCAGTAGTAATTTTAACCCCTTAGAATCAAAGCCTTAGAATAAAATCTTGTTGCACGAAAATTACGTGAGCGTGTTGGAACGCATCTTGCGTTTACTGTTGAGTCTTTAATTAATTACGACATCAATTCGCACGGTTCTAGTGCAATTGAGACAAAGCTAAGGGAGAGAGCTTTAATGAGTCAAACGGTTACCCAAGTTCATAGCGCAGTAGAGAGCTTGACGCAGAGTTCAGACACTCTATTTCTATTATTAGGCGCCATCATGGTCTTCTTAATGCACGCAGGCTTTGCATTTTTGGAAGTCGGTACAGTAAGAAAGAAAAACCAAGTGAACGCGCTGGTTAAGATCCTCTCGGATTTCGGCGTTTCTGCCATTGCCTATTTCTTTATAGGTTACTGGGTGGCTTACGGTGCGCATTTCTTTGCAGATGCAGAAACCTTATCGCAAGGTAATGGTTACGAGCTGGTGAAGTTTTTCTTCTTGATGACGTTTGCTGCGGCGATTCCAGCGATCGTTTCTGGTGGTATCGCTGAACGTGC
>NZ_CAWPOA010000101.1:74846-82639 GCF_963889365.1 Vibrio sp. OPT20 | reverse complement strand
ACGTTTCTATCCAATACTCATCGCAACACTGTTCACCGTAGGCTTTGTTTATCCATTCTTTGAAGGCATCATCTGGAATGGTAATTTTGGTTTCCAAGATTGGCTTGAAGCGCAATTCGGTTATGGATTCCATGACTTCGCAGGCTCTGTAGTAGTTCACGGCGTTGGCGGTTGGATTGCTTTGGTCGCGGTTTACTTCTTAGGTATGCGTAAAGGTCGTATTCGTGCTGGTAAACACACTAACTTCGCACCATCTAACATCCCATTCTTAGCACTAGGTTCTTGGATCTTATGTGTGGGTTGGTTTGGCTTCAACGTGATGTCAGCTCAAGCGATCAATGGCATCAGTGGCCTAGTAGCCATGAACTCACTTATGGCGATGGTCGGCGGCATTCTAGCGGCTTTAGTCGCAGGTAAAAATGACCCAGGCTTCATCCACAATGGTCCTTTGGCTGGTCTCGTAGCGATATGTGCAGGTTCAGACTTAATGCACCCACTTGGCGCTCTCGTTACAGGTGGTGTCGCGGGCGCATTGTTCGTTTACCTGTTTACTTATATGCAGAACAAAACACAGATTGATGATGTGCTGGGTGTATGGCCATTGCACGGCGTGTGTGGCGCTTGGGGTGGCATTGCAGCTGGCATCTTCGGCCAGCAAGCACTCTGGGGACTAGGTGGCGTGAGCTTTGGTGCGCAAGTAATGGGAACACTTGCAGGTATTATCGTCGCTCTAGCCGGTGCATTGGTTGTATACGGTGTTCTAAGTAAAGTGACTGGCCTACGTTTAAGTGAAGAAGACGAGTTCAACGGTGCGGATCTTGCCATCCACAAGATCTCATCAATAAACGAAGACTGATCACAGTTCAATAGATAAACAATAAGCGGCTTCGGTCGCTTTTTTTGTGTCTGTTCATTCTTAATCCGCTGATATCGAGCGAGTTATGTCACAAATAATCAATGAATTCAGTTGGCTAAGACTATGGTCTAATCCCTAAAACTATTGTTGGAATTTGAACAGTGCTAAGCTGTTACAAAGTGACATATTGAAAAGGACGTTATATGCATTTCCCATATCGAAATATCGTAATTCTTACTGGCGCCGGCATCTCTGCGGAGTCGGGGATTCAAACATTCCGAGCACAAGACGGATTATGGGAAAACCATAAAATCGAAGATGTCGCGACACCAGAGGGTTTTGCAAAAGATCCAGATTTGGTGCAAGAGTTCTACAATAAACGTCGTCATGGCTTACAAGGTGAGAGCATTCAACCAAATTCCGCCCATAAGGCGCTCGGTGAGCTCGAAGAGAAGCTAGACGGCAAAGTAACGATCATCACTCAAAACATCGACAACCTGCACGAGAGAGGCGGTAGCAACAATATTATTCACATGCATGGTGAACTTCTTAAGGCACGTTGCAGCGAATCAAACCAAGTTCTAGAGCACAAAGACGATATCCATACCGGCGAATTGTGCCATTGTTGCCAGATCCCCGCTCAAATGCGTCCTCATATTGTTTGGTTTGGCGAAATGCCATTAAGAATGGGCGACATCTATTCAGCGTTAGAAGAAGCGGATCTTTTCATCTCGATCGGCACGTCAGGTGTGGTTTATCCAGCCGCAGGTTTTGTACATGACGCTAGAATGCATGGTGCGCATACCATCGAGATAAATCTCGAACCTAGTGCTGTTGAAAGTGAGTTTGAAGAGAAACGCTACGGTAAAGCCAGTATTGAAGTGCCGAAATTAGTGGGTGAGTTGTTGTGTTCAGAGAAGGGCTCTTTGACGGCTTAACTAATCTTTATCCACTATATATGGCAAATGTACATTGACCTAAAAAGAATTAGAGTCGTATGTATGTTTGCCTTTTTTGTCTCTATTTTTTACCTGTCTTACGGCCAAATCAGCCACTAAATAATGGAGTAATTAAGCTCGTTGATCTGTTCGCTGCGCTTTTTTCATTTCATACATCGCTTTATCTGACTCATCAAGCGCCTGTTTAAAGTTCTCTCGACTCGTTACTTCAATACCGTAAGAGAAGCCGATGTTCTCTCCATGTAATAGGTTCGTCACTTGGGTTACAAACTCGCCACCACGGCCAAGTTGTACAGTCGCGACAAACTCATCACCGCCAACACGAAACACCATTTCATCTTCTAAGGCGGCTTGGTTGAGCGCTTGAGAGAAGCGAACGATCATTAGATCGCCAACTTTATGGCCTTTACGGTCATTGACTCGCTTTAACCCGTCCAAATCGAAATATATGAGTTCGAATTCTTTCAGCGTGATTGCGTCAAATTTCTTACGATTATACAAGCCTGTCAGCTCATCTTGCTTGCTTTGATCTTTCAATTTGGTTGTAAGTTCAGTTATACCGTAAGCAATAAGTAGGAAGGCTATTTGCAACAATCCATCTTCAAGAAAGGTGTCGAGTAACTCGTTTCGGTCGGCCCATTCATCTAGGTGTTTGAGCTCTGTGATCACATCATAAAGCAAGTTAAAAATAAGTAGTAGAGCACCATAGCGAAGGGCTTTATGAGGGCGAATAGCATGACGAGCAACGTAGTAGATGTACATTATAATCACGAGCGTGTTCGTTTCAAAAAACAGATCGTAATTGGAATCTATGTGAATAAAAGAACTCAGCCCAAGCATCAAGAATGACGCAAGCAGCATCAGAGTCACAACCAATAATATAGGGTTCGCGGGCATATTAAATCGCACTTCATTTGGTTTAATATCATCCTATATAAAGTGTAGATAAAAATAAAGCGGCTTACGCCGCTTTATTAACCTGTCAGTAACAATCTAGTTGTTTACTTTAAGTTTTTGGAAGTACTCGTCATAAATAATGCTCGCTTCGCCAACTTCATCTTGCCAAACGCCGTTATCCATCACTGATTGCGGTGGGAAAACGTTCTTATCTTCAGCAAATTCTTTAGGAAGAAGAGGGTAAGCCGTTTTAACTGGCGTCGGGTAACCGATCTCTAAAGCAATCTTAGCGGCGTTTTCAGGGCGAAGAAGGAAGTCGATCATCTTATGTGCCGCTTCAACATTTTTAGCACCTGATGGGATCGCTAGGCTATCCATCCAGAAAATCGCGCCTTTCTCTGGCCAGATGATGTCAATTGTCGCGCCTTCTTGGCGTGCCATGTAAGCAGAGCCATTCCAAAGCATACCAAGAGATACTTCACCTGCTAGGTAAGGGTTAGCTGGGAAATCTGAGTTAAATACCAATACGTTTGGCATCAGCTTACGAAGTTCTTCGTACGCTTCTTTGATTTCTTCAGGGTTCGTCGTGTTTGGAGAGTAACCCAGTTTAGACAGTGCGATATGGAAAACCTCACGAGAGTCATCCATCATCATCAGTTGACCTTCCCACTGTGTATCCCACAGGTCGCCCCAGTTTTTAACTGAAGACTTGTCTAGCATATCTGAGTTGATACCAATACCCGTTGCGCCCCAGATGTATGGGATCGAGTAGTTGTTGTTTGGGTCAAATGGCTTATCTAAGTAATTTGGATCCAAATCTGCAAAGTGGCTTAGCTTAGTTTTATCAAGCTCTTGAAGCATGCCTTCTTTACGCATCTTAGAAACGAAGTAAGTAGAAGGAACCACTAAGTCGTAACCCGTACCTTGAGTTTTTAACTTAGCGTACATGCTTTCGTTAGACTCATAAGTTGAGTAATAGACTTTAATGCCAGTTTCTTCTGTGAAGTCTTCTAGTACTTCATTTGGAATATATTCAGACCAGTTGTAAAAATACAGTTCTTGGTCAGCTGCGAAAGAGGGTGTAGAAAGTAAAGTAGCAGCACACAATGCGCCGGTATACAGTGTTTTTTTCATTACTGTTCCGTTCATTTGTTTGATTTGGAGCTGGGTAGTGAACCCAAAGTAAATGGATTTCTAAAAATCGCGCTAGATTATAGCAGTGATATAACAAAATAGGCAGCCTAAGCTGCCTATTCATTGATATTCTTATTTTTAACGTGTTGATTACCTAACTCAGGTTGTTAAGTAAACCAGTTACTTATCAGCGTCTGTTGACCGGAGCAATGAGATAACGAACTCCGTTACTGACCCGCTTTAAGCTTCATGAAGTAATCTTCGTACTTCACTGTCTTATCGCCCACCGCGGCTTGCCATTCAACACGGTCAAGATCTTCTTGCGACGGGAACAGAGCTGGGCTGTCTTTGAACTTCTCATTAGACGCTTTAACTGCCGTTAGGTAACCTGTGTCACGAGAGATTTGCTCTGCGATTTCTGGGCGAAGTAGGAAGTCGATCATCTTATGAGCTGCTTCTACGTTGATTGCGCCAGAACTGATAGCAAAGTTATCAACCCAACCAATGCCGCCTTCTTTAGGGAAAACCAGTTTAATCGGTAGCCCTTCATTTTGCGCTGCAGCGGCAGAACCGTTCCAAAGCATGCCAAGACCGACTTCACCAGACATGTATGGCGCGCCTGGGTTATCTGAGTTAAACACAAGAACGTTTGGCATCAACTTACGCAGTTCAGCGTAGGCTTCGTCGATTTCTTTCTCGTTAGTCGTGTTACCTGAGTAACCTAACTTACGCAGTGCGATGTGGAACACTTCACGCGTGTCGTCCATCATCATCAGTTGACCTTCAAGCTCTGGCTTCCATAGATCAGCCCAGCTTTGGAAATCTTCTGGATCGTACATGTCAGTGTTAACAGCAAGACCAGTGATCGCAACTACGTGTGGAATAGAGTAGTCGTTGTTTGGGTCGTACGGCTTATCTAGGTAGTTAGTATCTAGATTCTTGAAGTTGTTCAGCTTAGTTTTATCGATTTTTTGTAGCATACCTTCGTCACGCATCTTAGAAACGAAGTAAGTCGACGGCACAACTAGGTCGTAGCCTTTGTTGTGTGTTTTTAGCTTTGCGTACAAGGTTTCATTCGATTCGTAAGTCGAGTAAATCACTTTGATGCCAGTTTCATCAGTGAACTGTTCTAAGATCTCACTATTGATGTAAGGTCCCCAGTTCATGAATACCAATTCTTTGTTATCTTTTGCAAATGATGGTGCAGATAACATTGAAAGCGCACATGCACTACCAGCTAATAGAGTAGCCCATTTTTTCATTGACGTTAGCTCCAAACTAAACGTTGCCAAAAGGCAGTAGATAGAAAAACAGAATGGCAATTTACCATTCTGTTTATGAATAACACTGTTGTTAAACTTGAAGTATCTTAACTTCTTATCAAGTCAGTCTCAGTAAAGAGTAGGAGACTTACTTGATTTTCTCTCTCGCTAATAACTGAGAAATAATCACCAGTATTAACGACACCACTAACATCACTGTTGCTAGGGCGTTGACCTCTGGAGATATACCGACTTTAACCATCGAGTAAATCTTCAGTGGCAATATTTCATAGGTTGGGCCCGTTACGAAAGAGCTGATGATCACATCGTCCAAAGACAGAGTGAAGCTCAATAACCAACCCGCAGCAACAGCTGGCTTAGCAAGAGGCAAGATGATCTGTTTTAGAATCGTCCATTCACTTGCCCCTAAATCTTTTGCAGCTTCTAGCATCTTCACATCAAAGCCATTCAAGCGACTGTAAACCGTAACAACAACGAACGGCAGACAGAAAGTAATGTGCGCCGCAAGTAGGGTAAAGAACCCAAGTTGTACACCCATAACTAAGAATAGCGCAAGAAGCGAAATCGCCATTACGATATCTGGAGACATCATCACGATGAACAACATGCCATTGACGATGCCTTTACCTTTAAATTGGTAACGGAATAAGGCTACTGCTGTCAGGCTGCCAACAATCGTTGCGGCAGTTGCTGAGAACACCGCGACGTTGATCGAGTGCCACGCAGCCTGCATTAGGCTATCGTTGTTAATCAACGCGTCATACCACTTGGTGGTAAAGCCACCCCATTTCATACCAAACTTATTGGCATTAAAAGAGTTGGCAATTAATACGATAATAGGTAGGTATAGAAAAGCGTATACCAGCGCCATAAAGCTGAACTTAACTGTGCGACCCATTAGTCTAGCTCCACTTTCTTATTCAATAACTTGCCTGCACGGTAGTAGGCATAAAGCATCACGGCCATAGCGGTAGTCAGTGCAATACTGGTTGCGGCGCCAAACGGCCAATCACGAGCATTAAGCACTTGGCTCTTAATGACGTTACCGATCAACAGGTTCTTAGCACCGCCCAACAAGTCTGAAATGTAGAACATTCCAAGCGCAGGGAGCAATACAAGTAAACAACCACCGATAATGCCTGGCATCGTTAGGGGTAAAACAACCTTCAATAGCGTTTGAAGTTTGTTCGCACCTAAGTCTTTAGCCGCTTCTAAATAAGTATCGTCTAGCTTTTCAATCGCTGAGTACAACGGCAAAATCATGAAAGGCAATAGGATATACACTAACCCGATCATTACTGCCGTTTCTGAATACATGATACGAAGTGGCTTATCGATAATGTCTAACGCCAACAAACCTTTGTTCAACACACCTTGTGTACCTAAAACCACTTTTAACCCGTAAGTACGAATCAAAGAGTTGGTCCAGAATGGCACAATCACTAAGAACAACATGATTGGGCGCCATTTCGTAGGCATTTTTGCCACTATATAGGCAAATGGGTAACCAATAATTAAACAAAGTAGGGTTGCGACAATCGCCATATAGAAAGAGTGCATCAGCACTTTAAAATACAGCGGATCAGCCAAACGCAGGTAGTTATCGAGAGTGAAGGTCATCTCGATCAAGTTCGCTTCATCACGAGTTAGAAAGCTAGTGCCGATGATCATGATGTTTGGAATCATCACGAACAGCACTAACCAACCTGTGATTAAAGCAACAATCGCGTTTTGTAAATTAAACTTCTTGCTCATCTTCTAACACCACTTCCCAGCTCTCAACCCAAGTTACTGCAACTTTTTGGCCCAGTGAGTGATCAACATCAGGGTCATCTTCGTTGAAGAATTCGCTAACCATGACACGCATACCTGATTCAAGTTCTACGACTGAATCTAATGTCATGCCTTTGTAGGTTCGCTCGACAATGTGGCCGACAATACCACTTTGATCCGACTCTTTAATTTCTTCGATACGAAGATCTTCAGGGCGAAGTAGTACTTGCAGTTTTTGGCCCGGTGCTACATCTTTATCATGATAGATAATTGACTCTTCACCTTCGATTGTCGCAACAATGCGCTTTTCATCTTGACGAGATTTCGCTGTCGCTTCGAATACGTTAATTTCACCAATGAAACGAGCAACAAATAAGTTCTTAGGCTCTTCGTAGATTTCTCTTGGTGTTCCGTCTTGTTCAATCACGCCATCACGCATAACAATAATACGGTCAGACATGGACAATGCTTCTTCTTGGTCATGCGTTACAAAAATGAACGTGATACCAAGTTGGCGTTGCAGTTGTTTAAGCTCGATTTGCATCTGTTTACGTAGTTTGTAATCTAGAGCAGAGAGAGACTCATCCAACAAAAGAACTTTAGGCTTATTAACGACAGCACGAGCGATTGCGATACGTTGCTGTTGACCACCGGATAGCTGGTGTGGCTTTCGTTGTGCCATTTGTTCTAGGCGCACCATTTTTAAAGCATCCATGACACGAGGTTCAATCTCGGTGTTTGGCACTTTTTGCATGCGTAAACCAAATGCCACATTGTCGAAAACGGTCATATGTGGGAATAGGGCATAGCTTTGGAATACAGTGTTAACATGCCTTTGTTCAGCAGGAACTTGGGTTACATTCTGTTGAGCTAATAGTATTTCACCACTAT
>NZ_CAWPOA010000101.1:23489-74795 GCF_963889365.1 Vibrio sp. OPT20 | reverse complement strand
CTGCCGTTTCAAACCCTGCAATCATCCTTAGTACCGTGGTTTTACCGCAACCGGACGGGCCTAATATCGTGAGAAACTCACCATGATTTACGTTTAGATCAAGATTGCCGATGACTTCCTTACCATCGAAACTTTTACTAATGCCAGTTAACTGTACGACTGGCTTTCCTACTGATTTTTTAGCGTTCAACGTCTGTTTTTCTCCACCTTGGTTCTATTTGAGACCTGTTGCTATACACCTTTAAGGCGCGCATCATAATCACCAAAAACGTGAATTCAAAGCATTTTTTACCATTCATAGATAAAAAAATTCGCAGGTAAAAGTAAACATCCTTTACCATACTGTTATTTATTGGGTTCACACCCTAACAAGTGTCTAATTATTAACCATTAAGACGCAAAAGCAAGCCTTGTTACAGATTCATATTTTAGTTTGCAGCCGACATATGGGTATAATGAAGGCAATTTTTTATCAATAAGTTAGGTGGCTTCGTTTAGTTGGCGCACCTAGGTATCAATATGAACAACGACATCGAAAAAGATTTTAATTTGGGCGGTAGTATCGACCGTGCACTTTCCGGCGATTATGAGCTCAAAGCAACGGCTGTATTCCAAGAAGCTTGGAAACATACGATAAGTCACTTTCTTTCGTTTTCCCCTGCGATTGTTGCGCTGATGTTCGTGCAATTGGCTATCTTTTATATCGCACTAAAACTGCAGCTTGGTGACCCCGCGATTATCTTAGATGCGGTTATCGACCCAGAGGCATTTACACCACAGGTCGTTGAATCCATTTTTATTGCTAACTTCAGCTACGAAGTAATCAGCGCGCCTATCTATGCTGGCATCTGTTTAATGGCAATGAGCCACGTCGCAGGCTTACAAACCAAAGTGCGTCATATCGGAAAAGGTTTACAGTTCACGGTTCCAGTCATTCTCGTTACTTTGTTCAGCCTCATGCTTCAAGGCATCGCAGGTATGCTTTTGCCATTTTTGTCTATCTACTTCTCACTAGCATTCAGCAATTCAATTCTGCTGATTTGTGATAAGAAAGTACCGCCAATGCAATCGCTGCTGCTTTCTCTAAGAGCGGTAAATAAGAAAATCTTCGTCGTCGCATCTATCTACTTAATGGTTATGCTGATGTTCATCGTGGCAGCAATGATGTACGGCATTGGCTTGATATTCGTTCTTCCGTTTTTCTTTCATGTGAAAGGCATCATCTACCGTGAAATGTTTGGTATCAAACTGAAGGTTATTGCGTCAGATCGACCTAATAATGATGACGACAACAGCAACGGCGACAGTAATAACGACGGCAACAACAGTAACGATGGTAACAAAAACAAAAACCCTCAGGTGTTCGATGCGTAATAATGTCAAAGGCAGCGCAAGTAAATCACTTGCGCTAAAGGTAACTGCACTAGCGATTGTGGGGTCTATTTCACTGGTTGGTCCATACATTTACCAAGAAGAAGAGCGCCGACGTTCGGCAGACCAAAGTTCAAATACATCAAGTGAGTTTGGTGATTTGACCGTGGCTTCAGATCGACCAAATTTTGCTGCTATCGAAGATGTGAACGTGAAAAAAGACACATTCTTTTCGTTCCTTCGCCCAAGCATCAATATTGAAAACAAACGTATCACCAAAGAACGCGCGTTTTTAACTAAGCTATCTGAATCTGGTTTGAGCAATATTGACTCTGAAGACGCGTCTTATGCGAAAAGGCTAGGGAAGTTGTACAGCTTACCAGTACCTAGTGAAGGTTTAAATCAGGTATGGCTGACAGAGATGCTGAGCCGTGTCAACGTACTGCCAGAGGCGCTGGTACTGACACAGGCTGCTAATGAATCGGCTTGGGGGACATCGCGTTTCGCCACCAAAGCCAACAACTATTTCGGACACTGGTGTTACACCAAAGGTTGTGGACTTGTTCCGCTACAACGTAACGAAGGTAGCTCGCATGAAGTAGCAACATTCTCTTCAAGCCAAGAATCGGTGCATCGTTACTTCATGAACCTTAACCGTAACCGTGCTTACGCTGATTTAAGAGCCATTCGAGCAAAGCTTGCTGCACAAGGCGATGATATTTTAACAACCGAAACAGCGACAGAGCTCACCAACGGCTTGTTAAAATATTCTGAGCGAGGTTCAGACTATGTGACTGATTTACAAGCTATGATCCGTCACAACAAGGTATACTGGAAAAAGTAACTCATTTTGATACCAACTTGGTTGCCTTCGAAAGTCGGCTGACACCAAGTAACATCACAAAAAGAGCAGCTCATTGGCTGCTCTTTCTATTTATAAACGCTCAACTTCGACAAGATTAGAATAATGAAAAAGACAGTACTCGCTCTATTAGCCACTTTAAGCCTTGGCGTTTCTCTCCCAGCTTCGGCGCAAGAATACATGTTCACGTATTCTAAACTCTATACTCAGCTGAAAAACAATACCAAAGAAGGGCACGATGATGTCAAAGTTGCGGTCTTCTTTGTTGACCAACAAGCACAGAAAACCTGCCACATCAGCAAAGCTTGGATGGAGAAAGAAGAGCATTACGAAGAGTTAAAAGTGTCTCCTGCGAATGAGCTGCTTCTACCGGTAGATAAAAACCTACGCTCAGCAAACCCTCTTATCTTTGTACAAACCCAAGAACAAGAATGTGCGTATTCGCTCGTCGTAATGACTCAGGAGCCTTTGGCTGGAACGGTTGAGGTTGCACAGTTAGAAAACCTTTTACCACAGATGCAAGCGATGCTAGAAGACGTTAGCGGCATGTTCTCTAGTTGGTTCACTCCCGATATTCAAGGTTTGACGCTAGAATTTGATAGTAAACTTGAAGGCAATATTGCTCTGTCTAACGGTAAGCAAATCCCAATTGAAGAAGGGCGTGCGAAATTCACGCTGGACGAACTGAATGGAAGTGACAGCATCACGTTACCAGAAGCCACAGTTCGCGTTTTGCCTTACATCCCAGCGCAATAATAGCGACCAGCCAGAATCTGTTTGCTCAGCTTAAGATCTTAACGAAACAGCCTGTTCTTCTTTGAACAGGCTGTTTTCGTTTAAAGTCTTAAACCTAAACCTTTAAATCTTGCCAAATCACATATCTCAACGGCCTTTCATCTTTGATTCTAACCTCTTATTAAGACATATTTTTCTCACCGCTAGAGGACAGATCGTATGATAAGGCGGAATCTTTCTCCTGGTTGGCTTGTTTATCCTGCCATTACTGTTCCAACCTGAAATAAAAATCCGTATAATCCACGCCCTAAAACAGTCCCACTAGCAATCTACAGTCGGTAATACGACGGTGTGAGAGTCGCAATGAACCAAAACGAAAATAAAAAAGATACACTTGAATTCAACAAGCTTCAGAAACTTCTAAGAAGAAATGTTGGGAATGCCATCGTCGACTACAACATGATCGAAGAGAATGACGTAGTAATGGCGTGCATTAGTGGCGGTAAAGATTCATTTGCGATGCTAGACATTTTGCTACGTTTGCGTGAAGCAGCACCCATCAAATTTGATGTTGTTGCCGTAAACCTAGACCAAAAACAACCGGGGTTCCCTGAGCATATTCTTCCTGAGTACTTTGAAACTCTGAACATTCCTTACTACATCGTAGATAAAGATACGTACTCAGTGGTAAAAGAAAAAGTGCCGGAAGGTAAGACAACTTGTGGCCTTTGTTCACGTCTGCGTCGCGGTACTTTGTACTCGTTTGCAGAGAAGATTGGCGCAACGAAGATTGCTCTAGGTCACCACCTAGACGACATTGTTGAGACTATGTTCCTGAACATGTTCCACGGTGCTCGCCTTAAGGCTATGCCACCTAAGCTTCGCTCTGACGATGGTCGTAACGTTGTAATCCGTCCTCTGACTTACTGTCGCGAAACTGACCTAATCAAATACGCAGAGCATAAAGAGTTTCCGATCATTCCGTGTAACCTGTGTGGTTCTCAAGAAAACCTGCAACGTCAAAACATCAAAGCGATGCTAATTGATTGGGATAAACAGACTCCAGGCCGTGTTGAGAAGGTCTTCAAGTCAATTCAGAACGTGAGCCCAAGCCAATTGGCTGACCGTGAGTTGTTTGATTTCATTAACCTTCCACTGGATCGTAGCGAAGATCGCAAAGCATACGAATTCGAAGAAGCTGAAATCTCGTCTTCAAACATTGATGAGTCAATGTTCATCGACGTAACTAACGTATAACGCGATATAAACGATTCTGTTGTTGGAATCGCGCAAGCTTTAGATAAACAAAAACGCCTCAAGCATTGCTTGAGGCGTTTTTTATAATTAAAAATCAGCTATTTAGACAGGTTCGGATCGAGAGGGCTAACGTAACCTGACGGTTTAAGAGCCAGTACATCGCAGTTAATCTTGTCGATGACATGTTCCGCAGTATTGCCAATAAACACGGCAGACAAGCCAGTACGACCTGTTGTACCAAGGATAACCATAGCAGCATTGTGTTCAGACGCTACACGAGGAATAACATCTTCAGGCAAGCCTTGCTCAACCACGGTTTGCTCTTCACACATACCGTGTTTCTGGCGTAGTGCTTTCATCGCGGTTAAGTGATGGCCACGAACCGCATCAGTATAAGAGGTTGGGTCAAACTCTGGCAATTCGATTGTGATATTCGCAGGTGTCACCGGGTAGGCGTTCACCAAGAACGGTTCAGCATCCAAACGACCAGTGATCTCAAGTAATCTGTCGACCATCGTATCATTGAGCTCTAAGTGAGCTTCTGTTTCAGAGCCAACATGAACGGAAGCGTAGATCTTCGCGTGTTCTGGCCAGAAATCATTTTTAACCAACAACACTGGGCTAGGGCACTTTCTTAATAGGTGCCAGTCGGTTGGAGTAAAGATGACCGATTCTAAGGTATCGTGCTTACGCGTGCCTTTGATCAAAATGTCATGCTCACCACTGTAAACCTCAGCAATGATCGCTTCATACGGGCGATTATGCCAAACCACTTGTACGTTAAATTCAATAGAATCATCAAGGTAAGGAGCAGCAACCTTATTCATCCAAATTTCACGCTGATGAATTACGCCTTTGCGCATTGCGTCTCTCTCATCGACAGAGAGCATAGATGTCATTTCATACGAGAAGTCGTAGATCGACAAAAAGAAAGTGATGTGGCTTGTTGAGGTGCTTTTCTTGGCAAGTTGGATAGCACGAACTAGAGCAGGTTGCTCATCGTGATTAATGTCTGCGACAACTAAAATTTTGTTATAGATACTCATAACTAAGCCTACTTTTCAGACCGAACATATAAATAATGTAGCGTAGTTATGGAGAGAATAAGAGAAATATAAGAGGTTTTAAGAGAGAAACATGATGTAGCTCATTATTGAACTACATCATTGATATCTAGACTATTCTTTTGAAACGCCAGCAAGTTCCATCAACGCATCGTGATCTTCGATAGTGATGTATTTGCCTTTAACGCTCAAGATGTCCGCTTTTTGGAAACGACCTAACAGACGGCTGATTGTTTCAACAGTCAAACCAAGGTAGTTACCAATATCGCCACGAGTCATCGTTAAGCGGAACTCACGAGGGCTGAAGCCACGCTGAGAGAAGCGAGTTGAAAGGTTGTAAAGGAATGCCGCAAGGCGCTCTTCCGCGTTCTTTTTAGAAAGAAGCAGAATCATTTCCTGGTCACCTTTAATCTCATTACTCATCAAACGCATAATCTGCTGACGCAATTTAGGCATTTTCCCTGATAAGTCATCGAGAATCTCATATGGAATTTCACATACCATAGAAGTTTCCAAAGCTTGAGCGAAACTAGGGTGTTCGTCACCCGTGATCGCGTCAAAGCCAACAAGATCGCCCGCTAAGTGGAATGCAGTAATCTGCTCATCACCTTGCTCGGTAATCGTATAGCTTTTAATCGTTCCAGAGCGAATAGCATAAAGAGACTTCAGTTCGTCTCCCGCTTTAAATAGCTCTTGGCCTTTTTGAATAGGTTTCTTTCTTTCAATGATCTGATCAAGTTGATCTAGCTCAGATTCATTCAAAGTAAATGGGATACAGAGTTGGCTAATACTACAATCTTGGCAGTGGATCGCACAGCCACCAGACTGAACTCGTTTCGTCACAGGCTTTTCAGAAATCATAACAATCTTTCACTATTTGATATACGTCAATATTTTAGCATTCCTTAATCCTAAAGGGTAGTAAAAAAACCGGATTAAAGACACCGCTATACGGTATAAATAATGAGCTGTAGCGCCATATAACCGGTATAGAAGCCGTAAATGAGGATTAAAATTGCGCCAAACTGGCGAAATAAGTCAGCTTGTTGCAGTTTTTTGAGGAAATTGGCGCCCATTCCAACCGTGAGCATCGCTGGAAGAGTACCTAAACCGAAAGCAAGCATGATACCCGCTCCGTTATACCAACTTCCTGATACGGCCGCCCACGTTAGCATTGAGTAAACAAGACCACATGGAAGCCAACCCCAGATAAAACCAAAAGGTAAAGCATGGCTAGGGTGCTTCAATGGTAGAAATGATTTGCCTAAAGGAGAGATATAACGCCATAGCTTCTGTCCAACTTTTTCAAAGAACAACAAGCCAAACCACCATTTACCGATATACAAACCTAAGACGATCATAAAGCCAGCAGCAAATAATCGCAGCCAACCTAGCAGAGCGTTAAAATCGCTTAGCTGACCTATAGAAGAAATTGCACCGCCAATCACACCGCCAATCACGGCATAGCTTAGCAAGCGTCCTAGGTTATAAAGCAGGGGAATGACAGGGGAAGGTTTACTGTTGCCAATTGAAAGAAGCGACGCAATGCCACCACACATTCCCATGCAGTGACCTGCGCCGATCAACCCAACAACAAAGGCTCCGATCCAATCAGGCGTCATCGTTCTTTTTGTCTAAGTTAGTTTGGCTTTCTACGTTAGCTTTCTCATTCTTGACAGGTTTACTATCAGAATGATGATGAACATTAGTATCTTCATCAAACAGAATGTTATGGCCTTGGCGTTCAAGGTCTTCAAACTGCTCGCTCTTCACTGCCCATAGAAAGATTCCAACCGCGATACATACAAGTACGATCGCAATTGGAATGAGTATGTATAAACTTTCCATTATTTACCTTGCTCTTTTAAAAGTCTTAACGAGTTAGATACTACAATAATAGAGCTAGCAGACATGCCAACAACGGCAATGTATGGAGCAACCAAACCTGCGACAGCCAATGGAAGAATAAGTAAGTTATACCCTAGTGACCAAGCTAGGTTTTCACGGATTATCCTACGCGTTTTTAGCGCCAAAGTACGGGACTTAAGTAATCTATCGAGCTTATCACCCAATAGCACCATATCCGCAGAGGCTTTCGCCACATCAGTACCGCCGCCCATAGCAACAGACAGGTGAGCTCCGGCAAGAATAGGGGCGTCATTGATACCGTCACCAACCATCATGGTAATGTCACTTGCGTCTCTAGAGTTTAAATAAGCCAGCTTGTCTTCCGGCTTCGCGTTAGCAACAATGTCAGTAATACCAATCTCTGCTGCAACAGGCTTCGCATTAATCAAAGAGTCGCCAGTCAGCAGCGTAGTTTTGATTCCCGCTTCTTTAAATTGCTTAATAAACTCGATACTTTCTTTACGAATCGGGTCTTCATAAGTGAATGTTGCGATATGACGACCAGCCATCGACAAGTAAATACCGTTACTTTCAGATGGCTGAGCTTCACCTAGAATGAACTCGCTACTACCAATCGCCACTTCTTGCCCATTCCACTCACCAGTGATACCCGAGCCAATCACGTTGTTCACCGACTCCACTTCGATATCATCTGAAGTATGAGTTTTGAACGCTTTAGCGATAGGGTGGTTAGCGTGTTGCTCTAGGCTTGCTGCAACTTGCAAACAAGTGTCTTTATCAAGGTCAGCAAACGTCTCAACTTTACTGATACGGATGTCACCTTCCGTCAGAGTGCCGGTTTTATCGATGATTAAGTGGTTTACCTTGCACAAGGTTTCAAATACGTGACCTTTGCGCAGCAAAATACCAAAATTACCCATACGAGATGTTGAACACGTAATCGCCGTCGGCGTCGCAAGAGACAGAGCGCAAGGGCAGGTCGCCACTAATACTGAAAGCATGATCCAGAAAGCGTCTTCTGGTCGTGTTTGATGCCAGTAGAACCAAGTCCCGAATGAAATGATTAAGATAACCGCGACAAAGTATCGAGCCACCACATCGGCGATTTCAGCAATTCGGGGTTTAGACAATTGCGCTTCATCTTGAAGACGAACGATATTAGAAATAACCGAATCCGCTTTAGAGGTCATCACTTCCAATTCAAACGATTCATCACCATTCAATGTGCCAGCAAAGACCGTATCACCTTCATTCTTAACCACATGGATAGATTCGCCAGTCAGCATGGATTCATCGATATGAATTCTACCAGACAATACTTTGCCATCTGCGGGAATATGTTCACCCGGTAGAACGCGAATCTGGTCGCCAACTTTTAAGGTTTTTACCGGTACTTGCTCACCGTCTAGCGTTGTCGCCATCGCAGGAACGAGCTTAAGCAGGTTACCGCTAGCTGCTGCAGCTTTACGACGCGCGCGCATCTCAAGGAAACGACCAAGCAACAAGAAGAAGGTGAACATCGAGATAGATTCAAAGAACACTTCACCTTGCTCTGTCACTGTTGCCACTAAACTCGCAACGTAAGCAAATAGCAGAGCGATCGAAACGGGTACATCCATACCCAATGTTCGGCCTTTAATACTGCGCCACGCATTAATATAGAAAGGTAACGCAGAGTATAGGAGAACAGGTGTTGCGAAGATCAAACTTACCCAACGGAAGTAACTTTTGAATTCAGGTTCAAGGCTGCCAAATACTTCGAGGTAGAGCGCTACAGCTAACATCATGACTTGCATGGTCGCTAAACCAGCAATACCAAGACGATAGAGATAATTCTTCATCGATCGATGATAGGCGGCTTCTTGTTGATCAGCCTCGAATGGAGCGGCTTTGTAGCCTAGGGTATGGATTGCAGACAACAGCTCGCTCAGTTTAGCCTGAGTGTTGTCCCAGCTGAGCAGGGCGCGGTTAGTCGTGGTATTAACACGAATGCTAACAACCCCTAACTTTGAAGAGACTTGCTTTTCAATAAGCCATGCACAAGCAGCACAAGAGACACCTTCGAGTGACAATGTCACTTCAGATGTGTTTTCAGAGTTACGGACGAACTCCAATTGAACATCTTCGTTGTCGTAATGACTGAGTGCCAGAAGTTGCTCTGGAACTAGATCCGCTTTTTCAGCCGGAGCGGTACGATATTGGTAATAAGAGACCAAACCGCTATCAACGATTGTCTGGGCTACGGTTTCGCAACCTGGACAACACATCGGTCGAACCGATCCTAAGATTTCTACTTTAAAATCCGTTTCCGCTGGTACATCTTCACCGCAGTGATAACAGGATTCACACATAAGCTTTAGTTCGTTAGTTGAGTAGGAGTATCAATTGGGAAGTTCATGCGACCTTGCACTAACCATTCAGAATCATGCGGAGAAAGCTCGATAAACCATGGACCTTGCATTTCATGGTCCAGAGTCAACGTGTAGTTGCCGCTCGCATCAGCGGTCAGTAGCTGAGTAAAATCACGGTCAGGGAGCGTTCGGTGCACGAACATTGCGCTAATAGCAGGGAAGTGGTCTAGCTTGCCTTTGTCTAGGGTAATGATAACTGAGTTACCTTTCTCGCTAACTGAAGCTGATAGGCCAAGCTTTTTAGCAACGTTTACTTTTGAAATGTCGACATTAATACCTTTACCTTTTTTATAGTAATCTTCAGTGACAACGTTAACTGAATGGTTGGTAAGTATCGCGACTCGAACCAATGTTAGCATGGAAACGCCAACGGTTAGGAAGATCAAAAACCACGGCCAAAACTGCTTATACCAAGGTTGTACCATATTATTATTCTCAATATATCCAATGAAATAAAACTAATTTTTACAAACACTTAAGGTTATAACTGTAAAAGAAAGACAGCCCCTTAAGAAGGGGCTGTTATTATTATGTTACTCTTTATCTGAGTTGCTGAGGCTCCAGACGTAGGCAGCGACGAGCTGTACCTTATCCTCACCGAGGATGTCCTTCCAAGCCGGCATTACACCAGAACGACCGTTCATTACTGTTTCAGTTACATCAGCACGAGAATCGCCAAACAACCAATCGCGGTCTGTTAGGTCAGGTGCACCAACAGCAGGGTTACCCTTACCATCTGTACCATGACACGCAGCACACACTACGAAACGTGCTTTACCAGCCTCTGCTTCACGTACGTTCACGCTACGACCAGAAAGGCTAAGAGTGTAGCTAACCACTTCTTTAACGCCTTCTTCGCCAAGTGCGTCTTTCCACGCTGGCATTTGACCGACACGACCATGCATGATGGTAGTAACGATCGCTTGTGGTTCACCGCCATATAGCCATGCATCGTCAGTCAAGTTAGGGAAGCCCTTTTGACCACGAGCATCAGAACCATGACACTGAGAACAGTTTTGCAGGAACAAGCGTTGACCAACTTTGATTGCGTCAGCATCTGATGCAATGTCAGGAACAGAACGAAGACCGTTCTCATCATGAGCTAGCTTTTTAAATGCTTCGCCAAAGTAAGTGTTCGCGTCATCAAGCTCTTTTGCGTACTCATCTAACTGTTTGTTAGCTTGAGCTGCAGCGATTGCAGAGCGAGACTCTTCTACGCTACGAACTGTTTGGTTTGAACTCGTCCAACCTAGTAGACCTTTAAAGTTGCCAAGGCCCGGGTATAGAGCAAGATAAACAGCTGCAAACACAATTGTGCTAACGAAAAGGTATGTCCACCATTTAGGTAATGGGTTATTAAGCTCACGAATACCATCGTATTCATGGCCCATGTCATGACCTTCTTCTACACCTGTTTTATCGTTGGAACACCAACGAAGTAAGGCTGCACAGCCAATCAGCGTACCGATTGTGATAACTGTTACCCAAATACTCCAGAATGTACTCATTACTTCGTCACTCCTTGATTTTTATCTTTCGCAGGTGCTTCATCAGCGAACACTAGGTTTGCATCTTCGTCGAAGCGCGACTTACGATTTTTACCGAAAGCCCACCAAACGATGCCGATGAAACAAGCAAAAACAGTAACAGTCCAAACACTTTGAAATGTAATAATGTCCATAATTATTCCTTATTTCATTGCGTGGCCAAGCGATTGAAGGTAAGCGATGATTGCATCCATCTCTGTTTTTCCTTCAACATCTTGTTTAGCGTTAGCAATTTGTTCGTCTGTGTAAGGAACACCAAATTGATTACGGAAGATTTCAAGCTTCTGCTTAGTCAATTTGCCATCAAGTACATTCTCAGCAAGCCATGGGAAACCAGGCATGTTTGATTCAGGAACAAGTTCGCGAGGGTCGAGAAGGTGAACACGGTGCCACTCATCAGAGTAACGATCACCAACACGCGCTAGATCTGGGCCAGTACGCTTAGAACCCCATAGGAATGGATGTTCCCAAACACTTTCGCCAGCTACAGAGTAGTGACCGTAACGTTCAGTTTCAGAGCGGAAAGGACGAATCATTTGGCTGTGACATACGTTACAACCTTCACGAATGTAAATATCACGACCTTCCATTTCCAGAGCAGAGTAAACGCGTAGGTTTTCTACAGGTTCAGTCGTTTGCTTTTGGAAAATAAGCGGGGTGATTTCTACTAAAGCACCAAAGCTGATTGCGATAACAATTAAGATCGCGAGTAGACCTACGTTTTTCTCGACCAACTCATGGCGATTATTTGAATTTGAGCTCATTCTAAATCTCCTTAAGCCGGTTGAGGGATAGCTTTAAGGCTATCTTTAGGTGCAGAAACAGTTTTGTACGTGTTGTATGCCAGTAAGAACATACCAGATAGGAAGATGAGACCACCTAAGAAACGTACAAAGTAGAACGGGTAAGAAGCTTCTACAGACTCTACGAAGCTGTAAGTCAATGTACCGTCAGAGTTAACTGCGCGCCACATCAGACCTTGCATCACACCAGAAATCCACATTGCAACAATGTAGAAAACCGTACCAATCGTTGCTAACCAGAAGTGAACATTGATTAGGGATACAGAGTACATACGCTCTTGACCAAATAGTTTAGGAACTAAGTGGTAAACCGAACCGATAGAAACCATAGCAACCCAACCTAACGCACCAGAGTGAACGTGACCGATAGTCCAGTCCGTGTAGTGAGATAGCGCGTTAACCGTTTTAATTGCCATCATAGGGCCTTCGAAAGTCGACATGCCGTAGAATGATAGAGAAACGATAAGGAAACGTAGGATTGGGTCGTAACGTAGCTTATGCCACGCACCAGATAGAGTCATAATACCGTTGATCATGCCACCCCAAGATGGAGCAAACAGAACCAAAGACATAACCATACCTAGAGACTGAGTCCAGTCTGGAAGTGCAGTATAGTGTAGGTGGTGAGGACCAGCCCAGATATACAGTGACACAAGAGCCCAGAAGTGAACAATCGACAAACGGTAAGAGTAAACAGGGCGACCAGCTTGTTTAGGAACGAAGTAATACATCATACCTAGGAAACCAGCTGTCAATAGGAAGCCTACCGCATTGTGTCCGTACCACCATTGCACCATTGCATCAATTGCACCTGCATAAATCGAGTAAGATTTAAACGCAGATACAGGAACAGCTAAGCTGTTAACTATGTGCAACACGGCAACCGTGATGATGAAGGCTCCGAAGAACCAGTTTGCTACATAAATGTGCGATGTCCTACGTTTAATCATGGTTCCAAAGAACACGACTGCGTAAGCTACCCACACAAGAGTAATAGCAATATCGATTGGCCATTCAAGTTCTGCATATTCTTTACCAGAGGTTAAACCTAACGGTAAAGTAATTGCAGCGGACAGGATAATCGCTTGCCAACCCCAAAAGGTAAAGGCTACGAGAGGGCCACCAAAGAGACGCGTCTGACAGGTACGTTGCACAACATAATATGATGTTGCAAACAGCGCACTTGTACCGAACGCAAAAATAACCGCATTAGTATGCAGGGGACGTAAACGACTGTACGTCAACCACGGCGTATCAAAGTTTAGCTGTGGCCAAACTAATTGAGCGGCAATCAAAACACCAACGCCCATACCGACAATACCCCACAAAATTGTAACGAGGGTAAATTGACGGACGACCGTATAGTTGTAGTTTTGTTCAAGCTGCTTTTCTTGGCTCATTTGCATGCTTCCAATTTCTTATTTACTACACTTTACTTCCAACACGACTCACGTCGTAATGCCACCCAAATTAGAAAAGGAAATTCAGCCTATTCAGGGCTTTATTTCCACTTGCTGATTTTGAAAAAAAGTGGCATTTTCAACGCGACACTATACTTGAATTAACAAATCAATGACAGAGTAGTAACCTTACGCTTGGTCTGGAATTGGATTTTTATTTAAAAACTTTGAACTTTGTAACAAGGAGTAAAGATTATAATGGCGGCACAAAAGCTAACAAAGGGCAGGCTCGTACAAATTATCGGCATGTTGGTTATTTTAATAGCGGCATTTACTTGGAGAACAGTAACATACGACAATAACGAAACAGTAAGCTGTATAATTTCAAAACCGTGTGAATTTGGTATTGATAATCATAATGTTTTAATTTCGGGCGATAGATCAAGGTATTCAATCGAAACATCTAAAACTGGCAAATTTATCATTAGCTACAATGAGAGTGGAATTCTAGAAGAAAAAGGGCCATCGAATTGGCTGTTACAAACTAATGATAAGACCTCCTCAATAACAGTTACATTTCCACAACAGATAAGCACGTTTTCCGTAAACCTTTCTAAAGAGTAATAGAGGGAAAACTGAGTCACGCCTCGGTTCTTTTGATAGAAATATGTACCAAATCAGTGAAACACCATGCATTAAAGTGTTATAAAGAGGACATTAATAAAGTTTCCCGGAATCTATGAAATTTCTATCAAAAGTCTCTTATTCCCTAGACGATAAAATCGCAGTAGATGAGTTGCTCAATGGGGTAGAAAACCCTGAAGATATTGCCTGTCTTATTTGCTACTGCACAGAAGAGTACTCAACACTCGCTGTGCAGAGATATTTCGTAGATGCTCTCCCTAACACCCCAATACATGGCTGCACCACTTGTCACGGCATTATGACCGAAACTGGGTTCCACTCCGGCCCAGTGATAGGCGTACTCATCATCTATGACTCTGGGATCAACGCCTATGGTACGGGTATCGAGCATTTTAGCGACTCCATAAACCAAAGCACCTTCAGCGCCATCGACAAAGCACTTAAGAACGCCAACCGAGAAGGTGAGATCCCTGATCTTATCTTATTGCATTCCACTCCAGGCAATGAAGAGAAGGTCATGGCGGCTATCGATAAGAAGTTTGGTACTGAGGTACCTGTTATTGGTGGCAGCGCGGCGGACAATCAGGTTTCTGGAAACTGGAGTATTTTTACCGAAGAGTCACTCTCTATCAATGGCGTGTCTTTAACTGTGGTATTTGCTTCTCAGTCCATCTATTCGTCTTTTAGTGCAGGCCATACGCCCACTCGCTATTCTGGGACCGTGACTAAAGTAAGAAACCGAATATTGTTGGAGATTGACCATAGACCAGCCGTCACCGTTTATAACGAATGGACCAATTTCCATCTAGGTGGTAGTGATGATGGCTATATATTCGAAAAGTCGTCCGTGTATCCGCTAGGGCGAAAAGTTGGCTCTTCATACGACTACCCATATTTCAAATTGTCCCACTCAATTAGAGAAACAGAGTGCAATGGAATCGAGCTATTCACAGATATCAGTGAAGGCGACACCATTTATTTGATGCAGGGTTCTAAACAGCAATTGATAAGCCGTGCCGCTAATATTATTCACTCTTCTTACTACAACGACATGGATTTAGAAGAGAAACTAGGTGCGATCAACATCTTCTGTGCAGGTCCAATGTTGAACCTTAAGCAAGATATGGACGAAGTATGCGATCAAATAAATCAAGCACTTAACGGACTCCCATACATATGCCCATTCACCTTTGGTGAACAAGGAAGGTTATCTGGCGGCGAGAGTGCGCACGGAAATTTAATGGTATCGTCTGCAACGTTTTATAGGTTGAAAAAATAATGGGCTCTGAAGGTCAAGAAGCGCTGCAAGAAGCACGTATTGAACTGCAAAAACTAAAAGCCCGTGAGCGAAAACTGGCTGAAGAGAACAGGGTGATCTTATCAACCATCTCTGCGATCAGTAAGGCAAGTAACATATCTGAGATATTTTATAGTCTTGAATTTGTGCTCAAAAAATACATTAAGTTTGATGACTTTATCGTAATATCTAGGGTAGGGAACGAAGGCAATTTCAAAACCCTACTAACCAATAACAAAGTCTTCGAACAAATGAATTGGAGTGATTGTGGCAAGCTATCTCGAGTGATCAATGGAGAATGCGCCATCCTGTTTGAACCCAAGTCTCTGGGTGAGTTCAATTCCTTACATCCCATCATTCTCGATCAAATCAACTCTGTTCTAATTACTGGTATCGATAGCGGACTAACACAATCCGTAATCATCTTTATCCACTCCAATACCAAGCACTTTAGTGTTGAAACCAAAGCAACCCTAAACCGCTTTAGACCACTAATTGAGCGTGCTGTATTCGACATTGAAAACAAAGAAAAGCTCGAAGCAACGGTTCGAGAACGAACAGCAGAACTCGTCACAGCAAGGAAAGATGCAGAGAGAGCCAACAAGGCCAAGTCTGAATTCTTAGCAATGATGAGTCATGAGTTAAGAACCCCGCTAAATGCCATCATTGGCTTAATAGACACGCTGAAATCCACACCTCTGAACGACGAACAACAGTCTATACTGCTTAATATGAGCACATCATCTGAGCTTCTACTGGCAATTATCAGTGATGTATTGGATTTTTCTAAGATTGAATCTGGATGTTTCTCACTAGCACCTCAATGGAGCAATGTAAGAGACACTGTAACTTTTGTATTATCTGAACAAAAGAAGACAGCAGACGATAAAGGGTTGGCGCTAACGGTAACCAGCGATATCCCTGAAGATGAACTTCATTACATCGATCCAAGTCGCTTGGCACAGATCCTATTTAACCTGATTGGCAACGCGATTAAATTTACTGAGCGTGGGCATGTCCATGTTTCTATCAAATACCTGCAGAGCTCATTCTATATAACAGTAGAAGACACCGGGATTGGCATTAGCTCACAACAACTTTCGTCGCTATTCAGCCCATTCGTGCAAGCTGATAGCACAATCACACGCAGATTTGGTGGCACCGGTTTAGGCCTGGCAATAACCAAGCGACTGGTAGAACTAATGCGAGGACGCATATCTGTAGAGAGTGAACCAGGAAAAGGCTCTAAATTCGAAGTACAGTTACCAGTACTTACCAGAGTCACGAACAATCTAGCTCACTGTGAAGAGGACAAATCTTCAAGAGAACTCAGAAGCCGCTATTCAGTTTTAGTTGTCGAAGACAATCCTACAAATCAAATGGTGATTAAATTGATTCTAACGCGACAAGGCCACGAAGTTTTCATCGCAAGTAACGGTGAAGAAGCAATTGGCTTTGTTGAAAGAGGAAACGACTCGATAGACATTATCTTGATGGATGTATCGATGCCAGTAATGGATGGCTTAACGACAACTAAATACATGAGAGATGCGAACATCACAACGCCAATTGTCGCGCTAACAGCACACACATCACTAGAAGATAAATGTTCGTGCTTAGATGTAGGCATGAATGATTTCGTTACCAAACCAGTAAGAACCAAAGAGATCACAGAGGCTATTGATCGATTAATGCTTGAAATCTAATAAACGTATTCTTAATCGAAGATTAGGATATATGTTTATTAGGTATTTTATGGTAAATAGCCTTACTGTTAAATAGAACGCCAATTTGGTAGATAAACAAGAGGCAGGGCATCACACAAAGATACCTGCCTTATAAACACCAAAATCAATTTAACATAATATACATAATACGTATTGGATCTGTAAGCCCCAGATAGTAATGTCCGGTTTGAGCCATTTTAAAATGTCCTCCTAAGCTTACCTATATTGGTCTGCTTAGGAGTTATCCGGATGCTTATTACTATGAGTAAAAAAGATATTCATCGATTCAAGGTGCTTACAGACGTACGTGAAAAACGACTACGCCAAGTTGACGCTGCTGTCATTTTGAATCTATCTACGCGTCATATCCGACGTTTGGTGAACCAACTGATCTCTCTTGGCGCGTAAAGTCTTACACACGCAGCGCGTGGACGCCCAAGTAATCGACGCTACTCAGAACATTTCAGAATTGAAATGCTGAAGCTTATTCGTGGGCATTACTCTGACTTCTCACCAACGTTCGCTCTGGAAAAGCTGACTCAACTACACAATCTATCCGTCTCTAAATAAACACTCCGTCAATGGATGATCTCCGACGGGCTGTGGCTTCCACATTCACAACGTAAACCTCGAATCTATCAGCCTCGTTACCACCTTGATTTCTTGGGTAAACTTATCCAAATTAACGGCTCCTATCATGACTGGTTTGAAGGCCGCTGCGATAAATGCTGTCTATTGGTGTTCATTGATGATGCAACTGGCCGCTTGATGAACCTAAGATTCAGTTTTTGATTAAGCTGTTTATACGTAGCTACGCTACCGATCACAAGATTCATTAACGCGCTAATCATGGGTACACCAAACGATTCAATTCAACGTGTGGACCATCTCTAATGCTTTTCCATTCACCGCCCCAAAAGTCCAATGTCACGTTGTTGTTTTCATCGTAATCCACGAAATCAATCGCATGGCCGGGTTGATGACGACTTGGACGTTTGTGGCCGTCAAGTTAGCTTAAGCCCTCCTGATAGAGTTGGTATGAGCATTTGTTTTTATGTAGCAAAGAACGAGTCCTATCAAAAACACGGTTTCTCGATCCAATGAACCAATCAATACTACCAATCAGGTAGTCAAAATAACCATTTTAAATCAATGGTATAAAAGTAGTTGCAAGTTTCATCTATACTCCGTCGCTGTATTAAATCGGAGCCAAAATTTTGCAAACAAACAATGACCAAAAGCAAGCAATTATCTTATGCGCACTACTAATCATTGGATCTACTTTCTTTAATGTTGACCTAATGGTGGCGAGTACTGGTGAGCAAGTCATCTCCTTTGTTTCTGCATTTATCACATACGTTGTCATTATTTGTTTGTTCTTACGATTCACTAATGTGGACGTTATCAGTTCTAATTATCGAATCTTGATCGGTGTTAGTTTTGTTGGCATAACGATCTTAGAGAATGTTTACCCGGTCATCCTGTACAGTGACCAAATATTTATTACTGAGTACTACGTTATCTTTTGCATCGAATTCGTTCTAAGTATCTACGTTACGAACGTCATAATTAATGTATCCAATATACTTGGCATTTTGGGAAGGCTCTCTCTACTCGATTCATTGCAGGCGAAGATAAAAGTAAGACGAGATTCAAAAACTGAAGCAACTCGGGTATATAAAAAGCTCTATCCAGTATTAGAGCTCCTTCTTGATCAAGGCTATAGTTTTGATTCACTGGAAGTTAAAGGTATTGTTAAAGTGTTAGGCGACTTGCCAGCATTGGGAAAGAAGCGAAAGAACTTCGCTAAATCTTATCTCAGAGATGAATTCACATTACGTAAGTTACCGCGTGATCCTTCACACTTAAAAGGGCAAACGCTGTGGCATTAATATCTTCAGATAAAACACTGACACCTAAATCAATTGTCCGTTAGCGCACTTCGGCATTGCATCAACAGACGTGTCAAACCAATCGACTTACGTCGTCGCTAGATAAAGCGTTAAACACACTATCGCACTCTCATTGGTAAGGCCGTATGTCATCAATTTTTGGCCTTTCTGGGCTGTAGCTAATTTCAGCCTCAAGAAGGAGTTGTTAAAACTTCCGAGCAATCCAACAAGTTACGTTGTATCTTTCTAAAAAGCTACAACTTGAAAGCTTAACCTTTACGCAAAATAAACCACTTAAACCGGTCACTATTTCGTGTTTAAATTTTGATCTATCAAACAGTTGTGCCAATAAATTTGGTGATTGAGCAATCAAATGCTATGCATTCGGGTATGAGTTATGAATTAAAGTGTTAACATCAAGCAATGTTGTAAACTAGGTGTTTGATATGTTGCCTAAACTTTATAAGTTCAGATCTCTCCACGACAGAAACATACAATCTATTGCCGAATGTTCGTTATGGTTTGATTACGCTAAGACCTTTAATAACCCATTTGAGTCTAACCATCTGCTCGACAAAGAACTTCAGAACGATTTCAAGGTTGTGTGTTTTTCTCAGTCAAGTGACCACCCAATACTATGGTCTCAGTATGGCGACAACTTTAAAGGCATGTGCATCGAGTATGATCTCAATTGTTATAATGGTGAGGCCAAGCTCAATTGCTTTGGAGTCCAGTATGAAGACGACCCAAACATGTTCCACTTAGAATCGTTGAATGAATTCCAAACATCTGAATTGGATGTAGAAATATTTAAGATCAAGCATTCTAATTGGCGCTACGAAAAGGAATATCGCTGGGTGTTGCCTGATGAGGAGATGCTCGGCAATAAGCTGTACCTTAATAGAGAATGCCTAAGTTCTGTGATCCTCTCTGAACACGCTCCTGCCGACAGGAAGCTTAAAGTTCTGATGACTTGCCAACGCCTTGGTATTCCCGTTAAGCACGCAACAGCCAAACAAGAGTCGTTTACATTCGAAGTGGTCAGCTAAAATAACACAACCAACTGATTATTATTGAAAAACTAGCAAATTATCAGAAGTTGCAGTGTAATAAAAAGGGAGCCACATTAATGTAGCTCCCTTTTCCTTTACATGTTCGTCGTCAGTTGTCCAGGCACTCTACACTGCATTTGTTCAATTGTCGTTATAGACATTTGAACTGTGGAAAACCAATAAGGACGATGCTTAACGTTAAACAATTCGCTGTTGTCCAACGCTTCGAAAATAGAAAACTTTCGACCTTGGGCGAGAGCCGCGCCATAAACTGTTCGCTCAAGCACGGGGATATCATTCACTTCCTCTAGAAGCGCCCTCTTAATGAACAGATTACTTGGGCTCCAATCTACAAATTCAACGAGATTTTTTAGTAGATTAAGCTCCAATTTCTCTACCATTACTTCGAGAAACTGTGTGTTTGGTATCACCTCTGTACAAGCATAATATTCATCATGCTTGTCACTTGCTTCACGATAGCCAAGCATCGTTTTTACCAATGCATCTTCAAAAGTTGAAGAAAAGTGGTTACAAATCAAGAATAAAGGCAGAACTCTCAAAACACCTAGTAGAATACCGACGTTAGGATCTTTTACCGACGTTTCTTGAAGTCGAATTCGAGTCGCATTTGAAGTCACTACCAGATGCTGCCAAACCTTAGGCGAGATGTGCTTGATGTTGCCATCACTCCATTTAATAAGCTGTTGGCTCATCAGCAATGGAAACAACAAACGACAGTTCTCGATACCTATTTGCCGCGCTGCAACTTTAGGATCGAGAATTACCTTGGATTTTTTACCGTACTTTTCAGTGAACTCACGATTGGAAACAAACTCGATTAAGCTTGAACTCAATGCACTACTTTTAGCTGATATTTCATGAAGCTTAGAAAAGTTTAAGGATGGCGAATAGCCAACATTAGCGAACTGGTTGTAGTCTGGTAGCTCTGAAAACAATGTGCTTATTAAGGTCCCTTGAAGCTTCTCAAGCATAAGCTCCGAGGCTGCATTACTTACATCATCGACCACGTAACGCAGTGTTTGTTGCTTCGCGACGACTTTCTCACGATGAGCGTTAACTCTATCTTGTTCACAACGCAATAAAATACGTTGATTGTGAGATATGCGGTCAGATTCATCAAAAATAACGCTATCACAGTATCTATTTTCCAAACTCAGTAATGTATCTACCGTAGATTGTTCGAGTTTATACTCCGGAGAGATCAACCACCGATTAAAGCGAGCCTCAACATTGATTGAGACTTTTCTAGATATCTCAATCACTTCAGGGGGGTAATTTTTATGTGCTAACAACAACAGTGACTTTCCTTTGCCCTAAATGCTCTTTTGTCGGCATATCCTGCCTTTATAATAAAACTAATATTAATAGAAATTAGAGATTGGTTCACGTAATTGTTTCAATAAAATTAAGGTCATTTAGTTATAGTGCATGACATGAATTATTATGTGATATGGAGGCGGATGTACTTTTCAGGAAAGCTGTATTTGAACTTTTTCTTCCTCGGTAAGTGCTTTTTAGCTTGTTTGCATGCTTTGCTATCGCCAGATGCCCTAACCTTTTTAATTCTGGCATAACCTTTAGAGTGCTTCATTTCTATCATCAGGTCGCAATAACCATCAAAATCAATATTACTCTTGTTGAGCCCTTTCTGCACTGTGGCTTTAATTTTTTTGGCTACGGGGTTAACCAATGCATCGTCGGCAAAAACGAATGGGGATAAAAAACACGACAAGAATAATAGATATCTCATACTGCTCTCTCTTTATTAGGGGTGAGAACAGTATGCTTACAGTTAAGGAGGATGAAGAATTAACTAAGTATGACGTTTTACCAGATAACGCGTAATTCTCGACAATTACGCTTTCTTTGAACCTTTGGATTTAAATCCATTATGCGGAAAAACGTTACGAATACGTTGTTGAACGCTTTTAGGTACATCTTTAGTAAATTTGAGATTGTAACCAGAGCGCTTCGCATACACTTTCAACTCACCCTTGAAGGAATTATTGTGGCCAATTTCTTGAAGGTTGTGCTTAAAGCTCGGTGGAAGGTGACCTTTAACTTGTTCGATCGCCCCGTCACTAAATTTGATTTTCAATACTGGCCGATCAACTGCGACTAACCAAAAAACCAACGCTGCACCAATTAAGATTACATACATCATAATGTCACCACTACTGTTGACGGTTATTTATCGTCAGAAAGGAGCTTACTCAAATCTTCTTTAAGGCTAGTAACTGTCTTGCTGGCCTGCTCACTTCGAGACGCTTCGCTAACCAAATACTCTATCGCATCAGATAACGTACAACCGAGTTCGTTTGCTCGTTGAGATAACTTCTCCCAGACTCGATAATCAAGATCGATAGACTTCTTTTTAGTATGAACTTGCTCAGCGTTGAAATGGCGCTTACGTTTGGCTCTGATCGCTTGCTTGAGTTTGTTATCGAGCTCAGGCGACATGTTATTTGAGATCCACTCAAGAACCCCTGTAGGTTGGTGTTCTAGCTCCAACAAAGCTTTCACGGCAACATCAGCTTCACTTGAATCAATGTGGCAAGTGATCGAGTCACCTTCTTTCCATTTTTTTACCAAGTAGTTCCATTTCCAACCACATTCTAAATTTTCAAGCTGCTGATATTTCATGTCTAATCTCGAGAGTTAACCTAGTGACAGCGTAACCCATAATAGGTCACTTAACAATTCTTGTCTTGAAAGAATAGACCAAGATCATACTTATATTAGCTTAGTGTTTAGTAACTACAACATAGACCTATATGAGTCCTCGGTTTTTCTATATACTCCCTACCTTATTATCATAATCAGACATTTAAATGACTCAAGTAGATTGGCGACATGTAACGCCTCAGTACGATGAATATAGCGCTCAACTAGAGCAATTCCCTGACATCTCTCCTTTCACATTCTCAGATATTCAACATAGATTTAGAGATGCGCTAACCCGTTTTGTACGCCTATCCAATCTTTCACGAGTTCTACTTGTTAATGCGCCTGACAACTCAATCTATCGTCAACTTATCGTTGAATCTTTGACGACAGAATTAAAAGACGATGCTCAGCCTGTTATAAAAACCGAATCTTTAAATGCAGCCACTTTATTTGACCAAGTTCAGTCTAAAAATGGTGAAATTGTAGCGACAAAGCCAGGTCTACTTTCTAGAGCGAACGATGGTTACCTCGTTGTCTCAGCGAATCTGATCCTTGCAAATCCAGGAAGTTGGTTGTTATTGAAATCCGCACTTCTCGGTGAAGCAGTCGAACCAATTAGCAGTTCTCCAGAGCATCTAAATCAAACGCCTATCGCTGCACTGACATACAACATTAAGTTGATTGTTGTCGGAGACCGCGCTCAACTTGGTGATCTGGATTATCTAGATGGCGATATTCAAACAGGGTTCTGTCTATTCAGTGAAATAGAACAAGATATTAAGCTTTCACACGATACTTTGACCCAATATCTTGGGTATCTAAGATGGCTTCAGCAACGTTATAACCTCCCATACATTACGCAACAGGCACTAATTGGGATTCTTACCGCTGGCGCGCGTGAGACTGAAGATCAGAGCTATATCCCTTTATGCCCTATTTGGCACAATGCGCTATTGAGCGAAGCTTTAGTTGAAGCGGACAATGGTGACATTGATATTCACCATATTCAGCAAGCTCAACAACACAAATACAACCGCGAGTCTTACCTTCCTGAACGTGCTCTCGATGATATTCGAGATGGCCAAGTCATCATCGAAACAGAGGGTGAACAAGTAGGCCAAGTTAATGGCCTAACGGTTATCGATGTACCGGGGCACCCAATATCGTATGGTGAACCTGCACGAATTTCATGTGTTATTCACTTTGGTGATGGTGATATTGCAGATGTTGAGCGCAAAGCCGAACTTGGTGGTAATCTTCATGCGAAAGGCATGATGATCATGCAAGCATTTTTAAGTAGCTCGCTAAACTTAGAAGATCCGTTGCCATATGCTGCTTCTGTTGTGTTTGAGCAATCATACTGCGAAGTTGATGGCGATAGCGCTTCCCTTGCTGAGCTTTGCTCTCTGGTAAGTGCTTTGTCGGAATACCCTATCAATCAACAAATAGCGGTAACCGGTGCTGTCGACCAATTCGGTCGTGTACAAGCCGTTGGTGGGCTAAACGAGAAAATCGAAGGCTTCTACCATGTGTGTAAACACAACGGGCTAACTGGCGAACAAGGTGTGATCCTTCCAAGATCTAACTTAAGACACCTTGCTCTGAAGCCAGACCTAATTGAAAGCATCAAAAACAAAGAGTTCCATATCTGGTCTGTGTCTAATGTAGATGAAGCGATTCCTCTTATTATGAACGCACCATTTAGGGACGAAGAACAAGAAAGCGTTCTGAGTAAAATCGCGGAACGTATTGAAAACTTTGAAAGACATGAGCACCCTATTGGAATCGTTGGACGCATTAAAAACTGGTTTGTCTAGTACTGATCGGACTTGTTTAGCGTACACCTGTTCACTAATATGCACCTATCAAAAATCGGAGTAATTGATAATGCAAAACAAACGTGATTCTTACACTCGCGAAGATCTTCTAGCATCAAGCCAAGGCGAACTATGGCCAGAAGGTCCTCAACTACCAGCACCGAACATGTTGATGATGGATCGCATCACTAAAATGTCTGAGACTGAAGGTGATTTCGGTAAAGGTTTGATTCTTGCTGAACTGGATATTACTCCTGACCTATGGTTCTTCGACTGTCACTTCCCTGGCGACCCAGTAATGCCTGGTTGTCTAGGCCTTGATGCAATGTGGCAGCTTGTTGGCTTCTACCTTGGTTGGGTTGGCGGCAAAGGTAAAGGCCGTGCTCTAGGTGTTGGTGAAGTTAAATTCACTGGCCAAATCTTACCTACGGCTAAAAAAGTAACTTACGAAATTCACATGAAGCGTGTTGTTAACCGTCGCCTAGTAATGGGCCTTGCAGACGGTCGCGTTCTTGTTGATGGTAAAGAGATCTATGTTGCTAAAGATTTGAAAGTTGGTCTTTTCCAAGACACATCAGCATTCTAGTCTAATAGTTAGATTTTTAATAAAGCAGCCAATGGTTGCTTTATTTTCATTCCAACATATTTAGTTATAGTGCGCTAAGATATAACTAAGTAACTCTCATCAATTATATGTCCACCAGCGAAACAACCTTAAATCACTTTCTAATCAGCCAGTTCTCGGTTTATAAGGCCTTGTATGGTTCTCAGAAACTAACAAGGCTCCAGCTGTTATACAACATGGAGCCTTGACCTTTGAATATGTTCGCCCTATCTACTTATAGAGACCTGAATGCTTATCATCTTTGGCATCACGCCAACCACCTAACCAATAGGATTTAGAATCCATTTGGCTGTATGGGCAAGCTTCTTGTGACCTGCCGTTTAAACCAGCTTTGTAACCTTGAGATTGTGCTCGTTCTAGGCGATCACGCTTTTGTCTCTTCATAGTGCAGTCCTCATACGGGTGTTCGTTTACTAACATACAATGATTACAACTTCGTGGAGTTTTGTTGACTCCAACTTTAAGAATCGACCACTTTTGCACTTTTCTCAAGGCGAAAAAAAGCCCGAGTTCAGAATTGTGAACTCGGGCTCAAGAGATAAAATTATTTAAATTTTCTACGGAACCCTAACAGGCCAAGCACAGTCAAACCTAACCAACCTAGGCTACCGCCTTGACGATCAACTTTCTCCGTATCAGTGCTACGAGTTTGAATATCAGCTTTAGTAGCTCCGGCAATTGGAATCAGCTTAACAGCTACGACTTCTTCCACCGCGTTAGATGCAGCGCCGCCACAATACGAGTTATGAGACGTTGTATCATATGCTTGTGTTGTTCCACCAACGGTACACTTGATAGCGGTGGCTGAGATGACACCGGCATCATTGATATCTGTCGCATCAATAACCCGGAAATGGTTGTTAGCACTCGAGTAATCTTGCCCATCTGCATTTGCACCATTTGTTAGATCATCTAACCACCAAGATTTGCTTTCAAACAGCGCAATCCTTGATGCATCAGTGCCAGTCGCTTGATATGGGTAAATAAAACCACGGTGTCTACGCTCACTACCATCTACTTCACGAGTCGTCTCAGCGTCAATCTGACCAACAAACTCATTGAAGTTATTAACTGCTTTAGCTTCACCGCTCGAACCACCAAAGAAGATACCACCAGACAAGTATGTTGCAGTCGGGTTTTTAGCATCCGTTACAACGAAAATCTTGTTACCTGCACTACCGCTCTCAGGTACATAGCCGTTACGTTTGGAATAACCAACAGCGAACAAGTTATCGTTAATATCAGTTGCAACAGAGTTACTGTATCTAGCATCATCGTTATTTGAGCCTGAATTAACTTCTGCACCACTGATGATTTTTGTTGTCCAAACAGCGCCGGAAATATCTAATGAATCACTCACAAAGACACTTGCATTCATGTCTTGTAGATCATTATTACCATTAGTGGTATCAAACCCTACACCATATAGTTTTCCGGAGTTTGCAGCAAGACCACGCATACTTCCTTGAGCAAAGTAATCACCTTCTTGAGCATTCCCCCCACGAGTCCAATCAAACTCGTGTACTTCACCAGCTTTCCAAATAGCAGCTTTAGAGCTAAATGTCGTGCTGGAAGTACTTGTCGCAGGCCCTTTTACAGAAATGCTACCAAAGTTATAGATTATGTCGGTGGTACCATCGTTAACGGTTAAAGCACCAAAAGCACGTGATTCAGATGAAGCAGTTAGAGGCACCGTTGTAACTGCATTATAACGAATATCATTGCCGTTTGACTCAATACCTACTGGCACACCTGAATCATCTAGCGCCGTAATTGCTACGTTATAAGAACTAATTGAGCTACCGTTTTCAATAAATGCTTTCGCATTTACATAGCTAAGATCGCTTTCTTTACTCCAAGTAGCCCAACGATTGTCCGCCCAACTTTCACAGGTTGAATATCTCAATTCTCGACGGCAGTAATCTTCAAAATCGTCTCGGTCTTGAATATATTGGAACGGTGCGTCCATAGCGAAAGGAACTTCTTCCCGGTAGCTAACTGCTTCAACGGTGTTACGTGTCTCGCCTGCGAGCTTAAATGTACTATCCGCACAGTTAGTTGCATTAGAATCAAAACAACCTAGAAGTAACTCATCATCAGGTAATGCTGGCAATACTGCGTTAACGTTGACAGCTTTACCTGGCTGAATTGCAACACCAAATATCTCAGATATTTCAGGTTCATCAGCAAAAGAAGGCGTAACTTCAACTACCTTGTAAAGCGCAGCATTCGCATTAGTTGCAGCCAAAACTAGGGCTGCAACTGTTGTTAATTTAAATTTAGTACAAGTCATTATTACTTCTTAACTTTCCTGTTGTAGTGCCTCGAGCTCTTCCCAGCGCTCAAAAGCAACTTCAAGCTCCTGCTCTGCTGCAGATAGCTTATCTAATACTGGTTGTGTCTGCTCTACAGATTTTGAAAAGAAGCTTGGATCGTTGACTTCTTCCTGAAGAGTTTCAATTTGAGTTTCCAATTCTTCTAAACGCATTGGTAGCGCTTCTAGTTCTCGTTGTAGCTTATACGATAACTTCTTAGGTTTAGTTTTAACTGGCGCAGTTTTGGGAGTTTCCTCAACAACTTTTTCAGTCTTTGCTGGCTTTTCAACCTGACGATACTCAAGTGCTTGTGCTCTTTGCTTCTGAGCATCATGGTAACCACCAACAAACTCTTCAACTACACCGTTACCTTCAAATATCCAACTCGTCATTACCGTATTATCAACGAACTGACGATCGTGGCTCACGAGAAGCAACGTACCCTCATAGTTGGCAAGCAAATCTTCTAAAAGTTCCAATGTTTCGATATCTAAATCATTGGTAGGCTCATCGAGAATCAACAAGTTATTCGATTTAAGGAAAATACGAGCCAATAACAATCGGTTTTTCTCGCCACCAGACAGTGCTTTAACAGGGGTACGAGCACGTTTAGGAGAGAACAAGAAATCTTGTAAGTAGCTCAATGCGTGACGCTCACGCCCGCCTACAGTCACTTCTTGCTTACCATCCGCTAGGTTATCAATCACCGACTTCTCAGGGTCTAGAATTTCACGGTATTGGTCGAAGTAAGCCACTTCCAGCTTAGTACCGCAATGCAAGCGACCTGAATCGGGTTTAAGTTGATCAAGAAGCAGTTTAAGAACCGTACTCTTACCACAGCCATTTGGCCCGATAAGTGCGATGCGATCACCGCGCATGATGTTGAAACTAAAGTCTGTAACGATCTCTTTGCCTTCAAATGCAAAGTTAAGGTTCTCTGCTTCAAATACGATTTTACCTGAACGTGCAGACGTATCGATTTGGATGTTCGCTTTACCCTGTACTTCACGACGATCTTGACGCTCTTCACGAAGCTTTTTAAGAGCACGAACACGGCCTTCATTACGCGTACGACGCGCTTTGATGCCTTGACGAATCCAAACTTCTTCTTGCGCTAGCTTTTTGTCAAATTCTGCGTTTTGCATCTCTTCAACACGTAGCGCTTCTTCTTTCTCTAACAAGTAGTTGTCGTAATCACCAGGGAAAGAACTTAGCTTGCCACGGTCAAGATCAACAATGCGTGTCGCCATTGATTTGATGAAAGCACGGTCATGCGAGATAAAGATGATTGAACCACGGAAATCTTTTAAGAAAGCTTCTAACCATTCGATCGTAGCTACGTCCAAGTGGTTGGTAGGCTCATCAAGCAGTAATACGTCAGGGTCACATACAAGCGCACGTGCAAGTGCGGCTTTACGTTGCCAACCACCTGACAGTTCCGTCAGTTTAGTATTTGCTGTTAGTTTAAGTGCAGCAAGAACATTACTTACGCGATCTTCAAAACGCCAAGCATTTGCATGATCCAATTTTTCTTGAACGCGAGTAAGGCGATTTAAATTCTTTTCGCTAGGATCTTCTGCAATCACATCAAGTAAGTTGTGGTATTCTTTAAGCAACTCACCTACCTCAGCTAAACCACCCGAGACGTATTCGTAAACAGAACCTTGTTCATTACGCGGTGGATCTTGCTCTAGACGAGATACAACCACATCTTGTGTAATCTGCATCTTGCCGTCATCCATGATGATGTTGCCAGACAAAATCTTCATCAACGTTGATTTGCCTGCACCATTACGGCCAACCAAACACACACGTTCGTTTTCTTGCAGTGCGAAATCCGCACCATCTAATAATGGGTGATCGCCAAACGCTAATTGCCCATTATGAATTGTAAGTAATGCCATTCTTCTTTAACCAATCGTTAAGTTCTAACAAGCCAAAAGGCCAGTTAAGCTCTGAGTGTTTAGACAAGTCAGAGCTTTCAAATTTGAGTACCGGAATAGTGACCCCGTAACGGGAGAAGAGCTCATCATCCAATGCGATATCCACCACATTGATCTGATGACTTATATTCAGCTGTTCCGTGAGTTTGAATGCCATCTCACATAGATGGCACCCTTCTGTACTGTAGAGAGTCAGCACTATATATCCTTATACAATCTCTTAATTACTTATGAGTAATCAACCAGCAGTTATGAATGTGCTTGTTGCGAGAGAAATCCAGAGGCAACGTCTTAGACGAGATATTCTGAGCTTTAAGACCCAGCTCTTCCAGTCCTTCCATATCCATCTTGAAATGACGCTTGTTGTTAGAGAACACAATCGTGCCTTCTTCTCTTAGAAGACGCTTTAAATCTTCCATCAACTGGATGTGGTCACGTTGAACGTCAAAAGATTGATCCATACGCTTAGAGTTTGAGAATGTTGGTGGATCAATAAAGATCAAATCGTAAGATCCTTGCTCTTTCGCCAACCATTGTAAGCAGTCAGCTTGAACAAATTGATGTTGACGACCAACACGGCCGTTCAGTTCCATGTTCTCTTTTGCCCACTCAAGATATGTGTTCGACATATCAACAGTCGTTGTAGAGCGAGCGCCACCTACTGCTGCATGAACAGAAGCACTGCCTGTGTAAGCAAACAGGTTCAAGAAGTCTTTACCACCAGCCATCTCACCAATACGACGACGAGTAATCTTATGATCCAAGAACAAGCCTGTATCTAGGTAATCATGAAGATTAACAATCAGCTTAACGCCGTATTCGTTTACTTCTAGGTTAGAAGAGTCTTGAGCCATCTTCTGGTATTGAGAACGGCCCTTCTGCTTCTGACGAACCTTAAGCACGACGTTGTTCGCTTCAACGCCAGTCACTTGGATAGAAGCACGGATGATATCGGTTAAGCGACGCTTAGCTTTGTCTTCCGGCACATCTTTAGGCGCTGCGTATTCTTGAATCACAAGGTGACCCGGATATACGTCAATCGCTACATTGTATTCTGGTAAGTCAGCATCGTAGATACGGTAGCAATCTAGTTGCTCTTTCTTCGCCCATTTACCGATTTTGCCGATGTTCTTTTTAAGACGGTTCGCGAAATCAGGAGCAATCAACTGTTCTTGCTCGCCAGTTGGACGCTCAGACATAGGACGGTCTGAAATTGAGTAGTTTTTCTGGTGACACGGTAACGCACCGTTATTCAGTTTGAACTGTTTGTCTGCACGCATACGCAAGCAGCTAAGTAATTCATCAGAACTTGAGAAGATAGACGCGTTGCAGCCGCCAAACTCAGCCTTCAGTTGAGCACCAAATGCTGTGTAGAGTGCAATCAAGCCAGGCTCTGTACCTAAACGCTCACCATAAGGAGGGTTTGACACAATCACACCATCATTGAACTCTGCAGGGCGTTTAAGCTTTGCTGCGTCACCTACTTCGAATTCAATCAACTCTTCAACGCCAGCACGACGTGCATTGTCACGCGCCGTTTTGATCATGCGTTCGTCGTTGTCATAACCGAAGAACTTACATTCTACTTTCTTAACGCCACGACGGCCTTGAACGTTCGCTTCTGCTTTCACTTCAGCCCAAAGCTCTGGTTCGAAATCTTCTAGTGATTCAAAACACCATTTCTGACGTTTCACACCTGGTGCCATGTTTGCAGCCATCATCGCCGCTTCAATCACTAACGTACCTGAACCACACATAGGGTCTAAGAAAGGTTTCGTTGCATCCCAACCACTACGAAGAAGAATCGCTGCTGCAAGAGTTTCACGCAAGGGTGCGCGACCGGATTCTGGACGGTAGCCACGTTGATGGAGGCCACTACCTACCATATCCACACCAAGAATCGCTTTATCGCGATGTAGACGAACGTGAATACGAATATCTGGATTTTCTTTGCTAATAGATGGGCGCGGTAAAGACTTCTTCTCGAAGCAATCTACAACGGCATCTTTTACTTTCATCGCACCGTATTGGCTATTACGGATTTCGTTGTTCGTACCATTGAAGTCAACAACGAAACGCTTAGTGCTATGGAATTGATTTACCCAGTTAACCGCAGTGGTCGATAGGTAAAGATCCATGTCATCCATACAAGTGAATTCTGAAAGGACACGTACAAATCGAGAAGCCAAACGGCTCCACAAACAACAACGATAAATTTGCTCATTGGTGGCTTTGAATTTAACACCTGCTTGAACAGGTTTTGCGTTTGTAATCCCTAGTTGGGTTAGTTCTTCAACTAATAAATTCTCAAGGCCATTTGAGGTAACCGCTAGATATTGATTCATAGTGTTCTTTTATTGATAAAAATGAGCTCGATTATACCTGAATTTGCTATTAGAGCATCACACTAAACTCGTCTTTTCATTGAATCTTTCTACTAACTGCTTAGCAAATGGTCAGTCATGAAGCGATCGCTTACCCGCACTCCCTTACAGCACAACAACTCTCAATCTCACAGAAATAACACTCATCGATAGGCTTAAATCATTAAGTGCATTTATATTCACCCCAATATTGGTATATACCAAACTGAAATTTAGGTTGGAATTTAGCAACAAAAGACCCCAAACAGGGAATAAACAGAGGAAACCCGCTATCGATAATGAGAGAACTGGTCGAAATTGAGGTTAAAAAAGATACGTTTTTTGCAAATTAAATAAGTGAACAACGTCATTCAAATGAATGAACTACGTCGTATTTATTGAGATAGGCTTTTTTAGGCACAAAAAATCGGCTATTAAGCCGATTATGGGGAAGGTATTACAGGTTTATTCGTAGCGATGGTTGGTCGAAATAATGCTCTAGTGATGCTTTAGGTTAGAGGTTAACCCACCATAGCAATATGCGTTTGATGAAGGATGGCATTTGCATCAGTCATTCTATCGTGCATGACTTTAATCGAGTCTCCAAAGCGTAACCCTTTTGAAGGCGTTAGGAGGAACTCTTCTAAGTCTACAAATGCACATAGGCTCGCACACTCTCCTACTTCTAATACAATGAAGTAACCAAGACTATGCTCGTTATTCATTTGTACAATATCCCCTTCTTGAGGATATTCATGGCCAGCGCCTTGTGAGTCGAAGAACCAGCTTTTAGGCTGTACAGGCTTATGGAAACGCTTTGCAGCCACACAATAAAGTGCAAGCTCTGCTTGTCGTGGCTCAGACAGTTCTAAGCCAGAAATTTGTTCTTTGAAGGTTTGGTAGGAAGATGCATCATCAACAGTGAATTCATTATCTTTAAAAGCGCAGTCCACCAGCTTATTGCGGACCAGATTCGTTTTAAAAATCATATCCTCTCCGAGGTTTAGCATCAATGAACATTGCTGCTCATCGTAATACCAACTCCATGTATCGCTAGGTTTAAGCATCATTTCGTCTCACACTGTTGAACCATTCCATTAGGTAAAACGCAAAATTACCTTCAATTACAGTAATTTTACTGTGCGATAGGCAAAAAAAAAGAGGAAATGAATTCCTCTTTCTTATCGCTTTTCTCTACAACTCAGTGAGTTACAGTGTCTCTTTTAGTAAGACTATGCCGGATTGTAGTCTTTGGACTAAGATCGTTTTTGCGAACTATAGATTTTTGACGATGTCGCCTACAAGTCCTGGACCTTTGTAGATGAAACCAGAGTAAACTTGTACAAGCTTCGCGCCTGCCATCATTTTCTCTTTTGCAGCAACGTAAGAGTCAACGCCACCTACCCCGATGATCGGTAGTTGGTCACCCAGCTCTTCGTGAAGTTTGCGAACAACTTCAGTACTGCGAGATTGAACTGGACGCCCGCTTAGGCCACCCGCTTCATCGCAATGCTTCATGCCTTCAACGATACTGCGATCCAATGTCGTGTTGGTTGCGATCACACCATCGATCTTATTTTTGATCAATGATTCGCAAATCTGGCTGATTTCGTCATCACTTAGATCCGGAGCGATCTTAAGAGCAAGCGGGACATATTTGCCATGCTTCGCTTCTAATTCAGATTGCTTGGTTTTTAGTTCAGACAACAGATCATCAAGTGCTTCACCATATTGTAGCGAACGAAGTCCTGGAGTATTTGGTGAAGAGATATTTACCGCAATGTAACCCGCGTATTGGTAAACCTTCTCCATACAGATAATGTAATCTTCTGCGCCCTTTTCAATTGGCGTGTCTTTGTTCTTACCTATATTGATACCTAAGATGCCGTCATAGTTCGACTTCTTAACATTCTCAATTAGGTTATCTACGCCTAGGTTGTTAAAACCCATACGATTGATAATACCTTCGGCTTCAACAAGACGGAACAAACGTGGTTTATCATTACCTGCTTGTGGACGAGGAGTAACAGTCCCTACTTCTACAAAACCAAAACCCATTGCGCCAAATGCATCAATACATTCGCCGTTTTTGTCTAGGCCGGCAGCAAGGCCAACTGGGTTTTTAAAAGTAAGACCCATGCACTCTACAGGTCGGTGAGGTAATTGTTGGCGATACAAAAGATCAATAGGTGTGCCGGTGAAGCGTTTGAAATTTTGGATTGCAAGATCATGAGCCTTTTCGGCATCAAGTTGGAAAAAGCCAGTTCTGGCTAGACGGTAAAGCATTGTGCCTCCGATAGAAAAAAGCGCCGTGTAAACGGGGCGATATTATTTACTTATTTACCCAACTATTCAATCTATTACTGTCTGTAAGGGTAAGATAATCGAGTTTGCTAACGAAAGAGGTTTATTATTAAGCAAACGTTACCGTATCCTCCAGTGAATGGCCCATTTGACTATCATTCATGTAACGTGCATCAATTAGCTCGACCAATTTGAAGCTAACTTGACTAACCACAAATGACTCAACGAAATAATTGGACACGTCATTCAGTATTCAGCCAAATAGCACCGTTCTGCCAAATAACATTGTTCGGCCAAACGAAAAAGGCAGACCTAATGGCCTGCCCTTGTTTCTTTTCGTTTTTATCTAATCGCTAGTCTGTTGACATGCAGTTCAGATTCAATAGCATCAATTCACGTAGTGCTACTGAGAACTTAGCAAACTCATGAACCGAACCCACTTTGAATTCGTTCAAGATGCTTTCCCAACGATGTAGAGAAACCGAATTGCTTTCCATCCAATCATCAAGCGCTTTAATCACATCGATGTCTGAAGCACAACCGCAGTTAAGCACTTGACCAGTTAGCTGACGTTGCTGCCAATCCAGATCTTCTCTGAATGCTGCACGTGCCAGCGCTTGCCAGTTGTTGTCTACTGCTTGGCCATTGATTTGTTTCAAGAACCAGTGCAGAGACAAACGGTCACCAAGATTGAAATAAAGCTTAGACGCTTGTTGTACTGTTTTACCTGTTTCACGAGCTACTGTGGATATATCCAGTGCTGAGTACAAGCTAGACAAACGCGCGACTGAATTAGCCAACTCAGCGTTTACACCTTGGTCAATCCATAGCTGTGCCATTGCGTTATGCTCTTCTACTTCAGAAGCCACTAGGTTTTCATCCAGTTTCTCTGTGATAGTTAGAACATCACCTTGGTAAAGTTCAATCAGTGCTTTCACTGACTGTTTACCAGTACGGTTTCTTAGCAACCAACGAGCCAAACGACGAAGTGTACGACGAACATGGTAGATCAATTCGTATTGAGCTTCGGAACTTGAAACATTGTCCAGTTCACGGATGCTCTTCAGAACTTTACCAAGACCGTAGATTTCACGTGATGCCGCGTAAGCATTGGCAATATCAACGATATTTGCGCCCGTCTCTTCTTGCAGACGAGTAACGAAGTTACAACCCATTTCGTTAACCATTTGGTTAGCCAGTGCCGTCGCAATGATTTCAGAACGTAGTGGATGGTTATCCATATGCTGAGAATAGTTACGACGTAACGCTGTTGGGAAGTATTGCATAAGCTGTTGAGCATGGAATTCATCATTAGCGATATCATCACTAACAAGATCTTCTTTAAGCACCATTTTTCCGTAAGCAACAAGTACAGAAAGCTCTGGTCTTGTTAGGCCTTGGCCCTGCTTTTCACGCTCAAGCAGTGTTTCGTCATCTGGGATGTATTCCAAACCGCGATCCAAGTACCCTGCTTTTTCCATTGTGTGAATAAAGCGGATTTGCTCTTTTACTAAGCCAACACCTTGATGCTCAGTAACCGAAATAGACTCAGCTTGGCAATATGCGTCGTCTAGTACGATTTCGCCCACTTCATCTTCCATCGATTCAAGCACTTGGTTACGTTGCTTAACGGTTAGATCACCGTTAGAAACTAAACCATTCAAGAAGATCTTAATGTTTACTTCATTATCCGAACAGTCAACACCACCAACGTTATCAACGAAGTCAGTATTAACGCGGCCACCCGTCAGTGCGTATTCAATACGACCCAATTGAGTCATACCCAAGTTACCGCCTTCACCAACAACCTTAGCTTTCAGGTCACGGCCATCGATACGAAGCACGTCATTTGCACGGTCACCTACGTCAGTATGAGTCTCGTTTGAAGACTTAACGTATGTACCGATACCGCCATTCCAAAGAAGATCAACCTGCATAGACAAGATCGCTTTGATCAAGTCATTTGGTGCCATTGATGCTTTCTTAGTACCTAGCATTTTCTGAATTTCAGGCGTCAGAGAGATAGACTTCGCTCGACGAGAGAAGATGCCACCACCTTGGGAGATAAGATCTTTGTTGTAATCTTCCCAGCTTGAGCGAGGTAGATTAAACAAACGCTCACGCTCTACCCAACTTGATGCTGATTCTGGATTCGGGTCAATGAAGATATGCATGTGGTTAAACGCAGCTTGCATACGAATATGCTTAGACAGCAGCATACCGTTACCAAACACATCGCCCGCCATATCACCTACGCCGATAGCGGTGAAGTCCGTTGTTTGACAGTTGATGCCCATTTCACGGAAGTGACGCTTAACAGATTCCCAACCACCTTTAGCAGTGATACCCATTGCTTTATGGTCGTAACCGTTAGAACCACCAGAGGCAAACGCATCGCCTAACCAGAAGTTGTACTCATCAGATACTGAGTTTGCGAGATCTGAGAAAGTTGCTGTACCTTTATCGGCAGCAACAACCAAGTACGGATCATCTTCATCGTGACGAACAACACTCTTCGGTGGGATAACCTCGCCTTCAATAATGTTATCTGATACGTCTAGTAGCGCACGGATGAAGCGTTTGTAACAACGTTGACCTTCAGCAAAAATTTCATCACGGCCAGACATCATGTGCTGACGCTTACAAACGAAACCACCCTTTGCACCAACCGGTACAATTACAGTGTTCTTAACTTGTTGTGCTTTAACTAGGCCTAGAATCTCAGTACGGAAATCCTCTTGACGGTCTGACCAACGTAAACCACCACGAGCGACTTTACCGCCACGCAGATGCACACCTTCAATGTCTGGTGCGTAAACGAAGATCTCAAACGCAGGAACCGGCGCTGGGATATCTGGAATCTCGCTTGGTCTCATTTTCAGAGCCAACCAAGGTTTAGACTGTTTGTTGTCGTCTAACTGATAGTAGTTAGTACGAAGCGTTGCTGTGATCATTTCCATGTAGCGACGAATGATACGATCATCATCCAAGCTTTCTACATGATCCAACTGTTCAGTGATCTTCTTGATAAGATCTTGTTGGCCTTTGGCGCTGCCCTTCAATTTAGGATCAAAACGCTTGCCGAATAAGCTCACTAACCCTTTCGCTAGATCTGGGTAATGAGACAATGTGTCTTCGATGTATTGTTGACTGAATGGGAAACCAACTTGGCGCATGTAACGAGCATATGCACGTAAGATTGAGATTTCACGGCCGGAAAGACCCGCCCCCAACACCAATCGGTTGAAACCATCGCTGTCTAACTCACCCGCCCAAATCGCAGCAAAAGCTTGTTGGAAAAGATCGCGAGCTTCACGAAGATCAATCGTCTTGTCACTCTTATGCAGCATAGAAAAATCAAGGATCCAATAAGTCACCCCATTAGTCTTGCGCACTTCATAAGGTGATTCACCAATAACGCGCAGGCCAAAGTTTTCAAGCATTGGCATAACATCAGACAAGTGAATCGGCTCATCACTGTGGTAGAACAATTTCAAACGAACAGCTTTAGAGTCTGCCGCCTCTTCTTGAGGTCGGTAGAAAAGCATGCCAAGTTTGTTGTCTTCACTCAAAGCTTCTAGTCGCTCGATATCTGCAACAGCAGAACCAGGCATCATGTCTTCTTTATACGAACGTGGGAATGCACGCATGTACTCTTTCGATAACGGAAGACCTTTGCTCTCACCGAAGTTAGCAACGATTGATTCAGACAGGCGGTCATCCCACGTAGACGATACTTCCATTAAATTTTGCTCAATTGTTTTCACGTCCACATCCATGTTGTTGTTATCAACACGAACAATATAGTGCGTTCTTGCCAGTGGGCTTTCAGAGAAGTATGTCGTGAATTCGACCTCTTCTTCGCAACCGAAGTACTGCTTTAAAATGCGTTGGGTTTGACGACGAAGTTCGGTGTTGTAACGATCTTTTGTTACGTAAACCATACAGCTGAAGAAACGGCCAAACGGGTCTTTACGAACAAACAAACGCAGAAGATCGCGATCTTGCATTTGTACAACGCCCGTACCCACTTCAAGTAGCTCTTCTTCTCGAGCTTGAAGCAGTTCATCACGCGGATAGTTTTCTAGAATATTGTGCAGTGCTTTATAAGAGTATGAACCCTTACGATAACCACTTGCATCTAAGATACGCTCAACTTTCTCGCGAACTAGAGGAATGGTTTCAACGGTCTGGTTATAAACGGCAGAAGTGTAAAGACCGGTAAAGCGGTGCTCACCAATGACCTTGCCGTTTTTATCAAACTTCTTGATACCAATGTAATCATTGTAAGCTGGACGGTGAATGCGTGAAGCCGTGTTGCCCTTGGTTACGATCAATACATACGGTTTTTTCGCTTCTAAGCGTGCCGAGTCAGAAAACTCAGACAGCTTAACGTTGCGTACACGATCTGAATTTGCGAACAAACCAAGGCCTTGCTCCTTGGTAGGTTGTAGTTCCGTGTCGCCATTTACAGAAACAAGGTCATATTCCTTGTAGCCCATAAACGTAAAGTTGTGCTCGCCTAACCAACGAAGGAACGCCAACGTTTCATCAAAACGCTGGCTATCCACTGGAATCGTCTCTTTTTGCTGTTCAACTTGATTAGTTACTTCTTCAAGTCTTTCTACCATTTGTAGCCAGTCATTAACCACAAGGCCAGTATCGGTAAAAATATCCAGCAGCTCGGTTTTAAGCGCTGTCATTTCAGCTTTGCTACTAAGACGGTCAACTTCAATATGGAAAAGCGATTGGAATGCACCTTCATTGTTGCTTACACCAACAACACTTCCCTTATCAGAACGTGAGATTTGTGTTGGGTTGTGAAGCATAAGGTGAGAAGAGAGGTCGAGGCGAGTTAATGCCATTTTTACAGAATCAACGAGGAATGGGCTATCTGGTACCACTATCTCAACGATAGTGTGAGTAGATTGCCAGCCTTGGCGACTTACTGTCGGGTTAAAAACACGAACAGAGATTTCGTCGGCTTTCTTTTCATTGATGTGATGCCATAAGCTAACTACAGCACCGTATAAATCGGATTCGTTTCTCTGAGTCAGGTCGTCGTGAGAAACGTTACTAAACAAGTGTTGAGCAAGTTGAGTTACGAGAGGTCGATGAGCAAGGTCAAGTTTGTCTTGAATCAGTTTGTACACTTTTTCAAGTAAAACTGGAACCACAGTTTCACGTGCGGTCATAGTCACACTCCACAATTAGAATTATATTTTATTATTAGGGGGCTTACTTAAGCTGGTGTTTGAATTGAGCCGTTGAGCTCTTTTCTACTAACGAGTTAAGCAAAGGTAATGCATTCATTTATTGTAAAAGCATTATTGAGAAATAGTTAATTGTTTTGGAGGTGGTAAGAGGTGAAATGTTTGATTATGTGATTAAGATTCCTTTTAACTCACTAGGCACGCCAAGGTTTACAGAGCTTCCAACTTAATAAACTTATTTTTTTGGTCAGTTGTCAGTCTAAACTGCCCTCTAACCCCTATTTGTGTAAGAAAAGGTCTGAACCGAGTTGCAGGTAGCTGTAGACGTAATCCAGTGGTCGTTATCACTTGGACTTTACTTGCCGCACCAGAATAGCTGGCCAAAAACTGCTGATATGAAATGTTAAGTTGAAAAATATAGCGATTCATACGATACCTGTGCAAATATACAGTACCAGTGTTTTTTGGCACTTAACGATGTCTGACTGTACAACTGAGCTTGAAAACTTGTCTAGCTTATCGAAAATTCGATGACCCAGAAACAAAAAAATCAGTGGCAGATATTCTCTACCACTGATGACTTTTTGTTATTAGTAAACCGTTTGTTAGCAAGCCGCTTATTAACAAACAGTTACGTGAATGAGCGCGAGCTTAAGCCTCTAGTGCTTTCGTCACTTTCTCAAACAAGTCTTTTGCTAGGTTGTCCATGTTCTTTAACGTCTCAAGTTCTTTTCTGATCAGAGCTTGGCGGGCATCGTCGTACTTACGGAACTTAAGCAGCGGGTCAATCAAGCGCGAAGCCACTTGCGGGTTGCTGCTGTTCAGCTCACGTAGGATCTCGCCAGCAAACGCATAACCTTGTCCTGACTTGTCATGGAATTGAACCGGGTTCATGTTTAAGAATGAACCGACCAAGTTACGAGTACGGTTCGGGTTTTTCAAACTGAACGCTTGGTGTGACATAGACGCCTTGATCACTTCAAGTGCGTTTGAACTTGGGTTCGTTCCTTGAAGAGCAAACCACTTGTCCATGACAAGACCATCGTGTTTCCACTTATCGCTGTAATCCGCCATTAAAGTTTCACGACATGGGAGTTGTGCACTGTTCGCCGCGCCCATTGCTGCCATTGTGTCTGTCATGTTGTTTGCTTGCTGGTACATAGCGACAACCAAGTCATTACCCTTTTCAGTATGAGCCAAGTAACTTAGACAAACTTTACGCAACGTACGCTTGCCAATTGAGTCATGGTCAATCGTGTATTCTGCTAATGCGTTACTGTGGTAAACCGCAGCAAGTTCATCTTCAAGCTCTTTCGCTAGCGTCACTTTCATCGCTTTCAATACAGATGCAACCGCATCGATATCGACACGCTCATACCAACCAGACACTTCATTATGACTTGGTAGAGAAAGCATCTCTGCAATAAACGCTGGCTCTAAAGAATCACTAAGCAGTACGCCACGGAATGCATCAACAACAGAAGCTGAAAGTTCAAACTCTTGACCTTGTTGAACCTTCTCAACGTTACTGCGGATGTACTTCGCCAATAGCATTTGACCCGCATCCCAACGAGAGAACTCATTGCGAGCATTCACCATCAGGAAGATCAGCTCTTCATCTGAATAATCGTATTCCAATTTCACTGGCGCAGAGAATTCACGAAGTAGCGATGGGATCGGTTGATCTGAAACGTTTTCAAACACAAACGTTTGTTCCGCTTCTTTCACACCTAATACATTGTGAACTGGCTGACCGTTACATTGTAACTCAATCACATCACCCGACGCTGTGTATAGTTCGATGTCTAGAGGAATATGCAGAGCCTGCTTTTCGGTTTGCTCATGAGTTGGCGCTGTTACTTGGCGAGTCGTTAACGTGTACTCTTTGTTCTCTGCATCGTAGTGGCTTTCAACAGAAAGCGTCGGCGTACCAGACTGGCTGTACCATAAACGGAACTGAGACAGATCAACACCCGATGCATCTTCCATTGCCGCAACGAAGTCTTCACACGTTGCAGCCGTGCCATCGTGACGTTCGAAGTACAGCTTCATGCCTTTTTGGAAACCTTCCTCACCCAACAATGTGTGGATCATTCGGATCACTTCACTGCCCTTTTCGTACACAGTTAATGTGTAGAAGTTGTTCATTTCTATCACTTTTTCAGGGCGAATTGGATGAGACATTGGGCTCGCATCTTCAGCGAATTGTGGGCCGCGAATAATACGAACGTTATTGATGCGGTTTACTGCACGAGAACCAAGATCAGAAGAGAACTCTTGGTCACGGAATACCGTTAAACCTTCTTTTAAGCTTAACTGGAACCAATCGCGACACGTTACTCGGTTACCGGTCCAGTTATGGAAGTATTCGTGACCAATAACCGCTTCGATACCTAGGTAGTCAGTATCTGTTGCTGTTTGGTCGTTCGCTAAAACGAACTTAGAGTTGAATACGTTCAGGCCTTTGTTTTCCATCGCACCCATGTTGAAGAAATCAACGGCTACGATCATGTAGATGTCTAAGTCATACTCAAGATTGAAACGCTCTTCGTCCCACTTCATTGAGTTAATCAAAGAAACCATCGCGTGATTTGCGCGGTCTAGGTTGCCTTTGTCGACAAAGATTTCTAGATCGACATTACGACCTGATTGTGTGGTGTATGCGTCACGAAGTACATCGAAGTCACCCGCAACTAAAGCAAACAGGTACGCAGGTTTTGGATGTGGGTCTTGCCATTTCACCCAGTGACGACCGTTTTCAGCTACGCCTTCATCTACACGGTTACCATTACTTAATAAGAATGGGTTTTCAGCTTTGTCTGCGATGACTGTTGTCGTGAATTTCGCCAACACATCTGGGCGATCCATATAGTAAGTAATACGACGGAAACCTTCCGCTTCACATTGAGTACAGAATGCACCACCCGATTTATACAAGCCTTCAAGAGCGCTGTTCCCTTCAGGGTCGACTTCAGTCACGATCGTTAGCGTAAATTCTTTCGGAAGGTCATTCAGAGTAAGTAGAGTTTCAGACTGCTCATACTGCGTCCACTCCGTACCTTCTACCAAAACAGACACCAACTTCAAGCCTTCACCATCAAGTACTAATGTCGAGCTTTCTTTCTCCTGCTTAACACTAGAAACAGCGGTAATGATGGATGCCGAATCGTACAAATCGAAAGTAAGATCGATTTCAGAAATAGTGTGAGATGGTGATTGATAATCTTTACGATATTTGGCTTGAGGTGTATGTGCCATGACGGGTTCCTTTTGATCGTTATACGTAATTATATTTTAACTGTATATATCTAAAGGTTGAGCGCCAAGAACACAAGAGGATTATTGAAAAAAGGAGGCATTGTAGGAAAATGCCTCCATGTTTTGCTATTTTATCAATCAAATCAGACAGGAACGGCTAAGAAATGAACTGTGAGCCATATTATCAACGAGCCCGACTTTACGGCGAGATATAGTGCTTAACGAATGCGATTGAGCACCGCAAACATGTCTCCTTCTTCACCTTGAAGCGTCAACACATCACTGTTCAGTGTGTAACGAGTACCGTGTTCGCCATTTTCATACAGCAATACTAATTGGTCGCCTTCGGTGTAATACACTCCGCGACGAATCACTTCACCCCCTTCTTCATCGGACACTCGGAACATGAAGATAAAGTCAGGCTGAAGCACTAAATCCATTTTTTGAATGTTACTGGCACGCAAATCGCTTCCGGACAGTTCGGCACTTGACCATATTCCTGCCAGGGCGTTAGGCAAGGCTTTGGTGAACATAACACCGTTAAGATTCAACATATTGTGATTACTGCTGTAAGCGTAAACCTGAGGCTCAGAAGTATTTAATCCCAAAATAATCGTGTCTTCATTAGCGTTATACAAACCTTCCCAATGGTCGACACTGTAGTCTTTCTTCTGAATATCAATAGAGAAAGAGTAATTTGAGTCGAGAGTCAGCTTGATTGCTCTAAAATTTTCAGTGCCTTGTTCAGGATCTGGGTTCATCAAATACCAATCACCAAGCAACAGAGGAAGGTCAAAATGAGATAGATTGCTATCACTTTTTGATTGTTGATCGCTCGAAGCGACCTCACTTCCAAAAGCAACAAAACTTAAACAAGATAAAAATAGTAGAATCCATTTCATACGCACCCCCTCGTTTTCTTTAAGCTTAGGCACGTAATGATTAGAAAGCGAAAAAATATGATCCAAGTCACTAAATTTTAAGTGCAAAGTAACTTAAATGTCATTGTTCGACGCAAAATAGAGCTAAATGACCCTGAGTATTGAATGTTCTTTGCGACAATCTCAACGGTTACAATCAGGTATACCTGTCAAATCATAGACACAAAAAAAGCGAGCCTAGGCCCGCTTTTTAAATTGTGCATCTTTAAACAATCACCTTTTAACAGGTATTTGCTCTATTTCTTGATCATATCCAGCATGATAGCAACAGACTCATCAAGATAAGCATCCGGGGCTTCATAGTCTTTAGGAATATCATCTAACGTTTTAAATGCCTCTAATTTAGCGGCTTTTTGACGTTGGTTGATACGATCTAGACGAAGCGTATCCGCATCATCGCTCTCTTGCTGACGTACCTTTTCATTCAAAGAAAGGTCGTTATCGTCTTTATCTGCCTTATATTTTTCAATATCTTGCGCGATAAAGCCGAATTCCATGTCAGTAGCAATGCGAGCTTGATGTTGGGCAGTCAAAGCAATTATTTCTTCATCGTTACGCTGTAACACTGAATAATTTGCTTTATCAATACTGTCCCAAGGCAGAGCATTATCTTCAACACTTTCACCAGTATCAGCAGGATCAATTGGCGTTGGATAAGCAATATCAGGCACTACACCTTTGTTTTGCGTACTGCCACCATTGATTCGATAGAATTTCTGGATTGTGTATTGAACGTAGCCCAACTCTTTATCGAATAAATCATAGATATGATTCAAAGAGCGATGTTGTTGCACCGTTCCTTTACCGAAAGAGTTTTCGCCAAGGATGATTGCACGACCGTAATCTTGCATCGCTGCCGCAAAGATCTCAGAGGCTGAAGCACTGTAGCGATTGACCAATACCGTTAGTGGACCTTGGTAACTAATTTCGCCATCAGTATCACTGTTCACTTTGACACGACCGTAGCTATCACGCACCTGAACAACGGGTCCCTCTTTGATAAACAAACCAGAGAGTTCAGTTGCTTCAGTGAGTGCACCACCACCGTTGTTTCTCAGATCAACAATAATGCCTTCAACACCTTGCCCTTTAAGCTCAGTGATCAGTTTGTCTGTATCTTTAGAAAGACCAACATAGAAACTTGGTACTTCTAGTACACCAATCTTCTTGCCATCTTTCTCGATAACTTCTGACTTAACAGCGCGGTCTTCTAAACGAATCTTATCGCGTACAATTGTGACAACGTGACTTTTTGCATCTTTACCATCTGGCAGGATCTGTAGCTTAACTTTGGTCCCTTTCGGTCCTTTGATTAATTGCACTACATCGTCTAAACGCCAGCCGATAACATCAACAATCTCTTCGCCATCTTGACCAACGCCAACAATACGGTCGCCATCGCTCAATTGTTTGCTATTTGACGCAGGGCCACCAGCAACTAAAGATCGAATAACGGTGTAGTCGTCTGTCATCTGAAGTACAGCACCAATACCTTCTAGAGATAGATTCATCTCTGATTGGAATTGCTCTGCATTTCTTGGAGAAAGGTAGCTGGTGTGAGGATCAACTTCACGCGCAAATGCGTTCATGTAGATTTGGAAAGCATCTTCATTATGCGATTGCGTGATACGCTTCATCGCATTGTTGTAACGCTTTTCCAAAACTTCTTGAATCTCTGGCCACTCTTTACCAGTAAGTTTTAGGTTCAACGCATCGTATTTAACACGCTTCCTCCAAAGCTCATTCACCTCGGCGATATCTTTCGGCCATTCCGCTTCATTGCGATTGAGCTCAATACTTTCATCGGTATCAAACTTAATCTCAGTGTCTAGCAAAGACAGCGCATACTGAAAACGTTCAAAACGCTTCTGCATAGAAAGATTATAAACATCGAAAGCAATCTGGTTATTACCCGCTTTCAGCTGATCATCAATTTGAACAGATGATGAGGAGAAAGAGTCAATATCAGCTTGAGTGAAGATATTACGATTATAATCCAGCATCTCTAAATAACGATTAAAGATAGCTTGAGAGAAATCATCGTTGAGATTGAAGTGTTTATAGTGAGAACGAGTAAATCGAGAAGTAACACGTTTACTAGCAGTTTCGTGTTGGGCCTCAGGAACGAGTAAAGGTAAATCGTCCTGATCTAATTTGGCTTCAAGAGCCTGAGCTGAAGCTGCTAGACAAAAGCTAGCAGCAATCAGTGTCAATTTTGAACGGCATTTCATGCGTAGGAGTATCTCCTTTAAGCGCGCAAGTGCTCCGCTTTAACAACCATTTGTAGGCCGTTTGCTAACTGAACACGCACATCTTCCTTATTGATTTCAACAATGGTCGCAGCCATGTTTCCTGTACCCATGTTCACATTTACTTCTTTGCCAGCGATGAATTCGTCAGCGTTCAAAGCGCGTGTTTCTACAGGCTTTTCTACTTTCGGTGCTTTAGGCGCTTGACGACGAGGCTGTTGAGCTTTCTTCGCCTTAGCTTTCGCTTTGCCTTCTTCACGAGCTTTCTGTGCTTGTTCTTTACGACGAGCCTGAACTTTCGCTTTGCTTTCTGCAAGTGTAGCTTTAGCGTGCTCAACGTGCTCTTCTTCTAACGTGCCACACGTGTTGCCGTCTAGGTCAACACGATCTGCGCCAGCTTTTACGCCGTGCAGGTAACGCCATGATGATGTGTACTGTCTTAACGCTGCACGAAGCTGAGTCTTACTTACTTTTTCGTCTTCATTTAGACGTTCAGCAAGATCTTGAAAAATACCAATTTTAAGTGGTTTTGCTTCACCTTCTAGAGTAAAGCATTTAGGGAAACATTCAGCAATATATGCGATAACTTCTTTGCTGTTTTTTAACTTTTCAGTGTTTTCCATGTGGGTTCCTGGTTTTTGCGGTTTTCCGCGAGCATTAAGAAAATATTTTTACGTATTATAGAGAGATGCTTGGGAAAAACCACAGTAAGAGAATAATTTATGCCTTGTTCGCGTGCGAATTAAGCACCTTTTCCACTTCAGCCATAAAAAATGTCAATCCGTCTTCATCAATTTGAGAAAAACGACCAATATTTGGACTATCGATATCAAGAACACCCACAACTTTGCCATCGATAGAGAATGGAATAACGATTTCTGAGTTACTTGCAGCGTCACAAGCGATGTGACCTTCGAACTCATGCACATCATGAATACGCTGAACTGTGTTTGTCGCAACCGCAGTTCCACACACACCGCGCCCTACCGGAATTCGAACGCAAGCAGGTTGACCTTGGAATGGACCCAGTACTAGTTCGTCTTTTTCCTTAGCTAGATCCTGCTTCATTAAATAGAAACCCGCCCAATTCAGTTCATCCAATTCCATGAATAATAATGAACTAATATTTGCAAGATTTGCAATTAGATCGGTTTCAGATTCAATTAATGCAACGGCTTGTTTGGTTAAGCGTTGGTAATGTTCTATTTTCATATTAACTTCCAATTAAATTGAGACTTCCATTATCAAGAGAACGCAGTAAAATGCGGCCATCAAACTAAATAGGACTTATTCTCATTACAATGAACAATTCAGAAGACACTATTAGCCGTTCTTGGTTGATAACTCAAGTAAAAAAACACAAGTCCAAATTACTGTTTGCTAACTTTGTTGCCGTTATTGCAACCCTGATTAGCGTCCCTATCCCTCTGCTTATGCCACTCATGGTCGATGAAGTTTTGCTTGATAAGCCAGCTTCAGGGTTAGAGATGATGAATCATCTACTTCCAGTCTCATTGCAAACGCCGACTGGTTATATTGCGCTTACTCTCTTGTTGGTTATCTTAATGCGCTCGGCCAGCCAAGCGCTGAATATTCTACAAGGTCGCCAATTTACTTTGGTTTCCAAAACGATCACCTACCAGATGCGTAGCAAGATGATCGATAAACTTGGTCGTATTAGCATCCGACAATATGAGACCAAGGGCAGCGGCGGTATTAATGCCCACCTAATTACAGACATAGAGACCATTGATAAGTTCATTGGCTCGACCCTTTCTAAATTTATCATCAGTTTCTTAACGGTATTCGGAACCGCTATCGTCCTACTATGGTTAGAGTGGCGACTTGGGCTATTTATCTTACTGGTCAATCCTGTTGTTATTTATTTTTCTCGTAAACTCGGCAGCCGAGTTAAACACCTCAAAAAATATGAGAACCAGTCTTTTGAGCGTTTTCAGAATCGCTTAGTGGAAACCTTAGATGGCATCTATCAACTCCGTGCCGCTAATAAGGAGCGTATCTTTCTTGATGAACTTAAAGTTCAAGCAAACCAAGTAAGAATCGATGCTGATAAATACGCTTGGCAATCGGAAGCTGCCGGCCGTGTTTCGTTTCTACTGTTCTTATTAGGTTTCGAACTGTTCCGAGCCGTAGCCATGCTAATGGTGTTGTTCAGTGACTTGACGATAGGTCAGATTTTTGCGGTATTCGGCTATTTATGGTTCATGTTAGGCCCTGTCCAAGAATTGCTAGGGATTCAATTCTCTTGGTATAGCGCGAAAGCAGCGCTGCAACGTATTAACGACCTACTGCAACTAGAAGAAGAACATCGCCCTGTTAGCAAGGTAAACCCTTTTGATGACCATAAAGAAGTGACAGTCGACATTGAAGACGTTACATTCTCTTACACATTAGAAAACACTGTTTTAAACAGGCTGTCGCTACACATTCCAGCAGGAAAAAAAGTCGCCCTAGTGGGTGCTAGCGGTGGTGGTAAATCAACGTTGATCCAGTTGTTAATTGGGGTTTATCAAGCCGACTCTGGTTGTATACGCTTTAATGGTGAAACAACGGACGACATCAGCTTTGACATAATACGCAGCCAAATTGCCGTTGTTTTACAACAACCTATACTCTTTAACGATACATTAAGGCATAATCTGACCCTTGGTGCTGAATACGATGAAATGTCGTTGTGGCGGGCGCTTGAAGTCTCTCAAATGCAAGATGTTATCAAACAGCTGAGTAATGGCTTGGATACGCAAATTGGTAGGAATGGCGTTCGACTGTCTGGCGGTCAACGACAACGCTTAGCGATCGCCCGCATGGTGCTGAGTAATCCTAAGTTTGTTATTCTTGACGAAGCGACATCTGCACTGGATACAGCAACAGAGTCAGCACTGCATAAAGCACTAAGCGAGTTTTTGAAAGATCGCACAACTTTGATAGTGGCTCATCGATTATCAGCGGTGAAACAGGCCGATCTAATCTATGTTTTAGAAGATGGGCAAGTCACACAGACGGGAACGCATGGTGAATTGGTTGAACAACAAGGACTATATCAAACACTCTATGGCAGTGTGCAATCGCACGCCTGATGTTTATTGTTCTAGGGATTTAAGTCCGTGTAGTTCTGGGCATTTAAATCAGGTTTTCAGCTTGATTAGTGTTTCAACTTGGGAGGTCGCGTGACCTCCCCATCCGAAACCAACTCTTTATCGACTCAGCACCAGTTGTCAACTGAGTCTCCGTTGACAACTAAGTCTCCGTTAGCAACTAAGTCTCCGTTAGCAACTAAGTCTCCGTTAAGAACCGGGCACCAGTGCGATAGCAGCTCTGTACGCCTTTGTCAGGGCTGCGAACTCCCCGTTGATAAAATGGATATCCCTCTGGGGAAATCCGCATATTGTCCAAGGTGTGGCACCCAGCTTTACCGAGGCGGTACACCTAGCCTGTCTGGAAACCTCGCAATCGCGATTACCTGCTTATTGCTATTTATCCCCTCACACTTTTTTGAATTTATCAGTATTCGTCTGATTGGCGTCATGATACCTGCGACGTTACCATCAGGTGTCTTTACTTTAATGGGTGAAGGCTTCCCTCTATTAGGCCTACTCATCCTATTCTGCAGTTCGATCGCCCCGTTACTCGTTTGCACCTCTGTACTCGTCACTCATGCAGCACTGCGCTTTAAGATTTTCACGCCATTTAGGTATGCGTTATCCATCATCCAGACATTAAAGCATTGGATGATGTTGGATGTATTTCTGGTAAGTTTGGCTGTCTCATGCTTCAAACTGCAGGATTACTCCGATATTTTTGTCGGCCCTGGTTTAGTTGGATTGATTTTACTGCAGCTTTTCAGTGTATTACTGGTAAGCCGTATCAGTGTGCGTCGCTATTGGGAAGCTTGGGCTCAAGAGTCTGATTACTCTTTTGTAGAAAGTAAGAACGTACACTGTCACAACTGCCACCTTTCTCAACCTGACGGTCATACTTGCGTACGTTGTCACCATGACTTATATCACCGTAAGCCCTACTCTATACAGAAGACATGGGCTCTGTTGTTTGCTGCGTCAGTGGCTATCATACCAGCCAACGTTATTCCTATTTCTATCCTTATTACAAACGGACAAAGGCTAGAAGACACGATAATTTCTGGTGTCGCTTCGCTGATCAATAGCGACATGTATGGCATCGCAGCGATCATTTTTATTGCCAGTATCGTCGTGCCTGTTGCGAAAATACTTGGCCTAACGTACATCTTAATTTGTATCAAGATGAAGCGCGCGGTTTACCACAGGCAGCGTATGACCATCTATTTCATTGTGAAGTGGGTGGGAAAATGGTCGGTGATGGATCTGTTCGTTATTTCGATCATGATGACCTTGGTCGACCGTGGACAGATTTTAAACTTTACACCAGGTTATGGTGCAGTCGCTTTTGGTGTCGTTGTTGTTCTCACGATGCTGGCAGCGGAAAGCTTAGATCCTAGGCTAATTTGGGATAACTACACCTCTAAAGATGAGTCAGTGAATGAACAACGATAACCAATCACAAACGTCATATTCACCAGAAGTAAGAAAAAACAAAGGCATCTCACCTTTGTGGATTCTGCCGATATTAACCGTCGCCTTAGCCGGTTGGTTGGTCATGAAATCGATACACGATGCAGGGCAACGTGTGCAGATATACTTTTCAGATGCCGCAGGTTTAGTCGCAGGTCGAACAACGATTCGTTACCAAGGCTTAGAGGTGGGTATGGTGCGCGACATCACCTTGTCCAAAGATTTATCGAGCATCTATGTCGATGCTGACATCTACCCAGAAGCGAAAAAGTTACTTTCAAAGGGCACACGTTTCTGGCTCGTAAAACCAACGGCGAGTTTGTCTGGCATCTCAGGGTTAGACGCGCTTGTTTCGGGTAACTACATTGCTATTCATCCTAGCGAAACCAAAGAAGAACCAGAAACCGTTTTCCAAGCTCTAGAATCGTCCCCTTCTGATTTATTGGCCTCTGAAGGTCTAAATATCTCACTGACGACCAAAGATCTGGGCGGTGTGTCTGTTGGCTCTCAAATCGTTTATCGTAAAATTCCAATTGGTGAGGTTTACAACTACCAGTTAAACGACAACGCGAAATCCGTTACGATCCAAGCGTCGATTAAAGATGAATACAGCCATATCATTACCGACCAAAGCCGTTTTTGGAATGTCAGTGGTTTAGGTGCAAGTATTGGATTTTCAGGCGTCGATGTGCGCTTAGAAAGCCTAAGCGCGCTGCTTGGCGGTTCAATTGCGGTTGACTCTCCCGGTGAAGGTCAGCCCGTCGAGATGAACACCAAGTTCAAGCTCTACCCAGATTTGAAAACCGCCGGTCGTGGTATCTCTATCAAGATAGCCGTGCCAGATGACAACAAGATCAGCGCAACTGGCGCTCCGATCATGTATCGAGGCATTGAAATCGGTCAGATCACTGATTTATCTTTAAGCGAAGGTCGCGAAAACGTGATCGCATCTGCGGCTATCCAACCGGCATTCAGCGACTTTTTGAATAGCGGCAGTAAATTCGTTTTAGAAGAAGCTGAACTGTCACTCACTGGTATGAAAAACATTGCCAACTTAGTGACAGGTAACTTTTTAACCTTGGTACCGGGC
>NZ_CAWPOA010000101.1:0-23435 GCF_963889365.1 Vibrio sp. OPT20 | reverse complement strand
GAAGGTGAAAAAGCGCGTCGATTTACTGCGATTCGTAAAAACGAGTTCAGTCAGGAACAAGAAAAGTCAGTCGCGATTCGCTTAACATCGAACAATTCATTCGGATTGGATGTCGGTACACAACTGCTCTACAAAGGCATTGCCGTTGGCTCTATCATTCAAGTTGGCTTAGTTGATGGTGTTGGCACTGGCTCTGACAAGCACGAAGTGTTTATGGATGCGCTTATCGATAACGAATATGCGCACCTAATCAAAAGCCACAACCGTTTCTTTGTGACAGGCAGTGCGACCGCAGAGCTGACCGAATCAGGTCTAAGTGTTACGGTTCCACCGGCAAAACAGCTTCTTACTGGCTCGATCAGCTTCGTGAGTGAAGGTAAACCTGAAGCTCGAACTGACTACCAACTTTTCCAAAGCAAGTCGTTAGCAGAAATCGCTAAGTTTAATCAGTCAGGCTCAAAGACGCTTTCGTTATTTGCTAGTGAGTTACCTTCAATTTCTAAAGGCAGCCCACTACTCTACCGTAACCTACAAGTGGGTAGCATTTCGGATTTTCAGCTTGCAGATGGTGGTGTAAGAATCAAAGTCACGATCGAAAATCGTTACACGCACTTACTCAATAAACATACCGTTTTTTGGAACCGCTCAGGCGTTGAGATTGATGCTTCGCTATCGGGTATTAGTATTAAAGCGGCACCCGTTAAAACGCTAATTCAAGGTGGTATTGCTTTTGATTCGCTTCCCGGTATAGACAATAAGCTTGGTGATGTGTGGAAGCTGTACAAAGATTCTAAATCCGCTCGAAAATTTGGCCGCGCGATTACGATTACCTCTTCTGGTGATCAAGAAGTCAGCAAGGGTATGGCGATCAAATACCAAGGTGTCACTGTAGGTGAGGTCACTTTGGTGATTCCTAACTTCAATAAAGGCGGCATTGAAATTACCGCGCGAATCTTACCTGAGTACGTTGACAAGATTGCCGTGGCGAACAGTCACTTCTGGTTGGCAGAACCTGAGATCGGCCTTAATGGCATCAAAAACGTCTCTGCGCTTCTCTCTAAGCACATCAACGTAGATCCGGGCAATGGTGACAGAAGTGCGAAATTTGAGCTTAGCAAAGGACCAGTGCAGCCTGAAGGCAAGATATTCCAGCTACAAAGCGAAACGCGAGGCTCGGTGTCTGAAGGCACACCTATCCTATTCCGAGAGCTAGAAATCGGTAGTGTTATCGATGTTCAACTCGGCGAGTTTGCTGACCGCATCATCTCTACGATTCAAATAGAACCTGACTACGCGTATCTGATCCGCGCAAACACTGTGTTCTGGAACGTGTCGGGTGTCGATGTTTCTATCGGCCTCTCTGGTGCAAACATCAAAGCAGGAACGGTAGACAGTTTATTAAGAGGCGGAATTACCTTCTCAACGCCACCGACGAGTGAACTTCAGCCTGTGGCAAGCGAAGATCAGTCTTTCTACCTATACCCTCAAGCAGAAGATGAGTGGAAGTCATGGAGAACCGCGATTCCTCGTCCATAGAGTGAATCCTCAGAAGCTCCATGCAAATTAATACAGCTTAACGAAGATTAATTCTTCATCAAAATGCAGTCATTCGGCTGCATTTTTGTTGTTTGCCGTAAATATGGTTTAGGACGACCTCATTTTGCTTTAAACTCCCCGCATTAATGCAATAATTCGAGATACTCTTTTGCACGCTAACGTATATATTCCTGAAGAATTCCTAACGCACATCGAAGCGATCATGCCTAGTCATCTAGATATGGCTTCTTTTGTTGCCTCATGCCAAAAACCACTTCGTAAAAGTATTCGAGTCAACACACTGAAAATCAGTGTGGAAGACTTCCTAGTACGAGCAAAAGAGAAAGGCTGGGAACTGGAACCTGTACCTTGGTGTGAAACGGGTTTTTGGATTACAGCCGATGAAAGTGAAGCGCCTCTAGGTAATACGGCAGAACACATGTCTGGTCTTTTCTACATCCAAGAAGCCAGTTCTATGATGCCACCTTCGGCTCTTTTCCAAGGCGAAGCTGATTACCAAGCCGTGCTAGATACTGCTGCTGCACCCGGTTCTAAAACAACGCAAATCGCTGCGCTAATGAATAATCGCGGCGTGTTAGTTGCCAATGAATACGCTGCAAGCCGTGTGAAAGTACTTCACGCCAACATCGAACGTTGTGGCGTTCGTAATGCCGCACTCAGTAACTTCGATGGTCGCGTTTTCGGTGGTTGGTTACCAGAACAGTTTGATGCTGTCTTACTGGATGCACCCTGCTCTGGCGAAGGTACCATTCGTAAAGACGCTGATGCGATGAAGAACTGGACGTATCAATCTGTAGTCGATATTGCCGACACGCAAAAAGACCTGATTGAAAGTGCATTCCATGCTCTTAAACCTAATGGTGTTTTGGTTTACTCAACATGTACGTTAAGCACTGAAGAGAACCAACAAGTGTGCCATCACCTAAAAGAAACCTTTGGTGATGCAGTTGAGTTTGAATCTCTTGAATCACTGTTCAACAACGCAAAAGCAACGACGACTGAAGAAGGCTTTCTTCACATCTTCCCTCAGGTGTATGACTCTGAAGGTTTCTTTGTTGCACGTATCCGTAAACTAGCGTCTGTGACTCCACCAGAAGTTAAAAAACGCATGGGTAAGTTCCCATTTGAAAAAGCGTCAAAGAAAGCTCAGCAAGAAGTCGCTGAACAACTGCTTAGTGCTCTCGATATCGAACTACCAAGTGATACTCAAGTTTGGATCCGAGATAAAGACGTTTGGCTATTCCCTGAGGTGCTTGAGCCTATGATCGGTGAATTCCGTTTCTCTCGTATGGGCATCAAGATCGCTGAAACCCATAAAAAAGGTTACCGATGGCAACACCAAGTCGCGACAACGCTCGCGACAGGTAATGAAGCTAACATTGTAAACCTCAGCATCGAAGATGCTCGAGAATGGTTCATGGGCCGAGACGTTCGCCCAGAAGGCTTGTCAGGCAAAGGCGAAGTGCTAGTAAAATACAACGGCGCAATCATCGGCCTTGGTAAATGGGTAGGTAACCGAGTGAAGAACGGCTTACCAAGAGAGCTAGTACGCGACAAAAACCTTTTCTAGTCGTTAGATTAAAGCTCTCACTGTACTGAGAAAAACAAAAAGCCCAAACAACATCCATTGTTTGGGCTTTTTCTATTCTTGTCGGCTAGCTCATTTCAAGGGAAGCACTGTAAAATCAACACTTAATTACACAAATATCAATTCAAGTCACTATTTCCAATAACAAAAATCGCTTATTAGGGAATTTAAACTAGACTTCAGTCTAACAGTCAAAGAATTAAAACGATTAGCGTAGGCTCTTCGGAGCCCTTTCCCCTAAGCCCAAACAGGAAGGTTTGGGCTTTTTTTTTGACCGACAAGCTCACTTATTTAACTAGGCTGATGCCTTCTTTGTCGATAGTGATCTTGCCAGACTTGTACAAACCACCAATTGTCTTCTTGAACGTACCTTTGCTGGTTCTGAATGCAGAGAAAATAACTTCCGGAGAAGATTTATCATTCAAAGGTAAGTAACCACCTTTCTTCTCAAGCAGATCGAGAACCTTAGTGCTTAGGTCATCCATTTTAGCCACACCAATTTTCTGAAGAGACAAGTCAATTTTACCGTCTTCTTCACGAACGTTTTTAATGTAGCCTTTTAGCGCTTTACCTATGAACAGCTTACCGATGATGTCTGATGGGAAAATCATGCCCCAATGCTCACCGTTCACGATCGCTTTGTAACCTAACTGGCTGCGCTCAGCGATAATGAGATCCACTTGCTCGTTTTGCTTATAAGTCGCAGGCGTGTTGTCTAACCACTTGTTGAACTTTGTTGTACCTACAATGCGGCTAGATGCTTTATCGATATACACATATACTAAGATTGACTGACCTTCGTTTAAACGGCCACGTTGCTCGCTGAAAGGAACAAGAAGGTCTTTACCTTTCACGCCCCAGCTCATGAATGCACCGGTGCTGTTTACGCCTTCAACCGTCATCAAGCCAAACTGCCCCACTTGAGCAATTGGTTTTTCAGTCGTTGCAGCGATCTGGTTGTCAGAATCAATGTATAAGAAAACATCCAGTTTTTGACCAATTTCAACACCTTCAGGAGTAAATCGTTTTGGCAGCAACACGGTTCCATAGTCGCTAGCGTCAAGGAATACACCGAAGTCGGCTTGCTTTACTACTTCTAAGTTGTTTATTTGACCAATATTAATCATCAAGATTTTCTCTACTTTAAATTTGGCGGTGATTATACGTGATCTCTGATATGCTTTCGCTAGTTTCATTCATATTTTTACATTCTAGGAGACATCGTTGATCACCGTTGATAAACAAGATGCGATAACACTCAAAATTAACCATGCAATGGCGAAGACCAAAAAGCTCGACATGGACGTTTATCTATTCATTCCCGGTGAACTCGGACTCACTCCCGAAGTACTTTCTGAAAGTGCCTTTTTCTACAGCTCAATTACTCAAAAGCGCGCCTACTACAGTGACAAGACACTGTTACCTTTGGTACACAGTCGCTTGGCAAAACGTGGACGCTTATCAACGACACAGTATCGTGTCAGTTTGAGTTTGTTCGCATATCAATATGTTATTGCTTTAGATAAAGCCGTGAGCAGTTTAAATAAGACTGATAGTGACGACGTAACAGCTGATGAGGTTGATGAAGTTATTGAGCTCGCGTTAGACATCTTGAAGAAGCTTCGCCGAAGTATTCCTTATGAAGAAAACCTCAAACGCTACTACGCAAACATTGATAACTATCTTTCTTGGTACACAGAGCAAAAGTTCTTATCTCTGGTCTCTCATATGCCGCGTGGCAGTGAATACTCGACGATAAAAGAGCGACTCTTGACGTTGTGTGACAAAGAGACTGCCCATCGTAAACTTAATCGCTATAACTCAGCCAAAGTTCGTGAAGACGTAACGCGCCTGAGTAACAAGATGCGACTGCTGCGACGCTTGATAGAGCACCCTATCGTACTCAAGGAGAAGACCACCTCCATGGGTAAAAACGTTAAGCGTGCCGTTAAAGGTATTGCGACAGGCTTAGTCATGGTGGTCGTGACGACAACCGTCATATTGGCTCGTGATTTTCTGGGAGAGATTACCGCTTCTTTCATCGTGTCGATGTCATTTATCTACGCACTGCGTGAAATATTTAAAGATGACTTGAGAGACATCCTTTGGCGTTGGCTTCGTAAAGGCAAACCCAAGTGGAAGCGTCGCTACTTTGACCCAACAACCAATAAATCTGTCGGCCACAAGCTTGAATGGTTGGACTATGCGAACTTTTCCAAGTTAGCTGACCGTATTCAATCAATACGCAAGAAACGTGTCGTTCAGCGTGAAGAGCAAGTCTTGCACTATCGTTCACATACCGAGATGTCGACGTCAACATTTATGAGTGGTTACGAAGAGACTCGTGAAACGTTATCGATCAGCCTGAGAGCGCTGACACGCTTGATGGACAAGGGGTCAAATAACGTATATCGCCTGAATGAAGGGCAAGTAAGCCGTGAGTCTGTCGAAAAGCGTCACCTACTCAACCTGATCATTAAAGAGAACAATCACGATACTGAACCGACCTATTACCGTTGGAAAATCGTAATGAACCGTTCAAAGATCGTCGACATCGAGCAAATCACTCAAGAATCTTAACTTTGCTACGGTGTGCGGCACGGTATGTGGATATTCAATTCACATACCGCTCTTCCACTTGTTCAACAAATGCTTTCTGTTGAACTATAATCTTCAGATTTCGACCAACCTTATACTTCCGAACTATTTTCTAGAAGGAACTTTCTTAATCGAAAGCGTTAGCGTGAACTCCGCCATTGGTTCATCGCCATGCAAAGACGGACACGTCGCGATTATGGTCACGGGTTGATTCACACGCTCGCCAGTAGACATAGTTTCAGCCAGCATAGTGTTGATCAGCTCACCATCTTTACAAGTGAAGTGTACGTCACCTTCCGGGCGCTTCAAGAAGTTACCTGTCACCTCTTTAAATGCCAGCGAGATCTTTTCGCCTTGCTGCTGGGATTTACTCATTGCAAGAAAGCCCCCCGCCACATCAGCACCTACTGCTAACACACCAAAGTACATGCTATTGAGGTGGTTCTTAGTTCGTCTTTTGAGAGGAATTTTCACTTCAACATGTTGATTATCCAGCGCGAGCAGTTTTGGTCGGCATAGCCAGATCAGAGGCACTTTGAAAAAGCCAAACATGCTCAAGTAGAAATTTGCTTTTTGTAGAGGGGTCAACATTCGAGTTACCTAGTCAAATAAGTCATCAGACCAGTTAATCGATTAGCGCTCGAGATGTCAAAAAAATGTTACAAAAAAGAGATATCATCGCATAATGATATCTCTTTCATTCTCAAAGCTTTATTGCTTTAAATAAACTCATACAGCAAGTTGATTTATTTAGACAATAAGCTGGTCTATGCAGTAACGACTGTCTCAACACCGTCAAGATCAGCGATAAAGCCTTGTAGACGCGGGTAGTCCACCAAGCCTTGAGTCACAAGCAGGACGGGCTTCTTCGCGTTCAGCGTTGCTTTAACAATCATACTCAACAAGGTAATAACCGCCTCGTTTTGTGGATCAAAAGCATGTTGCTGAGCTTCATTGTGCTTGTCTACGCCTAAAGTGAAAGACGCTAAGCTATCAACGTTCACTACAACACCATCAAAGTAATGCAGCAATCTTTCGCTCAGTAGCACTGCAGACGGCACATCGCACGAGAACAGTACTTTCAAACCATTAAGGCCTCGCGGTAAGCCTTGCTCTGCAAGCAAATCAATAATCTTAGCGGCATCGCTTAATGCTCGTACATACGGTACAACCACTTCAACGTTAATACCCTGCTCTCGCAATGTTTTAATTACCTGACACTCTAAAGCGAATGCTTTGCTGTACTCTGATGTTGCATAACGAGCAACCCCACGAACACCTAGTGCCGGGTTTATCTCTTCGGCTTCACAGTTACCACCAAGTAGTGAACGGAAGCCATAGCTGTCAGCACTACTTAACGCGATACGAACAGAAGTATGATTTGGCTGAACGGCAGCTTGGATGGCAATCACTAAGGTCGAAACAAAATGCTCATCGACTGTTTTATCGCCAAGGATCGCATCTAAAGAGGTTTTTTCGATATCAGTCAGTGTATCTAAGTGACTTTCAATACTTGGGTGATAGAAGATACGATCCATAACCAATTCAGATAATGAAACGTATAAATGGTTAGAATTATTATTATCGTTGTAAGAAGGCAGCACATCACCTAAGACCAGTTCTGGGTGCAAAGTGCTTTGATTTTCTTGAGTCATTGCTGCTCCAGCATTTTTATGTTGTGTTCAAACGAAAATACCGATAGCTGCCTGTTAATACAAGTGAAAATCCCTTATTTGGCGCTGGCCTGCTGATAAAAATAAGAATATTAGCAATAACAGAGATAACTTTGACTTAAGAGAGTTTATTCCTCTGTTCAATTCCGTTATCTTAACCACTTCGCAATAGAATAAAAAAGCCATCACATGCCATTAAAAACTGATGAGTTGAGAACCCAAGCTCTGGGTCCTATGCCAACTCCTGCCGAACTAGGCAATGCACATCCTATTACTGACGACGTTGCTGAGCGCATTAAAAATTCTCGCCGCCAAATCGAAGATATTCTAACGGGTCGTGATAACCGCCTATTAGTTATCGTAGGCCCTTGCTCTGTTCACGATACAGAAGCGGCACTTGATTACGCCGAGCGTCTAAGTCAGATTCAAGACCAGTACAAAGATGAACTGTTCGTTGTAATGAGAACCTACTTCGAGAAACCTCGTACTGTTGTAGGTTGGAAGGGTTTGATTACCGATCCTAACCTTGATGGGTCATACGCACTTGAAACAGGCTTGAACAAAGCTCGTAAGCTTCTACTAGATATCAACAAGCTTGGCCTAGCTACCGCGACTGAATTCCTTGATATGATCACAGGTCAGTACATTGCAGACCTTATCACTTGGGGCGCAATTGGCGCTCGTACGACTGAATCTCAGATTCACCGTGAAATGGCTTCTGCACTGTCTTGCCCAGTTGGTTTCAAGAACGCAACTAACGGCAACATCAAAATTGCTATTGATGCGATTCGTGCTGCGCATGCTTCACATTACTTCTACTCGCCAGATAAGAACGGCCGTATGACGGTTTACCGTACTTCTGGCAACCCATACGGTCACGTAATTCTGCGTGGTGGTGATAAAGGCCCTAACTTTGATGCTGAATCTGTAGATCACGCATGTAAGCAACTGGCTGAATTCGATCTACCTCAACGTTTGGTTGTAGACTTTAGCCACGCTAACTGTCAGAAACAGCACCGTAAACAGTTAGAAGTGGCACAAGACATTTGTGAGCAAATCAAATCTAACAAAAATCAAATTGCAGGCATCATGGCGGAAAGCTTCATTGTAGAAGGTAACCAGCCAATGACAGATATCAACAACCTAGAATACGGCAAGTCGATTACTGACCCATGCCTAAGCTGGGAAGATACTGCAACAATGCTAGATATGCTTGCAACAGCAATTAAAGATAGAAACTTAGCTTAAGGAAACAACACAATGCCATCATTTGACATTATCTCTGAAGTAGAAGCAGTAGAACTGCGTAACGCGGTAGACAACGCAAACCGTGAACTATCGACTCGTTTCGATTTTCGCGGCGTTGAAGCAAGCTTTGATTACAAAGATGAATCAGTAAAATTGACTGCTCAAGACGATTTTCAGCTGAAGCAAATGCGCGATATCCTTCGTAGCAACCTAACAAAGCGTAATGTTGATCCTAACGCGATGGAAGCGAAAGCGGCAGACCAAACAGGTCGCACTTGGCACCAAACGGTTATCTTTAAGCAAGGCATCGAAACGGATGTCGCTAAGAAAATCGTTAAGCTAATCAAAGACAACAAAGTTAAGGTTCAAGCTTCTATCCAAGGCGACAAAGTTCGTGTAACCGGTAAGAAGCGTGATGATCTACAAGCTGTTATGGCTCTAGTTCGCAGCGGTGAACTTGGTCAACCTTTCCAGTTTGACAACTTCCGCGACTAATTTTTGAGTTTGAGCGACCGCTTATTTGGGTTGCTCATTCATCAGCACAATGTCGTGTTCGAAATAGCAAAAAGCCACTTCTTTGGGAAGTGGCTTTTTATTTATCGGGTCAATGTTATTCAGCGTCTCTAGTCGATTTCAAACAACTAGAAAGCGCTCACTTCAACTAAAATCTATCAACTCAACTGAGCACTTTGGCAACAGACAGTTTAAGGTCTTTGCCGGCCAGTAAATTGAACTCAACACTCGCTGGTGGAATAAAGACACACACTCGCAATTTCTCGGCCCTCGCTTGCTCAAGCTTGGTCGACAGCTCTCCACTGTCAGCATAACCTTCTCTTTCTGCGTCTCGGCGGCACAGGTCAACAAATTCAAATGGACAATCGCTCGGTGAAAGCACTAACTCTGCTTCTTGCATCAAACGTAGGGCCTTCATAGGCAATAACTCAACGTCTTGCTCAAATTCGATCCAAGTTACCTGACCTTCACTATCAACTTGCTCAGTCAGCGACTGTTGATAATACGATTCAAGTTGCTCCCTATCCGTCACTTGATTGATAAAACTGGATGACAAAAAGCGTTCCCAGAATTTGCGGCGTTCATCAACAGTAGGAAAAGACTCCTTAATCGAATTGCGTTTTGATGCACCAAAGTCCGCAATCAAACCTATGTTTTGTGGCAATACCGTTTCGAGTTTTTCTCTAATATTTCTCACCAAAACAGGTGATGCGCCCCCACTTGAGATTGCAATTTGGATTCTTCCGCGATTTATCATTGAGGGAGTGATGAAGTCACAATAGGGTAAGTCATCGACCACATTGACAAGAATACCCATTTTTTTTGCATCATTATGTACTTGATGATTTAGATTTGGGTTGTCTGTTGTTGCCCACACTTGTAAGTAGTTTTTCGAGATAAGTTGTGAAGAGTAAAAATTTTGAATCCAATGTAATTTATTCTCATCGACAAGCTGCTTTAAGTAAGGCTCTACCTTTGGGGACACTAACGTGACATCCGCCCCAGCTCTTAACAAGCTATCGACTTTTCGGCAAGCAACCTCACCCCCACCCACCACTAAGATCGGCTTATTTTCTACATCTAAAAACATTGGGAAATAACGCATGTTCTTCCTTGAGGTGACTTCAATAACTATTCAACCATGCTACCAAATTTGGAGCATATTAATAACTATCCAAGTGCAATAAAAATATTTATTCACCAAATTTCAATCTTTCTGAAGTTTAATGTTTCATCATTGTGACATTGATTCAGAATATTAACCTAGTCAATTGTCAATATAAAAATCTAAATCTCGTTGCACCAACAGTGTGAAGCGCTGCACTATTTACATTAAGTTAACATTTGGTCATTCTAATTGTGTTCGGATTTGTGATTTCATTCAAAATTCTTTTTAAATTATACATTTGTGAAAGTACGGATCCTTTCCTAACCTTATAAATAGTTGTTTAAATCGCACACAGTTTCATTTGCAAAATGCAACCAGTTTGATTTGAGTAACAAGGTCATAGAAAACGCAACACATATAGAAAAACTCAAATGAGCACGAGTATCAGGTGTCACCTGGTTAACAAGGAAGGATACAAATGACAAATAAACTAACACTTCTTGCTTCAGTAGTAGCTGCATCAACTGCGATGATGGCAACATCAGCATCAGCGGCAGAAAGCACGCTGGACAAAGTCACATCTCAAGGTTTTCTAACTTGTGGTGTAAGTACCGGTCTTCCAGGGTTCTCTAACCCTAACTCAAAAGGTGAATGGGAAGGAATTGATGTTGAGTATTGTCAAGCTCTTGCAGCGGCTGTACTCGGTGACAAAACTAAAGTTAAGTATGTACCTCTTACTGCTAAAGAACGTTTTACCGCGCTTCAATCTGGCGAAATCGACGTACTATCTCGTAACACAACATGGACACTACATCGTGACACTGCTCTAGGTCTGAACTTCGTAGGCGTTAACTACTACGATGGTCAAGGCTTCATGGTTAAGAAAGAACTCGGTCTAACAAGTGCTCAAGAGCTTGATGGCGCTTCTGTATGTGTTCAATCAGGTACAACAACTGAACTTAACCTAGCCGATTACTTCCGTAACAGTGGCATGTCTTACAAGCCAGTGGTATTCGATACGGCAGCACAAACATCTAAAGGCTTCGACGCGGGTCGTTGTGATGTGCTAACGACTGACCAATCTGGTCTATACGCACTTCGCCTAAACTTAGCTGATCCTAAATCTGCACAGGTACTTCCTGAAATCATCTCTAAAGAGCCACTAGGCCCTGTTGTTCGTCAAGATGATGACAAGTGGTTTAACGTTGCTAAATGGACACTTTCAGCAATGATTAATGCGGAAGAGTACGGTATCTCTTCTAAGAATGCTGACGAAATGCTTAAGTCAAAAGATCCAAACATCAAACGTATTCTTGGTGTAGACGGCCCTAAAGGTAAAGGCCTTGGTATTCGTGACGATTGGGGTTACCAAGTAATTAAACAAGTTGGTAACTACGGTGAGAGCTTCGAACGTACTGTTGGTACAGGTTCACCACTACAGATCTCTCGTGGCGTAAACGCACTATGGAATGCGGGCGGCTTTATGTACGCTCCACCAATCCGTTAATAAATTTACAAGCATCAATTAGGGCGGACTTTTCCGCCCTATTTATTAAATGGATTTGAGGTTATAGCAGTATGAAACCTAATGAAACTATTTCTCCAGCTCAGGCAAAGCCACAGCCCAAAAGTGCCAACCTTTTTTACAACCCCACTTTTCGCTCAATTGTTTTCCAAATTCTCGCCGTCGGGGCGCTTTGTGCTTTCTTCTACACCATTGTAAACAATGCACTCACTAACTTAGATTCCCGTGGTATCGCCACTGGTTTTGATTTTTTATCTCAAGAAGCTGGTTTTGGTATCGGCTTAACACTGATTGAATACGACGAAACATTCTCATACGGTCGTACCTTCTTTATCGGTCTTCTCAATACCGCTTTGGTTTCTGTACTCGGCATCATGTTAGCCACGGTACTGGGCTTTAGTATGGGTATTGCAAGGCTCTCTTCAAATTGGTTAGTTAGCCGATTTGCAGCTATCTATATTGAGATATTCCGAAACATCCCTCTTCTGTTGCAAATCTTTTTCTGGTATTTCGCCGTTCTACAAGCCTTACCTTCTGCTCGTCAAAGTATGAGCCTTGGTGAAGCCATTTTCTTGAACGTACGTGGTTTGTACTTCCCTGCACCAGTGTTAGAGCAAGGCAGTAGCATTGTGATCGCATCATTGATTACTGGTGTCATCGCTACTTTTGTTATCAATATCTGGGCTAATAACAAACAAAAGCTAACCGGCCAACAAACACCAATGTTGCGAATTGCTGCGGCGCTGATTGTGGGCTTACCGTTGGTAACTTACTTTGTTATGGGCATGCCTATCTCTGCGGAGTACCCAGTTTTGAAAGGGTTTAACTTCAAGGGCGGTATTAGCATCATCCCTGAACTGGCTGCGTTGATGCTTGCTTTAAGTATCTACACAGCAGCATTCATCGCCGAGATCGTGCGTTCAGGTATTAACGCGGTAAACCATGGGCAAACAGAGGCTGCGATGTCTCTAGGTCTCCCTAGAACACGAACCCTCAAGTTGGTGATTATTCCACAAGCATTAAGAATTATCATTCCACCATTAACCAGTCAGTATTTGAATCTGACCAAAAACTCATCACTTGCGATGGCCATTGGTTATCCCGATCTTGTGTCTGTATTTGCAGGGACAACATTGAACCAAACTGGACAAGCTATCGAAGTAATCGCGATGACAATGGGCGTCTACCTGACTCTAAGCCTATTAACATCCGCTCTAATGAACATATACAACCGCAAAGTAGCGTTGGTGGAGAGATAAGATGAGTACACATCAATTTCAACCTGATCTTCCGCCTCCAGCGAATACTGTTGGACCTGTCGGTTGGTTAAGAAAAAATCTATTTAATGGACCAATTAACAGTGTCGTCACTGTGGTCCTTGGTTATTTTGCTTTCACTTTATTGTGGGCAATAGCAGATTGGGCATTCATTAATGCTGATTGGATAGGAACAACTCGAGATGCCTGTACAAGTGATGGGGCATGTTGGGTTTTCATTAGTGTTCGTTGGGACCAATTCATGTATGGCTTCTATCCAGAAGCTGAACTGTGGCGCCCTCGCCTTTTCTACGCAACGTTAGCTATTTTTGTCGTTTTGTTAGCTTACGAAAAAACACCTAAGCGCACGTGGATTTGGTTGTTCTTCGTAAACATCTACCCGTTTATCATTGCTGGCTTACTATACGGTGGTGTATTTGGACTAGAGGTTGTTGATACCCATAAATGGGGCGGTCTACTGGTTACGCTGATCATCGCACTTGTTGGTATTGTAGTGTCACTTCCTATTGGTGTTGCACTGGCACTTGGGCGTCGTTCAGAGATGCCGATCATCCGCAGTATGTGTACCGTTTACATCGAGATTTGGCGTGGTGTACCGCTGATTACGGTTCTATTTATGGCCTCGGTAATGCTTCCGCTCTTTTTATCAGAAGGGATGGAAACCGATAAACTGATCAGAGCGTTGGTTGGGGTAGTACTATTTAGTGCGGCTTATATGGCAGAGGTAATCCGCGGTGGTTTGCAAGCAATACCAAAAGGTCAATACGAAGCCGCTGATGCTTTAGGGTTGAGCTACTGGAAAAAAACAGGGCTTATCATTCTACCTCAAGCTCTTAAAATCACGATTCCTTCAATTGTGAATACCTTTATTGGTTTGTTCAAAGATACCAGTCTGGTTTTAATTATCGGTATGTTTGATGTATTGGGAATTGGCCAAGCCGCGAATACCGATCCTGAATGGCTTGGGTTTTCAACAGAAAGTTATGTATTTGTCGCGTTAGTGTTCTGGGTGTTTTGTTTTGGCATGTCGAGATACTCGATTTGGCTAGAAAACAGACTTCACACCGGTCACAAACGATAATTAACAAGATCAAGGACGTATTATGACGCAGCAAACAGAAAACAACTCTCAAGGTCTTATGATCGAGTTAAAAGACATGAACAAGTGGTACGGTGAGTTCCACGTTCTTAAAAACATCAATTTGGAAGTTAGAAAAGGCGAGAAAATTGTAATTTGTGGCCCTTCCGGTTCAGGTAAATCCACGATGATTCGCTGTATCAACCGATTAGAAGAGCACCAAAAAGGTCATATCTTCGTTTCAGGTAATGAACTGACAGAAGATCTGAAGAACATTGAAGCCGTGCGCAGAGATGTAGGTATGTGTTTCCAACACTTCAACCTATTCCCTCACCTAACGGTTTTAGAAAACTGTACTCTGGCCCCTATTTGGGTGAAGAAGATGCCGAAAGAGGAAGCTGAAGCCATCGCGATGAAATTCCTCGAGCGTGTAAAAATCCCTGAGCAAGCGGATAAATTCCCAGGACAGCTTTCAGGTGGCCAACAACAACGTGTAGCAATCGCTCGTTCTTTATGTATGAACCCTCAAGTCATGTTGTTTGATGAACCAACATCGGCACTCGACCCGGAAATGGTTCGTGAAGTACTAGACGTTATGGTTGAGCTTGCAGAAGAAGGCATGACGATGTTGTGTGTAACGCACGAGATGGGTTTTGCTAAAGAAGTTGCCGACCGCGTTATCTTTATGGATGCAGGTGAAATCATAGAAGAGAACAACCCTGTCGACTTCTTTGAAAACCCACAATCGGACAGAACGCAGAACTTCTTGAGCCAAATCTTGCACCATTAATGTGTTATGATGCATAAACTATAGAGGCGGCTTAGGTCGCCTCTTTATTTTTCAAGGTTATAGATAGTTTTTCAAAGGTTATAAATCATTAGCCAGTAACTATAAAAATTTGAACATCGAGTATTAGCGACACTTTATACGTCATTAGAAACACTTTGTTACACCTTAAGAAACACTTAACCGACTATTTTGATTATTATTTTAGGTATACAAAAGGAATGAAAGACTTGATTTTTCGAACTTTCAGCCCCATAAATGTACTAATAACTATTGAAGTCACCTTACGAGGAAGATTATGAACAGCCCTATGTTTTCACGCACAGCAACTCAAGAGAATGCTCTGCAAACCAATAAAGTGTTGCGTAACACGTACGCACTACTGTCTATGACACTACTTTGGTCTGCTGTAGTAGCAGGCGTATCTATGGCGATGAACCTTCCTCGCCCTGGTCTTATCATTATGCTAGTTGGTTTCTACGGCCTACTGTTCCTAACAGAAAAGAACCGTGACAACAGCATGGGTCTAGTCTTCACATTCCTATTTACAGGTTTCTTAGGCTACACCATTGGTCCAATCTTAAACATGTACGTTGGCGCAGGCATGGGTGATGTCATCCTTACTGCACTTGGTGGTACAGCATTAGCATTTATGGGTGCATCAGCTTACGCACTGACGACTAAACGTGACCTTTCATTCCTTAACGGTATGCTAATGGCTGGTTTTGTTGTTCTGCTAGTAGGGATGGTTGCAAACATCTTCCTACAAATGCCTCTACTGTCTTTAGCAATGAGCGGTATGTTCATCCTATTCTCGACTGGTGTTATTTTGCTAACAACGCAAAGCATCATCCGCGGCGGTGAAACAAACTACATCTCAGCAACTATCAGCTTGTATGTTTCGATCTACAACATCTTCATCAGCCTACTAAGCATCTTAGGTATTATGAACAGCAACGACTAATCATAGTTCGTTCAAAATTGAGCCCAAGAGCCTGTCTCTTGGGCTTTTTTGTATCTATCAATGTAATAATTCTTTAGATAGCTACAATATCTATTGAGAAAGGCAAACGTGGTCATGTACCCTATCTGCATAGTTAATTGGATTCTGGATTAAACATGTTTGAATATAATGGCAAGCAAATCGAAACTGACGCTCAAGGCTACCTATTGGACTACACACAATGGGAAGAAGGTATGATTGAAATTCTTGCTCAAGACGAGGCGATTGAACTGACTGATGCGCACTTAGAAGTCGTCCATTTTGTAAGAAGCTTTTACGAAGAATTCAAAACCTCTCCGGCTGTTCGTATGCTCGTTAAAGCGATGGAAAAAGCGCACGGCCCAGAGAAAGGTAACAGCAAGTACCTATTCAAATTGTTCAAGAAAGGCCCCGCTAAACAAGCAACCAAGCTCGCGGGTTTACCTAAACCAGCAAAATGCTTGTAAAGCTTAAACAGCTTTAGGTTGCTCTCAAGGTAAAAAGGTAAATACTGTAGTGCGCTAGCTACAGTATTTTAAATTCCCCTATACGCACATCCTGCCGCTCACTTTCTTTAACTTGATGCATCACTACATGATCTACTGTCGCACTCGAAGGGCCAATATTGAGCCAAGCTTGGAACTTCTCTATTCCCTTACCCTTTCCGACAGCTAACACTTCAACTCGGCCATCATTTAGGTTCTTTGCATAGCCTGAAATGCCCAGAGCTTGTGCCTGCCTACTGGTGTGATAGCGAAAACCAACACACTGAACTACGCCTGATACGACAAAAATATATTGTGAACTTTCCATAACGTTGCCTCATAAATTGTATGAATGATATAGTTGCGACTCTATTCATTCACCGCTTATTGGTGGACTTACTTCGAGTATAACGATTATGAAAGAAATCCCATTTCGTTGGATTGACAAATATCTCATTCACCTAAAAATCCAAGAAAAGTTCTATCTACTCTTCTTATTACCTCTTCTCGCCCTGGTTATATTAACTCTTGTTTTAGATAGCGCCGCAGACTCTTTACTTGCTCATCTTTATCAAGAAGAAATGCTCTTGATGAAAGGACTTATCGAAGCGGGTCAACTGACGAAAGATCAAGTTGCTCAACTTGTCAGTAATTCTGAAACCATCTCTTTAGGCTATGGTGTTGGTTCCGTCTCAGTTATGAACGGTGCATTCAGCTTGGTTGCGAACCATGACCAAAACTTATGGTCAGCTCTATCTACGACTCAGGTTTCAATTATCGCAGTAACCCTAACGCTGATCGCGCTAGGTGTTTACTACATCATGACTTTCATCGGCGGCGCAATGTTCTCTATGAACAAAGCGTTAAGCACGCTAGCGAGTGGTGATCTCACCTGCCGTATGAACTACTTCCTCGTTCGCGATGAGTTCAGTGAAATCGCAATTACTATTGATAAAGTAGCAGAGCGCGAACAAAACATGGTTCTATCAATCCAAGAGTCTGTCGCACTCATGCAGCAGATCAGTTCTGACTTAAACCAGTCAACACAACAGAGCTCAGACATCTCGGGTAACCAACAAGAACATCTGAATAGTTTGGCAAATGCAACGGAACAAATGGCGGCAACGATTCGTGAAGTCGCAACCCTTGCTCATGAGTCTAGCTCTCAAACTATGGACGCTCGCGGTGTTGCACAGAGTGGCCAAGTAAAAGTTTCAAATACATTGGAATCTATCTCAAGCCTATCTCAAGAAATTCAATCAGCTTCGCAAGCGGTAGAAGAGCTTGATGCTAACGCAGCGCAAATTGATGAAGTGGTCGCAACCATCAATGGCATCTCAGAACAAACTAACCTATTAGCCCTGAATGCTGCCATTGAGGCTGCACGTGCTGGCGAACAAGGTCGTGGATTTGCTGTTGTTGCCGATGAAGTCCGTGCCCTTGCCGGCCGTACTCAACAAGCGACGGTTGAAATCCAAAGTATGATTGAATCATTACAACGTAACAGCCAATCACTGACAAAATTGATGGAAGTGACTGTTAGCAATGCTAACGAAGGTCAAACATTGATGTCGGAAGTAAACGTTGAGATTGGGTCGTTAGCTGAAAAGAACCAATCTATTTCTGATAGCAGCACTCAAATTGCTACTGCTGCTGAAGAGCAAGGTGTTGTTGCTGACAACATTGCACAAAGTGTTGAAGAGATTCGTCATCAATCAGACAGCATCTGTGAAATGATCAGTAAGAGTAATGTAAATGTTGACCAACTTCGTAAGCAAAGCGATACGATGGAAGGTTTGCTGACAGGTCTTAAAGCTTAATACTGACATCTAACCACTATGTGTTAATTAATCATTGCTAGGGCTGCTTCTGCAGCCCTTTCTTATTTGCTTTTCCCTTGTACTTCCCCGACAATACCCCTCCTTCAAATTCAAAAAACAGAGTAAATTATGACTCCTTCAATTCATCTAGCTAAAGGCCGAGATAAATCACTACGCCGCAAACACCCTTGGGTATTTTCACGCGGTATCGATAAGGTCGAAGGCGAACCACAACAAGGTGAAACTGTAGACGTATATGCTCAAAATGGTCAGTGGCTCGCAAAAGCAGCTTACTCACCAGAATCTCAAATTCGCGCTCGTGTTTGGACATTTGAAAAGGAAGAAATCAATAAAGCGTTTTTCATCAAAAGATTTAAAGACGCACAATCACTACGTGAAGATATCATCGAACGTGACGGCCTAACGGGATATCGATTAACGGCAGCTGAATCTGACGGCCTGCCAGGTATTACTATCGACAAGTACCAAGACTTCTTAGTTTGCCAACTACTGAGTGCTGGCGCGGAATTCAACAAAAGCGTTATCGTTGAAGCTTTAGTTGAATGCTTCCCTGAATGTAATATTTACGAGCGCTCTGACGTAGCGGTTCGTAAAAAAGAAGGTTTAGAGCAAACCGTCGGCGTACTGCATGGCGAAGAGCCACCTAAGTCAGTAGTGATTGAAGAAAACGGCGTGAAAATCAGCGTGAACATTATGGAAGGCCACAAAACGGGCTTCTACATGGATCAACGTGATAGCCGTAAAGAATCTATGAAATACGTTAAAGGCAAAGATGTACTTAACTGTTTCTCATACACCGGTGGTTTTGGCCTTTACGCACTTAAAGGCGACGCAAAGCGTGTGATCAACGCAGATGTATCTCAACTTGCTCTTGATACAGCTAAGTTCAACGCTGAACTTAACGAGTTTGATATCTCGAAAAAGCGTGCTGTTTTCCTAAACGCTGACGTATTCAAACTGCTTCGCGAATACCGTGACCAGGGCACCAAGTTTGACGTAGTGATCATGGATCCACCAAAGTTTGTTTCAAGCAAGAACAACCTAACTTCAGGCGCTAACGGCTACAAAGACGTTAACCTGCTAGCGATGCAAATCCTGAATCCAGGTGGAACACTACTTACCTACTCTTGCTCAGGTTTAATGGGTGCTGACCTATTCCAAAAAATCATCGCTGACGCAGCGCTAGATGCGGGCAGAACAGTGAAGTTTGTTGAACGCTTCGAGCAAGCTGCCGATCACTTGATCGATACAGCTTACCCAGAAGGTTTCTACCTAAAAGGTTTTGCTTGTAAGGTGCTTTAATTCTAGTGCTTTAGAATCTAGTTTTCATAGCAAAACAGACGTATTAAAAAAGGGCCTTTCGGCCCTTTTTTGTTATTGGTCTGGTAAGTTCACAAAGAGTTGATTAACCAAGTTACTCAAATCACTGCTTATCACACTTCCATCACCTTGAGCGTTCACAGAGTCAAACTGATTCCCCGTATTATCGAGCACAATCGTTTGTGTTTGACCGCTATTACTTGCATCTTCAGAGATAGTGATAACCAGATCTTTATCACCACCACCGTTATCCACTTTTTCAATTTTAATATGGTCAAGAAGGTCTGACATCGTATTCTCGGCTGGCAACAACTGAGAGATATCTAAATGGTCTTCACCCAAAGCAAAGTCGGTAATGGTATCAACATCGCCTTGGAATGGTTGGTCAACCCATTGGAACAAGTCGTCGCCGTCATCCCCGGTTAAAATATCATCTCCGAGGCCACCAATAAGGATGTCATTACCATCTTCACCTCTCAAATGATCGTCTCCTGCGCCACCAATAACAATATCATTACCGCTACCGGCACGAATGTAATCATTTTCTGAGCCACCATCTAGATAGTCATTTCCAGAACCGCCAGAAATCAAATCTATGCCAGATTCACCTAATATCACATCATTTCCAGCACCACCTTGACCTACATCAGCCCAGCTTGGCGCTACGTAGGGAGATTCAAGAGTACCGTCTTCATTGTTCCCTTGGTAAATATCGTCAACATCCAGTTCAACGAACTCTGTAGCATCCTGCAAATCGAATGCCGCATTGCTGCCACTATCGCCAAGATGGATAATGTCATCAAAATCACCACCTTCTACATGGTCATTATCACCACCGGTAACAATCAAATCCGCGGCATCAGTCAGTGAAGGGCTTTGCTGGCCGCGTTCAACTTTAATACCGTTAACGGTTATAGATGGTTCTGGCTGACTTTGCCAATCATCGCCATGGTTACTTGAAACGGTCCCTTGAGGCATATAAACCGCATTGATACCTACTCCATCAGATATGATGTTTCCGCTGTGCCCTGTCATCGTAACTGACATAGTAGCTGTATCACTATTACCATTCTTATCGGTAGCTGTGTACGAAATTTCCACTATGTCACCAGCACTAGCGCTATCGTTTGGCACAAATAAAACTTTACCATCGACAATTGATACTTGGCCTAAAGCTGGATTGACCAAAGCCACACTGGATAAAATCAAAGCTGAAGTCAATGCATGTGGGTTGTAATCATTCGCTAGCACATCAATCAAAACAGGAACCAACTCAATAGTTGATGTCGCGTCATCATTAGCATCGAGCACTGGAGCTTGGATGTTAAAGGTCATACTGCTATTGCTCGTATCGCCATCTAAGTCCGATAGTTCATAATCAAAATCTAACGAAATATCGCTATCAACAACAGCAGCAAAGAATTGGTAAGACCCTGTAGCTATGTCTAAAACTAACGTGTGACTATTGTCGATAAAAATCGATATTTCGCTACCGTCTATCGCAGTGCTAACCCCTGATTCCAAACCTGAAACAGATACTGTACTACCATCATAAGAAACGGTTGTTCCTCCATATTTCACTTCAGAGACGTAACCACCATCAGCTCCAAAACCGCTAATAGAACCGTTGCTGCCGTCGTTCACAACCTCACCTGAAATAGGATCAACAACCGATTGAAGAATGATTGGTGGAAGCTGAGTAATATCAGGAACAACAACGGCTCCTATTTCACTGTCTGTTGCACCGTTATAAGCAATATCTTCTAGGTAAGATATTGGAACCGCCTCGCCCATACCGTAAGCAAGCGCAGTGATATCCTTAGCATCAACAAAATCTTCCCACTCAGTTTTCTCTGAAGAACTCAAAGTTCCTCCTGAATTCGGAGAGCCATCCGACAAGAAATACGTGATATTAGAAGGATTACCATCGACTTTGCCCGAGTCGTCCCAATGAGCCATTGCAGCATCTAGTGCAGTGTCGTAATAAGTGCCCCCGCCTGCAGACAAATTATCGATAACGTCAATAGCCTCAGAAACAGACATCCAGCTACTGCCATTTGCTCCGTTCTGAGCATCTGAACTACTTGAGAAGGTAACGACTTGGACTTGTGTAATACCTAAGCTTTGATACTCAGCGAGCAACTGTTTAGCTGCGTCTTGCATAATCGACAATCTAGACTCGTTCGTAATAGTGCTTTGACCCGTAACTGAATCCCACGCCATAGAGCCGGATACATCCAAGATAAGCTGGACGTTTGCACCAGCTTTTGCTGAGGGTTGTAAGTCATTAATAATCGGCTGAGCGACAGGAACATCATCATCGATAGTTAGAGAAATAGATCCGGTTTGAGTACCAGTTTCGTTACTTGCAACGATCCCAATAGCAATGGACATTTCGTCTAATGGAACATTGGCGTCCAAATGATCGACCGGCCCATTGAGAGTCACAGAGTAATTCCCAACATCATCGATAATTGCCGTAATCACTGCTAGGCCATTCGCACTACCAATTAAGGTTTGGCCACCGTTTGATGAAGACCAAGTGATATTTTGTCCCGCTGATGTATAACTCTCAGAAGGCTCTTCTAAAACTATACTATCCGCGTATAAAACCTCTATATTGCCAGAAACAGTTTGTACTGAATCAAAATCTTCAGAAACATCTCGAGAAACACTCGTAACCTCTGGTGACGGTTTTACTATTGAATCCGTAACGATCGTTACCTGTGCTGACGCACTCTCTAAATCAGTAGAGTCTTCCGATTTATAATCAATAGTCTCGGTTACTTTAGCGTCCACTACGTCTACGCCTTTAAAAGTAATATTTGAATTTCTATTTGGATTAGCGGAGCCATCTTGGGTAGTAAAGACTCTTAACTCTGTAAATGGTATGAATCCACCATTGCCATCTGGGATAGATACATTAACTATAGAGTTGCCATTACCGTCTATAGAAAGCGTATATTCATTACCAGAATTTGAAGTGTTTTCAGTATTAAAGTTAAATGTCCCAACAACATTGCCAGATGCGTCTAGTGCAACGACATTAATTTCACCATCTGCACTACTGTTAGCGTTGTAGTTACCAAAAACGCTTCCAAATTCTAAATTAGCAGACAAAATTTCGGCGCCACTATTTCCAAAATCAACAGAAATAAATTCTTTGGAAGTGACATCCAATTCACTACTTCCGTTCTTGCTCGTTGAGACTCCAAACCCATCTTCCGAACCGCCACCATCATAATTAAGATACACACCTGGGTTATTTACAAGGTCATTACCTACTGGTGAACTACCAGTGTAAGTTCCGGCTGAAATTGAAACCAAGTTGTTGAAGTAACCGATCGATGTACTTCCATTAGAAGTGTCAATTAATGACGAAAGATCTGAAGCACTAAAACTAAGCTGGTCGGCAATATTTGAATCAACAACATATTCAAAGTTGTCTGAATCGCCATACTCCTGACCGATAACTACTTCTGTTTTAGTTCCGTCGTCCGCTACTTCATACAAAGTACCGAAAATAGGATCGCTTTCGACAATAACCGAAGTCTCAATGCCTGCAGCATCGTCTTCTTCGTCACTAGTGTGGGGAGCAAAATCCACCGTAGTTGCACAGTCGATTGTGATTTCGGTGAAGTCTTCTGCTTCTGGCGCATCGTTCATTTTCACGTCAGCAGAATCTGTGGTGTCTAAAATTTCAAAATTACCACCATTAGTAGAAACAACAGTTAAAGCTTGGTCATCCAATACAGTAAACGCTGTTGAAGTCACTTCCGCGCCCGCCACGTAATCGGTGCCGAACGTGATCGTCGCGCCATTGGACAGCGTCACTACAAGCTCGGTGTCTGGCGT
>NZ_CAWPOA010000100.1:0-204 GCF_963889365.1 Vibrio sp. OPT20 | reverse complement strand
GACGGGTGAGTAATGCCTAGGAAATTGCCTTGATGTGGGGGATAACCATTGGAAACGATGGCTAATACCGCATAATGCCTACGGGCCAAAGAGGGGGATCTTCGGACCTCTCGCGTCAAGATATGCCTAGGTGGGATTAGCTAGTTGGTGAGGTAATGGCTCACCAAGGCGACGATCCCTAGCTGGTCTGAGAGGATGATCAGC
>NZ_CAWPOA010000099.1:44675-78885 GCF_963889365.1 Vibrio sp. OPT20 | reverse complement strand
GCTGATTCGTTTTGGTTTCTTACGAAGCCTTCCCGTTTCAACGAGGTCGCATTATAGAGATTTCGATCACACTGGCAAGCCCTTTTTGAAGTTTTTCTCGTTTTTTTATTCGTTCGATTAAAAAGAGCACAAAACGCCTCAAAAGTAGGCTTTTCTCTTACATCTCTTGCAGTTTCTTGGAGAATAAAGAGACTTTTTCCCAGTTCGTATACTCAACTTCTTTGGTTGTGTCCGTTTCTCCGCCTGTCATATTCATAATGAAGCGAATCATGGTTTTATCGAACCAGTTATAACGAGGGTAATAGAGAGCACCCGCGAATACACCGATTAGAGTCGGCTGCCATGGTGACTTAAGAAGAAACTTCTTAATATAGGCACTACCTTCAGGGGTGTCTTTACCTTGGTCTTCTTTACGAGCCGTTAAGTTAACGCAGAAGAAGGCAACCTTATTGGATTGCAACTGAGTAAGGTTGGCATCAATGAACTTATATAGCTTCTTATTAAGGTGGCCGTAACGAATAGATGCACCAATCAACACTCGGTCGTATTGAGCAAAGTCGACATTACTAATAGTGTGCAGATCTTGAAGCTCACATTCGAACTCATTCATTTCTTCTTTTATATAGTTCAAGATCTTCTTGGTTTGCCCTTCACGGCTTGAATACAAAAATAGAGCTTTTGCCACAATGTTGTCCTTAGCTACGCCAAAACGTAGGGGTCAATAAAATTAATAAGGTGAATATCTCTAAACGACCAAACAGCATAGATACGATCAACACCCATTTGGCCTTATCATTCACATCGCCGAAGTGCATTGCCACTTCACCTAAGCCAGGGCCAAGGTTATTCAATGTTGCCGCTACGGCAGAGAAAGCACTCAGCTCATCCATCCCAGTAGCAATAAGAGCCAACATACAAACCACAAAAACCAATGCGTATGCAGAGAAGAAGCCCCAAACCGCATCAACAACACGCTGTGGTAGTGCCGAACCGCCAACCTTGATGGTATAAACAGCTCGCGGGTGGACAAGGCGCTTCATTTCACGAGCACCTTGCAGAGTAAGCAATAAGATTCGAATGACTTTCATACCACCGCCCGTTGAACCTGCACAGCCCCCTATAAAAGAAGAGAACAAAAGCAGAACAGGTAAGAACAATGGCCACTCGGAGAAACCTGTGGTGGTGAAGCCTGCTGTCGTCGATATAGATACCGTTTGGAACAAGGCTTGATCAAAGGCATCGTAATACGAGTCATAAGAGTGGTGATTAAGCAGTAATAAGAAACAAACTAAGAACAAAACCGCTTGAATAAAGATAAAGGCGCGGAATTCAGGATCTTTCCAATAATACTTAGGATGCACACCACCAGAAGCAAATGCAGCAAAGTGAAGCGAATAGTTACACGCAGAGATAAGAAGGAACACGACCGTAATCATGTTGATAGCCGGACTGTTGAAATAGCCCATACTCGCATCGTGAGTCGAGAAGCCACCAATCGCAATAGTAGAGAAGCTATGACTGATAGCATCAAAGAAGCTCATGCCTGCAAGCCAAAACGCCACCGCACAAGCAATCGTTAGACTCAGATAGATGTACCAAAGCGCTTTCGCCGTTTCAGCAATACGCGGAGTCATCTTACTATCTTTTACTGGACCCGGGATTTCTGCACGGTATAGCTGCATACCACCGATGCCGAGAACAGGAAGGATGGCTACCGCTAATACGATGATACCCATACCACCAAACCATTGCAGGAATTGGCGATAAAACAGAATCGCCTTAGGCAGATCATCGAGGCCGACAATAACGGTCGCGCCCGTGGTTGTTAATGCAGAGAAGGATTCGAAGAAAGCATCGGTTACCGACACATTGGGGTTATCGGCGATCAAAAACGGTAGCGCACCAGCACTACCGATTACCGTCCAGAATAAAACAACAATCAAGAAGCCATCACGCGCTTTCAATTCATGCTTATAACGTCGGTTTGGAAACCAGCAGGTTGCTCCACAGAATAAGAGAACAAAAAAGGTTGTCACAAATGGCACACCCGCACCATCTCGATAGATCAGAGCGACGAGCGCAGGTGCGAGCATTGATACACTAAAAAGTGCTAATAATAATCCGACGATTCGAATAATTGAGCGAAATTGCATGAGCTATTGAACGAAGCGAAATGCTTCACACTTCCTAGTTGTCTTTGACTTTCGTTACCAGTGCCTTAGCACCGCTTTTATTGATCATGGTTTGGGTAAACGAATCTACCTGAAGGAGCTCTATTTCAATAATAAGCTCAACTTGAACACCATAATCCGCTTGGACTTCAACAGCCTGATGCTGAGCCATGATAGATTGTGCAATCGGCACAAAGCCATAGTCTAACTCTAGCCGTAATTTTGTGGTTATTTTTTTCTCGATAGTTTGAAGCAGCTTGAGAGCTTGTTGTACTCCACCACCATAAGCCTTAACTAAACCACCAGTACCGAGCTTGATTCCGCCTGAATAGCGAGTGACTACAGCCGTTAACTCGCCAACACCCGAACCAGACAGTTGCGCCAAGATAGGCTTTCCAGCAGTACCCGAGGGTTCGCCATCATCACTAAAGCCCCACTTCATCGAGTCTTCAGGTCGCCCGGCAGCAAAGCCCCAACAATTATGTCGCGCTGAAGAATGCTCTTTTTTTACCTGTTCAACGAACTGCTTAGCAGCTTCTACACTTGGAGTATGAGCAAGATGAGTAATAAAAACGCTCTTTTTTATCTCTTCTTCAAATAAAGCCGACGCTGACGGTATTAAATAGGGCTGTTCATTCATATCGTTAACTTAATTATTAAGAGCGGCGAAGTGTATCACGCGTGAATAATAAGGGTTAGAGGATCTGTGCTATCGCACAATGTTAAACAATTGTTTAAAAAATGTATTGAAATTAATCAGACAGAGGTACAGACTAAGATAACTGGTCTTACCAGGTATTCTACAATAATAGAAAGATAACAAGATTCTCTCAAACAATCGTGGATTGTATGTCATGGAGATAGACAATGATTTACCAAGCTAACACCCTACAGGTAAAGGAATTACAAGATGGTATTGCGGAATTAAGCTTCTGTGCACCAGCCTCTGTAAACAAACTCGACCTTGCTACTTTAGAATCACTAGACAAAGCGTTAGATGCTCTTAATGCTCACGCAGGATTACGTGGTTTAATCTTAACTTCAAACAAAGACGCGTTCATTGTAGGCGCAGACATCACTGAATTTCTTGGCCTATTTGCTAAGCCAGAAGCAGAACTTGATGAATGGTTAAGATTCGCTAATTCAATCTTCAGCAAGCTCGAAGACCTTCCTGTCCCAACTCTTTCAATGATGCGTGGCCATGCCCTTGGCGGCGGCTGTGAATGTGTACTCGCTACTGATTTCCGTATCGGTGACAAGACCACCAGCATTGGCCTACCTGAAACCAAACTTGGCATCATGCCTGGTTTTGGTGGTTGTGTGCGCCTACCTCGTGTTATCGGTGCTGACAGCGCTATGGAAATTATCACGCAAGGCAAAGCATGCCGTGCAGATGAAGCGCTTAAAGTTGGCTTGTTAGATGCGATTGTTGAAACAGACCAGTTACTAGAATCGGCAATCAACACAGTTTCTCTGGCTGCTAATGAAAAATTAGACTGGCAATTACGCCGTAAACAAAAAACATCAGCGCTTTCACTAAGCAAACTCGAAGCGATGATGAGCTTTACTATGGCTAAAGGCTTAGTGGCTCAAAAAGCCGGGCCTCACTACCCAGCTCCGATTACTTCTGTGATTGCGATTGAAGAAGCAGCACGTAGCGATCGCGATGCAGCACTCGACATCGAACGTAAACACTTCGTTAAGCTAGCAAAATCTGAAGAAGCGAAAGCACTGGTTGGCCTATTCTTAAATGACCAATACATTAAAGGCTTAGCAAAACAGGCTGGTAAATCTGCCAACAAAGCGACTGAACGTGCTGCGGTACTTGGTGCTGGCATCATGGGCGGCGGTATTGCTTACCAGTCAGCATTGAAGGGCGTGCCAGTGATGATGAAAGACATCGCACAGGCGTCTCTTGATCTTGGTATGAACGAGGCTTCTAAGCTGTTGAATAAACGCTTATCACGCGGTCGCCTAGATGGATTCAAGATGGCAGGCATTCTGTCTTCTATTACTCCAAGTCTACATTATGCAGGTGTTGAACAATCAGATGTGATTGTGGAAGCCGTTGTAGAAAACCCTAAAGTAAAAGCAGCAGTACTGAGTGAAGTTGAAGGTCTCGTGGGTGAAGATACAGTTCTTACATCAAACACCTCAACAATTCCGATCAACCTATTAGCGAAATCTCTAAAACGCCCAGAAAACTTCTGTGGTATGCACTTCTTTAACCCAGTACACCGCATGCCTTTGGTTGAGATCATCCGTGGCGAGCATACTTCAGAAGAAACAATTAATCGCGTAGTCGCTTACGCAGCGAAGATGGGAAAATCCCCTATCGTTGTTAACGACTGCCCAGGCTTCTTCGTTAACCGTGTGCTTTTCCCTTACTTTGGCGGTTTCAGCATGTTGCTACGTGACGGCGCTGACTTCACCAAGATCGATAAAGTGATGGAACGTAAGTTCGGCTGGCCAATGGGCCCAGCATACTTGCTAGACGTTGTAGGCCTAGATACAGCACACCACGCACAAGCAGTAATGGCGCAAGGTTTCCCAGAGCGTATGGGCAAAGAAGGTCGTGATGCGATCGACGCGCTTTATGTCGCTGAAAAATACGGCCAGAAGAACGGCAGCGGTTTCTACACATACAGCGTAGACAAACGCGGTCGTCCTAAGAAGACCTTCTCTGAAGAGATTCTTCCTATTTTGGCTGACGTATGCCAACAGCCACAAGATTTTGATGACCAGACCATTATCCAGCGCGTGATGATTCCAATGATCAACGAAGTGGTGCTTTGTCTAGAAGAAGGCATTATCGCGACACCGCAAGAAGCGGATATGGCATTGGTTTACGGTTTAGGCTTCCCTCCATTTAGAGGCGGCGTATTCCGCTACTTAGACAGTGTGGGTATTGGTAACTTCGTTGAAATGGCGAAAGGCTACCAAGACTTAGGTGCAATGTACCAAGTTCCTCAACTATTGCTTGATATGGCAGCGAAGGGCGAAAGCTTTTACGACAGCCAACAAGCCAGTTCTCTGTAACCCACATTTGGAAAAGGAATAGCAAAATGAAAAATGTAGTTGTTGTTGATTGCCTTCGTACCCCAATGGGACGTTCCAAAGGTGGAGCTTTCCGTCACACTCGTGCTGAAGATCTGTCTGCACATTTGATGAAAGGCATTTTAGAGCGCAACCCAGAAGTAAACCCTGTCGAAATTGAAGATATTTACTGGGGCTGTGTACAACAAACGCTAGAGCAAGGCTTCAACGTTGCACGTAACGCTGCCTTGCTTGCTGGTCTACCGATTGAGATTGGTGCGGTAACAGTCAACCGTTTATGTGGTTCATCTATGCAAGCTCTGCATGATGCAACTCGCTCTATCATGGTTGGTGATGCTGAAATCTGTCTGATCGGTGGTGTGGAACACATGGGCCACGTACCAATGAACCATGGTGTTGATTTTCACCCTGGCATGTCAAAACATGTAGCAAAAGCGGCTGGCATGATGGGCCTAACCGCTGAGATGCTAGGTAAGATGCACGGCATTAGCCGTGAAGACCAAGATGCATTCGCAGCACGCTCACATGCTAGAGCTCAAGCAGCAACGGTTGAAGGTCGTTTCAAAAATGAAATCCTACCAACCGAAGCTCACGCTGCAGATGGCTCTCTGTTCACTCTGGATTACGACGAAGTCATTCGCCCAGAGACAACGGTTGAAGGCTTATCTCAGCTTCGACCGGTGTTTGACCCAGCAAACGGTACAGTAACAGCAGGTACTTCATCAGCTCTGTCTGATGGCGCTTCTGCAATGCTTATCATGAGCGAAGAGAAAGCTAACGCACTTGGCCTTAAGATTCGCGCTCGCGTGAAGTCTATGGCTATCGCTGGCTGCGATCCTTCAATCATGGGTTACGGCCCAGTACCAGCAACCCAAAAAGCACTTAAACGTGCAGGCCTAACCATTGAAGACATGGGTGTGATTGAGCTAAACGAAGCGTTTGCTGCTCAATCTCTACCTTGTGCTAAAGACTTAGGTCTACTGGATGTTGTTGACGAGAAAGTAAACCTTAACGGCGGTGCGATTGCTCTGGGTCACCCACTAGGCTGTTCTGGTTCTCGTATCTCGACGACGCTAATCAACCTGATGGAAGCCCAAGACGTGAAATACGGCCTGGCGACTATGTGTATTGGTTTAGGCCAAGGTATTGCAACGGTATTTGAACGCCCATAGCGTTTACTAACTGTAATACTTGAAGGGTAATCTTTTGTGCAGCTATATTTATATAGCTGCACTTTTTATTGCTCGGCGTCCAATAATGTATCGATTCGTTCAGCTAACTTAGCGAGAGAAAAAGCACCACTCACATCTATGCACAAAACGCATATATTCAATGTTGATGTTTCATTATTTTTTCTTCGATGATTCAACTAAAGTTACTTCAGTTTCCTAATATTCCTCCCACGGAGCAGATCATGTTTAAAGCACTTGTACTAAATCAAGAAGATAAAAAAACTATCGCATCAGTATCTCAAATTGATGAATCTCAATTACCAGAAGGTAACGTGAAGGTTGATGTGAGCTACTCTTCTTTGAACTACAAAGATGGTTTGGCGATTACAGGTAAAGGGCGCATTGTTCGTAACTTCCCTATGGTTCCTGGTATCGACCTTTCTGGTGTGGTTTCACAATCTGATGATCCACGCTACAAAGCGGGTGACGAAGTTGTTCTAACGGGTTGGGGTGTTGGTGAAGGCCACTGGGGTGGCATGGCTGAGAAAGCGAGCCTAAACGGTGATTGGTTAGTTCCAATGCCAGCGGGTCTAGACGCTAAGAAAGTAATGGCGATCGGTACGGCAGGCTTCACCGCAATGCTTTGTGTGCAAGCTATCGTAGATGCAGGCATCAAACCAGAAGACGGTGAAATCCTAGTAACGGGTGCAAGTGGCGGCGTAGGCAGCGTGTCTATTACGCTACTTAACCAGCTGGGTTACAAAGTGGCTGCGGTTACTGGTCGTGCTTCTGCAAATGGCGAGCTATTAAAATCACTAGGCGCAACACGCATTGTAGAGCGTGCTGAACTAGAAGAACCGGCGAAGCCACTTGAGAAACAACTGTGGGCTGGCGCTATCGATACGGTAGGTAGCAAAGTGCTTGCTAAAGTATTGGCGCAAATTGATTACAACGGTGCGGTTGCGATGTGTGGTCTAGCGGGCGGTTTTGACTTACCAACAACAGTAATGCCATTTATTCTGCGTAATGTTCGTCTACAGGGTGTTGATTCTGTAATGTGCCCTCGAGAGAAACGTATTAAAGCGTGGGAACAACTGGCTGAGCTACTACCAGAATCTTTCTACGCTCAAGCGACTAAAGAAGTGTCTTTAGATGGCGCAATTCAAGCTGCAGAAGACATCACTAACGGTCAAATCACTGGTCGTGTAGTCATTAAACTATAGATTCTCAAACATAAAGTTATCAAACCTTAAGCAACTATAGGCTTGGATAACCTAAAACAACAAAGGGCTGATTTTTATCAGCCCTTTTGCGTTTTTGTCATTAGAATCAAGTGAACCAAAGCTAAGACCCGGTTAACCCAAACCTACATCCGCAATCCGTTTTTGAATCAATTCGCCACACTCCTCTTTTACCACTCTTCTTAACCATTGTTGTGAAGCTGAAGAATCGCAACGTGAGTGCCAGATCAGTGAGTAATCAAACGGCATAAACTCAAATGGTAATGGCTTAACAACCAAGTCATAGCGCTCTGCCACCAAATAAGCCAGATCGGCTGGTACAGTGATCACCAACGGCATTCTATCGACAATCGCCAATGCAGCTTCAAGGTGATAAGCACGCAGCACCATTTTACGTGGGTTTTGATTGGCTAAAGCATTATCTAATAACGCTTTAACACCATCACTGATCGCAATCATCGCGTGCGGGAGTGATACATAGTCTTCAAGGCTTAAAGGCTGATCCGCCAATGGGTGGTTTTTAGATAACAGACACGACACACCAACCGGCCCCAAGACCTCTTGATGAAGTGGTGCAACGCTGCCACTCGGACGACAGATCGCCATATCAACACGTTCGGTACTGAGCTGTTTAAACAAATGCTCATGCTGCAGCGGTGCAAACTCCAAAGAGATGTTCGGCGCTTGTTCATAAATCTTAGGCAATGCATAAGGCAAGATGGTTTGCATCGCGTAGTCAGTAGTCGCAATCAGAAAGCGTTCACTGCAATAGTAAGGATCGAAATCACTAGGGCTCAGCAGTTGGCGGAATGACTCTAAAGGCTGATCAATACGCTGACTGATTTCGAGTGCTTTTTTGGTGGGAATAAGGTGCTGACCTTGGCGTGTAAACAGCGGATCGTTAAGTAATTCTCTTAAGCGCCCTAACACTCGACTGGTTGCCGATTGACTTAAGTTAAGACGAAGCGCAGCCTGGCTAACACTACCCTCTTCAATCAATACTTTTAAGGCGACCAATAAATTAAGGTCTCTACGATAGATGTCTTCTAATTCCACGCCACTTACCTAGTTGTATAGAACTGTCATTAGTTACTAAGTTGTTTATAGCATGCTTTAGATAAAAAAAATCCCGCAATTATGCGGGGAAGCCCAAGAAAATCTGGGGATAGTGTCGGAATGTTGTCGTATCGGAATTTGCTTGTTGTATTCGGGTTAGTGCTCTTGCTCTTCGGCTATACCTTGCCAACGACGCATCTCTACCCAAATACCAATAATCGTTGCTACTATGCCAAAGATAGGCATCAGTGAGGTCTCTGTCGATGAGCGTAAAACTAACGCACAGAAAGAAATAAAACAGAGAACTGAATAAATTGTTAATCTATCTAATCCTGTCAACATCGCCACTCCTTAGCTAGTTGCCTTTGTTTCAAGTTGTTATCAACTTGTTAACTAAGTTATAGGAAATGATTCTGTTTGCCAAGCACTTATTGCATATTTTTTCTGCAGACGTATTATTCACTCGTTAGATAGAAATAGAGATACAAACCATGACATTCAAACCTGAACTGGCAACCCATACTTTAGAAGCTGAAGGCCTACGTTGCCCGGAACCAGTAATGATGGTCAGGAAGACAATTAGAAACATGCAGGATGGCGATGTGTTACTGGTAAAAGCTGACGATCCTTCGACAACTCGAGATATCCCGAGCTTTTGTCGATTCATGGATCACCAGTTGGTAGGTCAAGCGACAGAAACGTTGCCTTACCAGTATTTGATCAGAAAGGGATTGGAGGCATAACGCCCCACCGAGTATCAAGCATCAAAAAAGCCGCTCGTACCTTATGTTCTTCAACAGAACTCAGAGTACGAGCGGCTTTTTGTTTATTCGTTTCTAGATTTATTTTGCAGATGCTCAAGCTGATGCTGAATTTCTCGGATATCTTTGCGCATAGGAATAATATGCGCCACTCGAATCCAGGCCTCTACCGCAAGCCCAGTCATGATCATCGAACCAGCCACCATTGGTAGCCACATGTCCGTCAACACCATGCCTAATAGTGTAAGTGCAAGACCAAAGGTAAATAGATAACTTTGGCTTTGTGGAGTAATACCCATATAACGCGTCAACATAATCATGCCCTCGTGTTCTTAACTCACAAGATTAAAATATCATGACAAGTATGACAGTTATATGTCCATTCGCTCGATAAACCCGACAATACTGTAAGAGTATGACCTACAACACATTACTCTACTGGTTGAGTATAATAAGACTCAATACCACCGCTTAATAGAAAGCCGCTGCGATAGCCAAACCCACGAATAACAAGGCGGTGATCTTGCGAATCAGATCAAGAGGCATCTTATCTGCCGATAACTTACCAATGATCACCACTGGCACATTCGCCAGCAACATACCAATGGTAGTACCCAGAATCACCCACGTTAATGCATCAGAATATTGAGCCCCTAGAATGGAGGTCGCAATCTGAGTCTTATCGCCAATCTCAGCAATAAAGAAAGCGATAAAGCTGGCGACAAATGGGCCTCGATTCGAGATCTGCTCATCGTCATCCAACTTATCCGGAATCAGAATCCAGCCCGCCATCGCAATGAAACTGACCACCAGCACCCACTTTAAGATTTCAGGAGATAAGTAATCTGCGATAACGACACCGAGCCATGCAGCAAGAGCATGATTGGCAATGGTGGCAAAAAAGATAGCCGCGATAATAGGTATCGGCTTGCGATATCGACTGGCTAATAAAAGGGATAGCAACTGAGTCTTATCACCGATCTCGGCTAAGGCGACAGTTGTAATTGAAATTGCTAAAACGCTCACGACATGCTCATTTGGGACGGAGATTATTATATTTAACCAAAGACAAACCTCGCGCCCCATCCCGGTTCACGATGCTTGTCTAAGGTCTTGCTAAGCGCCACCAAGGTGGTGGTTGCCTCGAACGCCATGATGATTTTGCATCAATTATGTTGACGGACGAACTCATTCAATAGGATATGAATAAGTAAGCTACTCCCCAAAGACCGCGAGATTTTAATCACCCACGCTTTCAAACACAAGTGTCAAAGTTATCAAAATATCCACTTGTGCCGAAAAACAAACATTAAAGGCAAAAAAATCCACTAAACGACATTTTAGACCACTAATTAAACAAGATTACCCCTACTCGCTTTACCAATATCTCGGTATACTCAGAGGTTATTTTTCTCATTCATTTAAAAGAATCGCGCGAACCTGACTATGCAAAAATACGATATCAAAACCTTCCAGGGAATGATCCTCGCGCTGCAGGATTACTGGGCACAAAACGGTTGTACCATTGTTCAACCACTAGATATGGAAGTAGGTGCTGGCACCTCTCACCCAATGACATGTCTACGTGCACTTGGCCCAGAGCCAATGTCTACGGCATACGTTCAACCTTCTCGTCGTCCGACCGATGGTCGTTACGGTGAAAACCCGAACCGCCTGCAGCACTACTATCAATTCCAAGTAGCTCTAAAACCTTCTCCAGATAACATCCAGGAGTTGTACTTAGGCTCTCTTGAAGTTCTTGGTGTCGACCCGCTTGTTCACGATATTCGCTTCGTAGAAGACAACTGGGAAAACCCAACGCTAGGCGCATGGGGTCTTGGTTGGGAAGTATGGCTAAACGGTATGGAAGTGACTCAATTCACTTACTTCCAACAAGTTGGCGGCCTTGAGTGTAAGCCTGTAACGGGTGAGATCACTTACGGTATCGAGCGTCTAGCAATGTACATCCAAGAAGTAGACTCTGTTTACGACCTTGTATGGAACGTAGCACCAGACGGTTCTAACGTGACTTACGGTGATATCTTCCACCAAAACGAAGTTGAGCAATCAACGTACAACTTCGAGCACGCAGACGTAGATTTCCTATTCACTTTCTTCGACCAGTGCGAAAAAGAGTGTAAAGAGCTACTTGAGCTTGAGAAGCCACTGCCGCTTCCAGCTTACGAGCGCATTCTAAAAGCAGGTCACGCATTCAACATCCTTGATGCGCGTAAAGCTATCTCTGTAACAGAGCGTCAACGTTACATCCTTCGTATCCGCAACCTGACTAAAGCTGTTGCAGAAGCGTACTACGCGTCACGTGAAGCGCTTGGCTTCCCAATGTGTAAGAAGGATAAATAATCATGGCGAAGAATTTTCTAATTGAACTGGGTACGGAAGAGCTTCCACCAACGGCACTTCGTTCACTAGCTGAAGCCTTTGCTTCTAACTTTGAAGCGGGTCTTAAAACGGCTGAGCTTTCTCACGAAGGCATCAAGTGGTACGCAGCACCTCGTCGTCTAGCACTTAAAGTGACTGCACTGGCTGAAGGCCAAGCAGACAAAGTCGTTGAGAAGCGCGGTCCTGCAATTTCTGTAGCATTCGATGCTGAAGGCAACGCGACTAAAGCTGCACAAGGTTGGGCTCGTGGTAACGGTATTACTGTTGAGCAAGCTGACCGTCTGAAAACAGACAAAGGCGAGTGGCTTCTTTTCAAACAAGAAGTAGCTGGCAAACCTGTTCAAGAATTGGTGATGGACATCGCTGCGAAAGCTCTCGCTGGCCTACCAATCCCTAAAGCAATGCGCTGGGGTAACTCAGACATTCAATTTATCCGTCCAGTGAAAACACTGACAGTACTACTAGGTGATGAGCTTGTTGAAGGCAAAATCCTAGGCGTAGCTTCTGCTCGTACTATCCGTGGCCACCGTTTCATGGGCGAACAAGAGTTCACAATCGACTCTGCTGACCAATACCCTGCGATCTTAGAAGAGCGCGGTAAAGTAATGGCCGATTACGATGCGCGTAAAGCGATCATCCTTGCTGATGCTAAAAAAGCAGCAGACGCGGTTGGCGGTATTGCAGACCTAGAAGATGACCTTGTTGAAGAAGTTACCTCTTTGGTTGAATGGCCAGTGGTGCTTACTGCTAAGTTTGAGCAAGAGTTCCTAAAAGTGCCTTCTGAAGCATTGGTTTACACCATGAAAGGCGACCAGAAGTACTTCCCTGTTTATTCGCATGAGATTGGTGACGCTGAAAGAAGCCTTCTACCAAACTTCATCTTCGTATCGAACATCGAGTCTAAAGAGCCTCGTCACGTTATCGAAGGTAACGAGAAGGTTGTACGTCCACGTCTTGCTGATGCTGAGTTCTTCTTCAACACCGACCGTAAGCGTCCGCTTATCGACCGTCTTGCTGAACTAGACCAAGCTATCTTCCAGAAGCAATTAGGTACTATCAAAGACAAAACAGACCGCATCACAGAACTTGCTGGCTACATTGCTGAGCAAATCGATGCTGACGTTGAAAAGTCTAAGCGCGCAGGCCTACTGGCTAAGTGTGACCTAATGACATCTATGGTATTCGAATTTACGGATACTCAAGGTGTGATGGGCATGCACTACGCAACGCACGATGGTGAAGACGAGCAAGTAGCACTGGCACTTTACGAGCAGTACATGCCTCGTTTCGCGGGTGATACGCTACCAAGCACTGGTATTTCATCTGCTGTAGCAATGGCAGACAAGCTAGACACTATCGTGGGTATCTTCGGTATTGGCCAAGCACCAAAAGGTTCTGACCCATTCGCTCTACGTCGTGCATCACTAGGTGTGCTACGTATCATCGTTGAAAACGGCTACAACCTAGACCTAACTGACCTTATCGGTAAAGCGAAAGAGCTACTAGGCGACAAGCTAACTAACGACAACGTAGAAGCTGACGTTATCGACTTCATGCTAGGTCGTTTCCGCGCATGGTACCAAGATGCTGGTTTCAGTGTTGATATCATCCAAGCGGTACTAGCACGTCGTCCAACTAAGCCAGCTGACTTTGACCAACGTGTTAAAGCGGTTTCTCACTTCCGTGAACTGGAAGCAGCAGAAGCACTAGCAGCAGCGAACAAGCGTGTAGGTAACATCCTCGCGAAATTCGATGGCGATCTACCCGCTGAAATCGATCTAGCGCTTCTTCAAGAAGACGCAGAGAAAGCGCTGGCTGAAAACGTTGAAGTAATGACGGAAGCACTAGAACCAGCATTCGCGACAGGCAACTACCAAGAAGCCCTAAGCAAACTTGCTGACTTACGTGAACCCGTTGATGCATTCTTCGATAACGTAATGGTTATGGCTGATGATGAAGCGCTTAAGAAGAACCGTCTAACGCTACTGAACAACCTACGTAACCTGTTCCTACAGATTGCTGACATCTCTCTACTGCAAAAATAAGCACGAGTGAGACAGTTGCTCTAAGACATACTCTGAGTAACTAACGGTAAACACCTAAAGGGAAGCGAAAGCTTCCCTTTTTGTTTTTGTGAACCAAGCATTTGTTTGTAGAGGTGTTATTGATTAACTGAATGAATCAGCACTCAGACTGTAGAGGGCATTGTTTGCTATAAATAACCTGTTTATTCAGGGGAAGGGAACAATGAAAAAAACAGTACTCGCGCTTTCAATGCTCGCACTCAGCGCATGCAGCCAAACCAGTGACAATAACCTATTACTGACAATTGATAACGACACTGTCGTATTTGAATCATCAGGTAAAGGCACCGTAATTGCAGAACAGGAACTCGCCAAAGGTAGCTATACCTTCTCTATCAGCGACGCTCAAAAGACCTGTGGTACTAACTATGCTTTGGCTGAAGAGAGTCGCATCAAATTCAATAAACCCCTTCGTCTAGACGACTGTGCCGAGAATTCTGAAATCGCCATCAAGGTCTTTCGCGCTAACACCTACCAGTTTACGCTCAACCCACAGACCAATGAACTCACGGTTCAGATAAAGCCAAAGCAGCAACAAGTTCAAAGCTTTGCCTGCCCAGTACCTAGTGACCAGCCAACCACCATCAACGTTGCTCAAACCTTTGATGATGGCACCTTGGTAAGAGACGCCCTTTCAGGAAAACAAGTCACAGTTACCAACGGCAGCGTCACCATGCAGCCAGCAGAAAATAGCCAAGGCGTTCTGCTACTCGAGAAAGTAGAACCAGAAACCAAAGCCGATTTTAGTTGGGACAACGCCACGGTTTACTTCGTGATGACCGACCGCTTCCACAATGGCAACCCTGATAACGACAACAGTTACAATCGTAGCCAAGATGGACAAGATGAAATAGCCACCTTCCACGGTGGTGACTTAGCCGGGTTAACCGAAAAACTCGACTACATAGAATCACTCGGTGCCAATGCCATCTGGATTACCTCTCCACTAGAGCAGATCCATGGCTGGGTTGGCGGCGGTGATCGCGGTGACTTCAAACACTACGGCTACCACGGCTACTACCATCAAGATTGGACCAAGCTCGATGACAACATGGGCACCGAAGACGAGCTGAAAACCTTCATCGATACCGCGCACAGCAAAGGCATTCGCGTTGTTTGGGATGTGGTAATGAACCACACCGGTTATGCGACACTTGCCGACATGCAAGAGTTTGATTTTGGTAAGCTCAACCTCACGGATGAACAAGCTAAACAAACCCTTGGCGAAAACTGGACAGATTGGCAACCAGAAGCAGGCCAGAACTGGCACTACTTCAATAACTACATATCTTACAGTGACAAAGAAGCGTGGGAGAAATGGTGGGGTAAAGCTTGGTTACGCAGCGACATTGGTGCTTATGACTCTCCGGGTTACAACAACCTCACCATGTCTTTGGCGCACCTGCCCGACTTTAAAACCGAATCAACAGAGACCACCGGGCTGCCTAACTTCTATCGCAACAAGTCCACCAGCGCCACGGATGAACTCAAAACCCCTCGTGAACATCTCATCACTTGGTTGTCTGACTGGGTACGCGAATATGGCGTTGATGGCTTTAGAGTCGATACCGCGAAACACGTTGAGCTCGAAGCCTGGGCAGAATTGAAAGAGAGTACTAACCAAGCACTTGCTGAATGGAAACAGAACAACCCAGACAAAGCGTTGGATGACCTACCATTCTGGATGACAGGTGAAGTATGGGCACACAGCGTGGTGAAATCAGACTATTTCGCTAACGGGTTTGATTCGATCATCAACTTTGAATTCCAGAGCGACATCGCCCCTAAGGCGCTTAAATGCCTATCCGATCTCGATGCTGACTACCTGCGCTACGCAGACAAGATCAACAACGACAGTGAATTCAACGTGTTGAGTTACCTTTCATCTCACGACACCTCACTATTCTGGACACAACACGGCAGTGACTTTTCCAAACAAACCAAAGCTGCGAACGCGTTGATGCTGGCTCCCGGTGCAGTGCAGATCTATTACGGTGATGAAATCGCTCGTGATTTCGGCCCAACAGGCTCCGACCCAATGCAAGGCACGCGATCTGACATGCCTTGGGATCAAATCACAGGTGAACGAGCAGAGTTGCTGGAACACTGGCAAGCGCTTGGCCAATTCCGCCAACGCCACCCAGCGGTAGCCCAAGGGAAGCACATCATCCGTAACAGCAAGGGCTACTATGCGTTCGAACGCCAATACCAAGATGACAAGGTATTAGTCGTTTATACCGGCTCGAAGTAAACGCTGATTGAAATAACCCGTACAAATTAAAAGGAGAAGCTTAGGCTTCTCCTTTTTTGATCACGAAACACTCGTTCAATAAGAAAGCAGACACTCATTAGTTAAACTTTATAGAAGTTTTTTTCACGTTAGAGCATTTGGCGCTATGCGTCGCAAAAACATTGCGGTATGTTCAAGGAACACACTGATGGTAGACATAAGGTCTGCCTTAATGACACATAACAAGCAATCACAATGAATTAGGTAAAATAAGTAATGCAGTTCTCTAAGTTTGGTGAAAAATTTAATCGATACTCTGGAATCACTCGTTTAATGGATGATTTGAATGATGGCCTGCGCACTCCTGGTGCAATCATGCTCGGAGGTGGCAACCCAGCCGCTATCCCAGCCATGCTCGATTACTTTAACCAAGCCAGTGCCGACATGCTCGCCAGTGGAGAACTCATCGCCGCCCTCGCCAACTACGATGGTCCGCAAGGCAAAGACAGCTTCATCAAATCGTTAGCGGCGATGCTAAAAGAGACTTATGGCTGGGACATTAGCGAGAAGAACATCAGCCTGACCAACGGCAGTCAAAGTGGCTTCTTTTACCTATTTAATCTTTTAGCAGGCCAACAACCAGACGGATCACACAAGAAAATCTTGCTACCGATCGCGCCTGAATATATCGGCTACGGCGATGCTGGCATTGATGACGATATTTTTATCTCTTACCACCCAGAGATCGAACTGCTAGAAAACCGCCAGTTTAAATACCACGTTGATTTTGAAAAGCTCAAGGTTGATGACTCGGTTGCCGCTATCTGTGCTTCTCGCCCAACCAACCCAACCGGTAACGTGCTGACCGACGAAGAAGTACGTAAACTGGATAAACTGGCGCGTGAAAACAACATCCCGCTACTGATCGATAATGCCTATGGCTTGCCGTTTCCAAACATCATCTTTGAAGATGTCGAACCGTTCTGGAATGAAAATACGATTCTGTGCATGAGCTTATCTAAACTTGGTTTGCCTGGGGTACGTTGCGGTATCGTGATTGCGAGCGAAGAAGTAACACAAGCGCTAACCAACATGAATGGCATTATCAGCCTAGCACCCAATAGTGTCGGCCCTGCAATTGCCAATCACATGATTGAAAACGGCGATTTACTGCGCTTGAGCAGTGAGGTGATCAAACCTTTCTATAAAGATAAATCTCTACGTGCAGTTGAGCTTTTACAAGAAGCGATCGATGACCCTCGCTTCCGTATCCACAAGCCTGAAGGCGCGATTTTCTTATGGCTATGGTTTGATGAACTGCCGATTACCACCATGGAGCTGTACGACCGCCTCAAAGCTCGTGGCGTATTGATTGTTCCGGGTGAATACTTCTTTATCGGCCAAGAAGACGAGTGGGATCATGCCCATCAATGTTTACGCATGAACTACGTGCAAGATGATGAGGCGATGCAGAAAGGCATTTCGATCATTGCTGAAGAAGTGAAAAAGGCTTACTCAGAACAGTAATCTGAGCTTTTAGCTTACTGTAACCCAAATACAAAAAGAGCACCGACCTTCTTCAAGGTACTGGTGCTCTTTCACTTCTACTTCCCGATAATGTTTGTCACTTGAATACCCTAAATAATTGGGGGTTCAGCTAGGCGACTAGAAAATTCAGCCCTATGAGCATAGGGAACCTATGTAATTAGGGGGAATTTACGACGTCAACAACGCTGTAGCTTCAAGTATGACGGGTATTAGCCTTCTAGTAGGCTATTACCGTTGATAGCAATCTTACGTGGTTGCATCGCTTCTGGGATTTCGCGTTCTAGGTCAATGTGAAGAAGACCATTTTCCATGCTTGCACCCACCACTTTTACGTAGTCAGCCAGTTGGAATTTACGCTCGAAATCGCGCTCTGCAATACCTTGGTATACGAAAGTTTTCTCGGCTTCGGCTTTACGCTCACCTTTAACAATTAGCATGTTCTCTTTTTGAGTAAGGTCTAATTGATCATCTGCAAAACCAGCGACTGCCATAGTAATACGGTAGTTGTTCTCGTCTTTTTGCTCGATATTGTAAGGAGGGTAACCGCCAGAAGTATTTTTCGACGTGTTCGATTCCATCATATTGAATAGACGATCGAAGCCGATTGCGTTGCGGTAAAGTGGAGTGAAATCTACAGTTCTCATAATGCTATCCTTTTAGTAAGCAATAGTCTTAGCCGTGAATTTTACTGAGATCGAACCTGTGAGTGATCCAGTAAACAGCTAAGGGATTCAGTTCGCATTCCACGGGTTTCACCTCGTTTGGTGACAACTCTGGGACATGACAATGAATCAATTTTTAAATTGTGTGCTGCCAAAGTTATCCTCTATTGAGCGATACTCTAGCAACGGTTATGAAGGTTCTGTTTCTTCTCTTGTAGAGCAAGACAGTCATCCTCTTCACAACTAGATATGTGGATTGAGCAAATCAGTTTCAAGCGTTTATTTTCAATTATTTTTCCAATCCAATATTTTTCAATCACTTAAAAACAAAAAAGACCGTCATTTCTGACAGTCTTTTCAATAAGATATTGAGTTTTTTGAGACGAAGCTATTTCGTTTTAGTTCAAGGAAGAGGCGCGGAGCATACGAATGTATGTGAGCACCTCTGACACAGAAATTAAGCGAAAGAGCGAAGTATCAAAGATACTAAACGTCTAGGTTAGCTACTTTAAGTGCGTTTTCTTCGATGAAGTTACGACGCGGTTCTACTTGGTCGCCCATCAACGTTGTAAACAACAGATCAGCACCAACAGCATCTTCAATCGTTACTTGCATCATACGACGAGTTTCAGGATCCATTGTTGTTTCCCAAAGCTGATCAGGGTTCATCTCACCTAGACCTTTGTATCGTTGTAGGCTCAGGCCACGACGAGACTCTTTCACTAACCAGTTCAGAGCTTCAACGAAGCTAGAAACTTCTTGAGTACGCTCACCACGCTTAATGTAAGCGCCTTCTTCAATCAGGCCATCAAGTGCTTCAGAAAGATCCGCTAGCTTGCCAAACTCTTTCGAGTTGATAAGGTCAATGCTCAGTACGTGCTCATGAGTTACACCATGAGTACGAACCACAATCTTAGGAACGCTTAAACCTAGCTCTTCGTGTTTTTCAACTTCAAGAGAATATTGGCTCGCACCCGCTTCTTTACCGTTTAACTGCTCTACAAGCTGCTTACCCCAAGCTTCAACCACCGCGTCATCATGACACTGCTCAGCGGTTAGGCGAGGAACGTAAATCAGTTCGTGAACCAATGCGCGTGGGTAGCGGCGGCTCATACGATCAACCAGCTTGATACCTGCATTGTATTGCTGAACAAGCTTCTCTAAGCCTTCACCAGCAAACGCAGGTGCTTCAGGGTTTACGTGCAGTTCTGCATTGTCTAAAGCCAAAGATACTTGATACTGGTTCATCGCATCTTCATCTTTGATGTACTGCTCTTGCTTACCCTTCTTCACTTTGTAAAGCGGTGGCTGAGCAATGTAGATGTAACCACGTTCAATCAGTTCAGGCATTTGACGGTAGAAGAACGTCAGTAGCAGAGTACGGATGTGAGAACCATCGACATCGGCATCGGTCATGATGATGATGTTGTGGTAACGCAGTTTATCTGGGTTGTATTCATCACGGCCAATACCACAACCAAGGGCTGTGATTAGCGTTGCGACTTCTTGAGAAGACAGCATTTTATCGAAACGCGCTTTCTCTACGTTAAGGATTTTACCTTTAAGCGGTAGGATTGCTTGGTTCTTACGGTTACGCCCCTGCTTAGCTGATCCGCCAGCAGAGTCTCCTTCCACAATATACAGTTCAGACTGAGCAGGATCTTTTTCCTGACAGTCAGCTAGTTTACCTGGAAGACCCGCTAAATCTAATGCGCCTTTACGACGAGTCATCTCACGAGCTTTACGCGCTGCATCACGAGCACGCGCTGCATCAATAATTTTAGAACAAACGATTTTCGCTTCACCTGGGTTCTCAATTAGGAACTCAGATAGCTTCTCACCCATCGTAGACTCAACGGCAGACTTCACTTCTGAAGAAACCAGCTTATCTTTAGTTTGGCTTGAGAACTTAGGATCTGGCACTTTCACTGAAACAATCGCTGTCAAACCTTCACGAGCATCATCACCTGATGTTGAAGTCTTCGCTTTCTTCGAGAAGCCTTCTTTGTCCATGAAGCTGTTCAAGGTACGCGTTAGTGCAGCACGGAAACCCGCTAAGTGAGCACCACCATCGCGTTGAGGGATGTTGTTGGTGAAACAGTAGATGTTTTCTTGGTAACCATCGTTCCACTGCATTGCAACTTCAACAGTGATGCCGTCATCACGCTCTGAATCAAAGTGGAAAATCTTTTGGATGATTGGTGTTTTGTTGGTATTAAGGTGTTCAACAAACGCTTGGATACCGCCTTCGTATTCGAAGTGATCCATTTTGTCTTCTTCGCGCTTATCAATTAGCTTAATTGATACACCTGAGTTCAAGAATGATAGCTCGCGTAGACGCTTAGCTAAAATATCGTAATGGAATTCGATGTTAGTGAAGGTTTCTTCACTCGGCCAGAAACGAATCTCTGTACCTGTTTTGTCCGTATCACCCACAACCGCTAGTGGCGCTTGAGGCTCACCGTGACAGTATGTTTGAGTGTGGATTTTGCCACCGCGGTGGATAGTAAGAGTAACTTGCTTAGAAAGTGCGTTAACTACTGAAACACCAACACCGTGCAAACCACCAGATACTTTGTACGAGTTATCATCGAACTTACCACCAGCGTGAAGAACCGTCATGATTACTTCTGCTGCTGATACTTTTTCTTCTGGGTGCAATTCAGTTGGAATACCACGGCCGTCATCGCTTACTGACACAGAACTATCTTCATGGATAGTTACGATGATGTCATTACAGTGACCAGCGAGTGCTTCATCAATAGAGTTATCTACCACCTCAAAAACCATGTGGTGCAGACCGGTACCATCATCCGTGTCGCCAATGTACATTCCAGGACGCTTACGTACCGCATCCAGACCCTTCAGTACTTTAATACTCGATGAATCGTAATTATCTGACATAGTTACTCTCTGACTAATTATCCTTGCTCTATTTTGCCATGTTCCACATGAAACATCCTGCTATTTTCGTCATGCATATCTGCAATCTGATCAGCGGTAATAGAGCTTACAAAAACTTGAGCCTGGGTCGCCTTTAAACACTCAGCAAGACGTGCTCGGCGTTGGCTATCTAATTCGGAAGCAAAGTCATCTATCAAGTAGATGCACTGCTTACCTGTCATTTGAGTGAGGTGTTGCCCTTGTGCTACTCGTAACGCGCACACCATCAACTTCAACTGACCTCGTGACAAGACATCTTCCACTGGAGTGCCGTTCACTTTTATCTTTAGATCCGCTTTGTTTGGCCCACTAAAGGTGTAACCAAGCTGCTGATCCCTTTCAAAATTCTTTTCTAATATCTCGGCGTACGGGGTATCTTTATCCCAGCCACGATAATAGTTAATCTTTATCTCAAACTCAGGCAAGAAGGTCGCGCAGATTTCTTCGGCGACTTCTTTAAGCTGTTCAACGTAAGTGGCACGCCACTGGCTGATGCTTTCAGCTAAACGGGCTAATTCTTGATCCCAATAGCTCAGTTCTCGATAGTTCGTCGCCGTTTTCAATAATGCATTACGCTGTTTATTTAGGCGCTTTACTCTGCCCCAAGCATCATAAAAACCCGACTCACTGTGGAAGACTCCCCAATCAATGAATGCGCGGCGATGCTTAGGTCCATCGGTTAGTAAATCAAACCCTTCGGGGTGAATCAACTGCAAAGGTAAGACTTGAGCTAACTGAGCCAATTTTTGCCCAGTTTGACCGCTTATTTTAACCTCTGTGGTGCCATCGCGCTGCTTATTAATGCCAATTGGCAGCTCAAATTGATCCGAGGTCAAAAAACGGCCATGGACAAACAGTTCGCTACACTCATTTTGAATGATACGACCGGTTAAGGAGCTCTTGAACGAGCGACCATGTCCGAGCAGATACACCGCTTCAAGGACACTGGTTTTGCCGCTTCCGTTAGCCCCTATAAGAAAGTTAAAGCCTGATGACGGTTGAATGTCACAGGCTTCAATATTTCTAAACTGCTTTACGATTAAGCGCGATAAAGGCATAACGTCTTCATATTAATCTTCAATCACGGCTCGATAGACAAACGTTGTTGATAAGCAAACATAATGTATAAATAAACACAGTTACAAACGAATCGGCATAACAACGTACATCGCGCTGTCATCTTGTGCGTTTTCAATCAACGCACTCGCATTCGCGTCTGACATTGAGATTCGAACCTGTTCACAACGCAGTGTGTTCAATACATCCAATACGTAGCTTACGTTGAAGCCAATCTCTAGCGCGTCACCGTCGAAGGTGACATCTAGCACTTCTTCCGCTTCTTCTTGTTCTGGGTTGTTCGCTGTAATACGCATCTCGGTATCTACAAGATTAACGCGAACACCACGGAATTTTTCATTCGACAGAATCGCAGCACGAGAAAACGCTGAACGTAACTCATCGCAGCCGGCTTCTAATGTCTTAGTGGTATTTTGTGGCATTACGCGGCGATAATCAGGGAAACGACCATCAACCAGCTTAGAAGTGAAGACATAGTTGTTCACTTCAGCACGCACGTTAGAGTTACCAATCTGCAGCGTTACTGGCTGTTCAGGAGCATCCAGTAGCTTCACCAACTCTTGCACACCTTTTCGAGGAACAATGATCTGCTTCTGAGCAAAATCAGCACCCAGTTGCGCTTGAGACACCGCCATACGGTGACCATCAGTTGCAACACTACGTAGGATAGAGCCTTCAATCTCAAACAACATACCGTTGAGGTAGTAACGAACGTCTTGGTTCGCCATTGAGAATTGTGTTTTCTCGATAAGACCGCGCAATTCAGCTTGTGTCACTGACACTTCAACTTCACTGCTCCAATCTTCAATATTTGGAAAATCTGCCGCAGGTAATGTTGCCAATGAGAAACGGCTACGACCAGAACGAACCTGAACACGGTCACCATCCAATACCACAGTGATCACTGAGCTATCTGGCAAACCGCGACAGATATCTAGGAACTTACGTGAAGGTACGGTAATGCTGCCCGCTTCGAAATCACCTTCAAGCGTTACACGGCTGATCAATTCAACTTCTAGATCCGTCGCTGTCATCGACAACACGTTATCTTCTACTTTAATCAGTAGGTTTCCTAGAATTGGAAGCGTTGGCCTGCCACCGAGTGCGCCAGATACTTGTTGTAATGGCTTTATCAGGTGACTACGTTCAATGGTAAATTTCATATCTTGCTCTTACGGTCTAAATGGCACTGCGTAATAGTACGTGGCCAAGATTCTGCTTATTAAGGTTAAGAATACTGTGTATTAAGAAGAAAGGGTACGAATCAAGTTCGAATAATCTTCTTTAATGTCGTGGCTCTCTTCACGCAGCTGAGCAATCTTACGACAAGCGTGCAGCACGGTCGTGTGGTCACGGCCACCGAATGCATCACCAATCTCAGGCAAGCTGTGGTTAGTCAGCTCTTTAGCCAGTGCCATCGCCAATTGGCGCGGACGAGCAACAGAACGAGAACGACGTTTAGATAATAGATCAGCGACTTTGATTTTGTAGTATTCAGCGACTGTCTTTTGAATGTTATCAATGGTGACCAGTTTTTCTTGCAGGGCAAGTAAGTCACGCAGTGCTTCACGCACGAAATCGATCGTGATCGGACGGCCAGTGAAGTTTGCATTCGCAATAACACGGTTCAATGCGCCTTCTAGCTCACGAACGTTAGAGCGTAAACGCTTCGCAATAAAGAACGCCACTTCATCCGCAAGATGAATTTGGTGGTCTTCTGCTTTCTTCATCAAGATCGCCACACGAGTCTCAAGCTCAGGTGGCTCAATCGCAACCGTCAAACCCCAACCGAAGCGGGATTTAAGACGATCCTCTACCCCGTTGATCTCTTTTGGATAACGGTCAGACGTTAGGATGATCTGTTGATTGCCTTCAAGCAGCGCATTAAAGGTATGGAAGAACTCTTCTTGGGAGCGCTCTTTGTTAGCAAAAAATTGGATATCATCGATAAGCAATGCATCAACACTACGGTAGTAGCGCTTAAATTCTTCAATCGCATTGTTTTGGAGCGCTTTCACCATGTCTTGAACAAAGCGCTCTGAGTGCATGTAAACCACTTTAGCATTCGGCTTATTATCAACAATGGCGTTACCCACTGCATGCAACAAGTGCGTTTTACCTAAACCAGTACCACCATACAAAAACAACGGGTTGTAAGCGGTTCCTGGGTTATCAGAAACCTGACGTGCCGCAGCCAAACCCAGTTGGTTCGACTTACCTTCAACAAAGTTATTGAACTTATGTTTTGGGTTCACGTTTGAACGGTGATTAAGATCAACCGCTACAGGTTCTTCATCACGCCAGATATTGTGTACTGGTTTACGTGCTTGTAGCTGCGCAGGTGCAGACGACTCAGCGGCTACATCAGCAGCGGTACGTGTACGAGCAGGGGCGATAGCCTCAGATCTTGGAGCAATGACTCGTTTACTTCCAATCTCAAAATGAAGATGCGGGATATCATTACCACAATATTCTTGTAGCAAACGGTTAATGCTATTTAGGTACTTATCGCGCACCCAATCGAGTACAAATCGGTTTGGTGCAAATAGAGTTAGAGTATTACCATTGAGCTCCGCTTGTAACGGACGTACCCACATACTGAATTCTGTAGCTGGTAACTCTTCTTGAAGCTGTTGCAAGCATTGCAACCAAAGCGAAGATGACACGGTGCCCCACTCTATTTAAGTTATATGAAATGACCGCTAATTTTACCTGTTGATAAGTCAGATCACCAGCAATTGATCACAGATCCAGTGAATAAGATCCAAGTTATTCACAATAAATAGTGCAAAACTGGATGGATCCACACATCTTGCCCCTACTTTACTCACACAACGATCCACTTATGCCCGGATCCTTGCTAGTTATCCCCAAATCGAGAATACGATCTGGTTATGGTTAATAACATCTGGTTATTTATTCTATTGAGCATTTTCCCAGTAACATCCAACCCTATAAATATAAGGAGTTACCAAATGAATAACTGGATTAAGGCTGCAATTGCGGCTATCGCACTCTCTGCTGCTACTGTTCAAGCCGCGACTGAAGTTAAAGTCGGCATGTCTGGTCGCTACTTCCCATTTACGTTCGTTAAACAAGACCAACTACAAGGTTTTGAAGTGGATTTATGGGATGAGATCGGTAAACGTAACGATTACAAGGTTGAATACGTAACGGCAAACTTCTCTGGTCTGTTTGGTCTTCTTGAAACGGGTCGAATCGATACCATTTCAAACCAAATTACAATAACGGATGCACGTAAAGCGAAATACCTATTCGCAGACCCTTACGTAGTAGACGGCGCACAAATTACCGTTCGTAAAGGTAATGACAGCATTAAAGGTATCGAAGACCTAGATGGTAAGACGGTTGCGGTAAACCTCGGCTCAAACTTTGAGCAACTGCTGCGCAGCTATGACAAAGATGGCAAAATCAATGTCAAAACCTACGATACCGGTATTGAACATGATGTCGCTCTTGGTCGTGCCGACGCGTTCGTAATGGATCGCCTATCAGCACTAGAGCTTATCAAGAAGACTGGTCTACCATTACAGCTAGCAGGACAACCATTCGAGACAATCGAAAATGCTTGGCCTTTCGTTAACAACGACAACGGTCAAAAACTGCAAGCAGAAGTAAACGAAGCATTAGCAGCAATGCGCGCAGATGGTACGCTAGAAAGTATCTCTCAGAAATGGTTTGGTGCGGACATTACTCAGAAGTAACGACTCACTTTCCCATTTGAGGCCCACTGCTTTACACAGCGGTGGGCTTTTTGCTTTTGTGCACTGATTAAAAAGCCTGATATAACAGTATTTCCAAACAATACTTCCAATAAAAATATGAGATAGATTATGGGATTTGACTTTAATTACATGCTAGGTCTGTTGCCAATACTGCTGAAGTATTTAGGCACCACTATGGAGATGGCAATCTGGGGCTTATTTTTCGCCCTAATTCTATCTTTGATACTGGCGAACATTCGTGTATTCAAAATCCCAGTACTCGACCAGCTTAGCCAGCTGTATATTAGCTTCTTCCGAGGCACGCCACTGCTGGTGCAACTGTTCCTTCTATACTACGGCCTACCACAAGTGTTTCCGTGGATGGTTGGACTTGATGCGTTTGGCGCCGCGGTTATCGGCTTAACCTTACACTTTGCTGCTTACATGGCTGAAAGTATTCGTGCCGCGATTATCGGTATCGATCGTAGTCAAATGGAAGCAAGCCTGTCAGTCGGTATGACAACCAGCCAAGCCATGCGTCGAGTGATCTTGCCGCAAGCGACACGTGTAGCACTGCCTTCTTTGATGAACTATTTCATCGACATGATTAAGTCGACTTCACTTGCATTCACCCTAGGTGTAGCCGAAATCATGGCTAAAGCTCAGATGGAAGCTTCTTCAAGTTTCCGCTTCTTCGAGGCTTTTTTAGCAGTCGCGCTGATTTACTGGGGCGTGGTGGTTATCCTCACTCGTATTCAAATTTGGGCCGAAGTGAAACTGAATAAGGCGTATGTACGATGATCAAATTACAAAATATCCACAAACAGTTTGGTGACACCGAAGTATTGAAAGGGATCGACCTCGAAATCAAGCAAGGTGAGATAATTGTCATCATAGGTTCAAGTGGTACGGGTAAGTCTACCCTGCTGCGTTGTGTGAATTTTCTAGAGCAAGCCGATCAAGGTACGATTTCGATTGATGATATCAAGGTTGATACTCAGAAACACACTAAAGCAGAGGTGCTTGCACTGCGCCGTAAGACCGGTTTTGTGTTCCAAAACTATGCACTGTTCGCTCACCAAACGGCAAGGCAGAATATTGCGGAAGGTTTGATTACCGTTCGTGGTTGGAAAAAGCAGCAAGCTCATGAAAAAGCACAACAAATACTCGATGATATTGGCCTAGGAGAGAAAACAGATAGCTACCCAGCAGCGCTCTCTGGTGGCCAGCAGCAACGTGTTGGTATTGGCCGTGCGATGGCTCTACAACCAGAGCTTTTATTGTTTGATGAGCCTACTTCAGCGCTCGATCCTGAGTGGGTTGGCGAAGTGCTTAACTTAATGAAAAAACTGGCAAATCAGCATCAAACCATGTTGGTGGTTACGCATGAAATGCAGTTCGCTAGAGAGGTCGCAGACCGAGTGATCTTCATGGCTGATGGTCACATTGTCGAACAGGGATCTCCACAGGATATTTTTGGTAATCCACAGGATCCTAAATTAAAGAAATTCTTAAATAAGGTCGGGATCGACTAAGGATCCTTGTGATTTTAGTTATTCTACGTATAATCCCCCGACCGGAATTTTAGTTAACCCAATCATTGACACTTTTTGTGACAGTGATTACAATTCCGCCTCTTTGTTGAGAGGCGTCGGTTTTCCTTTCTTATATAAAGAAGAGAAAAAATGCCCACGCCGGGTTTAACAAAAACCTAAAACTACTGATCAGTAAGGTAATTACAATGAAACGCACTTTTCAACCTACAGTTCTAAAGCGTAAGCGTACACACGGTTTCCGTGCTCGCATGGCTACTAAGAACGGTCGCGCAACAATCAATGCACGTCGTGCAAAAGGCCGTAAGCGTCTTTCTAAGTAATCTTTGATTATTTTGAATAAGCTAGCCTTCGGTCGGGAGTTACGCTTGTTAACTCCCGAACATTATCAGAATGTCTTCAAGCAAGCTCATCGAGCAGGCTCCCCTCATTTCACCATCATTGCCCGAAATAACTCTCTTTCAAATCCTCGCCTTGGATTAGCTGTTCCGAAAAAGCAGATTAAAACCGCCGTGGGTCGTAACCGATTCAAGCGTCTTACTCGTGAAAGCTTTCGTAACACTCAACACAAACTTCCTAACAAAGATTTTGTTGTAATCGCTAAGAAGAGCGCGCAAGATTTAAGCAATGAAGAAATGTTCAAGCTACTCGACAAATTATGGCTTCGCCTGTCTCGCCCTTCGCGTGGATAGCGCTAATACCCATCTATTTTTATAGATGGTTTATTAGTCCACTCATCGGCCCACGCTGCCGATTTACTCCAACCTGCTCTTTATATGCGATAGAAGCGTTGAAAGCTCACGGTTTTGTAAAAGGGTGTTGGTTATCAGGCAAACGTCTATTAAAATGCCATCCTTTGAACGAAGGGGGCTTTGACCCCGTTCCACCAGTCCAAAAACAAGACAGAGATAAATAACGATGGATTCTCAACGTAATATCCTGTTAATCGCATTGGCTTTGGTTTCTTTCCTACTGTTCCAACAATGGAACGTAGCTCAGAACCCAGCTCCACAAGCGATTGAGCAGGCACAATCTGGCAGCACCCTACCAGCGCCATCTTATGCAGATGACTTAGACCCAGCTCCGGGCCAACAAGTCGCTTCTGCAAAAACTATCACAGTAACAACTGATGTACTGACTCTGTCAATTGATACGGTTGGTGGTGATGTCGTTCAAGCAAACCTAAATGATTACTCTGCTGAGTTTGATTCTGAAGATACATTTGTTCTTCTTAAGAACGAACCTGGTCACCAATTTATCGCACAAAGCGGTCTAGTTGGCCCTCAAGGTATCGATTTAAGCAGCACTAACCGCCCTAGCTACACGGTTTCAGCAGACAGCTTCACGCTTGCTGATGGTCAGGATGAACTACGCATCCCAATGACTTACCACGCGAACGGCCTTGATTACACGAAAACATTCGTCCTTAAGCGTGGCAGCTACGCAATGGATGTTGAATACGATGTAGTCAACAACTCTGGTACTAACGCGACATTCGGCATGTACGCTCACCTACGTCAAAACGTTATGGATGACGGCGGTAGCTTAACAATGCCAACTTACCGTGGTGGTGCTTACTCTACGGAAGATACGCGTTACAAAAAATACAGCTTCGACGACATGCAAGATCGCAACCTGTCTCTTAACCTAGCCAATGGTCAAGGTTGGGCAGCGATGATTCAGCACTACTTTGCAAGTGCTTGGATCCCACGCGACGAAGCAGGCAGCAACCTTTACACTCGTGTCATTGGTAACCTTGGCGACATCGGTGTTCGCATGCCGAACAAGACCATCGCTACTGGCGACGAAGCAAGCTTTAAAGCAACGCTTTGGGTTGGTCCTAAACTTCAAGACCAAATGGCTGCTGTTGCACCGAACCTAGACCTAGTAGTTGACTACGGTTGGTTATGGTTCATTGCTAAACCACTTCATACTCTGCTTTCGTTCATTCAAGGCATCGTTGTGAACTGGGGTCTGGCAATCATCTGTCTAACGTTTATCGTTCGTGGTGCTATGTACCCACTAACGAAAGCTCAGTACACGTCTATGGCGAAAATGCGTATGCTTCAGCCTAAGCTGACTGCAATGCGTGAGCGTATTGGCGACGACCGTCAACGCATGAGCCAAGAAATGATGGAGCTGTACAAGAAAGAGAAAGTAAACCCACTTGGTGGCTGTTTACCTATCATCTTGCAAATGCCTATCTTCATTTCGCTATACTGGGCACTAATGGAGTCTGTTGAACTGCGTCACTCACCGTTCTTCGGTTGGATTACTGACCTTTCAGCACAAGACCCATACTACATCTTGCCACTTCTGATGGGTGCTTCAATGTTCCTAATCCAGAAGATGAGCCCGACAACTGTAACGGATCCAATGCAGCAGAAGATCATGACCTTTATGCCGGTTATGTTTACATTCTTCTTCCTGTTCTTCCCTTCAGGTCTGGTTCTTTACTGGCTAGTATCGAACATCGTAACTCTGATTCAGCAAACGCTTATCTACCGCGCGCTGGAAAAGAAAGGCTTACATTCTAAGTAAGTTCGATAATAGAAAGAGATAAAGAAAGGCGACCAAAAGGTCGCCTTTTTGTTTTTAGCTGATTACAATTCAGCTAATTGATTAATCGTGAACGCCCCTTTTTGGCTCTCACATGCTAGCAGGCACAACTATGACTACAGATACGATTGTTGCTCAAGCGACCGCGCCCGGCCGTGGTGGCGTCGGTATTATCCGCGTTTCCGGCCCATTGGCGACTCAGGTTGCCCTAGAAGTAACAGGAAAAACACTCAAGCCTCGCTACGCTGAGTACCTACCGTTTAAATCTGACGATGGCATCGAACTCGACCAAGGCATCGCGCTTTACTTCCCTAACCCGCACTCGTTTACCGGCGAAGACGTATTAGAGTTGCAAGGCCACGGCGGCCCAGTGGTTATGGACATGCTAATCAAACGCATCCTAGCCATTTCAGGCGTGCGTGCAGCGCGTCCAGGTGAGTTTTCAGAACGTGCCTTCTTGAACGATAAGATGGATTTAACTCAAGCCGAAGCGATTGCTGACCTCATTGATGCCAGCTCAGAAGAAGCGGCTAAATCGGCGCTTCAATCGCTACAAGGCGAATTCTCTAAACGCATTAATACGCTTGTAGATTCTCTGATTTACTTAAGAATATACGTTGAAGCAGCGATCGATTTCCCAGAAGAAGAAATTGATTTTCTTGCTGACGGTAAAGTCAGTACTGACTTACAGGCTATCATCGATAACCTCGAAGCTGTACGCCAAGAAGCGAATCAAGGTGCCATCATGCGTGAAGGCATGAAGGTCGTGATTGCAGGTCGCCCAAATGCCGGTAAATCGAGCCTATTGAATGCGCTGTCTGGCAAAGAATCTGCGATTGTGACCGATATTGCAGGCACCACACGTGATGTATTGCGTGAACATATCCATATTGACGGTATGCCACTGCACATTATCGATACCGCAGGCCTGCGTGATGCCTCTGATGAAGTAGAAAAAATCGGTATTGAACGCGCTTGGGAAGAAATTGCTCAGGCAGACCGAGTTTTATTTATGGTTGATGGCACGACAACAGACGCAACAGACCCAAAAGATATCTGGCCAGATTTCGTTGATCGTCTACCAGACAACATCGGAATGACGGTAATTCGTAATAAAGCGGATCAAACCAGTGAAGAGTTAGGCATTTGTCATGTTAACGATCCAACCCTGATTCGCTTATCAGCAAAAACAGGCCAAGGTGTCGACGCTCTGCGTAGCCACCTCAAGGATTGCATGGGTTTTGCTGGTGGTCATGAAGGTGGCTTTATGGCGCGCCGCCGCCACTTGGATGCACTAGAACGCGCATCGGAACACCTTGATATCGGGCAACAACAGCTTGAAGGCTACATGGCCGGAGAGATATTAGCGGAAGAGCTTCGTATCACCCAACAGCACCTCAATGAGATCACAGGCGAGTTCAGTTCCGATGATCTTTTAGGTCGAATCTTCTCTTCATTCTGTATAGGTAAATAACCATAAAGGCTGGCTTACGCTGGCCTTTTCTTTTGTAAGGACAGCTTAATGATCCACATTATTACAGGCAGCACCTTAGGTGGCGCTGAATACGTTGGCGATCACCTTAACGATCTTCTAGAGGCTCAAGGGCACGAGATAGAACTTCATAATCAGCCTGAATACAATAATATTCCTCAGCAAGGTATTTGGTTAGTGGTGACATCAACACATGGTGCGGGTGATTTTCCCGATAATATCCAACCGTTGATCAACGCATTGACCCAAGAGTCTCCAGATTTAAGTGCTCTTCGTTATGCAGTTATCGCACTTGGTGATTCAAGTTACGATACCTTCTGTTCTGCGGGAAAATCAGTCCACAGCCAACTGAAAAAACTCGGTGCACAGCCTATTTCAGACTGCTTTACCATCGATGTATTGGAAACTCCGGTACCTGAGGATGCAGCTGAAGAGTGGTTTAACGATCATAGTGACCAGTTCTAGTCCCTCAATTTCCCCAAAAAGCGGCTTATGCCGCTTTTTTTGTCCCTGAATATCGTGATTGTGAATAACTTTTTTGAAAAAAATTCGAAAATTGAAGCAAAAACCTCAATTTTCTCTGTGGATAAGATCATACATATACGGTGATTAACCTATAGTTATCCAAATAGCAACTTTCTAGCCAATTCTCCCCTGTGAATAAGTAGCCATTTTGATCCCAGCTAATCCTCATCATGATCAAAGTTAGATCACATACTTTGATCCAAAAAAGATCCATGATCTTGTTGATCATTTTTGACTTATCCACAGACGCCCTCGATCCTAATAATAGATATAATAAAAGATCTCTATAAAGATCTTATCTATATTAATTAAAAACAGCTTTACCGAAAAATCCCAAAAACGTTTTCTCAAGCTATGAAAACAGGTAGAATATCGCTCCTTTTTATCAATCTAGAAAACGTTTGAATACCCGAGGTCGGTTCATGCTTTATCACGAAAAATTTGACGTCATCGTTGTTGGTGGTGGCCATGCAGGAACGGAAGCCGCACTCGCATCTGCACGTACTGGTCAAAGTACGTTACTACTCACTCATAATATCGATACGTTGGGACAAATGTCTTGCAACCCTGCTATTGGCGGGATCGGTAAGGGCCACTTGGTAAAAGAGGTCGATGCAATGGGTGGATTAATGGCGCAAGCTATTGATCATGCAGGTATTCAGTTCAGAACATTAAACGCATCAAAAGGTCCTGCGGTACGTGCAACTCGTGCACAAGCTGACCGCGCGCTTTACAAAGCCTTTGTTCGAAATGTTCTTGAAAACACGCCAAACCTAACTCTGTTTCAACAATCGGTTGATGACTTGATCGTTGAACAGGATCAAGTGGTGGGTGTTGTTACACAGATGGGCCTTAAGTTCCGCGCTAACGCTGTGGTACTGACGGTCGGTACATTTCTAGGTGGAAAGATCCATATTGGTATGGAAAGTTCTTCCGGTGGTCGTGCTGGTGATCCACCATCGATCGCACTGGCTGACCGTCTTCGTGATCTTCCATTCCGAGTTGATCGCCTGAAAACGGGTACACCTCCTCGTATCGATGCACGTAGCGTTGATTTTTCAGAGTTAGAGGTTCAGCACGGTGATAACCCAACACCTGTATTCTCGTTCATGGGTAACCGAGCTCAACAGCCTCGCCAAATTCCATGCTACATCACGCACACTAACGAAAATACGCATGACGTTATTCGTGCCAATCTCGATCGCAGCCCAATGTACGCGGGCGTGATTGAAGGTATTGGCCCGCGCTACTGTCCATCGATTGAAGACAAAGTGATGCGTTTTGCTGACAAGAACAGTCACCAGATTTTCATTGAACCTGAAGGTCTGACGACACATGAGCTATACCCGAATGGTATCTCGACAAGTCTGCCATTTGATGTTCAGGTAAAAATCGTTCACTCAATGAAAGGTTTTGAAAATGCTCATATCGTCCGCCCAGGCTATGCGATCGAGTATGATTTCTTTGATCCTCGCGACCTTAAGCTGACTTACGAAACTAAGTTTATTAAGGGTCTATTCTTTGCCGGTCAAATCAACGGTACCACTGGCTACGAAGAAGCGGCAGCACAAGGCTTGATGGCCGGTCTGAATGCAAGTTTGTTCACACAAGGCAAAGAAGGCTGGAGCCCGCGTCGTGACCAAGCTTACATGGGCGTTCTTATTGATGATCTATCGACGATGGGTACCAAAGAACCTTACCGTATGTTCACGTCTCGTGCGGAATACCGTTTGTTACTTCGTGAAGACAACGCTGATATCCGCTTGACTGAGAAGTCGCGTGAACTTGGCTTGGTGGATGATGCTCGTTGGGCTCGATTCAACGAGAAAGTAGAAAACATGGAGAAGGAACGTCAACGTCTAAAAGAAACATGGATTAATCCAAAATCTGAAGATGTTGATCAACTGAACCAAATTCTTAAAACACCTATGTCTCGTGAAGCAAGCGGTGAAGA
>NZ_CAWPOA010000099.1:0-44620 GCF_963889365.1 Vibrio sp. OPT20 | reverse complement strand
TCTTCTTCGTCGCCCTGAAATGACTTATTCACAACTAACGGCATTGGATCGTTTTGGTCCGGCATTGGAAGATCAACAAGCATCCGAGCAAGTTGAGATCCAAGTGAAGTACGATGGTTATATCCAGCGTCAACAAGACGAAATTGAAAAATCACTGCGTCATGAAAACACCAAATTGCCTGCTGATATCGATTACAGCAAGGTGAAAGGACTTTCTAACGAAGTGGTTCTTAAACTAACGACTGCTAAGCCTGACTCAATTGGTATTGCTTCTCGAATTTCAGGTATTACGCCTGCAGCAATCTCAATTCTGTTGGTTTATTTGAAAAAACACGGCCTGCTGAAAAAAGGTGAGGAAGCATAATGAGCGCATTACGCGAAAAACTGGATCACCTGATTGGCCAGACTGAACTTGAAGTATCTGAAAAGCAACGTGGCCAATTGGTTGGCTACGTTGAGTTACTGAACAAGTGGAACAAGGCTTACAACCTAACGTCAGTTCGTGACCCGCAAGAAATGATGGTGAAACATATCTTAGATAGCATCATTGTTAGCACTCACTTACAAGGCAAGCGCTTTATTGATGTAGGTACAGGCCCTGGTCTTCCTGGGATTCCGCTCTCAATCATGAACCCTGACTGCGAGTTTTACTTGCTCGATAGCCTAGGTAAGCGTATTCGTTTTATTAAACAAGTGATTCATGAATTAGGCATCGACAACGTGGTACCGGTTCAAAGTCGTGTTGAAGAATTTCAACCAGAAGAAAAGTTTGATGCCGTGCTCAGTCGCGCATTTGCGTCAATGACAGACATGGTAGAGTGGTGTCACCATTTACCTAAAGAGCAATCCGGTGTATTTTTGGCTCTTAAGGGACAACATCCTAGAGACGAAATCGACCTGTTACCTGAATGGTGTTCAGTGACAGACATTAAAGCTTTGCAAGTGCCAGAGCTTGATGGAGAGCGTCATCTAGTTACTTTATCGCGTCAGGGATAATCAGCGAGGCCATAGTGGGTAAAATCGTAGCAATTGCCAACCAGAAGGGCGGCGTAGGAAAAACAACAACTTGCATTAATTTGGCAGCATCAATGGCGGCAACAAAACGCAAGATATTGGTTGTTGACCTCGATCCTCAAGGTAATGCCACTATGGCTAGCGGTGTCGACAAGTATCAAGTTGAAGCAACTGCTTACGATTTGCTGGTTGAAGACACCCCATTTGATGAGGTAGTTTGCAGAAGTACATCTGGCAACTATGACCTCATCGCCGCAAACGGTGATGTGACTGCGGCAGAAATCAAGTTAATGGAAGTATTTGCTCGTGAAGTTCGTTTAAAAAACGCACTCGAATCCATTCGCGACAACTATGATTTCATCTTTATTGATTGCCCACCTTCATTAAACCTTCTTACAATCAACGCGATGGCTGCGGCCGATTCCGTATTGGTTCCAATGCAATGTGAATATTTTGCTTTGGAAGGTTTGACTGCGTTGATGGATACCATCAGTAAGCTCGCTGCGGTAGTAAACGAGAATCTGAAGATCGAAGGTCTTCTTCGTACAATGTATGATCCTCGTAACCGCTTATCGAATGAAGTCTCTGATCAACTCAAAAAACACTTCGGTAGCAAAGTTTATCGAACTGTGATCCCTCGAAATGTACGTTTGGCAGAAGCGCCGAGTCATGGCAAGCCAGCAATGTACTACGACAAGTATTCCGCAGGTGCTAAGGCATATCTTGCTCTTGCAGGCGAAATGTTGCGTCGTGAAGAAGTCCCAGTATAGGTCTAACCAAAGGAATTCGCTCAATGTCTAAGCGTGGTTTAGGAAAAGGGTTAGATGCATTGCTTGCAACTAGCTCATTGGCTCGTGAAAAACAACAAGTTGCTTCTCATAGTCAGGCTTTGTCTGCAGAAGGCGAGTTCACAGAGATTGCTATTGGTAGCTTGAAGCCAGGTGTATATCAACCGCGTAAGGATATGGCGCCAGAAGCGCTAGAAGAGCTGGCCGCATCTATTCAATCTCAAGGTATTATTCAACCTATCGTCGTGCGTCCTTTAGCGTATGGTCAATATGAGATTATCGCTGGTGAGCGCCGTTGGAGAGCTGCGCGTCAAGCTGGCTTAAAACAGGTGCCGTGCTTGGTCAAGAAGGTTGAAGACAAAGCTGCGATTGCGATGGCATTGATTGAGAACATTCAGCGTGAAGACTTGAATGTTATCGAAGAAGCACAAGCGCTAGAACGCTTACAGAACGAATTCGAGCTGACACATCAACAAGTCGCTGAAGTGATCGGTAAATCGAGAGCAACGGTTAGTAACTTATTACGTCTAAATCAGCTAGAAAATGAAGTAAAAGGTTTAGTTTCCAATAAACAACTGGAAATGGGTCATGCTCGAGCATTGCTTGCGCTTGAAGGTGATACCCAGATTGAAGCAGCAAACACTGCGGCAACCAAAAAAATGACCGTGCGTCAAACTGAGCAGCTTGTCAAAAAATGCTTAAAACCAGACGTTGAACCAGAATCGAAGCCTGAAGACACAGAAGCTATCGAACTTTCACGAAGACTCACGGAAAAATTGCAAGCAAACGTTTCAGTTACTCGTTCTGTTAGCGGTAAGTCAAAAGTGACGATTACTCTTGATGAGCCTCACAAATTAGAGCAACTTATTGCTAAACTAGAGTACTAAATGAGATAATTGATTTAGGTCAATTATGTAATAAACAAGTAATTTCGTACAAAAGTTGTCGGTTTGTATGCAAAAATGTAAAAGATTGCTGCATTGTGATTGCAATCAATTTGGCTGAACGTATAATTTTCGCCAATTTCTCAGCACGCTTATAAGCGAGTGGTAAAGTGGGCTTAAAGAGGAACGAATACATGGTAGCGGCGTTAGCAAGACCAGGACGAGTGCTTGCAAAGCAAATGTTATTGATCGAGCTTAGCGCGGTTATATTAGTGGCGATAGGGTTAGGTTTAGCTGTTAATCCTGATTGGGGTTTTGCTGCATTAATCGGTGGCGGTATTTTTGTCATCGCGAATGTAGTTTTTTGTGTGTGTGCTTTCCTATTTTGTGGAGCTCGTGCAACTAAGTTAGTTGCGGCGTCGTTCTATGCTGGCGAAGTGCTCAAAATCTTAATCACAGTTTTACTATTCTCTATTGTCTACATGTATATGCAGGTGGAATTAATTCCCCTCAAACTGACCTATTTACTGGTTCTAGGTATTAATATCTTTGCGCCAGTGCTTTTCATTAACAATAAAAAATAGGATGAGTTATGGCTGCGCCAACAGCATCCGGATACATTGAACACCATTTACAAAACCTTTCTTTAGCTAAGTTTGGTCTTGTAGAGGAAACAAGTTTCTGGAACGTACATATAGACAGTCTGTTTTTTTCTGTGCTGACAGGGGTGTTATTCCTTTGGGTTTTTCGCTCAGTCGCTAAGAAAGCAACAGTAGGTGTACCTGGTAAGCTTCAGTGTTTTGTTGAAATGGTAGTGGAATTCGTTGGCGACAACGTTAAAGAAACTTTCCATGGCCGCAATCCTCTGGTAGCTCCATTAGCACTGACTATATTCTGCTGGATTATCATAATGAACTTGATGGACTTAGTGCCTATCGATTTCTTACCGTATCCTGCAGAGCATTGGCTAGGTATCCCTTACTTGAAAGTGGTTCCTACAGCTGATGTAAATATAACAATGGCAATGGCTTTAGGTGTTTTTGCTCTGATGATCTACTACAGCATTAAAGTAAAAGGCTTAGGCGGATTTGCTAAAGAATTGGCACTGCATCCATTTAATCACCCAATCATGATTCCATTTAACTTGGTGCTTGAGGTAATTTCGTTATTAGCGAAGCCACTATCTCTAGGTATGCGTTTATTTGGTAATATGTTTGCGGGTGAGGTGGTGTTTATTCTTATCGCGGCAATGCTACCGTGGTACTTACAATGGGTAGGTGCACTACCTTGGGCTATCTTCCATATCTTGGTTATTTTGATTCAAGCGTTTGTTTTCATGATGTTGACAATCGTTTACCTATCAATGGCCCATGAAGATAGTGATCACTAAAAAAATTTTTAAGCTTTATTCTAACTATTAATGTTAATCGGAGAACGTAAATGGAAACTGTACTAAGTTTTTCAGCAATCGCTGTTGCTATCATTGTTGGTCTTTGTGCCGTAGGTACTGCAATTGGTTTTGCTATTCTTGGTGGTAAATTCCTAGAAGGCGCTGCGCGTCAACCTGAAATGGCTCCAATGCTACAAGTTAAGATGTTCATCATCGCTGGTCTACTGGATGCTGTTCCAATGATCGGTATCGTAATCGCACTACTATTCACGTTTGCTAACCCATTTGTAAGTCAGCTAGCAGGCTAATTAACTCTTAATAGTTAATTAAATTTTTGTAGTTGATTCTTAACGAGGAGTAGCTGTTGTGAATATGAACGCAACTCTGTTAGGTCAAGCAATTGCTTTTTCGCTGTTTGTTTGGTTCTGCATGAAATATGTATGGCCACCAATCATGCAAGCAATTGAAGAACGTCAGAAGAAAATTGCTGACGGTCTTGTAGCCGCTGAACGCGCTGCTAAAGACTTGAACCTGGCACAAGCCAACGCTTCTGAGCAAATGAAGGAAGCGAAGCGCACTGCAACTGAGGTTATTGATCAGGCAAACAAACGTAAAGCTCAAATTATTGATGAAGCTCGCGAAGAGGCTCAGGCAGAACGCCAGAAGATCTTAACGCAAGCTGAAGCTGAAATTGAAGCTGAACGCACACGTGCCCGTGATGACCTGCGCAAACAAGTCGCAACTCTGGCTATAGCTGGTGCTGAGAAAATCCTTGAGCGTACAATCGATAAAGATGTACACAATGATCTTCTTAACAACATTACTGCAAAACTTTAAAGCAAGGGGCTGTATATGTCTGATTTGACTACAATCGCACGCCCCTATGCTAAAGCAGCGTTTGACTTTGCGGTAGATAAAGGTGAGCTAGACCAATGGGGTCAAATGCTTACTTTTGCTGCCGAAGTGGCACAAAATGATGATGTTCATAATTTATTAAGCAGTTCAATGACTGCTGAAAAGTTAGCTGAAATATTCATTGTAATTTGTGGCGAACAATTTGATGAATTCGGCCAAAACTTAATTAAAGTGATGGCAGAGAATGGTCGTTTAATGGCCTTTCCTGATGTTTGTAAACAGTTCTTATTGCTTAAACAAGAGCACGAGAAAGAAATCGACGTTGACGTTACTTCAGCGGTTGAACTTTCTGAAGAACAGCGCACAAGCATCATCAGCAAATTGGAACTGCGCCTAGCGCGCAAAGTTCAGCTGAATTGCAGTATAGATGAGACTCTACTTAGTGGAGTTATTATTCGAGCCGGAGACCTAGTCATCGATAACTCAGCGCGCAGTCGTTTAGACCGCCTGAGCGATGCATTGCAGTCTTAATGGGGATTGGAGCATGCAACTTAATTCCACTGAAATTAGCGATCTAATTAAACAACGTATTGAATCTTTCGACGTTGTTAGTGAAGCTCGCAATGAAGGTACTATCGTTTCTGTAAGCGATGGCATCCTTAGCATCCACGGCCTAGCGGACGTGATGCAAGGTGAAATGATCGAACTACCGGGTGGCCGTTACGCGCTAGCACTAAACTTGAACCGTGATTCGGTTGGTGCTGTTGTAATGGGCCCGTATGCTGACCTACAGGAAGGCATGAAAGTTACAGGTACTGGTCGTATTCTTGAAGTACCAGTAGGTCCTGAAATGCTTGGTCGTGTTGTAAACACGCTAGGTGAGCCAATTGATGGTAAAGGTCCTATCGAAGCGAAACTAACTTCGCCTGTAGAAATTATCGCACCAGGTGTAATCGACCGTAAATCGGTAGATCAACCTGTTCAAACTGGTTACAAGTCAGTTGACTCAATGATCCCTATCGGTCGTGGTCAACGTGAACTAGTAATCGGTGACCGTCAGACTGGTAAAACAGCAATGGCGATCGATGCGATTATCAACCAGAAAGACTCTGGTATTTTCTCTATCTACGTAGCTATCGGCCAAAAAGCGTCGACTATTGCTAACGTAGTTCGCAAACTAGAAGAGCACGGCGCACTGGCTAACACTGTTGTTGTTGTTGCATCTGCTTCTGAATCTGCTGCGCTGCAATACCTTGCACCGTATGCTGGTTGTGCGATGGGTGAATACTTCCGTGATCGCGGCGAAGATGCACTGATTGTTTATGATGATCTATCTAAGCAAGCGGTAGCTTACCGTCAAATTTCACTACTACTTAAGCGTCCACCTGGCCGTGAAGCGTTCCCTGGTGATGTTTTCTACCTTCACTCTCGTCTACTAGAGCGTGCTGCTCGTGTAAGCGAAGCATACGTAGAAAAGTTCACTAACGGTGAAGTGACAGGCAAGACTGGTTCTTTAACTGCTCTTCCTATCATCGAAACGCAAGCTGGTGACGTATCTGCATTCGTACCAACGAACGTAATCTCGATTACTGATGGTCAGATCTTCCTACAAACTGAACTATTCAACGCGGGCGTACGTCCAGCTGTTGACCCTGGTATCTCAGTTTCTCGTGTAGGTGGTTCGGCGCAGACTAAAATCATCAAGAAGCTATCTGGCGGTATCCGTACTGCTCTAGCTCAATACCGTGAACTAGCAGCATTTGCACAGTTCTCATCGGATCTTGATGAAGCGACCAAAAAGCAACTAGACCACGGTCAAAAAGTTACAGAACTGATGAAGCAGAAGCAATACGCTCCTATGTCTGTATTTGACCAAGCTCTAGTAATCTTCGCTGCAGAGCGTGGATACCTTCAAGACGTAGAGCTGTCTAAAGTTCTAGATTTTGAAGCTGCTTTACTGTCGTTTGCTCGCGGTCAATACGCTGATCTAGCAACACAGATCGACGCAACGGGTGCTTTCAACAAAGAAATCGAAGCTGAGCTGAAGAAGCTTGTTGACGATTTCAAGGCAACCCAGACCTGGTAATTGGTAGGTGGTCTTAGGGCCACCTCATACCATTAACGGAGAGTAACGATGGCCGGCGCAAAAGAGATACGTAATAAAATCGGTAGTGTTAAAAGCACACAGAAGATTACGAAAGCAATGGAAATGGTAGCAGCTTCGAAAATGCGTCGTTCTCAAGACGCAATGGAAGCTACTCGTCCATATGCAGAAACAATGCGTAAAGTGATCGGTCATTTGGCTAATGGTAGCCTCGAGTATAAGCATCCTTATCTTGAGGAACGTGAAGCCAAACGTGTTGGTTACATCATCGTTTCTACAGACCGTGGTCTTTGTGGTGGTTTGAACATTAACTTGTTCAAAAAAGCTATGAACGACATGAAAGATTGGTCTGAGAAAGGTGCTGATGTAGAGCTTGCAATTGTAGGTTCTAAAGCAACAGCATTTTTCAATAACAGCGGCGCGAAAGTAGCAGCTCAAGTTTCTGGTCTGGGTGATCGCCCAAGCCTTGAAGACTTGATTGGCTCTGTAAGCGTTATGCTGAAGAAATATGATGAAGGTGAATTGGATCGCCTGTTCGTAGTGTTTAACAGATTTGAAAACACTATGGTTCAAGAACCAACGATCGATCAATTACTTCCTTTGCCTAAATCAGACAGCGAAGAAATGAAACGCAGTCATTCTTGGGACTACATTTATGAGCCCGAGCCAAAACCACTACTAGATGCACTATTAGTTCGCTATGTCGAATCTCAAGTGTATCAAGGTGTGGTCGAGAATCTTGCTTGTGAGCAAGCAGCTCGAATGATTGCAATGAAATCAGCAACAGATAACGCTGGTGACATTATTGATGACTTAGAACTTGTGTATAACAAAGCCCGTCAATCGGCGATTACACAAGAACTTTCTGAGATCGTTTCAGGCGCAGCTGCGGTTTAAGCTTAGGTAAAACTAAATAGTTAGAGGATTAACGATGGCTACAGGTAAGATCGTACAGATCATTGGTGCGGTAGTCGACGTAGAGTTCCCACAGGGCGAAGTACCTCGTGTATACGATGCTCTGAATGTTAATGAAGTGAAAGAGCGTCTAGTTCTTGAAGTTCAGCAACAACTTGGCGGTGGCGTAGTACGCGCAATCGTAATGGGTAGCTCTGATGGTTTACGTCGTGGTTTGACAGTTGAAAATACTGGCGCTCCAATCTCGGTACCAGTAGGTACTAAGACACTTGGTCGTATCATGAACGTCCTAGGTGACGCAATTGATGAGTGTGGTGAAATCGGTGCTGAAGAGCATTACGCAATTCACCGTGAAGCTCCAAGCTACGAAGAGCAGTCTAATGAGACTTCTCTTCTAGAAACTGGTGTTAAAGTAATCGACTTGATTTGTCCATTCGCTAAGGGTGGTAAAATCGGTCTATTCGGTGGTGCTGGTGTAGGTAAGACCGTTAACATGATGGAACTTATCAACAACATCGCACTTCAACACTCAGGCCTATCTGTATTTGCAGGTGTAGGTGAGCGTACTCGTGAAGGTAACGATTTCTACTTTGAGATGCAGGAAGCAGGTGTTGTAAACATCGAAAACCCTGAAGAATCAAAAGTAGCGATGGTTTACGGTCAGATGAACGAGCCACCAGGTAACCGTCTACGTGTTGCACTGACTGGTCTAACAATGGCTGAGCGCTTCCGTGACGAAGGTCGTGACGTTCTACTGTTTGTTGATAACATCTACCGTTACACACTAGCAGGTACTGAAGTATCAGCACTTCTAGGTCGTATGCCTTCTGCGGTAGGTTACCAACCTACACTAGCTGAAGAAATGGGTGTTCTGCAAGAGCGTATCACGTCAACTAAAGCTGGTTCTATCACGTCTGTACAGGCGGTATATGTACCTGCGGATGACTTGACTGACCCGTCTCCAGCAACAACGTTCGCTCACTTAGATGCAACGGTAGTACTTAACCGTAATATCGCATCTATGGGTCTATACCCAGCGATCGACCCGCTAGATTCTACTTCACGTCAACTGGATCCATTGGTAGTTGGACAAGAGCACTACGACATCGCTCGTGGCGTTCAGTCTACTCTTCAGCGCTATAAAGAGCTGAAAGATATCATTGCTATCCTAGGTATGGACGAGCTATCTGAAGAAGATAAGCAAGTTGTATCTCGTGCTCGTAAGATTGAGAAGTTCCTAACTCAGCCTTACCACGTAGCGGAAGTATTTACAGGTGACCCAGGCGTTTACGTACCTCTTAAAGAGACTCTACGTGGCTTCCAAGGTCTTCTATCTGGTGAATACGATGACATTCCAGAGCAAGCGTTCATGTACTGTGGTGCAATTGACGAAGCTATTGAGAATGCTAAGAAGCTATAAGGCTAACTAGGAGGCGATATGGCAGCAATAACCTTTCACCTAGACGTTGTAAGTGCAGAGAAACAAATTTTCTCAGGCCTTGTTGAGACGTTTCAGGTGACCGGTAGTGAGGGTGAGCTTGGTATTTTCCATGGTCACACTCCACTGCTGACCGCTATCAAGCCTGGTATGGTGCGTATTGTTAAGCAGCACGGCCACGAAGAAATTATTTATGTTTCTGGTGGTATGGTAGAAGTTCAACCTGGTACAGCGACTGTACTGGCTGATACGGCTATCCGTGGTGAAGAACTAGACGCAGCAAAGGCGGAAGAAGCTAAACGCAAGGCTGTGGAGAATATCCAAAATCAGCATGGCGACATAGACTTCGCACAAGCGGCCGGTGAACTGGCTAAAGCCATTGCTCAGTTACGAGTTATCGAACTGACAAAACAGCGTCGTTAATCTTTTATAAGATTACTGACTCTGAGATAAAGGCGACCTAAGGGTCGCCTTTTTGCATTTTTAGGTTATCCCGCCCTGAAATGTGTTTACACATTGAGGACTAATGATGACCCTTTTACGTATCAGTACTGGTTAAATAGCTATTACAATTTAATTTGTTAGCTAAAAACGGTTACAATATCGGCTTAATAAAAATAGTGTTGGATAGGTTTACAATGAAGTTTAGCGCGGTAATTCTCGCAGCGGGCAAAGGCACTCGCATGTATTCAAACACACCAAAGGTTCTGCACACGCTTGCAGGTAAGCCAATGGTGAAGCATGTTATCGATACCTGTAATGGTCTAGGTGCGCAAAACATCAACTTGGTTTACGGTCACGGTGGTGATCAGATGAAGACTACTTTAGCTGAAGAATCGGTAAACTGGGCACTGCAAGCTGAGCAGTTGGGTACTGGCCACGCTGTGGATCAGGCATCTGCACATTTCGCTGATGATGAAAAAGTACTAGTGCTATACGGTGATGTTCCATTGATTTCACCTCAAACCATTGAAAACCTATTAGACGCTCAACCAAACGGTGGCATCGCGCTACTTACGGTCGTGTTAGACAACCCAATGGGCTACGGTCGTATTATTCGTCGTAATGGCCCTGTTGTGGCTATCGTTGAGCAGAAAGATGCAACGGATGAGCAGAAGCTTATCAAAGAGATCAACACTGGCGTTATGGTTGCGACTGGTGGCGATCTGAAGCGTTGGTTGTCTGGCTTAAGCAACGATAACGCACAAGGTGAATACTACCTGACTGACGTTATTGCAGCGGCTCACGATGAAGGTCGTGCTGTAGAAGCTGTACACCCAGTAAGCCCTATTGAAGTTGAAGGCGTGAACGACCGCTCTCAACTGGCTCGTTTAGAACGCGCTTATCAAGCTGAGCAAGCCGACAAACTATTGAAGCAAGGCGTTATGCTACGTGACCCAAGCCGCTTTGATCTACGCGGTGAATTGCAGTGCGGTATGGATGTTGAGATTGATACTAACGTTATCATCGAAGGCAGCGTAAGCATTGGCGACAACGTGGTTATCGGTACCGGTTGTGTATTGAAAGACTGTGAGATCGATGACAACACCATCGTGCGTCCATACAGTGTAATTGAAGGTGCAACGGTCGGTGAAGACTGTACGGTTGGTCCTTTCACTCGTCTACGTCCTGGTGCTGACATGCGTAATAACTCGCACGTTGGTAACTTCGTTGAAGTGAAGAACACTCGCCTTGGTGAGGGCTCTAAAGCGAATCACCTAACGTACTTAGGCGATGCTGAAATTGGTCAGCGCGTAAACGTGGGTGCAGGTGCTATCACTTGTAACTATGATGGCGCAAACAAGTTTAAGACCATCATCGGCGATGACGTATTCGTTGGCTCAGATAGTCAATTAATTGCTCCCGTTACGATTGGTAATGGCGCTACCGTTGGTGCTGGCTCTACAGTAACTCGTGATGTTGCTGAGAATGAGTTAGTTATCAGTCGTGCTAAAGAACGTAAGATTGCTGATTGGAAACGTCCAACTAAGAAGTAAGTACTAACGTCCAAAAGATATTCTGATACAAGCCAGTAGCAATGCTACTGGCTGCTTTCTAAATAACTTTAGATATAAAAAAAGAGCGAGATTACTCGCTCTTTTTTTGTTTTCGTTAAACGAGAAACTAGTCTTGCTTATCGTCAGCAACCACTCGAGAGTTATCCGGTGTTGCGAAGTGTTCAGAAAGCTCTTTGTTCGAAACAATATAGCCAACCCACAATGCACCTAAACAAATCACTACCGCTATTCCTGTTGCGCTTAGTGCTTGGCTTGCCATTGCTGCAACCAATGCACTTGCTAGGCCACTAATACTGATTTGCAGGCTGTTTTGTAAGCCAGCCGCTGTCGCAGGGCTCTGTTTCGCGCTTGATAGGGCACGGTTTACTACGATTGGGTAAAGTGCGCCATTCGCTACGGCAATTAGACAGAAAGGTGCGAGTAGAGGCCAGATTGAAGTCAGTTCCCATTGTGATGCAATGAAAATCAGTAATGCGGCAACACTAAACAAACCAATAAGATTTCTTAGTACGACACCATCGCCATACTTCTTCACTGCCTGCTTACCGAAGTAACCACCCGCCATGAATGCAATTGTCTGTGGAATAAAGCTCAAACCGATGTCTTTTGCTTCATAACCCAGCTGAGCCATGATCTCTGGCATACCGGTTAGGTAAGCGAAGAACGCTGCTGACGCTGAAGCAAACATCAACACATTACCCATGTAAGGCTTTGAATGAAGCAGTGCTTTTATATCGGTTTTGATCGACGTTTGTTTTACTTCTGGCGCTTCTTTTGGTTGAGCCATGGTCGTTGCGATCAACAATGCGCCCATTAGCGTCAGTGTGATAAAGATACTGTGCCAACCAAAGCTGTCCGCTAGTAACACACCCAGTTGCGGTGCTAATGCTGGAGATAGCGCTACTAGAGGCATGATAGTCGCAAAAATTTGCTGGCTGCTGCTTTGAGAGTACCGCTTGATAACCATTGCTTGCCAGATTACCGCAGGCGCACACACACCGATCGCTTGAATGAAGCGCAGCGTTAGTAGGTGCCATACTTCGGTACTGAATGCTAAGCCGAATGAAGCTGCAGTAAAGATAACAAGACCAACCGCTAGCGTATTACGGTGACCATACTTGTCACTCGCCAGACCCCAAAGAAGCTGACCCATTGCCATACCACCAAGGAATACGGTTAGAGACAGAGCAATCTGCTCTGGACCGGTTGCAAAATCGACTTCCATTGCCTTAAATGCAGGAAGGTACATATCGGTCGCAATAAAGCCAAGCATAGAAAGAACTGCAAGGTAGACCAATTGAAATTTAGAAATATTCATAAGATGCCATTAAGCTAAAGGTAGTGATGTTTTTATCATCAAAAAAATTGTTAGATACTCAGGAGAAAGAACCCCTGTTTATTTATGCTGACATTCTATTTTTCAGAGCTGATAAAATAAAACGCTAAAATATGTAGTTATCAATCAAAAAATTTGAAGGCTTATGTTCTCTAAATCCTCGTTAGAAATGCTTGATACCGTTGCTCGCTTGGGCAGCTTCACTGCGGCTGCAGAGCAATTGCACAAAGTACCATCGGCGATCAGCTATGGGGTTAGGCAGGTAGAGCAAGAGCTTGATGTTCTACTTTTCAGACGCTTACCAAGAAAAGTAGAGCTGACGCCTGCTGGGGAGCTGTTTATTGAAGAGGCTCGTCAACTGCTGAGACAGATGGAAGAACTCAGTGCGCAAACTCGCCGAGCTGCGCGTGGTTGGAAGAAAACCTTACGTCTAACCCTTGATAACGTGGTTAAGCTCGACAAGATGAAGCCGATGATTGAAGAGTTTTATCAAACCTTTGAGTTCGCTGAGCTGCAGATCAACATGGAAGTGTTTAATGGTTCTTGGGAAGCTATTGCACAGGGGAGGGCCGATGTCGTCATTGGAGCCACTTCGGCGATTCCGGTTGGCGGTGACTTTGAAGTTAAGGATATGGGGCGGTTAGATTGGGCATTTGTGATGTCACCCAGTCACCCGTGTGTGCGAGAGCAAAACCTTAATGAAGCCTTTGTTAGCCAGTATCCCGCGATCTGTTTGGATGATACCTCTAGCGTGCTGCCTAAGCGCCATACTGGCCACTATGCGAGTCAGAGACGTCTTCTATTACCGAATTGGTACAGTGCGATAGAGTGCCTCAAGAATGGTGTTGGGGTGGGCTACATGCCAAGGCATATTGCCGCGCCTATTATCGAACAAGGTTTGCTGGTGGAAAAAATACTACCAGAACCGAGCCCGCAGAGTCACTGTTGTTTGGTGTGGAGAAAAGACGATAACCATAAATTGATCGAATGGATGGTCAAATATCTAGGATCAAGTGAACAGCTTCACCAAGATTGGTTGGATCATCGTAAAGCACTGTAATGATCTATTTAAAATAGGATCGTGTGAGGTTTATCGGAAACGCTCAAATAAAAAGAGCGAGTTAACACTCGCTCTTTTTGGTTCGATAGCTCAACTCTTAAGACAAGAAGAACTTGTAGGAAGGGTTGTCTGTTTCATCTTTGCACTGGTAGCCAAGTTCTTCTAAGTGTGTAGAGAACTGAGCCAAATCATCATCACCGAGTTCGAAGCCACACAGTACTCGACCGTAATCGGCACCATGGTTACGATAGTTGAACAGGCTGATATTCCAGTGAGTCCCTAAGGTATCAAGGAATTTAATCAATGCACCTGGGTATTCAGGAAACTCAAAGCTGTAAAGACGTTCTTTCAATGGCTTCGATGGTTTACCGCCAATCATGTAACGAATGTGCAGCTTTGCCATCTCGTCATCAGACAAGTCGACAACCGCGTAGTCACCCTCACGTAAGTCATTGATGATGTGTTCGAGTTCTTCTTGTCCACCTTGTAGACGTACACCAACGAAGATATTCGCCAGGCTTTCGTCGTTGTGGCGGTAGTTAAACTCAGTCACCGCTCGACCACCAATAATGTTACAGAACTCTAGGAACGCACCTTGTCGCTCTGGAATCGTCACCGCAAGTAGACCTTCTCGTTTCTCACCCAATTCACAACGCTCAGAGACATAACGTAGACCGTGGAAGTTGGTGTTCGCACCAGAAAGTACCGTTGCTAGTTGCTTATTTTGCAGTTGGTTTTGTTCTGCAAACTTCTTAAGGCCTGCCAGAGCAAGCGCTCCTGAAGGCTCAGCAATCGCACGGGTGTCTTCAAAGATGTCCTTTACTGCAGAGCAGATTTCATCGCTAGAGACGGTAATATGACCATCAATGTACTGTTGGCAAAGACGGAAGGTTTCTTCACCTATGCGTTTAACCGCAACACCATCAGCAAACATGCTGACCTGATCCAGTACCACTGGTTCACCCGCATCCAGTGCTGCTTTCAAGCAAGCCGAGTCTTCAGGCTCTACCGCAATCACTTTAATCTCTGGCATCAGTTGTTTGATAAGCACTGCAACACCAGCGGCTAAGCCACCACCACCAACCGGCACAAAGATATAATCCATGTGGCCGTTTTGCTGCAGCATCTCCATGCCCATAGTGCCTTGCCCAGCAATCACGAGTGGGTGATCGAAAGGAGGAACAAAGGTGAAGCCATGTTCAGCCGACAGACGTTCCGCTTCCGCTTTCGCTTCATCGAAATTACTGCCGTGTAAAACGACTTTACCGCCAAATCCGCGTACTGCATCAACCTTGATATCCGGTGTCGTTTTCGGCATCACGATTGTGGTTTGAATACCTAACTTAGAGCCAGATAACGCCATACCTTGTGCGTGATTCCCTGCGGATGCTGCGATAACACCGGCTGCTTTCTGTTGTTCAGAAAGGCTTGAAACCATGTTGTAAGCACCGCGCAGCTTAAACGAGTGTACCGGCTGACGGTCTTCTCGTTTTAGCTGAACCTGATTACCGATACGAGCGCTTAAGCGTGGCATATCTTGCAGAGGTGTCACGATTGCCGCTTCGTAAACCGGAGCTCTCAGGATCTGGCGCAGATAATCTGCGCCACTTTGTTTTTTTGGACTGGAGGTGTCATCACTCATAGTTAGCCCTCAAGCTTAGACTTATCACGCACAGCGCCTTTGTCGGCACTGGTCGCCATGCTTGCGTAAGCTTTCAGTGCGAAAGACACTTCACGTTGACGGTTTTCTGGTTTCCAGCCTAATGCATCTTGTTTTTCACGACGTGCTGCTAGTTCATCTTCAGCCACATCAAGCGTGATTGAGCGGTTAGGGATATCGATAGTGATGATATCGCCAGTGTTCACTAGACCAATTACGCCGCCGCTTGCTGCTTCTGGAGAAGCGTGACCGATAGAAAGACCTGATGTACCACCAGAGAAACGACCATCGGTTAGAAGAGCACAAGACTTGCCTAGACCCATAGATTTTAGGTAAGTCGTTGGGTAGAGCATTTCTTGCATACCCGGGCCGCCTTTAGGACCTTCGTAACGAATGACAACCACTTCGCCTGCTTTTACTTTACCCGCTAAGATGCCTTCTACTGCCGTATCTTGGCTTTCGAATACGATTGCAGGACCTTGGAATTTAAGGTTTTCTTCATCAACACCCGCGGTCTTAACGATACAACCATCAACGGCGATGTTACCTGAAAGTACCGCTAGGCCACCTTCTTGGCTGAATGCGTTTTCTTTGGTACGAATACAACCTTCTTTGCGGTCGTCATCTAGACGATCCCAACGGCAATCTTGTGAGAAAGCTTTGGTGGTACGGATGCCTGCAGGACCTGCACGGAAGAACTTAAGCACGGCTTCGTCTTCTGTTTGCATGATGTCGTATTGAGCGAGCTGCTCTTGCATGCTTAGGCCAAGTACGGTGCGAGTTTGATTATTCAGTAGGCCAGCACGATCAAGCTCACCTAGAATCGCCATTACACCACCAGCACGGTGAACGTCTTCCATGTGGTATTTCGGTGTTGAAGGAGCAACCTTACAAAGGTGCGGAACGCGACGAGACATCTCATCGATATCATCCATATCAAAATCAATGTCACCTTCTTGAGCGGCTGCTAAAAGGTGAAGTACTGTGTTACTTGAGCCACCCATTGCGATATCAAGCGCCATAGCATTATCAAAGGCAGCGCGATTTGCGATGTTGCGAGGCAGTGCTGACTCGTCATCTTGCTCGTAGTAACGCTTAGTTAGATCAACGATGCGTTTACCGGCGTTGATGAATAGCTCTTCACGGTCTGCGTGCGTCGCCAGCATAGAACCGTTACCCGGCTGAGATAGACCAAGTGCTTCTGTTAGACAGTTCATTGAGTTTGCTGTGAACATACCTGAACATGAACCACAGGTTGGACATGCAGAACGTTCTACTTGCTCACTTTGCTCGTCTGAAATCGTTGGATCGGCGCCTTGAATCATCGCATCAACAAGGTCGAGCTTGATGATTTGATCTGAAAGCTTGGTTTTACCTGCTTCCATTGGACCGCCAGATACGAAGATCACTGGGATGTTGAGGCGCATTGCTGCCATCATCATTCCCGGAGTGATTTTGTCACAGTTAGAGATACACACCATTGCATCCGCACAGTGTGCATTGACCATGTATTCTACTGAGTCTGCGATAAGCTCACGTGATGGCAGTGAGTACAGCATGCCGCCGTGACCCATTGCGATACCATCATCGACCGCGATGGTGTTGAATTCTTTTGCGATACCACCCGCTTTCTCGATTTCACCCGCAACCAGCTGACCCATATCTTTAAGGTGAACGTGGCCTGGAACAAATTGAGTGAAAGAGTTTACAACCGCGATGATCGGCTTACCGAAGTCATCATCTTTAACGCCAGTTGCACGCCATAAAGCGCGCGCACCAGCCATGTTGCGTCCGTGGGTTGTCGTTGCTGAACGATAGATTGGCATTGTTTAAATCCTTATAAAATATTTGGCTGTTGCTTACTTATTTGTTTGTGTTTGGCTTTCTGACGCATGGTCTGCTGGATAAACGTAGTCTAACCAGCCCCATTTATCTTCAGTGGTTCCATTGAATAAACCAAAGTAAGCTGCTTGAACTTTTTCAGTGATAGGACCGCGTTTGCCTTCACCTACTGTAATTTTGTCTACACTGCGAACCGGAACGATCTCTGCAGCTGTGCCTGTCATGAATACTTCATCGGCAAGGTATAGCGCTTCACGAGCAATGTTCTCTTCACGGATTTCGTAACCCATGTCTTTTGCTAGTGTCATGATTGAATCACGGGTGATGCCCGGTAGAATCGCGCTGGTTGCTGGTGGCGTTGATAACACACCATTACGAATCACAAAGATGTTCTCGCCAGCACCTTCTGAAAGGTAACCATCGACGCTCAGTGCGATACCTTCATCGTAACCATGACGACGAGCTTCACCACCAACCAGTAATGAAGATAGGTAGTTACCACCGGCTTTCGCAGCGGTAGGGATAGTATTTGGAGCGGCACGATTCCAGCTTGAAATCATCGCATCTACACCATTCTCTAGCGCTTCTTCACCTAGGTAAGAACCCCAAGGGAACGCAGCGATGATCAGATCCATCTCAGTATTTTCTGGCGGACACACACCCAAACCAACATTACCTACAAAGCCCAGTGGGCGTATGTACGCAGACTGTAGCTTATTTTGGCGTAGCGTTTCGCGAGTCGCTTCCATAATTTCTTCCTCAGTAAAAGGAATAGGGAAGCGGTAGATTTTCGCTGAGTCTTTTAGGCGTCTTGCATGCTCTGGGTGACGGAAGATTACCGGCCCTTTTGGCGTGTTGTAACAACGAACGCCTTCAAACACAGAAGTACCGTAGTGCATTGCGTGAGTCAGGACGTGAACGTTCGCCTCTGCCCAAGGAACCATTTCACCGTTAAACCAAATATAGTCTGCTGTTTTAGCTGTCATGTTTGCGGTTCCTTATGCGTTTATTTTTTGCTGTAAGTTGTTGTTTGGCAACTCATTACGACTGATAGAGATAACGTCAACGGAACGTACATCCCACAGCTTTTCGATTTGATTCACCAAAAAAGAGATCGGACGGTCACTGTCGACAATGATCTCTACACTCGCCACCTTGCTTTCGTGGTTTTGAGTGCCCGCGACTTGCTTAACGATGAAGCCACGGTGACGGATAACACGAAGAACACGCTCTAGTAGTACTGGCTTATCATCGGCTTTGATGTCTAATAGGTATCTTTTCATGTTATGTGTTCTCCAACATCTCACTGTTTGAAGCACCTGGCGGTACTAATGGCCATACGTTTTCTTCTTCATCGATAAGAACATGAAGTAGGTAAGCAGTTTTGCTTTCTAGCATCTCTTTCAATGCTGGCTCTACTTCTTCTTTACGCGTGATGGTTTTGCCCGGGATATCAAATGCTTTCGCGAGCATGACGAAATCAGGGTTGTCATCTAAGATGGTTTCACTGTGTCGGCCATCAAAGAACAGAGATTGCCATTGGCGAACCATGCCCAAGCGAGAGTTATTCAGAAGCACCATCTTCACTGGGATCTGACGACGCTTTAGCGTGCCAAGCTCTTGTATGTTCATCATGAATGAACCATCACCAGAGATAAGAATCGATTGGTCATCAGGACGACCAACCGATGCACCCATAGCGGCTGGTAAACCAAAGCCCATAGTGCCTAAACCGGCTGAGGTGATGAAGTTTTGTGGATCGCGAGGCTGAATGTGCTGAGCGGCCCACATCTGATGTTGGCCAACATCCGTCGAAATGATAGAGCTTGCTGGCATCATGTCTGATAACTGCTTTAGCAGTAGTGGAGCAAAGATCAGATCACCTGGGTGGTCGTAGCGCCACTTGAATGAGCTACGAAGGCCTTCTGAGTGGTGAACCCAAGATGAGATGTCTTGGCTCAGTTCTAGTTGAGGCAGGATCTTGTTGATGTCACCGCGAATTGGCGCATCAGCAAGGCGCAGTTTACTGAACTCTGCCGCATCGATATCGATATGGATAACTTTTGCGTGAGGAGCAAAAGTATCAAGCTTGCCTGTTACTCGGTCATCAAAACGAGCGCCAACAACAATCAACAGGTCACTTTCTTGAACCACTAGGTTAGCGGCTTTAGTGCCGTGCATACCAAGCATGCCAAGGTAGTGTGGGTCGTCACGCTCGATAGTGCCTAAGCCTTTCAGTGTGCTTACGGCCGGCATTGGGTTAAGGCGTAAAAACTCGCGAACTGCATCGGTTGCTTTCGCCAGTTGAACGCCACCACCTACGTATAAAACAGGACGAGTCGCTTGAGATAAGAAGTACTGAGCTTGCTCAATAGCATCCGTTGTCACAACAGGAATTGCTGGTGGTGTAAATTCAGGAAGAATTTTTACAGGGGATTCGGCTAGTTGAACATCTTTAGCGATATCGACAATAACCGGACCGGGACGCCCTGCTTTTGCAACGATAAATGCTTCAGCCAATGTTGGCGCAAGATCTTCAATATCGGTCACGAGGTAGCTGTGTTTAGTACATGACAGAGACATACCAATCACATCCATTTCTTGGAATGCATCGGTACCGATGTGGGAGCTAGCAACTTGACCTGTGATAGCGACGAGTGGGATGGAGTCCATAAAGGCATCAGCAAGACCTGTTACTAGGTTAGTCGCGCCTGGGCCCGAGGTTGCCATACAAACAGCCACGTCTTGTGTTGCACGCGCCATACCAATGGCAGCCATTGCAGCACCTTGTTCATGGCGACAAAGGATGTGTTCAACACCGCCATCATAAAGTGCATCATAGATTGGCATGATGGCACCACCTGGGTAACCAAATACGGTCTCAATGCCTTGTTGCTTGAGTGCGGATACGACTAGTTCTGCGCCTTTCATCGTAATCCCTCCGTATTACCTTTATTTTGGTCATTGTTTCCGTTGTCTTTGCACATCTTGTGCTCCCATTCTTCCTGTAAATCGGCAAGGCCGAAAATAATAAAAATTATAAAAATCGAATCGCTAAATTAGAAAAAACCCCCGGACTTTTCAGTGCGGGGGTTTTTTCTAATTCGTGGTTACTTTCTTCCCACTCGCCCCCGCGCAGTCTTAATAATGACTACGATAATCAGGTTAATCAGTGCGTAAATGCGAGCGTTAAAAATCATAATATTCGAGTTTTCTCGTTTATTGTCTTCAGTAAAAGTCTACATCTCTAGTGTTATCACACAAATCTGCAGTATGACAAGGAAAATGTCATTCTTTTTTCACATTAAAACACCATTCCACCAAGCTATATAACAACCTTATCGCTTTGGTGAGCAACGAATACCCAGAGCGAATACTTTTAAATCAAAGACAAAGGAAAGTTATGGGACTCGCGATAATTCACAGCCGGGCTAGTGTGGGAGTGGAGGCACCAGAAGTGACCGTTGAAGTGCATATAAGCAACGGTATGCCTGGGTTTACATTGGTGGGGCTACCTGAAACGACGGTCAAGGAATCTAAAGATCGAGTCAGGAGTGCCATCATCAATTCTCGCTTTGAATTTCCATCAAAAAGGATCACGGTCAACCTCGCGCCTGCTGATTTACCTAAGGAGGGAGGCCGTTTTGATCTGCCAATCGCGCTTGGAATCTTGGTGGCGTCAGATCAGCTTCCGACATCAAAAATAGCTCAACATGAATTTATCGGTGAGTTGGCATTGTCAGGAGAACTTCGCTCGGTAAAGGGCGTTTTGCCTGCGACGTTAGCCGCCGATAGTGTCGAGCGGTGCTTAGTGGTTCCACACCACAATGGTGATCAGGCGGCCTTAGTCGGCAAGGGGGCTCATAAATCAGCGCAAACCTTGCTAGAGGTTTGTGCGGATATGTGTGGCCAGGCTCAGCTTGGTTTATATCGAACCGAGCATCATCATGTCGATGTGTCTGATAATCGTGACTTACAAGATATTATTGGCCAGCAGCAAGGTAAGCGAGCATTGGAGATCGCCGCAGCGGGCAACCATAACCTGCTTTTTCTCGGCCCGCCTGGAACTGGGAAAACCATGTTGGCTTCTCGATTGCGCGATTTGTTACCTGAGATGAGTGACGACGAGGCGATGGAAACCGCTTCGGTGGCTTCTTTAACGCAACAAGAGATTAATCAATACAACTGGAAACAACGACCTTTCCGTTCCCCACACCATTCGAGTTCGATGGCAGCATTGGTCGGTGGTGGCTCGATACCTCGCCCCGGTGAGATATCTTTGGCGCATAATGGCTTATTGTTTCTTGATGAGATGCCAGAGTTTGAGCGTAAGGTGCTTGATTCACTGCGAGAGCCGCTAGAGTCGGGTGAAATCATTATCTCCCGTGTCGCGGGTAAGACTCGCTTTCCTGCTCGCTTTCAATTAGTCGGTGCACTTAACCCAAGCCCAACAGGTTATTACGAGGGCAATCAAGCTCGAGCGAACCCGCAAATTATCCTGCGTTACCTCAACCGCTTATCTGGGCCATTATTGGATAGATTCGATATGTCATTGGAGATCCCTCTATTGCCCAAAGGGATGTTAGCCGAAGGCGGTGATCGTGGAGAAACCACTCAAGTCGTGAAGCAACGAGTTAAACAAGCGCGTCAGTTGATGTTATCTCGAAACCATAAGTCGAACGCACTGTTAGGTAGCCGAGAAATTGAAAAGTATTGCCCATTGCGACGTGAAGATGCGGAGTTTCTCGAGACCGCACTGCATCGATTGGGTTTATCGATCCGTGCCTATCATCGAATCATCAAGGTAGCGCGAACTATTGCAGACTTAGAGGGTAACGAGCAGATTGAAAAGAAGCACTTATCAGAGGCACTTGGCTACCGAGCGATGGATCGCTTGCTGAAACAACTTTCAGCTCAAGCTGTGTAGTCATACCAATCGTAGTAAACAACGGGTCATTTATTTACTGTGATTGGTATAAAAACAAGAAAGCCTGCTTTTTACGCAGGCTTTCGTTGTTATGAACTAATGGATATGAGCGAGCAGTAATGCCTAACTAAAACTTGTAGTTCAGACCGACTGAGACGATGTATTGTGATTCATCGTAGAAGGTTATATTCGAGTCGCTGGTACCGTAGCCTGCAAGAGAAACAAACGACCAGTTGTCCCAGTTCATGAATTGCTCATATTCATACGCGGCGAAAAGGTTAATGTTGTCATCGCTGCGAGTTTTGTCGTAAATCGAGTTGTTAGCATCGTAAGAACGTTGGTTGTAGCCTGCGGTTAATGCGTACTGATGACGGCCCATGCCACCAAACAAACTCACTTCACCACCAAACTGGTCGTAAGACTCAGCGTTACCGTCGGCATCTCTGGTTTGATAAATGATCGATGGGATAAGCATCATGGTGCGGCTCAATGGAACGCGGTATTGGCCTTTCAGGTAGAGAGTATTGGCATCTCGTTTGAGCTCTTGTTCTTGAATCTCATCATTGTCGACATCTTTAGTCGCGTAAGCCATGTCTAGCGAGAATGCAGAACCTGCGATACTACTTAATTTCAAACGAAAGGCATTGCCGGTTTCATCGGTTTTGCTTCGAGCAACGCCTTCTGCGTAAGGATTTGCCCAAGTTTCACCTGACATGATGGTTGGCAGAAGTGACGCGTCGATAGTCATGCCTGACTCTAGTTGGTATTTATAGCCAACCTCCAGCACAACAGTACCGGTTGCCACATCATCACGAGCGGTACCTGTGTACACCTGGTGATTTAGCTTTTCACCAAAGGTGTAAGCGACACTGCCTAAAGGTGCGACAAGAAATGAGTTCTCAGATGAGGCTTTCTGTGTATTTGACGAAATGGTGCTATCAGCATCGGTATTAAAGTTTGAGGTGGAAGAGGCAACCCCGGTATTGATAGATATTTCACCACTGAAACCTTGTTCGTCTGCAAGCTTGGCAAAAGCGGGAGAGGCTGCAACGCTCAATGCGAGAAGAGTTATTTTTATTTTCATTCAAGGGCTCCTTGCCCACCGGTTCTTTGGACGGGTTATTAATAGCAGTAAAGCTTTAAATTTCCAGGTTAATTATTTATCAATGATGATTTTTGAACAAGCAAAAAAAAGGAAGCCGAAGCTTCCTTTAATCATTACCTTACTTCTTTAATAAGAAGTTAACCAGCTCGAAGTACTCATCGAGAGAGTTAATGCCTTGAGCGTCAATCAGGTAGCGGTTGTTTACTACAACAGCTGGAACGCCTGACAAGCCGCTGTCTTTGAATGCTTTGTCGAAACGACGAACCATAGAATCTACTGCAAAGCCGTTGTATGCCGCATCGAATTTCTTAGCATCAACACCTTCGTCTAGGAAGATTTGACGCAGTTCTTCTTCATCTCGTGGTGGCTTGTTCATTGTGTGGATGCGGTTAAACATCACTGGCACCATTTTGTCTTCAACTTTCAGTGCAATCATGGTTGCGTAAGCTTTGCTCATTGGCAGACCCATGTTGCCACCCATGAATGAAACATGGTTCTTCTGTAGCTTAGCGTCTTTAGGTAGCTGTTGTTTTAGCTGCTGGATGATTGGCTCAAAGCTATTACAGTGTGGGCAGTAAAAAGAGAAGAACTCTGTCACCATTGGTTTTTTTGATGCTTCTAGATCGAGAACTTTGTAGTGTTCACCTTCGTTAAATTTCGCAGCGTGAGCTGAAAGGCTCAACATGATCAATGAGAAAAATGCGAATAGCTTTTTCATTTATCCAATCTCCATTATGTTTGAATTTTTATCTAGTTGTATGTTGCGATTGCTGTTACCACTGAGGCATTAACGAAAGTGGTGGCTCTTGCAGGGTAGCAATTTGCTCTTTACAAGCAAGTACTTGTTGCTCCCAATATTTCGGGTCATTAAACCATGGGAAGGCCAAAGGAAACGCCGGATCGTGCCATCGTTTCGCCAACCATGCCATGTAATGCACCATACGTAGACCGCGCAGAGGTTCGATTAGTTTCAGTTGCGCGGTATTAAAATCGCAAAACTCTTGATAACTCTCTAGCAGAATATCCAGTTGCATCATTTTATCTTGGCGTTCGCCGTTAAGCAGCATCCACAGATCTTGAACAGCAGGACCATTACGCGCGTCATCAAGATCGACGAACATTGGCCCGTCGCGCCACAATATATTGCCCGGGTGGCAGTCGCCATGGAGACGAATGTTGTCAATGTTACTTGGCCACTGGCTCTCTAGCTCTTTGATCAGAAGGTCGACGTCATTGAAGAACGCGTTTTCTAGGTGCGTTGGGATAAACTGAGAGTTCTCTAGAATCTTACGTGGCTGATAAAGGTATTCATCTAAGCTGATGGTCGGGCGATGCTGAAATGTTCTTCCAGCACTGGCTTTATGAATACGACCAAGGAAGCGTCCAACGCCTTCCAATTGATCTAGATTGTCGACTTCATATTGCCTGCCACCGACGCTTTCAAACAGTGCAAATAGATAGCCTTGATATTCATGCAAGGTTGCGCCGTTGATTCGCATAGGTGGAGCAACCGGTAACTCTTGTTCGATCAGCTCTAACGCGAAGTCGTGCTCTTCTTGGATCTGTGCTGTGTTCCAACGCTGCGGACGATAAAACTTAACGACGTAGCGTTTACGGTCTTCATCGGTGAATTGATACACCCGGTTTTCGTAGCTGTTGAGAGCGAGAAGCCCGGATTCAGCGCGAACCCCAATGCTCTCCAGTGCGTACCACATGAAGTCAGGGGTTAGGTTATCAAAGTTAAAGGCTTGCATCGTCATATAATAAAAAAGGCTCATTACTGAGCCTTTTTCCATTTATTTGGGTGTTATACCAACCGTTAAGGTGATTGGTATCAGAGCTTCTTGATAAAGCGGCTTTCGACTTCCATCGTAAACTCTTCATTATCCGAGAGTATAAACTGAATTGTCGAAACTGGTGAGCTCAGTTTTTCTGGATCGACGCCTAAGCTGATAGGAAGGTTTAAAACCTCACCTGGGTCTACGGTGATCGTTTGTTTACCGTACCAGATAGAATCTGGTAGCCCGCTGACATCAAGCTTGTACTCTTGCTCTTGCTGAGTTTTGTTGATTACTTTCAAGTTGTAAGTATTTTCGACAAGCCCTTGGCTATTGATTCTAAATAGCTGGTTTCTATCTCGTAGAACACTTAAGCCTGCAGGATCAACACTCGCTATCTGTGCGAAGAACAAACCCAGCATGACGATCAATATAGCGCCATAACCTAGCAGCTTAGGACGCATCACCTTGGTTGTGTGACCATCGAGCCTGTGTTCGGTGGTGTAGTTGATTAGGCCTTTGTCATAACCCATACGTTCCATGGTGTTGTCGCAGGCATCAATACACGCGCCACAGTTAATACACTCGTATTGTAGGCCGTCACGGATATCGATACCCGTTGGGCACACTTGAACGCATAAATTACAATCAATACAGTCGCCTAGGCCAAGTTCTTTTGGATCGGCTTTACGAGAGCGAGGGCCGCGGCTTTCACCTCGTTCAGTGTCGTAACCCACGATGAAGGTATCTTTATCGAACATTGCCGATTGGAAACGCGCGTAAGGACACATATGCAGACAAACAATAGAACGCATCCATCCCGCATTCGCATAAGTACACCCAGCAAAGAACAATACCCAAAACACCGGCCAGAAAGTCGAGTTAAAGGTAAAGAAGCCAACCACCAGCTCTTTGATTGGGATGAAATAACCGACAAAGGTTAAGCCCGTCGCAATCGCAATCGCCCACCACGCGATGTGTTTGATGGTTTTTCTGAGAATTAAATTGCTTGTCAGTTTGCCCGAGTCTTGTTTTCTTCGCTTGTTGGCAGCACCTTCCAGTTTCTCTTCGAACCAGATGTACATGAAGGTCCAGACGGTTTGTGGGCATAAATAACCACACCAGACTCGCCCTAAGAAGGTGGTTATGAAGAATAAGCCAAACGCAGCAATCATAAATAGGATGGCGAGTAGGGTCAGATCTTGTGGGTATAGCGTGGTGCCAAAGAAGTTGAACTGCTGGCTACCGATATCGAGCAAGATCGCTTGTCGTTCACCAAATGGAATCCATGGGATAAGCGCAAAAAGTAAAAGTAAGAACCAACCGCCGTAACGACGAAGTTGTTGGAATTTACCTTTGCTTTCTCGAACATAGATTCGGTTACTTGGGTTAAATCGATCTCCATTACCTTTATGTGTTTTTGGGTTAAAGGTTTTAGGAGTCACATCTTTGATGTCGATTTTATCCTGACTCATGGACTATCCTTTTTGTGGCTTGTTTGCCCGGTTAAGTCGGGCATGACGACATTACTTGAAAGTATGGTTTAGAGAACCTGTAGAAATTGAGCTTGGTGCATTTGTTGGTATCGCACTCACTCTTATTATTTTAGAAGATTCTTATGGATGGCGATTATAACGACAATCTTGTTCTCATTTCTTTAACGCTATCAACCTTTAACAACAAAAGTCATAACAGTTGTGACGAAAAAATAGCGAACAGAAACAAAAAAGCGACCGAGTGGTCGCTTTTCGAAATTGATTGTTTTATTTATACGGCAATTGAGTTCTAACCAAATAGGCGATTAAAGAAGGCCACGCGCTTTTAGAATTGCCGTTTTGAAATCATCTTCTTGGTCTTTTTTAAGACCTGGGATCATTTCATCTTTTTCGCTGTTACGCATTTTTAGATGGTAGATAAGAACATCGTCAGTCAGTTCTTCAAGCTTGCCTTGGTAGCCTGCTTCGTTTGATAGCTTAATGATGAACTCTAATAGGTTAAGCTCTTGATCTTTCTGCCACTCTGGCTCCATCAGTTCAAGCAGTTCCTCAATGCGGTGACACTTCATACTTTACTTCTCCACAAATTTTATAATGATTTGTGGTTAAGGTATCAAATCGGGTAGGGAATACCAATGTGTAAAGGCATTTCAAGATGGGACCGGGCAAGAAAAAAGCGCAGTAAAAACTGCGCTTTTCGTTAAGCGGCTTTAATTACTTTTGTTGCAGTCGGTGCTAATAAAGCAGTCTTCTGAACGAGAGTCATTGTAGGAGCCAATTTCTTAGCCGTTGGAGCAGCAACAAAGCCACTACGACGACGCATCGCACTACGGTTGGTGTGCGAGAACCTGACAGCTGTTGGGCGCATTAATTTACCTAACGGTCAGGCATATCCATTGCCAATCTAATGGCCTGACTTATCATGAGCTTCGCTTCAATTACTTGAAGAGTCACTCGTCTGGCTTTCGCCAATCCGAAAAATAAATCAGGATAATGATATGCATGCATATCAAGGCTTAGATTATCACTATCTAAGTTATCGATCGACGCCTGAGTGATAATTAAACGATATTAGAGCTAAAATAGTGTGAGCAGTATATTTGAGTTTGAACCTCTTTCAGGCTTAAGATGATGCTTTAAAGGAGGTGCATATGTCGTTCTTAAAGAAAACGTTAGCTAGTTTTGGTATTGGATCTGCCAAAGTGGATTCTGTATTGCAACAGGAAGTGCTTTACCCAGGCAAGAAGGCGAGCATTATTGTGCATGTCTATGGTGGCGCTCAGCCACAAGAAATCGACAACATCGATCTCAACTTGTGCTGTCGTTACGTCAAAGAAGTCACCATGAACTCGCAAAGGCAAGAGGGTGGTCATAAACGCCGAATGCACCAGACGTACTCGTTGGCTAAATGGAGCCTGCCGTATGCCTTTGTGATTCAGCCGGGAGAAACCCGTGACTTTGAATGTGAGTTTGATGTACCGCTGAATACACCAGTCACGATTGGTGATTCAAAGGTGTGGCTGGAAACCGGGTTGGATATTGCGATGGCGATTGACCCATCGGATAAAGACACCTTAACGGTTCGTCCTGATGCACTCCTCGACGGCATCTTTAACGAGCTTGAAGCTCAAGGACTGCGGATACGCCAAGTGGAGTGTGAAGCGGTCGATGGCTTTGAACTGCCGTTTGTCCAAGAGTTTGAGTTTGTGCCGACTACTGGCCCTTATCATGGTCGCTGGCGTGAGCTTGAGGTTGTTGCTCATCGTGGTGAGACCGAACTTAAGTTGTGGTTTGAGATAGACCGCAATCGCGATGGTGCCAAAGGTATGTTGGCGAGTTTGCTGGGAATGGGTCAGCTACAGCGTCAATTGAGTGTCCCGCTTGATACCTCACCAGAAGACGCCGGTAAGATGGTGGTCGAGTATTTAGAAAACGCGTCTTAGCTGAATCACACATTTTATAAGTCATTTTGTCATAAAAATTTAAGCTTACACGTGTAAGCTTAATGTGTAATACTGGGTCAATCGAACATTTACTCTAGTAGGATACCCATGTCTGCATCATCAGCCAGCGAATACAGTGACATCGAAGAGCGCGCTAATGCGATAACCCATGGTTTGGGCGTCGTACTTGGCGTAGTGGGCCTGATCCTGTTACTGATTCGTGCGTTTGATTACCAAGCCGACATGCTTACTGTTGCCAGTATGGCGGTGTATGGCAGCAGTATTATTCTGCTCTTTCTTGCTTCCACGTTGTACCACTCGATCACCACTGAGAAAACCAAGCGCTTACTCAAAACGCTCGATCACTGTGCGATTTATTTGTTGATCGCGGGCAGTTACACGCCGTTTCTTTTGGTGGGCTTAAGAACCCCATTAGCGATGGGCTTGATGGCGGTGATCTGGGGGATTGCGCTGGTGGGCATCATCATGAAGATTGCCTTTGTTTACCGATTCAAGCGCTTATCGCTGTTCATTTACTTAGCGATGGGTTGGCTATCTTTGATTGTTGTTTATCAATTAGCGATGAACATCGATATAGGTGGTTTGGTGTTACTGGCTGTTGGCGGGGTGATTTACTCGCTGGGTGTGATTTTCTATGTGGCAAAACGCATCCCTTATAACCATGCCATTTGGCACCTGTTTGTATTGGCGGGCTGCGCTTGCCATTTCTTCGCTATCTATCTGTTTGTGACACCGGTTTAGCGGGCAACGACCTCGATAATCTCGGCTTTAATCTGATATTCAGGGTGCTCTGCTAGGTCGAGTTCTATCAACTTACCTTCTTCAGCTGTCTTTGGTCGCAGGTAAGTGTCGGCCATTCGTTTGATTGATTTCCAGACTGCGACTTCTTGTTGTGCCAGTAACTCACCTTCTGCGGTAAATACGCTGATGTTAAGTGATACTAAAATGACAGCTTGAGTGCCTTGGTTGGTGATGGCTGTCGGAATGATAAGCTCACCACCTTCATAGCGGCTCGCGCCTAATACGACATCCACTCCTGATTGAGACAGTTGCAAGCTTGGCTTTTTACTATTAACCACAATCGTAGTACCACGCGTACTCGTTGCAATTGGGACAGCGACTACGGGTACTGCTGCGACTGACGCCGTCGCTACCGCTGAAGTTATCTCTGTCGTTGTTGTTTCTTCTGTTTTATTTTCTGCCATATACTGCCAAGTAAAATCGTCTTTTAGTAACACTTGCTTGCCATCAGGCAATATGACCATTTGATCAGCAAAGGCAGAACTTACGAATACTGAGTTTGCGAGCAATGCGCCAGCGAGAAGTACGTATGATTTCATCTGTGTTTCCTTGATTTTTTTGCTTGGTTAGCGTCGCCAAAAGGCTGGGAAAAATAGAACAATGAGCGTCAGTATCTCGAGTCGTCCCATTAGCATTCCTAAACTTAGCAACCATTTAGCGGCGTCTGGCAGTGGAGCAAAGTTCCCGGTTGGACCGATCACGCTGCCCATTCCTGGGCCCACGTTGGCAACGGCTGTGATAGCGCCAGATATACTGGTCACAGGATCAAGCCCCATCGCGCTCAAGCCGCCTGCAATTAAGATAATCGTGATAAAGAACATCAAACCAAATGCCACGAGTGAACGCACAATATCGTCATTCACCGGTCGCTGATTGTAGCGTTGAACAAATACGCCTGATGGGTGAATTAGCTTCATCATTTGTTTGTGGAGCATGGTCATCGCGATCTGGAAACGGAAGATTTTAATACCGCCAGAGGTTGAACCCGAGCAAGCGCCCGCCATCATTAGGAATGCAAACAAAGTAGTTGGCAGTGCACCCCAAGCGGTGAAGTCTTCTAAGCCAAAACCGGTTGTGGTGACGACTGATACGATGTTGAACATCGAAACACGCATCGCATCCATAACAGTGTAGCCATCTCTAACCACCAACCATGTTGATATTACGGCGCTGGTGACCAAGAACAGGTATGTAAAACCTCTCACTTGCGCGTCTTTGTAGAGGATTGAGAGTTTTCGGCCTCGCAGTGCGCTAACAAACAGTAAGAAAGGCAGACCGCCAAGGAACATGAACAGGGTTCCCACCCAGTGAGCACTGTTGGAGAAGTGGTTCATCGAGCCATCTGAGGTTGAGTACCCCCCCGTCGACAGTGTTGTGAACGCGTGATTGATCGCGTCAAAGATGCCCATGCCTGCAAACAAATAGCTAATGATGCATAAACCAGTCAGAACCAGATAAACCGCCACGATGTTCTTCGCGACGGTTTTTGCTCGTGGGCTGCTTTTATCTGACCAGTCGGATGATTCTGTTTGGAACAGGCGCATACCACCAACGTTGAGCATTGGTAGAACCGCTACCGCCATAACGATAAAGCCGATGCCACCTAACCATTGCAGTATAGAACGCCACAACAGAATGCTTGGTGCCATGCTGTCTAAGCCGCTTAATACGGTTGAGCCTGTCGTGGTGATACCTGACATGGTTTCGAAGTAGGCGTCCGTAAAGCTGATGTGGTTAATGAATACAAAGGGCAGGGCGGCAAAGGCGCTGGCAATTGTCCAAACCAAAGAGGTGATAAGGAACATGTCCCGCACCCCAAGTCGGAACTTAGCGGAGCGGCCCAAGCTCAAGCAGATGAACGCCACAATGTGCGTGATCACTACCGATTGACCAAACTCGAGGAAGCCACCGGTGCCAGTAAAAAAGGCAACCAATGTGGGGATGTACATGAAAAGGGCGAGTTTTGATAACACTAACCCTATCACTAATAATATCGGACGAAAGTTGACCATAGCTTAATAGACCATAGCTTTAATTGATTACAGCTTTGTGCCGGAGCGCCGTTCTCACAAAAGAAAGTTGCGAGAAGAAGCTCACGAGAACAAGGCTATAAGAAGAACGGGCTCGGTTGGAATAGAGACTCAACATCCGGTACGTATTTCTTGTCCACTAGGAACATCACTACGTGGTCATCCTGTTCGATTACGGTTCTATCGTGCGCGATAAGCACCTCTTCTCCGCGAACAATCGCACCAATAGTGGTGCCCGGTGGCAGTTTGATGTCGCCAATCGCTCGGCCAACGACTTTAGATGTGGTCTCGTCACCGTGAGCAATGGCTTCAATCGCCTCAGCAGCACCGCGACGTAGAGAGGATACGTTAACAATATCAGCACGACGAACGTGAGTAAGCAGCGCAGAAATCGTCGCTTGCTGTGGAGATATCGCAATATCAATCACGCCACCCTGAACAAGGTCGACATAAGCGCCACGCTGAATCAGCACCATTACTTTCTTGGCACCCATTCGCTTCGCCAGCATCGCTGACATGATGTTGGTTTCATCTTCATTGGTTAGGGCGATGAACACATCCACCTGATCGATGTTCTCTTCGGTCAGCAGCTCTTGGTCGGCTGCATCGCCACAGAATACGATGGTGTTTTCTAATTCTTCAGACAGCTTCTCGGCACGAGTGTAACTGCGCTCAATAAGCTTGATGCTGTAGCTCTGTTCAAGGCGTTTTGCCAAGCTTGCACCAATGTTACCACCGCCAACAATCATGATGCGTCGGTACGGTTTCTCTAGACGCTGAAGCTCACTCATTACTGAGCGGATATGATTACTCGCTGCCACAAAGAAAACCTCATCATCGGCTTCAATGATGGTAGTGCCTTGTGGGCGAATAGGGCGACCTTGACGGAAGATAGCGGCTACACGAGTATCAATGTGCGGCATATGCTCACGCAAAGCAGACAGTGCGTTACCAACCAATGGTCCACCGTAGTAAGCTTTTACTGCTACTAGGCTAACCTTTTGTTCAGCAAAGCTCACAACCTGTAATGCACCTGGATATTGAATCAGGCGCTCGATGTAGCTAGTGACGAGTTCTTCTGGGGCAATCAAATGATCGACCGGAATCGCCCCTGATTTGAAGAGTGCTTCTTTCTCTTCTAAATACTGTGGAGAGCGGATACGGGCAATTCGGTTTGGCGTATTAAACAGAGAAAAGGCAACCTGACATGCGGCCATGTTGGTTTCATCCATGTTGGTTACGGCAACCAACATGTCGGCATCTTGCGCGCCCGCTTCACGTAGTGTGTTCGGGTGGCTGGCATAACCGTTTACAACTCTAAGGTCGTATTTGTCCTGAAGTTCACGAAGTCGGTCGGCATTACGGTCGACAATCGTGATGTCATTGTTTTCACCCACTAGGTTTTCAGCAAGGGTACCGCCAACTTGTCCAGCACCTAGAATAATGATCTTCATAGCCTTTCTCTTATTTTTGCCGTTGTAATTCTAGTGATCTCATTTTGCTTTGATAATGCACTAGAAAGAAACAGCGGCTAAGAAATAAATTCTTAGCCGCTGTTAGTTGTTATGCCTGTTTTACTAGAACTGCGTAGTAGAAGCCATCCATATCTTCTTCACCAGGCAGTATTTGACGACCCGGTTTTTCGATATCAGACCCAACCAGTGTTGCGTTCTCGGTACGCTCTAAGAAGGCTTTCACTTGCAGTACGTTTTCTTGAGGCGTGATAGAACATGTCGCATAAACCATGGTGCCGCCTTCTTTTAGCTGGCGCCACATTGCATCCAAAATCTCACTTTGTAGCTCGGCTAGTGCATCGATATCAGAGGCACGACGTAGCCACTTAATGTCAGGGTGACGGCGAATTACACCAGTCGCTGAACATGGAGCATCAAGTAGGATGCGGTCGAACTGGCTGCCTGTCCACCACTCTTCAGGGTAGCGAGCATCACCACAGATTACGTCGGCACGTAGTTGTAGGCGTTCAAGGTTATCGTAAACGCGGTCTAGGCGTTTAATATCACTGTCGATTGCAACCACTTCAGTGTCTTGAGTATGTTCAAGAATGTGTGCAGTTTTACCACCAGGTGCTGCGCAGCAATCTAGGATTAGCTCACCATCTTTTGGTGTTAGGAAATCAACGGACAACTGAGCTGCAGCATCTTGCACAGATACCCAGCCTCTGTCGAAGCCAGGAAGCAAAGTAACGTCACAAGGTGAGGCTAATTTTATGGCATCAGCTGCTTCAGGGTGCAGTGTGTATTCAATGTTTTCGTTTTTAAGCAGTTCAACATACTCGTCACGAGTGTGGTGTTGGCGGTTTACGCGCAGCCACATTGGTGCCTTGTTATTGTTTGCTTCAACCAATTGCTCCCACTGATCTGGGTAGCTCTCTTGAAGCATTTTTAGAATCCAGCTTGGATGGCTGTATTTACCAGCATTGTGGCTAACGGCTTTCTCGTCTAGTTCTTCTTGATCGCGCAGATAGCTGCGAAGTACGGCATTGATCAAACCACTGAGGCTTGGGCCACGCAGTGTTTTGGTTGCTTCAACTGTTTCAGCAACGGCGGCATGCGAAGGAATTCGCATAAAGCCCAACTGATAAATGCCTACTAAGATCAGGTGATGGAAGACGCGCTTTTTACCTTTAAGCGAGTTTTCCATCAGTTCGTTAGCGATTGACTCTAAGCGAGGCAGGTAACGAAGTGCGCCGTAGCAAATCTCTTGCAGTAGAGCATGGTCTCGCGGACGGATCGTTTTTTGAGCCGCAGGGAGAGCGTGTGAAAGAGAGTGGCCTTTATCGACAACTTGGAATAGGACATTTGCAGCAGCAGCGCGAACATTCATGAGGGGTACCGAATATTTATTTGAATACATGAGGGCATCTCTGCCCTCGTAAAGGTTTTCTAAACTGTGTTTTTACAAGCTACACATTTTTAAGTGCATATTGAGTAGCTTTAAAGCGGTTAAGAAAGTTGAGTACCAACTTCAAACCAGCTTGCACGTGAGTTCAATATGTCTTGAACTGACATGGCTTTTTTGCCTGGAACTTGCAGTTGCTCCAAAACCAGTACTTTGTCGCCAGTCGCAACATAGATACCCGTTTTATCTGCTTTGATGATTGAGCCAGCTGGCGCAGATGTTGATTCTTGATCAACACGTGTCTGCCAAACTTTAATGCTTTTTTCATCATTAGAGCTGCTATCAGTAATCGCAAAGTGACTCATTGGCCATGGGTTGAAAGCGCGCACACAACGTTCGATGTGTTCTGCACTGTCATTCCAGTCAATCTTCGCTTCTTCTTTGCTCAGCTTCTTCGCGTAGTTAGCAAGTTCGTCGTCTTGCTTCTCAGCAACGGCTTTACCAGAAGCGATGTCAGCTAAACACTCAACAAGCGCATCAGGACCAAGGCCTGCCAACTTCTCGTACATTGACGCGCTGGTGTCTGTTGCTTCGATTGGTAGCGTCACGATACTTAACATATCACCGGTATCTAGGCCGATATCCATCTGCATGATCGTTACGCCAGTCTCTTTATCGCCCGCCCAGATAGAGCGTTGGATCGGAGCAGCACCACGCCAGCGCGGTAGGATAGAACCATGCACGTTGATACAACCCAAGCGAGGCGTATCTAATACAGCTTGTGGAAGAAGCAAGCCGTAAGCGACAACAACCATGATGTCAGCATTCAAATCTGCTAGCTCTTGCTTAGCTTCATCTGACTTGAAGTTTTCTGGTTGGTAAACCGGAATATTGTTTTCAAGTGCGATGTTTTTTACTGGGCTCGCAGTCAGTTTTTTACCGCGGCCTGCTGGACGATCTGGCTGTGTGTAAACAGCAATAACTTCATGCTCCGAAGACAACAACGCCGCCAAGTGACGGGCGGCGAAATCCGGAGTACCTGCGAAGACAATTCTTAAAGATTGACCCAAGGTAGACTTCCTTCTTAATTTAGTAATAGCAGCGGTTATTAACCTTGTTTCTCGTTGAAACGTTTAATCTTCGCTAGCTTATCTTGAATACGTTTGCGCTTTAGTGGCGATAGGTAATCAACAAACAACTTGCCTTCTAGGTGGTCAAGTTCGTGCTGAACACAGATAGCCAGAAGGTCGTCAGCGTCGAATGTGAATTCGTTGCCTTCACGGTCTAATGCTTTAACCGTTACTTCTGCAGCGCGAGGGACTAGAGCTCGAGCGCCTGGTACAGATAGACAGCCTTCTTCGATACCATCTTCGCCACGTTTGTCGGTAATTTCAGGGTTGATCAGAACCATAGGCTCGTCACGTGTTTCTGAAATATCGATAACAACGATGCGCTGGTGGAAATCTACTTGCGTTGCAGCAAGGCCGATACCTTCTTCGTCGTACATGGTTTCAATCATGTCATCAACGAACTTTTGAATCTCTGGGGTAACTTCTTTTACCGGTTTCGCCACGGTACGTAGACGATCATCTGGTAATGTTAATACTTGTAATACAGACATATACACTCGAAATATTGAACTGTGCCGAAACAGCTTAAACCTTGTTGGCTCAATTCTAGACATTTTAGAGGTCAAATGACAGCATCCTGAAGGTAATTCTCTAATCAGATGTCATATATTCAGACCAAGGAACCTAGGTCATGCGTCATTTTCCCCCCGCTTTATCTCTTATTTGTGCCTCGCTTTCGTTCGCCGTTATGGCTGAAAATAGTGAGCAACCTTTAACCATTAAACAAGGCGCACCCGAGGCGTATGTGGTGGTTAAGGGGGATACCTTATGGGATATATCCGCGATGTATCTCGATAGCCCTTGGTTGTGGCCAAGGCTATGGCAGGTAAACCCTGAAATAGAAAACCCTCACCTGATTTACCCCGGAGATAAATTGTCTCTGGTTTGGATTAATGGCGAGCCTGTGTTGAGCCTCAAACCCGTCATAAAGCTAAGCCCTAAGATTCGTGTATCAGAGAAGAAAGCAGTACCTACCGTGAATGAGGGGTTGGTTCTGCCGTATCTGCAATCTGACCGTTTGGTTAAGCAGCAAGATATTCAGTCAGCGCAACGAGTGTTAGGGACTAGTGATGGCAAACGCTTCTTATCGGGTGAAGACCGATTGTTTATTTCGGGAAACCAGCAGCATCAAAAATGGGGTATCTACCGTGCCGTCGAGACTTATCAACGACAACAACATCAAGCGAGTATTACCTCTTTGCGTTTGGTCGCCACGGCGCGTTTGAAAGAAGTGGATGTTGAGTTCAGTAGTTTGCAAATAGAGACTCAGCTGCAAGAGGTACTGCTCAACGACCTCGTGTTACCAGAACTTGGCGTTGGTCAGGTGAAGCTCTCAACTACGTTTTATCCAGCACCTAGTGCTGCGGGTCAGTTTGCTAATATCTTGGGTTCATTAGACGGCAGCCAATACAGTGCAAAGAATCAGGTGGTCGTTATTAATAAAGGCTCACAGGACAATCTTCGCCAAGGCTCTATGTTTACCCTCAGTGAAAGCGGCGCTGTGGTGTTTGGTAAGCAAGGCGAATACAGCTACAAAGAGTCTGCGGCGAGCGATAAGGTGCAATTACCAAGTACCTCACTTGGTAGTTTGATGGTCATTCGTCCTTATGAGTATTTTAGCTTGGCCTTGATCACTCAGAGCTCAAAACCGGTTAGTAATGATATTCTGGCGGTATCGCCTTTGGATCTGGCTTTGAAGGAAGAAGCTAAGGGCACCGAGTGAATGAGCAACAACTGAGTGCTTGGCTAACTCTAAGTTTTGTTCCGCAATTGGGTGGCAAGCGCCTTTCTCGACTGCTGAGTATTGATTCCCCTTCGAATATTGTTGGTTACTCAAGTCAGCAACTGCAAGCGCTTGGTTTGTCTGCCAAGCAAATTGCCTATCTAAGAGAGCAAGCCCCAAGAGAAGTGGAGGCTTGCCTAGAGTGGCAAGCAAGACAACCCAACCATCACATCATTACCCCGAATTGCTCGCATTATCCCAAACTGCTGAATGAGACCGCCTCCGCGCCAAGCGTGCTTTTTGTTAAAGGTCACGTTGAAAAACTGATTGAGCCTCAAATCGCTATGGTAGGTAGTCGCAATGCCAGTCTCGAAGGGTTGCAAACCGCGAAGTCCTTCGCCAAAGAGTTCGTCCAAAACGGTTTGATTGTCACCAGTGGCTTAGCGCTCGGTATTGATGGTTATGCTCATGATGGTGCTCTAGATAAAGGTGGGGAAACTTTTGCTGTGTTGGGTTCTGGCTTAGATTCCATTTATCCTGCGCGACACAGAAATTTAGCCGATAGGATCTGTGAAAATGGTGCGTTGATTTCAGAGTTTCGCCCAAGTGCCAAACCTCGACCTGAACATTTCCCTCGCCGTAACCGTATTATAAGTGGGTTATCGCTCGGAACCTTGGTGGTTGAAGCGGCTGAGAAAAGTGGTTCTTTGATTACAGCTCGCTATGCCATGGAGCAAGGCCGAGAGGTGTTTGCGCTTCCTGGCTCTATTCATAACCCAACCAGTCGAGGAGGTAATAGCTTAATCAAAGCTGGAGCATGCTTGGTACAGAGTGCACAAGATGTTCTGATTGAAATAAAGAGTCTGTTAGACTGGTCTATCGATCAGCAACCCAGCTTGTTCGAACCTACGCCCAGTATGGGGGAAAATGAACAATTGCCATTTCCACAGCTGTTAGCTAACGTAGGGTTAGAGGCGACACCCGTTGATATTTTGGCACAGAGAACCCATATACCTGTGCATGAGGTCATGATGCAGCTTTTAGAGCTTGAGCTCTCAGGGCATGTTGTTGCAGTTTCCGGTGGCTATATTCGAAAGGGGAGAGGCTAAGCTATGATGATGGACATACTGATGTACTTGTTTGAAACCTACATCCATAGCGATTCTGAATTGCAGGTGGATCAAGATGAGCTGGAAGATGAGCTTCTTCGAGCAGGGTTTCACCAAGATGATATTTATAAGGCCCTCCATTGGTTAGAAGATCTTGCGGCATTGCAAGATACTGAGAATCAAGCGGCGATTACTATGTGTTCCAATACCTCGATGCGTATTTATACCAGTCGAGAGATTTCACGTATTAATATGGAGTGCCGAGGTTTCTTATTGTTCCTTGAACAGATCAACGTACTCACGACAGAGATTCGTGAAATGGTGATTGATCGTGTGATGGGGCTTGAGACGAGCGAATTTGAATTGGATGATCTGAAATGGATTATCTTAATGGTGCTATTTAATGTGCCGGGTAATGAAAGTGCTTACACGCAAATGGAAGAGCTGTTGTACACCAAAGAGCAAGGTATCTTGCATTAATACAGGCTTGTCATGAGTAGTAAGATTGATAATCAGCTTTTTTCAGCACATGAACATGCATTAGAGCATGAACCATGTCCACAGTGTGGTGGAGAGCTTCAGCTTCGCCATGGTAAGCACGGCCCATTTTTAGGCTGTAAGCAGTATCCTAGCTGTGATTACATCAAGCCTCTGCATCAGAACGATGGCCACGTAGTGAAAGAGCTGGGTGTACCGTGTCCTAAATGCCAAAACGAATTGGTATTAAGGCAAGGTCGCTTTGGTATGTTCATTGGTTGTAGCAGCTACCCAACGTGTAATCACATCGAATCTTTGGACCAACCAAAAGAACAACCTGAAGAGCAGCCACTTGTTGCTTGTCCTGAGTGTGGCAGAGGTCATTTGGTTGAGCGTAAATCTCGCTATGGCAAAACCTTCTATGCGTGCGATAACTACCCTAAGTGTAAGTTTGCCGTTAATCAGCCACCTGTTATTGGTCGTTGTGAACAGTGTCAGTTCCCGCTGTTGCTGGAGAAGAAAACGGCCAGTGGCACTAAGAAGCAATGTGCTGATCGCAAGTGTCATCACATTCAATCTCAATAACTTGATGTTATAGACAAAAAAAACGGCGCCCAATGAGCGCCGTTTCTATATCCAATAAACGTTCTATATCCATCAAGCAATGTAGATTTACTTCATCTGCTCAGCAAATTCATGCACAGCAGGGTAGGCTTGCTTATCGAGAATGTCTGCCAGTGAGCATAACGCTCTTTGCAGCTCTGCGTTGTAGTCAGCGCTCACGTTAATGTGGCCCATCTTACGACCTGCACGCTTCTCTTTACCATACCAATGAACATGACAACCACCTTGAGCAAGAATTGCTTCAGGTAGGGTATCTTCACCAAGGATGTTGATCATTGCGGTTGGACGAATCAGCTTAGTGCTGCCTAATGGCATCCCACATACGGCACGTAGATGGTTCTCAAACTGACAAGTTTCAGCGCCTTGCTGCGTCCAGTGGCCAGAGTTATGAACCCGTGGTGCAATTTCGTTAACCAGCAGTGAACCTTTAACATCAAAGAACTCTAACGCTAGCACGCCAACGTAATCCAAACGTTCTGCAACAGCGGTGAACATGGTTTTCGCTTGCTCTTGCAGTTCAATGTCATCAATGGCTGTTGATAAGCTCAACACGCCGTCGGTGTGAACATTCTCAGCCAGTGGATACACTTGAATCTCGCCATTGGTACCACGAGCACCAACCAGTGATACTTCGCGGTCAAACGGAACGAATTCTTCAGCCACAATGGCTTGGTTGTCTGTTGCGGCAATGCACTCGGCCATTTCTGTCCAAGTCGCGTCAACATTGTCTAATGTCTTTAAGCGCCATTGACCTTTGCCATCGTAGCCGCCAAGTGTGCTCTTCAAGACCATTGGCAAGCCTACGTGAGCAATCGCAGCGTCAAAGTCTTCGTGAGAGTTAATCACGTAGTACTTAGCATTTTTCACGCTTGCTTCGTCTAACAGGGCTTTTTCAAGGCGACGGTCACCGCCAGCTTTGATTGCTTCTGTTGTCGGTAAGAACTTACCGCTGCGCTCACATACCTCAAGAACATCGTGAGGGATATGTTCGAATTCAGCAGTAATGACGTCCGCACGCTCAATCGCATTGTCTAAGCCGTTGCCTAGAATCGCTTGCGTTAATGGGTGAACAATATTTTTGCTGCCAACATCAAAAGCAGAAATTTCAATATTCAGCGGCGCCCCAGCTAGGGACATCATGCGAGCAAGTTGGCCCGCGCCTAACACAAGAACATGCATGGGAATTAGTCCTCAGCAGGGTTTGGATTAGCCAGAACCGTTTCTGTTTGCTCAGAGCGGAACGCTTCTACTTTTGCCATCACTTCTTCATTGTGAGTACCAATGATTTGGGCTGCTAGGATACCAGCATTGGCAGCGCCAGCTTCACCGATAGCCAAAGTACCTACCGCAATGCCTTTTGGCATCTGTACGATAGAAAGCAGAGAATCCATGCCCTTGAGTGCTTTAGACTGAACAGGAACACCTAAAACAGGTACGCTTGTGAAAGCTGCAGCCATGCCCGGAAGATGCGCAGCACCGCCAGCACCAGCAATAATCACTTTAATACCGCGCTCTTTCGCACTGGTTGCGTAATCAGCAAGCAACTGAGGTGTGCGGTGAGCAGAAACCACTTTTGTTTCGTACGCCACGCCAAACTGATCCAACATTTCTGCAGCTAGCTTCATTGTTGGCCAATCAGATTTAGAACCCATGATAATACCGACAGTCATCTCAAACTCCTTCAGGTACGATTTAATTAGTGATTAGATATTTTGCGCGCATTATACGGGTAAAATTGCTTAAGGAAAACGTTTGCGTCAGTCTAAGTTGTTAATTGATACATTTTATAAACAAATAGCTTTAGTCACAGTGAATGATAATTTGTACACTTAGCGAGTTCGATAACAGAATTAATGAGGCAACCCTTGGATAACTTTCAACATACTTTGCAGGCATTACAACAAGGTGAAGTCATTGCTTACCCGACTGAAGGCGTTTTTGGGGTCGGTTGTGATCCCGATAATCCACAAGCCATTAAGAAATTGCTCGATTTAAAACAGCGGCCGATGGAGAAAGGGTTGATCCTAATTGCTGCGAGTTACGAGCAGTTGCTGCCCTATATTGACGAAAGCCAGTTGACGGAAGCGCAGTTAGCGACCGTAAAAGCAACATGGCCGGGACCAGTGACTTGGATAATGCCAACCAGCAGTAAAGTAACTGACTGGGTCAGTGGCCAATTTGAATCCATCGCGGTGCGAGTGACGGATCACCCTTTAGTTCAAAGAATGTGTAATGAATTCGGTAAGCCGTTAACCTCGACCAGTGCTAACCTGACAGGTGAACCGCCTTGTATGACGACTGAAGAAGTTCAACAGCAACTGGGTCAACATTTGGTGGCTATTTTAGAAGGTCAAACGGGTGGTCGTGAGAAGCCAAGCGAAATTAGAGATGCAAAAACGTCGAAAATATTAAGACAGGGTTAAACCCTGCAAAGGAAGAAAGATGTCAGCAATTGATAAAGAAGCAGTAAAACAGTTTTTACTGAGCCTACAAGATTCGATTTGCCAGCAGCTTGAGCAAGCTGATGGCACTGCACTGTTTGAAGAAGATGCATGGGAGCGTGAACCTGGCGAACGCCTTGGTGGCGGTGGTCGAACTCGCGTGATGACCAATGGTGCGGTATTCGAGCAAGGTGGGGTTAATTTCTCTCACGTAGCGGGTAAGGCGATGCCTGCCTCAGCCACAGCTCACCGCCCTGAATTAGCCGGACGTAAGTTTGAGGCGATGGGGGTTTCATTAGTTATCCACCCTAAGAACCCATATATCCCAACCTCACACGCGAACGTTCGATTCTTCATTGCGGAAAAAGAAGGGGAAGACCCAATTTGGTGGTTTGGTGGTGGTTTTGACTTAACGCCATTTTATCCTTTCGATGAAGACTGCCAATCTTGGCATCAAACCGCTAAAGACCTGTGTGCGCCGTTTGGTGATGACGTTTATCAAGAACACAAGGAATGGTGTGATAAGTACTTCTATCTGCCTCACCGTGATGAAACACGTGGTGTTGGTGGTCTGTTCTTTGATGACTTAAATGAGTGGGGTTTCGATAAGAGCTTTGCTTATATGCAGGCTGTCGGTGAAGGTTTTGCAGCCGCCTATCTACCCATTGTAGAACGACGTAAAGAGACGTCTTACGGCGAGCGCGAGCGTGACTTCCAACTTTATCGTCGTGGTCGCTATGTTGAATTTAACCTAGTTTACGACCGTGGCACCTTATTTGGTCTGCAAAGCGGTGGGCGCACAGAGTCTATATTGATGTCGATGCCGCCATTGGCTCGCTGGGAATATCGCTACGAACCACAAGCCGGTTCACCTGAAGCTCTGCTTTATAGCGACTACCTAAAGCCTCGAGTTTGGTAGTTCTTCCTTCCTTATAGGGATAGTGATAGGGTCATCTATATAGATGACCCTTTTTTATTTCTGTTAGGTAAGGATATGACACAGCAAGTAGATCGTTATGCCGTTTTCGGTAACCCTATTGGGCAAAGCAAATCGCCATTCATTCACACATTATTTGCTCGCCAAACCAGCCAACAACTTACCTATACAGCACTCCAGCCAGAACAAGGTGAATTCATCACTGCTGCTCAAGCATTTTTTAGTGAAGGTGGGAGAGGGTGTAATGTCACTGCGCCATTTAAAGAAGATGCTTATCAGTTCGCTAATCGCCTGACTGAAAGAGCTGAACTAGCAGGTGCCGTAAACACACTTAAGAAGCTCGATGATGGAGAAATCATTGGTGATAACACCGATGGCGAGGGTTTAGTTCAAGACCTGCTTCAACATCAAGTTGCGTTAAAAGGAGCTCGCGTTCTTCTTCTTGGCGCTGGTGGTGCTGCGAGAGGAGTGATTCAACCTCTTCTCGACCAAAACCCACAACAGCTGGTGGTCGCTAATCGAACCAGCTCCAAGGCTGAACTTCTGGCTGAGATGTTTTCTTCACATGGAAACATCAAAGGAATGGGGCTAAGTGATGTTAATGAAGGGTTTGATGTCATCATTAACTCGACCTCGTCTGGTCTAAGTGGTCAGCTTCCTGAAATTTCTGAGATTATCTTCAATTCGAATAGTGCTGTTTATGACATGGTTTACGGATCTGGAACGACGGTATTCAATCAGTGGGCATTAGATAATGGTGTTCACGCTGCTTATGATGGTTTGGGTATGTTGGTAGGGCAGGCCGCTGAGAGCTTTATGCTGTGGCGTGGTCTTCGCCCTGGGACAAAACAGATTTTAAGAGAATTACGTAGAAACTTAGAGATGTAACAAGGTATTTATAAAAAATGAATCAATCAATTCTATTTCCGGATATCCAAGATTGGGATGAAGCAAGTCAATCTATCACTTTCCCAGCACAGCAATCGGGTGCATTGATCGAATGTGTCTTATCTATTGAAGAATTATCACGATTGGCAGGTAAAGAGATAGAAGAGGGCGATCAAGCTATAGTTATCTTTTCAGAGTTACGTTTCGATATTGAAGAGCTAGCGGAAGAGTTAATAGAAGAAGAGGAGTATGACTCCTCTAATCGGATTCAGATCAAAGCGCTTTAAACTGGAAGCACAGAGTCTAGATAGTCGTTTTTATTCTGAACATAGTTGTCAGCTGACTTCTGTAAAAAGGCACGCTCCTTATCATTTAATGGGCGTGCTTGTTTTACCGGGCTTCCTACATAGAGATAACCGCTCTCAAGTACCTTATTAGGCGGGACTAAGCTACCAGCACCAATCATCACTTCTTCTTTAATAATCACGCCATCAAGCACGATAGCTCCCATACCAACAAGTACACGATCTTCAATCGTGCAGCCATGCAGCATTACTTTATGTCCGATAGTGACATCATTACCTATTAATAGCGGGTAACCCTCAGGGTTTTCTGCATTCTTATGGGTGACGTGCAAAACGCTGCCGTCTTGGATATTCGTTCTATCTCCAATATGAATGTGGTTCACATCTCCTCGAGCTGCAACCAAAGGCCACACGCTAGAGTCGTCACCGATTTTGATATCCCCAACCAGTACCGAACTTGTATCTATATAGACACCTTGTCCAATCTGAGGGGATATTCCTTTATAACTGCGCATTGAACTCATAAATCCTCCTTTATATAGGCACCTTAAGCCCTTAATTAAGGGGAATACTAGTGAAAATGGGGTGTTTTGAACAAAAAACGCTCGAACAATCAAAAAAGTAAGAAAAACTTCAAAAAGGGCTTGCCAGTGTGATCGAAATCTCTATAATGCGACCTCGTTGAAACGGGAAGGCTTCGTAAGAAACCAAAACGAATCAGC
>NZ_CAWPOA010000098.1:0-305 GCF_963889365.1 Vibrio sp. OPT20 | reverse complement strand
TGGCTCCCCTTGCAAGACTTGAACTTGCGACATACGGATTAACAGTCCGCCGTTCTACCAACTGAACTAAAGGGGAATTACTTGTCTCAACATCAGGTCTATAAAGACCATTATTTGTTAAGCACCAAATAATGGTGCCTCGAGGCGGAATCGAACCACCGACACGCGGATTTTCAATCCGCTGCTCTACCGACTGAGCTATCGAGGCAAAAGAATGGTGCCGACTACCGGAGTCGAACTGGTGACCTACTGATTACAAGTCAGTTGCTCTACCTACTGAGCTAAGTCGGCACACTAAATTCTTT
>NZ_CAWPOA010000096.1:0-394 GCF_963889365.1 Vibrio sp. OPT20 | reverse complement strand
AAGAATGAAATTGCGATACTAGCTCAGTTGGTAGAGCGCAACCTTGCCAAGGTTGAGGTCATCGGTTCGAACCCGATGTATCGCTCCAAATTTTGTAATGTTGATTCATTTTGACATTAAGATGGTGTTTTACTTTTCAGTAATCGGCATCGCAATAAAGAATTGCGTGCCCTGGTGGTGGAATTGGTAGACACAAGGGATTTAAAATCCCTCGGCGTTCGCGCTGTGCCGGTTCAAGTCCGGCCCGGGGCACCATCTATTTGATTGTTATCTTGTTTGGTAATGTTCAAAAGAGTTGTTCTCTTAAAACACTATTGAAGGCGCCTTGGCAGAGTGGCTATGCAGCGGATTGCAAATCCGTGGACCTCGGTTCGACTCCGGGAGGCGCCTCCAT
>NZ_CAWPOA010000095.1:0-313 GCF_963889365.1 Vibrio sp. OPT20 | reverse complement strand
GTAACAAGGTAGCCCTAGGGGAACCTGGGGCTGGATCACCTCCTTATACGAAGATAGTCACGATGAGTGTCCACACAGATTGATTAGGTTTAGAAAAGTTAAGAGATACTAGTGTCCCGTTCGTCTAGAGGCCTAGGACACCGCCCTTTCACGGCGGTAACAGGGGTTCGACTCCCCTACGGGATACCATCTTTAAGTATTCTCTTCTATCAGAGTATTTAAAAATGGTTCATTAGTTTGAATCAAGCTCTTTAACAATTTGGAAAGCTGACTGATTGATTACTTACGAGTAATTCAATCAAATTTAAAAGTT
>NZ_CAWPOA010000094.1:0-364 GCF_963889365.1 Vibrio sp. OPT20 | reverse complement strand
TTGAACTCTCACACCTCTCGGCGCCAGAACCTAAATCTGGTGCGTCTACCAATTCCGCCACGACCGCAGCAAATCTTTATAGTTATATCGACATTGGTAATTCAATATAACGTTGTTTGTACTTTTTCTTTCATAAAGAAAGAATGGTGGCTACTGCGGGATTCGAACCTGCGACCCCATCATTATGAGTGATGTGCTCTAACCAACTGAGCTAAGTAGCCAATAATGAATTTTATGTATTCACTATTTTATCTCTAATTAAAGAGAAATAATGGTGCGGTCGGAGAGACTTGAACTCTCACACCTCTCGGCGCCAGAACCTAAATCTGGTGCGTCTACCAATTCCGCCACGACCGCAGCAAAG
>NZ_CAWPOA010000093.1:15027-29793 GCF_963889365.1 Vibrio sp. OPT20 | reverse complement strand
ATCCATAAAAAAATCCAAGTGCATTAAATACACTTGGATTTTGACAGCTCTGGAGGATCGTTCAACCGATCACTTTGGCTTTAACTGATCGGCATTACACCTATGTGGCGGTTTTTTTATGGCCGATCTTGATCTCAAATATCTTCGATAAAATTAAAGCAATCGTGGTTTTTTGTTAAGTTGATAACAATTCCATGCTGTACTTATAGGAGATTAGACCAGTAAATTGCTGCGATTTGCGCTGAATTAGCTATAATCTGGTTCTAATTTTTAAATTTGGGTTTTTCTTACTGGAAATTAACCCCAAATTTTCAATAAAATGGCAACATTCACATTCGTAAACACGATAAAGGAAGATAGCCCCACAATGTCTACAAAGTTTCGCATTCTAGTTTTAAATGGCCCAAACCTTAACCTGTTAGGCCTTAGAGAGCCTGCACACTACGGTTCTCAAACACTTGACCAGATTATTAGCTCATTGACCGAGCAAGCGAAAACACAAGATGTTGAGCTGTCTCACTTACAGTCAAATCGTGAGTATGAACTGATTGAAGCTATCCATAGTGCTTATCAAAATGTTGATTTCATTATTATCAACCCAGCGGCCTTTACACATACCAGTGTGGCGTTGCGTGATGCACTACTTGGTGTTGCTATCCCATTTATTGAGGTTCACCTATCGAATGTTCACGCACGTGAATCATTCCGTCACCACTCTTACCTATCTGATAAAGCAGAAGGTGTGATTTGTGGCTTAGGTGCCCAAGGTTATCAATTTGCTTTGACGGCTGCGCTCAACAAGCTCAACGCAAAGTAAATAAAAACAACGAACTATTACTAACCTACTCAGTCAAAGAGTAAGTTCAATCAACAGATAAAGAGAAAGAAACAATGGATATTCGCAAAATCAAAAAGCTAATCGAATTGGTTGAAGAGTCTGGTATTTCTGAGCTAGAAATCTCTGAAGGTGAAGAGTCAGTACGAATCAGTCGTAACAGCCCTGTATCTGCAGCACCGATTCAATATGCAGCGGCTCCAGCTCCTGTAGCGGCAGCACCTGCGGCGGCTCCTGTAGCAGCAGAGCCAGCAGCTCCTGCAGTTCCAGCTGGTCACCAAGTTCTTTCTCCAATGGTTGGTACTTTCTACGGCGCTCCAAGCCCAGATGCAAAACCATTCGTTAAGGTTGGTCAATCTGTAACTGCTGGCGAAACGCTATGTATCGTTGAAGCAATGAAAATGATGAACCAAATCGAAGCTGATAAATCTGGTGTTGTAACGGCTATCCTAGTTGAAGACGGTCAACCAGTAGAATTCGACCAAGCTCTAGTAATTATCGAATAATAGAGAGCACTCATTATGTTAGATAAATTAGTAATCGCGAACCGTGGTGAAATTGCACTGCGTATTCTGCGAGCATGTAAAGAGCTTGGCATCAAAACGGTAGCGGTTCACTCAACAGCTGACCGCGATCTTAAGCACGTACTGCTTGCTGACGAAACCATTTGTATCGGTCCAGCTCGTGGTATCGATAGCTACCTAAACATCCCTCGTATCATCAGCGCAGCTGAAGTTACAGGTGCAGTAGCTGTTCACCCTGGCTACGGCTTCCTATCTGAAAATGCAGATTTTGCAGAACAGGTAGAGCGCAGTGGTTTTATCTTCGTTGGCCCTAAAGCTGAAACCATTCGCATGATGGGTGACAAAGTGTCAGCTATCACGTCAATGAAGAAAGCTGGCGTACCTTGTGTACCGGGTTCTGACGGCCCTCTTGATGATGATGAAGTGAAAAACAAAGCGCACGCTAAGCGCATTGGTTTCCCTGTAATCATCAAGGCATCTGGCGGCGGCGGCGGTCGTGGTATGCGTGTTGTTCGTACTGAAAAAGAACTAACAGAAGCTATCGCAATGACTCGTGCTGAAGCAAAAGCATGTTTCAATAACGACATGGTTTACATGGAAAAATTCCTAGAAAATCCACGTCACATTGAAGTACAAGTGCTTGCAGATGGTCAAGGCAATGCTATCCACCTAGGTGAGCGGGACTGTTCAATGCAGCGTCGTCACCAGAAAGTTGTGGAAGAAGCGCCAGCACCGGGTATAACTGAAGAGATGCGTAAGTACATCGGTGACCGTTGTACTCGTGCATGTCTTGAGATTGGTTACCGCGGCGCAGGTACATTTGAATTCCTATACGAGAACGGTGAGTTCTACTTCATCGAAATGAACACTCGTATCCAGGTTGAGCACACGATTACTGAAATGGTAACGGGTATCGACTTAGTGAAAGAGCAACTTCGCATTGCTGCTGGTCAGCCTCTATCATTCACACAGGATGATATTAAGCTGCGCGGCCACTCAATCGAATGTCGTATCAACGCGGAAGATCCAGTTCGTTTCTTACCATCTCCAGGTAAGATCACGCGCTTCCATGCTCCAGGTGGTATGGGTGTTCGTTGGGAATCTCACATCTATACTGGCTACACAGTACCACCACACTACGATTCAATGATCGGCAAGCTGATCACTTACGGTGAGAACCGTGACGTAGCGATTGCACGTATGAAGAACGCACTAGCAGAAATGATTGTTGAAGGTATCAACGTCAATACTGAGCTGCAATTAGCGATTATGAACGACGAAAACTTCCAACACGGTGGGGCAAACATCCACTACCTTGAGAAGAAGCTTGGTCTGCAATAGAAGCTAGTCTTCCGTAATACGTTCTCTGTAGAACAGTAATAAATGCTCACTTCGGTGGGCATTTTTGTTTTTAAACACTCGCAAAAATCAATCAATAATCCCTCTTATAATCCGCGGTGTTTTGATGAATTTGCTCATATTTTCTGCTAGACTCCCCATCCAATTTTTCTCATATAGAAGATGCAGCCATGCCTTGGATTCAAATCAAGCTTAATGCGACCAATGAAAATGCCGAACAAATCGGCGACATGTTAATGGAAGAGACTGGTGCTCTTTCCGTAACTTTCCTGGATGCACAAGATACCCCTGTATTTGAGCCTCTGCCGGGTGAAACTCGCCTTTGGGGTGATACTGACATTCTCGCGCTTTACGACGCTGAGACTGATACTGGTGTCGTTCTAGCGCAGATTAAAGCAAGCAACATGTTCCCTGCAGACTTTGCTCATAAAGTAGAGCAAATTGAAGACAAGGATTGGGAACGTGAATGGATGGACAACTTCCACCCAATGAAGTTTGGTGAGCGTTTATGGATCTGCCCTAGCTGGCGCGATATCCCTGAACCTGACGCTGTAAACGTAATGCTGGATCCCGGTCTTGCATTTGGTACAGGTACTCACCCGACAACGGCATTGTGTCTTGAGTGGCTTGAAGGCTTAGACCTTACAGGCAAAACCGTGATCGATTTCGGTTGTGGTTCAGGCATCCTAGCTATCGCTGCGATCAAACTTGGCGCGGCAAAAGTTATCGGGATCGACATTGATCCTCAAGCCCTGCTTGCATCAAAAGACAACGCACAACGCAATGGCGTGGCAGAGCAACTAGAAGTGTTCTTACCACAAGATCAACCGGAAGGTTTACTTGCTGACGTTGTTGTTGCCAACATCCTTGCAGGCCCATTACGCGACCTTTCTGGCATCATTAAAGGCCTAGTTAAGCCAAATGGTGTACTTGCAATGTCGGGTGTTTTAGATACACAAGCGGAAGATGTTGCGACTTATTATCGTGATGAGCTTCACATTGATCCGATCATTGAACAACAAGAATGGTGTCGAATCTCAGGTCAGAAGCAAGGCTAGGTAAGACTTTGAGCGCTAATTGATTGAAATTTAAACAAATTACAAAAACAAATTGTAAATGCTCAAATATTAGTCTTTTCACGCAGCGAAAAAATGCGTAAAATGCGCGCCCTTGCTGGTACAGAACTGTGATGACATTTTTTGAAAATCGGAAATTATCAACTTAAGAACAATCTAATCGTCGCTCCTATGGCTGGCGTAACGGATAGACCATTCCGTGAGTTGTGTCTTCGTTACGGTGCGGGGATGGCAGTCAGTGAAATGATGTCCTCCAATCCTAAAGTTTGGAAAACGTCAAAGTCTCAGCAGCGTATGGTACATGAAGGCGAATCGGGCATTCGTTCAGTACAAATCGCAGGTGCAGATCCACAGCTTATGGCCGAGGCTGCTCAATTTAATGTCGATAACGGTGCGCAAATCATCGATATCAACATGGGGTGTCCAGCCAAAAAAGTGAATAAGAAGCTTGCGGGCTCAGCCCTACTGCAGCATCCAGAACTCATTGAAGATATTCTGAAAGCGGTGGTAAATGCTGTCGACGTTCCAGTAACGTTGAAAACGCGCACAGGCTGGAACACAGACAACAGAAACTGTGTTCAAATCGCGAAAATAGCCGAAGACTGCGGCATACAAGCTCTTGCCCTTCATGGGAGAACTCGCGCTTGTATGTACAAAGGTGAGGCAGAATACAAACACATTAAAGCAGCGAAACAAGCAGTATCTATTCCGGTTATCGCTAACGGTGATATCGATAGCCCGGAAAAAGCGAAGTTTGTGCTGGAGTACACCGGTGCTGATGCTTTAATGATAGGTCGACCTGCCCAAGGACGTCCTTGGATTTTTAACGAAATCCTACACTATTTGGAAAACGGCACCACGATGGACCCGCTCCCGATTTCGGAAGTGAAAGACATCATGCTTGGTCATGTGAACGCTCTACATGAGTTTTATGGCGAGTTTTTAGGCCCCCGAATTGCTCGTAAGCATGTGGGTTGGTACCTAAAAGAACATGAACAAGCGAGTGAGTTTCGCCGTACCTTCAACGCATTCGAAGCAGGTGATCTGCAGCTTGAAGCGCTAGAAGGTTTTTTTGATAACGTTGCACCATAATTACGAGAAGAGCTAGACCGAATATGTTCGAACAAAATCTGACTTCAGAAGCATTGACAGTAACTACAGTTACATCACAAGACCAAATCACGCAGAAACCACTACGTGACTCAGTTAAAGCATCATTGAAAAATTACCTTGCTCAATTAAACGGTCAAGAAGTCAGCGAGTTATACGAATTAGTATTAGCTGAAGTTGAACAGCCACTACTAGACACTATCATGCAGTACACTCGCGGTAACCAAACTCGCGCAGCAACCATGATGGGTATTAACCGCGGTACTCTTCGCAAGAAACTTAAAAAATACGGCATGAACTAATCGTTCTTTCGTAATTTATTGAATGGAAAGCCAAGCTCATTTTTTGAGTTTGGCTTTTTTTTGGCTTGTCGAACCGTAATAGGTGGCTGATTACTCTCCAGTGCGACAGCAGCGCTCTTTATCAACGTTTGCTGAATCCAAGGCTGCCAGAATAGAGCAATGGCTTGCATCGTCGTCTACGTGGCCACAACACGCATCATTGATCTTTTTAAGTGCAGTGCGAATCTTGGTTAACTCGGTAATCTTCTCATCGATCATCTCTAGTTTTGCTGAGGTAATTGATTTCACTTCGGCGCAACTGTGCTGTGTGGCTTCGAGACGAATCTCAAGCAATTCTTTAATCTCGTCCAGACTCAGTCCCAACGCTTTAGATTTGAGAATAAACGTCACCTGTTTTTGGTTATTTTCATCATATAGGCGATAACCCGACTCACTGCGACTGGCTGGCGCGATCAGGTTATTCTTCTCATAAAATCGTAAGGTATCGGCTGTCACACCGCACCGTTTCGCTAATTCACCGATCTGAAACATGTTTTTTCCTACTGTTCCGTCCATTCCACAATTAACCTTATCGTTACTTTTCAGGCTGAAATGGCACTTTTCATAATTAATTTTGAGATGCCAAACGATTGCGCGAGCTTTTTTGTAATAAATTAGTTAGAATCTGCGCCATCAAATTTGGAGTTGGTTATCTTATAGCTTAATCATAAGACTAACCCAAAAGGTCTTTACCAAAACTGGCCAATATTTTATCTCTTACTGGTATCGAAGATAATCCACGCTAAGAAGATAGAAACAAGTTCTTTTTTGGCAAATATCTTTATTTTAACCCCATGAATTTGAGGAAGATGGAAGCATGAATAACGCTCGTCCAATTCGCCGCGCTCTCATCAGCGTATCAGACAAAACTGGTATCGTTGAATTTGCACAAGCTCTTGCTAACCGTGGTGTAGATATCCTATCTACCGGTGGCACTGCTCGCCTGCTTGCTGAAAAAGGCATCTCTGTTACAGAAGTATCTGACTACACTGGTTTCCCAGAAATGATGGATGGCCGTGTTAAGACTCTGCACCCAAAAGTTCATGGTGGTGTTCTAGGCCGTCGTGGCCAAGATGATGACGTGATGGAAACTCACGGTATCAACCCTATCGATATGGTTGTTGTAAACCTATACCCATTCGCAGAAACCGTTGCTAAAGAAGGTTGTACCCTTGCTGACGCTGTTGAGAATATCGACATCGGTGGCCCTACAATGGTTCGCTCTGCAGCGAAAAACCACAAAGACGTAACGATCGTTGTAAACGCACACGACTACGAGCGCGTTGTCACTGAAATGGACGCTAACGAGCAATCTCTAACCCTAGAGACTCGCTTCGACCTCGCTATCGCTGCATTTGAGCACACGGCTTCTTACGACGGCATGATCGCTAACTACTTCGGCACTATGGTTCCTAGCTACGGCGCGAACAAGGAAGGCGATGAAGAGAGCAAATTCCCTCGCACGTTCAACCAACAGTTCGAGAAGAAGCAAGACATGCGCTACGGTGAGAACAGCCACCAAGCAGCCGCTTTCTACGTTGAAGCAAACCCTGAAGAAGCGTCTGTATCTACAGCTCGTCAAATCCAAGGTAAAGCACTTTCTTACAACAACATCGCTGACACTGACGCAGCACTTGAGTGTGTGAAAGAGTTCGACCAGCCAGCATGTGTAATTGTTAAGCACGCTAACCCATGTGGTGTTGCACTAGGTGAAGACATCCTAGAAGCTTACGACCGTGCATTCAAAACAGACCCAACGTCTGCATTTGGCGGCATCATCGCTTTCAACCGTGAGCTAGACGCTGCAACAGCAACGGCTATCACTGAGCGTCAATTCGTTGAAGTTATCATTGCACCATCAGTTTCTGCTGAAGCAGTAGCAATCGTAGCGGCTAAGAAAAACCTTCGCCTACTTGAGTGTGGTGAGTGGACAACGAAGACAACTGGTTTTGACGTGAAACGCGTTAACGGTGGTTTGCTAGTGCAAGACCGCGACCAAGGCATGGTTTCAGAAGACGACCTAAAAGTAGTTTCTAAGCGTCAACCAACGGCTGAAGAGCTAAAAGATGCTCTATTCTGCTGGAAAGTAGCGAAGTACGTTAAGTCTAACGCTATCGTTTACTCGAAAGGTGACATGACGGTTGGTGTTGGCGCAGGCCAAATGAGCCGCGTTTACTCAGCGAAGATCGCAGGCATCAAAGCGGCGGACGAAGGTCTACAGGTTGAAGGTTGTGTGATGGCATCAGATGCATTCTTCCCATTCCGTGACGGTATCGACGCGGCAGCAGAAGCTGGCATCAAGTGTGTTATCCAACCGGGCGGCTCTATGCGTGATGACGAAGTTATCGCTGCAGCAGACGAACACGGCATGGCGATGATCTTTACGGGCATGCGTCACTTCCGCCACTAATTTCCTCTTCGTATTTGGCACTGTGGCGTCGTTAGCTGCTTTCGCCCACCCCGGTCACATAGCGGACTATGCTCCCGGGGATGGGCTCAATTGCTGCCTAGCCACATCACCAACGACTTTGAGCAAAACTTATAATTTTGTTTTTTAAATATTCCGATATTTGAATTACGTAGAGCAAGTCAGTGACTTTAGTTCAAGGAAAACACGCGGAGCTTATGACCATAAGTGAGCATGTTTGACACAGAAATAAAGGCTCTGAAGCAGCTATAAGGATTTTAAAACATGAATGTATTGATTATCGGTGCCGGCGGTCGTGAGCATGCACTTGGTTGGAAAGCGGCACAAAACCCAAACGTTGAAACAGTATTCATTGCTCCAGGCAACGCAGGTACTGCACTTGAGCCGAAACTAGAGAACGTAAACATCGGCGTTGAAGACATCGCTGGTTTAGTCGCGTTTGCTCAAGATAAAAAAATCGAACTGACTATCGTGGGCCCTGAAGCACCATTGGTTATCGGTGTGGTTGATGCATTCCGCGAAGTTGGCCTACCAATCTTTGGCCCAACTCAAGCGGCAGCACAGCTTGAAGGCTCTAAAGCATTCACCAAAGACTTCCTAGCTCGTCATGATATCCCAACAGGTTACTACTCAAACTTCACTGAGATTGAGCCAGCTATCGCTTACGTTCGCGAGCAAGGCGCTCCTATCGTAGTGAAAGCTGACGGTCTTGCGGCAGGTAAAGGCGTTATCGTTGCGATGACACTTGAAGAAGCTGAAGACGCAATCAAAGACATGCTAGCAGGCAACGCATTTGGCGAAGCAGGCAGCCGCGTGGTGATTGAAGAATTCCTTGAAGGCGAAGAAGCAAGCTTCATCGTAATGGTTGATGGTTCTAGCGTACTTCCTATGGCTACCAGCCAAGATCACAAACGTGTTGGCGACAAAGACACAGGGCCTAACACGGGCGGCATGGGTGCTTACTCTCCTGCGCCGGTTGTAACTCCAGAAATCCACAACCGTATCCTTGAAGAAGTTATCTACCCAACGGTACGTGGCATGGACGCGGAAGGCGCACCTTACACAGGTTTCCTTTACGCTGGCCTAATGATCGATGCTGACGGCACACCTAAAGTTATCGAATACAACTGCCGCTTCGGCGATCCAGAAACGCAACCTATCATGATGCGTATGGAGTCAGACCTTGTTGAACTTTGCCTAATGGCTATCGACGAGAAACTCGACGAAGCAGAATCGAAGTGGGATCCACGCGCTTCTATCGGTGTTGTTCTTGCGGCTGGCGGTTACCCTGCTGACTACGCAAAAGGTGACGTTATTTCACTACCAACAAGCGAAGTTGAAGGCCAAAAGGTTTTCCACGCGGGTACGACAAATAATGAAGCTGGCGACGTTGTGACAAACGGCGGTCGTGTACTTTGTGCAACAGCACTGGGCAATACGGTTTCTGAGGCTCAAGAGCGCGCTTACGCGTTGACGAAGCAAGTTAGCTGGAATGGTATGTTCCACCGCAATGACATTGGTTACCGTGCGATTGCGCGCGAACAAGAGCAGTAAACAATCTTGTTGCTCGCTTACTTTCCAATAACAGTAAGCAAATGACAACAAGTGAATAACAGATAAAGGCGCCTCAATAGGCGCCTTTTTATTATCTCATCTATACAAGAAACTGTATTTGTACAGACAAATAAGTACTTAGCCTACAGTAGGCCAAATACTCTTAATTCTTTGATTGCTTTCTATTCTTTCAGCAACGATGGCCTTACGACACAATCATGACTGTCTTCAGCCAGCATCAGTAACTCTTCTACGCTCATCTTACCGAGTAAGTCACTGCCAAGAAACGCCGCATAGCTTTCCACAGACGCCAATCGGTCAATCACGAAGCCTGGCAAGGTCTGGTTAAATTCAATGCGATCAAACTCACCACCAGCGCACGTTTTAAAAGAGCTGCCATTCCAGTAACCCTGAATCAGCCTAAGCCCTTCATCATGCTGCTTCGTTGTGGTCTCTAGAACCGACGTCGCTTCTTTCTGATAGTTTTCAAGCTGCTTGGCTTGGATAGGTAAGATTTTGCTGTCAATACGATACTGCTGATACACAGCCTCGCCTGACTTGTTGAAACGCACATGAACACGATAAGGCACCAGCTTATTCGATGAATTACGCTGTTCGCCTTCACGAACGAATTCACGAAGTATACCTTCCGACCAAGCATAGTCAGTTTGGTACCAGCCGTAATCGCCGACTGTGACATAGTCCGCTGAAGAATGAGGTTGTGTTAGTTTATTAGTAACCCAGTAAAAACTTGTCGCGTCGCCCATGACTTGGCCGCCGGTGTGAGTTTCAAATTGCTCTAGGTTTTTGCTGGGGCTGGTTGATGAACAGCCAATGAGGAATGTAGATAATAGTGAAACGAGAAGAAATGCTTTTTTCATAAAAACCTGTACCGAGGTGGAATACGACTACCTCGGTACAGTTTAGATTATTTCACTGAATCTTTCAGCGCTTTACCTGCAACAAATGCTGGAACATTTGCAGCAGCGATTTGGATCTCATCACCAGTTTTTGGGTTACGACCAGTGCGAGCTGCACGGTGGTTTACTTTAAAAGTACCAAAACCAATTAGCTGAACTTGATCGCCATCTTTAAGAGCATCTGTAACACCACCAAGAGTCGCTTCTAGAGCAGCTTTAGCTTGTGCTTTAGAAAGGTCCGCTTTTTCAGCAATAAAGTCGATTAATTGAGTCTTGTTCATTTTAGGTTTCCCTTCTTTGTATTTTTGAATTCAATTTACTCTAAAACATAAATGCCCCATCTGGCAAAGGTTTGTCGTCGATCTTTAGCTCTAATGCCGTAGTTTTAGCCATAATATGAGTAATAACTCACAATTTGTTACTGATTTTATTGAGCAAGCCCTTGTTTAAAAGGGGCTGAGAGGCAAATTAATGATGACCTAGCCACTACTTTATCTCTATAATCCACGCTGAATCGCTGTTAAAGCGTACAATTTAATTTAAGGGCAAACATGCTGCTGCTAACTATTTACGTCTCCATTGCTATTGGAGTTTCTTTCATTTGTTCTGTTTTAGAAGCTGTACTTTTGAGTATTAGTCCGAGCTACATTGCTCAACTAAAACAAAATGGGCACCCTGCAGCAGAGTCTTTAGACAAACTGAAAACAGACATTGACCGCCCGCTCGCGTCAATTTTAACGCTCAACACCATCGCGCACACAATCGGTGCTGCGACGGCAGGTGCACAAGCGGCTGTGGTTTTTGGTAGCCAATGGTTAGGTGTATTCTCTGCCGTACTGACTTTGGGCATTTTGGTTTTGTCTGAGATTGTTCCAAAAACCATTGGTGCAACCTACTGGCGTCAACTTGCTCCAGCATCATCAAACGTACTTCGCTGGATGGTTTTCTTCCTAACACCGTTTGTCTGGTTCTCAGAACAGATCACCAAACGTCTTGCTCGTGGCCACCAAGCACCAAAAATGCGTGATGAGCTGTCTGCAATGGCTATTTTGGCAAAAGAAAGTGGTGAGTTTGCTGAAGGCGAATCAAAAATTCTGAGCAACCTATTAGGCATTCAAGATGTGCCCGTGACGCAAGTGATGACACCGCGCCCTGTTGTATTCCGCGTCGATGCCGAAATGAGCGTGAATACGTTCCTAGAGCAGCACAAAGACACACCATTCTCGCGCCCATTAGTTTACAGCGAGCAAACTGACAACATCATTGGTTTTGTACACCGTCTGGAGCTGTTTAGATTGCAACAAGCGGGTTGTGGCGAGAAAGCTCTGGGTGAAGTAATGCGCCCTATCCACGTGTTGCTGAACAACATGGGCTTGGCTAAAGCCTTTGATCAAATGATGGCAAACCGCCTGCAGCTTTCCTTAGTAGTTGACGAGTACGGTACGATTCAGGGCATCATCACCCTAGAAGATATCTTTGAGCACCTAGTGGGCGAAGAGATCGTCGACGAGGCAGATAAGACGACTGACATGCAAGAACTGGCATTTCAGCGTTGGGAACAGTGGAAAGAAACACACGGTGTTATCGAAAACCGCGATGAAGAGGACGAGCTAGAGGAAAAAACTCTAACAGACAACGACACCTCAGACTCAAAGTCAGCGGATGAAGACAGGGTTCAAAAAGAAGACAAAAAGGACGCTTAATCTCAATTTGGTAGCGTCAGATACAACAAAGGCTCCCTAGGGAGCCTTTGTTTTTATTCGTACTTTGATGCGATAGCGAATTATAACGCTACACCAATGTTACTTACTGGGTCTTCACGCAGTTCGTGGCGTAGATCTTTGATCAGCTCTAGGTCACGTTCAGTCGTTTCACGTAGAGGTCGGAAGATCGCCCACTGAACGTCCCACTCTTCACACACCGCTTCGTTTTCTTTCTGGTTTTCGTTTGTCACTTCTTCAGCGCCTTGAGCAAACTCAAGCTCGGCAACCGTCTTCACCGATTGTTGACTCACTTTAATGACAGTTTCAAGCAGATGCTCACGGTCAAGTAAGCCATGGATTAACGTTGCTAAGCCTTGGCACGCGTCCATCGCAGGGTAAACACCGTAGAAATCAAAATCCTCTCCACTTGGGAATAGCTCTTCGACTTTCTCAAGCTGACGCTCAAAATTCACCTTTGCCGTTTTAACGGTTAAGATTTCCCAAATGCTATCCAAAACATCACGATAGATTCGAGCTTCCGCAAATTCTGTATTCTCACAAAACATGGCATAGTTAGGGTACATACGCTCACATAGACACGCCATAAAGGTAATTTGTTGCCAAGGTTCTAACTTTTCTAGACGAACCTGCAGTGGATTCTGAAGCATAGTCACTCAATAATTGCAGAAAAAGACAGCGAAAGTGTACTTGATAAACCTAGGATGGAAAAGGTAGGCCGATGAACAATTTTACGAATAAGCTCTATATTCTTACTGAGCATGACGATACTTATACGCAACTGATTCTAAACCAAGGGTTACCTGACCTCGAAATCACTCAAAACCCCGAATTAGCTGAGATCGTGCTGGCTTCTCCTCCTTTAATCGCGGAGCGACTTAATGAGTTTAAACATCTAGACTGGGTGCAAAGTACCTACGCAGGAATCAATAAACTCACTCAGCCGGATCTTCGTCAAGATTATACGCTGACCAACGTCAAAGGCATCTTCGGCCCTGCGATTGCTGAATACGTGTTAGGTTACACGATCAGCCACTGTAGACACTTCTCTCACTACCACCAGCAACAAGCACAACGAAGCTGGCAGCCACAGCTATATGCTAGCCTAACTGACAAAACCATGGTGATTTTAGGAACCGGTTCAATCGGAAGTCATTTAGCGAAAACCGCAACTGCGTTTGGTATTCATACCATTGGAGTCAACCGTACCGGCATCCCATCAAAGCAAGAGACCTTTAAAGACACTTTCCACATCAATGAAATAGAGGCTGCCCTTAAGCAAGCGGATATTGTGGTCAACACCTTGCCATCAACAGCTGAAACCTATCAATTACTCAATCAAACGACCTTAAGTTACTGCTCGAATGTACTGCTGTTTAATGTTGGCAGAGGAGAGAGCTTAGATAAAAAAGCCTTGCTGCTTGCGATTAAGAATAAGTGGGTTGATCATGCTTTCTTGGATGTGTTTGAAAGTGAGCCCCTCTCGCAGGAGCACCCTTTCTGGACATTACCGCAAGTGACCATCACCCCGCACATTGCAGCGCTGAGTGAGCCAAGGCAGGTGGTAAAGATCTTCGCCGAGAATTACCAACAATGGCGAGATGGCTTTAAACTGAACCATGTCATCGATTTTGATAAAGGTTACTGATGTCCTCATCGTTACTCAAAGAGATTCGACAATGCCGAGCTTGTGAGCCTCACCTATCACACGGTGCTAACCCGATAATTCAAGCGCATCCAAACGCGCGCTTGCTTATCATTGGGCAGGCGCCTGGTATTAAGGTTCATGAGTCATCGATCCCTTGGAATGATGCCAGTGGCGAACGATTAAGAGAATGGTTAGGGATAGATAGCGATACGTTTTATGACGAACAAAAAGTCGCGATTGTTCCTATGGGGTTTTGTTATCCGGGAAAGGGAAAGAGTGGCGATCTCCCACCACGTAAAGAGTGTGCGGAGCTTTGGCATAACAAAGTGCTGCAATCGCTACCCAACATTCAAATGACACTGCTGATTGGCCAGTACGCACAAAACCACCAGCACACTGACAGAAACCGTGCGTAATTGGCAAAGATGGGCGCCTGAGTTTTTGCCGCTACCTCACCCTTCGCCACGCAATAATATCTGGCTCAAGAAGAACCCTTGGTTTGAAAGTGACGTTATTCCTTACATCCAAAAGCACATCTCGGAGCATTTGGCCTACCATGATCCAAATACCTAATTAGCTGCACATCCACGATGATGAAGCCGATATTGGATGCGGATAAAAAGGTAATAAAAAAGCGCTGCCGATTTCTCGACAGCGCTTTTTCTAAAAACACATACTTAATTACTTATGGTATGGCTTAGATAGGTCATGAACTGCGTCCACAAATACACCAGCATTCTCTGGTGGCACATCTAGGTGAATACCATGGCCAAGGTTAAATACGTGACCAGTACCGCCGTCACCAAAACCTTCAAGGATAGTGCCGACTTCTTCACGAATACGCTCAGGTTGTGCGTAAAGCACTGATGGGTCCATGTTGCCTTGTAGAGCCACTTTATCGCCAATACGCGCTTTTGCATCCGCAATATTGATTGTCCAGTCTAGGCCCACCGCATCACAGCCAGTCGCTGCGATAGATTCTAGCCACATGCCACCGTTCTTAGTGAACAGAGTAACCGGTACACGGCGACCTTCGTTTTCACGGATTAGGCCATCGACAATTTTGTGCATGTACTGTAGTGAGAACAGGTTGTAGTCACGCGGAGTAAGTACACCACCCCATGTGTCGAATACCATTACCGATTGTGCACCCGCTTTAATTTGCGCGTTCAGGTATTCAATAACGGTGTCAGCCAGCTTATCTAGAAGTAAATGCAGTGTTTGTGGCTCTGCGTACATCATCTTCTTGA
>NZ_CAWPOA010000093.1:0-14972 GCF_963889365.1 Vibrio sp. OPT20 | reverse complement strand
TCTTAGTAAACGCCTTCGAGCTGCTGCCTTCAACCATGTAAGTTGCCAGTGTCCAAGGGCTACCAGAGAAACCAATCAATGGCACTTCGCCTTTCAGATCTTTACGGATCTGACGAACAGCATTCATTACGTATTGAAGCTCTCCTTCTGGATCAGGTAGGCCAATCTTCTCTACGTCAGCTTTACATGTGATAGGACGTTCAAACTTAGGACCTTCACCAGTTTCAAAGTACAAGCCTAAGCCCATTGCATCAGGGATAGTTAGGATGTCAGAGAACAAGATTGCCGCATCAAGCGGGAAACGACGTAAAGGTTGAAGTGTTACTTCTGATGCCAGTTCAGCGTTTTTGCACAAAGACATGAAATCGCCCGCTTCAGCGCGCGTTGCTTTGTACTCTGGAAGATAGCGGCCAGCTTGGCGCATCATCCATACTGGTGTGTAATCAACAGGCTGTTTTAAAAGTGCGCGTAAATAGCGATCGTTTTTTAATTCGGTCATTCCGTTAAATTCCAATTCAATCTTGTCTAGTTTTGATGGCAAGTATTCTAACACTGATTGAAGGGTAAAAGCTGTGTGCTTTGCAACCTAGATCAAGTTATTAACTTTTAAATCAATGCTTAGTTTGCACCCAATTACGGGAGCATGTTAAAAATTTGTTCGCTAGCGAAAATTACAATTATAACATCTGAGTAGTCACTACTCAGCATCTCATAACGACATCTTACTTACCCCCTCCACTTGTGGAGGGTTTTTTTTAGCTTTTGACCACCTATAGGCCAAATACTATCATAGGTAAATTAGTACTCTATCGTCTGCTCCGTCACACCATCTTTCATCACGTCACCCACAGTTTTATCAATCAACTGTCTCGCAATGGTTCCTTCTGGTGCAACATCAGGCAGGCTTGTTACATCAAACCATTGGGCATCCGACAATTCACTGTAATCTGGTTTAAGCGTTCCACCAGCATAGTCAGCCAGAAAGGCCATCATCATACTCGACGGAAACGCCCATGGCTGGCTGCCAAAGTAACGGATATTACTGACATCGATGCCTGTCTCTTCTTTGACTTCTCTTGCCACACACCGCTCTAAGGTTTCCCCAACCTCTAGGAAGCCCGCTATCACGGTATACATACCTGTTTTATGTCTTGGGTGCTGTGCAAGCAATATCTTGTTGTCGTTACGTACAGCGACAATGATGCATGGGAAGATGCGAGGATAATGAAGTGTTCGGCAGTCTCCGCATTGCATCGCCACCTGATTATGGTTGAGGTGATTTCGACCGCCACACTGAGGACAAAAACGCATACTTTGCGTCATGTGCCCATACTGGATGGCTTTGCTTGCTGTCAGAAAACTCGATTCAGGCCAGTGCAATAACTCACGTAGGTTCATCATGGTCAGCTCACTCTCAACATCACAGTCGTTGATCCAATACACCTTACGACCTTGATGCTGACCAATACAGATTGCATGCTCGACGCTCAGCCCTAGCTCTTCAGCTGAGCCATAAGGAAACTGATCATTATTAACCCAAATATCACTACCTGAAACGACGCACCAATAAGCTTGCTCTGTCATTTTGTTATCACTTTTTTTTAACATCCCTATGCCTCATTGCTTGCAGTTCGTTCATTTTACTGGCAATCTAATTTCATACTAGAGTTGTAGCAGAGAATAATTCAAACTATTACTTTTAGTAGATACCAATAAATGGACCCTGCTTAGGCAATTACTTGATCACAAGGTTGTGATCAGATCATGAGGACATGGTCATGCTAAATAAATTCAAACAAATACAAGAACAATGGGGTGGCTCTAATGAGGTCATCGATCATTGGCTCGAAACTCGACAGTCTCTAATCGTTGAGTATTGTAAGCTTGCCGCTCTACAGCCTTCATCGTCGAAAGCAACTGCAATCACCGAACTGCCTTCTCCAGAAGAACTCCAAAAATTCAGCCAACATCTTGTTGATTACATCTCCGAAGGTCATTTCAAAATCTATGACATGGTGATGGACAAATGGCAGTCTACTGGCTTCAAAGCAACAGACGAAATCAACCAGTCTTATGGTCATATCGTCCTTACCACGGACCCTCTGCTCAACTTCACCGACAAGTACGCCGCCATTGAAGCTAGTGATACATTAGAAATCTTTGATAGTGAACTGTCACTCGTAGGTGAGATTCTTGAGGCTAGGTTTGCGGTTGAAGACCAACTGATACAACAAATTGCCGACAGCCTAGCGGTTCCACCAGGAGCTTAATGGCTTAACATCTTCTAAGCTTGCCTCTGTGCAAGCTTTTTGTTTTGTCTGTAGCGTTACACCCAACTCTTCTACCAGAGCCTATTGGTTCGTCCCTACCCTGATGTTTTGCGATAACCCGACGTAACACTTCTCACCGGTTTCATCCTCAGCGCCTCCCTGTAAACACGCAAGCTGCCTTCGAGAAAGTACTATCGACTAAGTCCACCAGCCAAGCAATCGACAAGCAATCATACCTACCAACTTCTAATCTATAAGCCTCTCGTTAAACACCTATACGCCAGATACAAAAAAGGCACCCGAAGGTGCCTTTTCTTATCTCTTAGAGACTACTCGTAGAGCTTACTCTTCTGAAGAGAAACCAGCGTTTAGAAGTGCTGCTAGATTGTCAGTAGCTTGTTCAGCTGAAGGACCTTCTTGCTCTTCTTCACGTTGCTTTTGACGCTCTTGGTGGTATGCGAAACCAGTACCAGCTGGGATCAGACGACCAACAATTACGTTCTCTTTCAGACCGCGAAGGTCATCACGCTTACCAGAAACCGCAGCTTCTGTTAGTACGCGAGTCGTTTCTTGGAACGATGCCGCTGAGATGAATGACTCAGTTGCAAGAGATGCTTTAGTAATACCTAGTAGATCACGTTCGAAACGTACTAGTTCTTTACCTTCAGCTTCTAGCTTACGGTTAGCAATCTTAACATTGTGGTACTCAACTTGTTCGCCAGGTAGGAACGGAGAGTCACCAGAATGAGTGATTGTACACTTACGTAGCATTTGACGAACGATAGTCTCAATGTGCTTATCGTTAATCTTTACGCCTTGTAAGCGGTAAACTTCTTGAACTTCGTTCGCGATGTACTGAGTTACTGCGTGGATACCACGTAGACGCAGGATATCGTGTGGAGTTTCAGGACCGTCGGCGATTACATCACCACGTTCAATCTTCTCACCTTCGAACACGTTCAATTGACGATGCTTAGGAATCATCTCTTCGTAAGCGTCACCGCCTTCACGAGTGATTACTAGACGACGCTTACCTTTCGTTTCTTTACCGAAAGACACAGTACCTGTGTGTTCAGCAAGGATCGCAGGCTCTTTAGGCTTACGAGCTTCGAATAGGTCAGCTACGCGTGGTAGACCACCGGTGATATCTTTGTTTCCGCTCGATTTTTGAGGGATACGAGATAGTGTGTCACCAATGCCAACTTCAGCGCCATCTTCGATGTTTACAATCGCTTTGCCAGGTAGGAAGTAGTGAGCTGGCATATCAGTACCAGGGATCATTACGTCGTTACCTTGCTCATCAACAAGTTTGATAGCTGGACGCATATCTTTACCTGCTGCTGGGCGAGCTGCTGCGTCTGTAACTTCACTTGAAGAAAGACCCGTTAGATCGTCAGTGTTACGAGAAACTGTAATACCATCGATCATATCTACGAATTGGATACGACCTGCCACTTCAGTGATGATTGGCATGGTATGCGCTTCCCAGTTAGCTACAACTTCACCAGCAGTAACTGCTGCGTTGTCGCCTTTGGTTAGCATCGAACCGTAAGGAAGTTTGTGCTTCTCTTTAGTACGGCCGAACTCATCAATAATCGTCATCTCAGATGCACGAGAAGTGATAACCAGTTTCTTATCTTTGTTAGTTACGAACTTAGCATTGTGAAGCTTCACTGTACCAGTTGTCTTAGCTTGGATGCTGTTCTCTGCTGCTGCAGTAGATGCCGCACCACCGATGTGGAACGTACGCATCGTTAGCTGTGTACCCGGTTCACCGATAGATTGTGCAGCGATAACACCAACTGCTTCACCTTGGTTCACTAGGTGACCACGTGCTAGGTCACGACCGTAACACTGTGCACAACAACCGAAGTCTGCATCACAGGTAACAACAGAGCGCACTTTCATGCTATCTACTGAGTTGTCTTCCATGATTTGACACCACTTCTCATCAATCAGAGTATTACGTGGAATCAGTACATCTTCAGTACCAGGCTTAAGAACATCTTCAGCAACAACACGACCAAGAGCAAGCTCAGAAAGTGCAACTTTAACGTCACCACCTTCGATGTGAGGCATCATGTCGATACCTTCATGCGTGCCACAGTCATGTTCGTGTACTACAACGTCTTGAGCAACGTCTACTAGACGACGAGTTAGGTAACCCGAGTTTGCTGTTTTCAGTGCTGTATCCGCAAGACCCTTACGAGCACCGTGCGTTGAGATAAAGTACTGAAGGACGTTTAGACCTTCTTTAAAGTTCGCAGTGATCGGCGTTTCGATGATTGAACCATCTGGACGCGCCATCAGACCACGCATACCTGCTAGCTGACGAATCTGAGCTGCAGAACCACGTGCGCCCGAGTCGGCCATCATGTAGATGCTGTTGAACGATTCTTGCTGTTCTTCTTCGCCGTCACGGTTAATAACTGTTTCAGAAGATAGGTTATCCATCATTGCTTTCGCAACGCGGTCATTCGTAGATGCCCAGATATCGATAACTTTGTTGTAACGCTCACCCGCAGTAACAAGACCAGATTGGAATTGCTCTTGGATTTCGCGAACTTCTTCTTCAGCAGATTCAATCTCGTCGTATTTCGCTTGAGGAACAACCATATCGTTGATACCTACAGAAACACCAGAAAGAGCCGCGTATGCGAAACCTGCGTACATGATTTGGTCAGCAAATACTACTGTATCTTTTAGACCAAGCTTACGGTAACACTCGTTAAGAAGAGTAGAGATCTGCTTCTTACCTAACTTTTGGTTAACGATGCTGTACGGAAGGCCTTTAGGAACGATCTGCCATAGCATTGCACGACCTACAGTCGTATCTACTAGACCAGTATTCGTTGTGCTATTGCCGTCTTCGTCTACTACTGTTTCAGTGATACGTACTTTAACGCGAGCATGTAGCTCAGCAGTCTTAGTACGGTATGCCTTTTCAGCCTCAGCAGGGCCAGCAAGGTACATACCTTCACCTTTCACGTTGATCTTGTCACGTGTCATGTAGTAAAGACCCAATACAACGTCCTGAGAAGGTACGATGATCGGATCACCTGATGCTGGCGACAGAATGTTATTCGTCGACATCATTAGGGTACGAGCTTCAAGCTGTGCTTCTAGAGTTAGAGGCACGTGTACAGCCATTTGGTCACCATCGAAGTCGGCGTTGTATGCCGCACACACTAGTGGGTGAAGCTGAATCGCTTTACCTTCGATTAGTACTGGTTCAAACGCTTGGATACCTAGACGGTGAAGTGTAGGTGCACGGTTAAGCAGTACTGGGTGTTCACGGATAACTTCGTCTAGGATATCCCAAACGATCGCTTCTTCGCGCTCTACCATTTTCTTAGCAGCTTTGATTGTCGTAGCCATGCCACGAGTCTCTAGCTTGCTGTAGATGAACGGCTTAAATAGCTCAAGTGCCATCTTCTTAGGAAGACCACACTGATGTAGACGAAGGTATGGACCTACTGTGATTACAGAACGGCCAGAGTAGTCTACACGTTTACCTAGAAGGTTCTGACGGAAACGACCTTGTTTACCCTTGATCATATCAGCAAGAGATTTCAGAGGACGCTTGTTAGAACCCGTGATCGCACGACCGCGACGACCGTTATCTAGAAGGGCATCAACAGACTCTTGCAACATACGCTTTTCGTTACGTACGATGATGTCTGGAGCCGCTAGCTCTAGAAGACGCTTCAAACGGTTGTTACGGTTGATCACACGACGATAAAGGTCGTTCAGATCTGAAGTCGCAAAACGACCGCCATCTAGAGGTACTAGAGGACGAAGATCTGGCGGTAGCACTGGAAGTACAGTTAGGATCATCCACTCAGGCTTGTTGCCTGACGAGATGAACGCTTCAACTAGCTTCAAACGCTTAGTAACTTTCTTACGCTTAGTTTCAGAGTTAGTTGTTTCCAACTCTTCGCGCATTTCTTCCACTTCTTGATGAAGGTCCATTGTTGAAAGCAGATCTTTGATCGCTTCAGCACCCATCTTAGCAGTGAATTCGTCACCCCACTCTTCTAGACGATCCAGATACTCTTCTTCAGTAAGCATCTGAGATTTTTCTAGATCAGTCATACCCGGTTCAGTTACTACGTACATTTCGAAGTAAAGAACACGTTCGATATCACGCAGAGGGATATCCATTAGTAGACCGATACGAGACGGTAGTGATTTTAGGAACCAGATGTGAGCAACTGGTGAAGCAAGCTCGATGTGGCCCATACGGTCACGACGAACTTTAGTTTGTGTAACTTCAACGCCACACTTCTCACAGATAACACCACGGTGCTTCAGGCGCTTGTATTTGCCACAAAGACATTCGTAGTCTTTAACTGGACCAAAAATACGTGCACAGAACAGACCATCACGTTCAGGTTTGAACGTACGATAGTTAATTGTTTCTGGCTTTTTAACTTCACCAAAAGACCACGAACGGATCGTGTCTGGTGAAGATAGACCGATTTTGATTGCATCAAATTCTTCGGTCTTATGCTGTGCTTTTAGAAAGTTTAATAAGTCTTTCACGTTCAGCTCCTGTAAGGAGTTAAAGGAGCTCACCGACTAAAGTGAGCCCCCTTTACCAAGTAATCCAATCTTCTTTATAAAAAGAGGGATTACTCTTCGTCTTCTAGCTCGATGTTGATACCTAGCGAGCGAATCTCTTTCAACAGTACGTTGAACGACTCTGGCATGCCAGGTTCCATGCTATGGTTGCCATCTACGATGTTCTTATACATCTTAGTACGGCCGTTAACGTCATCCGACTTAACTGTTAGCATTTCTTGTAGAGTATATGCAGCACCGTATGCTTCTAGTGCCCATACTTCCATCTCACCGAAACGCTGACCACCGAACTGAGCTTTACCACCAAGTGGTTGCTGAGTTACTAGGCTGTAAGAACCAGTTGAACGAGCATGCATCTTGTCATCAACCAAGTGGTTCAGTTTCAGCATGTACATGTAACCAACAGTTACAGGACGCTCAAACGAATCACCAGTACGACCATCAAACAGTTTAAGCTGACCAGATTCTGGCAGATCACCCAGTTTAAGTAGTTCTTTGATTAGAGACTCAGAAGCACCGTCGAACACAGGAGTAGCAATCGGTAGGCCGCCACGTAGGTTCTTAATCAGTGTACGAACTTGATCATCAGACAGTTCAGCAATATCAACTTTCTGACGAGTATCACCAAGATCATAAACCTTCTGTAGGAACTCACGGAACTTATGCAGTTCTTGTTGTTCCTTAACCATTTGGTTGATCTTGTCACCGATACCTTTCGCAGCCAAACCTAAGTGAACTTCTAGGATCTGACCGATGTTCATACGCGATGGTACACCTAGCGGGTTAAGTACGATGTCTACAGGCTGACCTTTCTCATCGTATGGCATGTCTTCAACAGGGTTAATCTTAGAGATTACACCTTTGTTACCGTGACGACCGGCCATCTTATCACCAGGCTGGATACGACGTTTAACCGCTAGGTAAACTTTAACAATCTTAAGAACGCCAGGCGCTAGATCATCACCTTGAGTGATTTTACGACGCTTAGTTTCAAACTTCTTATCGAAGTCTGCTTTTAGCTCATCCCACTGCTCAGCAAGTTGCTCAAGCTGTGTTTGTAGCGCATCGTCTTCTAGAACTTGCTCTAGCCATTGCTTACGACCGATAGTATCAAGCTTAGCTTCAGAGTAACCACCAGACAGAAGTACAGCTTTAACACGGTTAAGAAGGCCACCCTCAAGAATTTGGAACTCTTCAGTTAGATCTTTCTTAGCTTCTTTAAGCTGCATCTGTTCGATTTCAAGTGCACGTTTGTCTTTCTCTACGCCATCGCGAGTGAAGACTTGTACATCGATGATAGTACCCGAAACAGAGTTTGGTACACGTAGAGAAGTATCTTTAACATCAGATGCTTTCTCACCGAAGATAGCACGTAGTAGCTTCTCTTCAGGAGTCAGTTGAGTTTCACCTTTAGGGGTTACTTTACCAACTAGGATGTCGCCACCCTTAACTTCAGCACCAATGTAAACGATACCTGACTCGTCTAGTTTAGACAGAGCAGACTCACCTACGTTTGGAATATCAGCTGTGATTTCTTCAGAACCCAGCTTAGTATCACGAGCCACACAAGATAGTTCTTGAATGTGGATTGTCGTGAAACGGTCTTCTTGAACTACGCGCTCAGATACTAAGATCGAGTCTTCGAAGTTGTAACCGTTCCAAGGCATGAATGCGATACGCATGTTTTGGCCAAGAGCAAGTTCACCAAGGTCAGTTGAAGGACCATCAGCAAGAACATCACCGCGTGCAACTGGTTCACCAGGAAGTACAGTTGGACGTTGGTTAATACATGTGTTTTGGTTCGAACGCGTGTACTTAGTTAGGTTGTAGATATCGATACCAGCTTCGCCAGGTACCAATTCATCTTCGTTAACCTTAACTACGATACGAGAAGCGTCTACAGACTGAACTTGACCACCACGTTTAGCAACCGCTGTAACACCAGAGTCAACTGCGATGTTACGTTCAATACCAGTACCGACTAGAGGCTTATCAGCTCTAAGTGTTGGTACCGCTTGACGTTGCATGTTGGCACCCATCAATGCACGGTTCGCATCATCGTGTTCTAGGAACGGGATAAGCGAAGCAGCGATAGATACTACTTGGTTTGTCGCAACGTCCATGTAGTCAACGTGCTCGCGTGGGTGAAGACCAGATTCACCTTTTTGACGAGCTGTGATTAGCTCATCTGCAAACGTACCTTCTTCTGTAAGAATAGTGTTTGCTTGCGCGATTACGAATTGACCTTCCTGGATTGCAGACAGGTAATCAACTTCTTCTGTTACTACACCATCTACTACACGACGGTACGGAGTTTCTAGGAAACCGTAATCGTTACAACGTGCAAACGCAGATAGGGAGTTAATTAGACCGATGTTTGGACCTTCAGGCGTTTCGATCGGACATAGACGACCGTAGTGAGTTACGTGAACGTCACGTACTTCGAAGCCTGCGCGCTCACGAGTAAGACCACCAGGACCTAAAGCAGAGATACGACGTTTGTGCGTAACTTCTGACAATGGGTTGTTTTGGTCCATAAACTGTGAAAGCTGTGAAGAGCCAAAGAATTCTTTAACTGCAGCAGAGATCGGCTTAGCGTTGATAAGATCTTGAGGCATGATTGCATCAAGGTCACCAAGGCTTAGGCGCTCTTTAACGGCACGTTCTACACGAACTAGACCAACACGGAATTGGTTTTCTGCCATTTCACCTACAGAACGGATACGACGGTTGCCAAGGTGGTCGATATCGTCCACTTCACCAATACCGTTACGGATGCCGATCAATTTCTTCATCACTTCAATGATGTCTGATTCATCCAGAGTACCGCGCTCTTCTTCTTCTTCACGCTCGATAGAGCTGTTGAATTTCATACGGCCTACAGTTGATAGGTCGTAACGATCTTCAGAGAAGAATAGGCTTTCGAACAATGATTCTGCAGCTTCTTTCGTTGGTGGCTCGCCAGGGCGCATCATGCGGTAGATTTCTACCAATGCAGAGATGCGATCTACTGTGCTATCCGCACGTAGAGTGTCTGACATGAATGGACCATGGTCTAGGTCATTCGTGAACAGCACTTCTAGAGTCTTGTGACCTGCTTGAGACAGGTTAGCAAGTGCTTCTAGGCTAATCTCTTGGTTTGCGCCAACGATGATCTCGCCAGTTGCTTCGTTGATGTAATCTTTCGCAGCAATCTTTTCAACGATGTACTCTACTGGTACTTCGATGTGCTCAACGCCATCTTTTTCAAGTTGACGGATATGGCGAGCAGTAACACGACGACCAGTCTCAACGTAAGTTTTACCGTTTGATTCGATGTCGAATGACGCAGTTTCACCACGTAGACGATCAGGAACCAACTCCATAAGTAGAGTTTGGTCTTTAACTTCGAAGTTCACCTTGTCGAAGAACAGATCTAGGATCTCTTCAGTCGATTTACCAAGTGCACGAAGAATAATCGATGCTGGTAGCTTACGACGACGGTCGATACGTACGAATAAGTTATCCTTAGGATCGAACTCAAAGTCTAACCATGAGCCACGGTAAGGAATTACACGTGCGTTATAAAGAACTTTACCTGATGAGTGGGTCTTACCCTTATCACTGTCGAAGAACACGCCTGGGCTTCGGTGCAGCTGGGATACGATAACCCTCTCGGTACCATTAATTACGAAAGTACCATTGTCTGTCATAAGCGGAATTTCGCCCATGTAGACTTCTTGTTCTTTAATGTCTTTTACAGTGCCTGCTGGTGCGTCTCGATCAAAGATAACTAGACGTAGTTTTACGCGTAGTGGCTTTGAGTAAGTTACACCGCGGATTTGACATTCTTTAACGTCAAAAACTGGCTCACCAAGACGGTAGCTAACGTATTGCAGCTCAGAATTGCCGTTGTAGCTCTGAATTGGAAATACAGAACGGAAAGCAGCTTCAAGACCGTATTGACCTTCTGGATCCTGTTCGATGAATTTATCGAAAGAATCAAGCTGGATCGATAACAGGTATGGAATGTCCAAAACTTGTGGACGAGTACCAAAATCCTTACGGATGCGCTTTTTCTCGGTATAAGAGTAAACCATGGGGTTCCTCAGCTCGCTGATAAGTGACCCAAACCACCCAAAACACTCTTCAGAGGGGGCGGTGACAAACAGCTGTTTACTGTAGTTGAACAATCATTTCGAAAAAATGACTGTTTTTTTGCTCGGATTATGACGGTTAAACAGCGGGAAATTCGTCATAGCCCTACAGCGCAAAAAGGCCGGTGGTTAATAAACCACCAGCCAATAGCCTTGCGGCTAGGAAATTAAGTAATAATTACTTGATTTCAACAGAAGCGCCAACTTCTTCTAGCTGTGCTTTAAGAGCTTCAGCTTCAGCTTTGTCAACGCCTTCTTTAAGCGCTGCAGGAGCTGAGTCTACAAGACCTTTAGCTTCTTTAAGACCTAGGCCAGTTGCGCCACGTACAGCTTTGATAACTTGTACTTTGTTTGCGCCAGCGCCAGTAAGGATAACGTCGAATTCAGTTTGCTCAGCAGCAGCTTCAGCAGAAGCACCACCAGCTACAACTGCAGCAGCAGCAGTAACACCGAATTTTTCTTCCATAGCTTCGATAAGCTCAACAACTTGCATTACAGACATTTCTGCAACTGCGTCTAGGATTTGCTCGTTAGTAATAGACATAACAATTCTCTTTTAAGTCAACAATAAGTTTAAATAGCAACCAGTGAAAAGCAAGGCTTATGCCGCAGCTTCTTCTTTTTGGTCGCGAACAGCAGCGATAGTACGAACCAGCTTGCCAGCAGAAGCTTCTTTCATGCACATCATTAGGCGTGCGATAGCTTCGTCGTAAGTTGGTAGTGTCGCTAGTACATCAGCATCAGTAACTGCGCCTTCAAATGCAGCAGCTTTGATCTCGAATGTTTTGTTCTCTTTAGCGAAGTCTTTGAAAAGACGCGCTGCAGCACCAGGGTGCTCGTTAGAGAACGCAAGTAGGCTAGGACCAGTAAATGTGTCTTGTAGACACTCATACTCAGTACCTTCTACTGCACGGCGTGCTAGTGTGTTACGAACAACTCTCATGTAAACACCCGCTTCGCGAGCTTGTTTACGTAGAGAAGTCATCGCGCCAACAGTAACGCCACGAGAGTCAGCTACAACTGCAGAAAGTGCACCACTGGCTGCTTCGTTGACTTCAGCAACAATTGCTTTTTTGTCTTGAAGATTTAAAGCCATTTGGATTAACCTCTGGTTGTGATTACAGCACTCAATATAAAATACATTGAGCGTTTACGATGTTATTCAAAAATGAATAAATTCATTTCAAACGACAACATCGCCTACGTAGGTTTTATTAAGCTTCACCTTAAAAAGGTTCAGCGCCTACGGTCTTGGGATAGACAGTTATGAATTGCTTCAAAAACCACCCAACCACAAATATTAGGCGCAGAAGTATATACTAAATCTGCGCCAAAGCAAATTAGTTTGCTTGAGTATCAAGACTAGCTTGATCAACAGTAACACCAGCACCCATCGTAGTAGAGATGCTTACTTTCTTCAGGAAAGTACCTTTCGCTGAAGAAGGCTTAGCTTTCTTAAGAGCAACTAGAAGTGCTTCTAGGTTCTCTTGAAGCTGGTTAGCTTCGAAAGATGCTTTGCCGATAGTAGTGTGGATGATACCGTTCTTGTCGTTACGGTAACGAACCTGACCAGCTTTAGCGTTCTTAACCGCTTCAGCAACGTTAGGAGTTACAGTACCAACTTTAGGGTTTGGCATTAGACCGCGTGGACCTAGGATTGTACCTAGTTGACCAACAACGCGCATTGCATCAGGAGAAGCAACAACAACGTCAAAGTCCATTACGCCTTTTTTCACTTGCTCAGCAAGATCTTCCATACCAACGATATCTGCGCCAGCTGCTTTAGCTGCTTCTGCGTTTGCACCTTGAGTGAACACAGCAACGCGGATTTCACGGCCAGTACCGTGAGGTAGCACAGTTGCGCCACGTACGTTTTGGTCAGATTTACGAGCATCGATGCCTAGGTTAACAGCAACATCTACAGACTCAACGAATTTAGCAGTCGCTAGTTCTTTAAGAAGAGCAACAGCTTCGTTGATTTCGTATTCTTTAGTTACTTCAACTTTGTCGCGGATTACGCGCATACGCTTAGTAAGTTTTGCCATGATCTTATCCCTCTACCACTAGGCCCATTGAACGAGCAGTACCAGCAATAGAACGCTTCATTGCTTCGATGTCAGCACCAGTCATATCAGCAGCTTTAGTTTCTGCGATTTCCTGAACTTGAGCGTCAGTTACAGTACCAACTTTCTCAGTGTTTGGACGACCTGAACCAGACTTAACGCCAGCAGCTTTCTTAAGAAGAACAGCAGCAGGTGGAGTCTTAGTTACGAACGTGAAAGAACGGTCGTTGTAAACAGTAATTACTACTGGAGTAGGTAGACCTTTCTCAACAGATTCTGTTTTTGCGTTGAACGCTTTACAGAATTCCATGATGTTCACGCCGTGTTGACCTAGAGCAGGACCAACCGGTGGACTTGGGTTTGCCATACCAGCTGCAACTTGCAGTTTGATATAAGCTTCAACTTTCTTAGCCATGATATTTCCTAATTTTTGGGTACATGCGCTAGCCCTAAGGCAAGCTCCCCTTAATTTCAATTAACTCTTTCTTACTTCGATAGAAGCAAAAAGGCGCGAAATTATAATCATAATTCGCGCCTTTAACAACCCTAAAAAGGTGGTTTTTTATACTCTTTTATTTTGAACAACTTATGAAGCATTTATCCACAGCTTGTTCAAAAGTTAGAGTTTTAGTCTAGCTTTTCAACTTGACCAAATTCAAGCTCAACCGGTGTTGCACGACCAAAGATCGATACAGATACCTTAATGCGGCTTTTCTCGTAATCTACTTCTTCAACTGTACCGTTGAAATCAGCAAACGGACCATCGTTCACACGAACCACTTCACCCGCTTCGAACATTGTCTTAGGACGTGGAGACTCGCTCGCTTTCTCTAGACGGTTCAAGATAGCATCAGCTTCTTTGTCAGTGATTGGTGCAGGACGATCAGAGGTACCACCAATGAAGCCCATAACACGAGGGATACTGCGCACTAAGTGCCATGATTCATCATTCATGATCATTTGCACTAATACGTAGCCAGGGAAGAACTTACGTTCGCTTTTACGGCGTTGACCTGCACGCATTTCCACTACTTCTTCAGTAGGTACTAAAACGTCACCAAAGAACTCTTCCATGTCGTGCATTTTAATATGTTCGCGTAGCGATTGAGATACACGACCTTCATAGCCAGAAAAGGCTTGAACTACATACCAACGTTTTTTTGGAGCTTCACTCATGAATCAGAACCCTCTACACCCCAGTCGCTAGAGAAACTAAACGGACCATAATGCCGTCAATTCCCCAAAGCACTAGAGACATAACAATACATACAGCTAAAACGATCAATGTAGTTTGCATAGTTTCTTGGCGAGTAGGCCAAACAACTTTACGAATCTCCATACGAGATTCTTTTGCAAAATCGATCGCAGCTTTACCTTTAACTGTTGTTGCTGCAACGCCTAGTGCGGCAGCAATCAGCACAACTACACCTGCAGCGCGAATTACAACAGACAATTCACCATACAGGTAATTACCCACAACAGCAGCAGCCAACAGTACAAAAGCGACTACCCACTTCATTGTATCTGCTGCACCTGAGCTATCAGGAGTTTCAGCGTTTGCTTTCATAAAACCAACCTGTGATAAGTCTTAAATATAGACGACAATAACCCCGCTGTTGCAGGGCACATTCCTTTGCGTTGCAAAACAACACATCTAACAGTCATTTTAGTCAAAAAGACCGTTTAATTCTTTGCTAAGAGCTAAAATTGATGCCAAAACATCCAACTCTTTTTTCAGCGAAGAAAAAGGGCATCAAATGATGCCCTTTTTACTAGTGGTTCGTCAAATCTTATGCAAAGATTTTAGCTACAACACCAGCACCAACTGTACGGCCACCTTCGCGGATTGCGAAACGTAGACCTTCGTCCATTGCGATTGGAGCGATTAGCTCAACAGTCATTTGAACGTTGTCACCTGG
>NZ_CAWPOA010000092.1:0-211 GCF_963889365.1 Vibrio sp. OPT20 | reverse complement strand
TGTTGATCATAAACGTTAACGTAAGGCTTCCACAAATTAGCTCGTGGTGAGAGATGAGCGCTAAACAGACCCAGCTTCGGCTGGGTTTTTTATTGCCTGCAATTTGGCGAAGGTGTATTTGAAAAAGTGTAATGTTGGTAAGCAGGAGCAAAAGCGAGATTCCCTATCACGTTCGTTCCTCACTGTAGGGAATGACGACTATAGAGAGGTA
>NZ_CAWPOA010000091.1:0-256 GCF_963889365.1 Vibrio sp. OPT20 | reverse complement strand
CTAGCATTTCTGCTAGAGCCTTAAATATGGCAGGGGTGGAGAGATTCGAACTCCCAACACGCGGATTTGGAATCCGCTGCTCTGCCAATTGGAGCTACACCCCTAAAACTTTTTATTACTTCAGATTCGAAAAAACCTCGCACTAGGCGAGGTTATCGAATAAGTGGCGGAGTGGACGGGACTCGAACCCGCGACCCCCGGCGTGACAGGCCGGTATTCTAACCAACTGAACTACCACTCCGCAGTGGTCAACTCA
>NZ_CAWPOA010000090.1:0-208 GCF_963889365.1 Vibrio sp. OPT20 | reverse complement strand
TTAACGTTGGACAGGAACCCTTGGTCTTCCGGCGAGGGAGTTTTTCACTCCCTTTATCGTTACTCATGTCAGCATTCGCACTTCTGATACCTCCAGCATGCCTTACAGCACACCTTCAACGGCTTACAGAACGCTCCCCTACCCCACATACCCTAAGGTACGTAGCCGCAGCTTCGGTGTATAGCTTAGCCCCGTTACATCTTCCGCG
>NZ_CAWPOA010000089.1:0-1235 GCF_963889365.1 Vibrio sp. OPT20 | reverse complement strand
TGTAGTGGTCAACAAATTCCGGACACTGACTTAAGCCGATTTTCGGCATTTACTGGCGACAGCCCATCATTTGCTTGATGAGGCCGTTGCCGATTATAGTAACTCATCAGGTAATGGCTGATGTCTTTCTTAGCTTGAGCTTGTGTCAGGTAACCTGTTGCTGGTATCCACTCGGTTTTCAAGCTTCTAAATAGCCGCTCCATGGGAGCGTTGTCCCAACAATTACCACGACGACTCATGCTTTGAGTTATACGATATCGCCAAAGTCTTTGGCGATATTTACGGCTGCTATATTGGCAGCCTTGATCTGAATGGAACATCACGTTCTTCGGACATCCTCGTTGCTCCCAGGCCATCTCCAAAGCTTTAGATACTAATTCAGTATCGGGCTTATCGGATAAAGACCACCCCACAACGCGTCGGCTAAATAGGTCAAGCACTACCGCTAAATAGGTCCACTTCGAACCTGACCAAATATAAGTAATATCGCCACACCAAACACGATTCGGAGTACTGACAGAAAACTCACGCTTCAGTAGATTTGGAATATCTGGCCTTTCTACTTTTGCATGTCTATATCGATGCGAACCTGGCTGTTTACTCATTAAATCAGCTTCACGCATTATCTGGCGAACCTTGAATCGTCCGGCTTTTATGCCTTCTTCGCTCAGCATCGAGACAAGAGTACGGCTGCCAGCAGAGCCTCGACTCATGTTGAAGAGTTCTTTAATTTGGCTAGCTAGACGAATGCGACTGGCATCCGGTTTGCGTTGCTTAAACTCGTAGTAACAAGACGAAGCTACGTTGAACAGTTCGCAAAGCATTTTGACCGATTCATGCTCCCTCAGCTTGTCTATTAACGAGAACGTTCGAGTTCGTCCGACATTAAGAGAGCGGTGGCCTTTTTTAATATGGATTTTTCTCGTTCTAGCCGGTTAATCCGGGCTTCTAACTCTTGGATTTTCTTTTGCTCAGGCGTGAGGGCTTTAGCCGTTGGAGTCATCCCACCTCGCTCAACTTTGAGTTGGTCGACCCATCGCCGTAAAGCCGTTTCACCTACGCCCATAGAGTTAGCTGCTTCAGGTATGGAGTACCCTTGATCAAGAACCAAACTTGCAGCATCTAGTTTGAACTCAGTAGAAAATGTACGTCGTTGTCGTTTTGTCATTGAACACCTCATTTATGGTGGAGACTTTACCACCTAATTTGGTGTCCGGGATCATTAGACCACTACA
>NZ_CAWPOA010000088.1:0-3552 GCF_963889365.1 Vibrio sp. OPT20 | reverse complement strand
ATAATCGGCAACGGCCTCATCAAGCAAATGATGGGCTGTCGCCAGTAAATGCCGAAAATCGGCTTAAGTCAGTGTCCGGAATTTGTTGACCACTACATAATTATAATTCAATCCTATAAGTCAGAGTCTATCTCGTCCTCCTTTCCTGTATGAAAGAGGTGTCTGGAGGTAATTAATAATCATTTTTTATTAAAACTACGTCGTCTCTAAAGATAAAATCAAGAAGATTTATATGGATAAATTCTCAAAAGGATTACGAATTTATGGACACACTTATATGCCGTTCTTTCCAATCATTTATCGACTTCTGCGACAACGAGATCGTTGAGGGCAAAAATGTTCATTGCACCTTTAAAGCCTGTAAGGACAATGACTGGCGTTGGATGAAGATCTACTTAGAAAACAAAGGAGGTAAAAATCTCACGTTCAGTTTTATATAAAACAGATAGCACCATCTGATGTGCAAAAAACTTACACTTCAATTCAAATTTTATTCACAAATTTATTAATAATATTCAAAATATGAGCCATTATATAAAATCCTAGGGGTGCAATTTAATCCCCCTTCTCTAGGTATATGGAGAAACACTATGTTAAGAGCACAACTGGACAACGTAAAACTGCCTATAGGTAATTGTGTACTGCAAAGAGACGAATCGGGGGCTCAACTCCTCCTCAGTAATCAAAAATCATTTTCAATCACTCTACCTGAAAGCTGCATATTAGAAACTCTGATCCAAAAAGAAGAATTTATTTCGACTAAAGAAGAGCTGATCATTGCTGCGTGGGGGAACCCGGATATCATCGGCCCTAACTCTTTGCCAGTCGCTATTACCAACCTCAGAAAAGTCTTAGAACTTGATAGTATCAAAATCGTAAATGTTCCAAGAAAAGGTTACAAGATCCACATTCCTGAGTTTGAAACTTCGCTAGACCCACCGAAACAGATAAAGTTACCTCGTTCTAACTACTTAAGACTCTACCAATGGGCTCTTGTTGGCCTATCTTCCACCATCCTCTCTGTACTAATAATCAGCTATTTCTACTTCTGGCACGAATTTGACATCGTCAACGTCAACGTCAATAACCAATCGAGCCAAATCTGCCTAACTAAAAAGGATGAACTTCAATTCATCTTAGCCTCTCAAAACAACTTAGCTTCTCAGCCCCAGAAAAACTATCACGCTAACCCATAACCCTCGTTGCTTGAATTTTTTCAGATAAAAGAGAGGTAGCCCCTTTGCTGTGTGCAAAGGGGCACAACTTAAAGTGCAGGTTCCAATGTAGCGTTAAAGTGTCTCAATACCTTAGGCTCATAAGTAAACTTTAAACCTGCAATTGATGAAGCACGTTTCTTCACTTCTTTAAAAGCAGCAATAATGTAATCAAGGTGGGCCTGTGTATAGGTTGCTCTGGGAATAGCTAAACGAAACAATTCAGCCGGGCAAGGAAGCTGCTTTCCCGTTTCAGGATCACACCCTAGTAATAAAGAACCGATTTCTGCACCTCGAATACCTGCCACTTTATAAAGCTCACAAGACAAAGCATGTCCAGGAAACTGTTCTGGTGAGATATGAGGTAATAATGCACCGGCATCAACAAAGGCAGCATGCCCACCCGCTTGCTGGCAACGGACCCCTAACGCTTCTAGGCCGTTCACTAAGTATTCGACTTGCTGCAAACGTGATGCTAACCAGTCTTCTTCCATTCCATCATAAAGTCCAACAGCCAAACGTTCCATCGCTCCACCTTCTAGACCCCCATATGTTGGAAAGCCCTCCAATAACACACATAGTGTTTTGCATTCCAACTGCACATCTAAGAAGCTATCGTCTTTGAAAGCGAGTAGCCCACCAATAGGAACCATGGCATCTTTTTTCGCTGACATAGCAAAGAGATCGGCATATTTAAAAGCTTCGCTAGTTATCTCTTGAACACTCCAGTCGGCATAGCCCTCTTCACGCTGCTTAACAAAGTAAGCGTTCTCTGCGAATCGGGCACAGTCCATAACAACTGGAATATCGTGAGACTGCGCTAATTCATAAACAGCCTTCAAATTGGCAAGAGAAACAGGCTGACCACCTGCAGAGTTACAAGTAATCGTACTTACGATATAGGGCACATTTTTAGCACCGATCTCTTCGATTCCTGCCGCGAGTGCTTCCAAGTCAAAATTACCTTTAAAATCACTCTTAATTTCAGTATTAAAAGCTTCAGGTGAAGGAACGTTGATCACTCGACAATTATTATGCTGAGTGTGCCCTTGAGTAGTATCAAAAAAATAATTTGAAAATGCGGCCATTTTGCCTCGTTCGAGCCCCTGATCTCGCTCACGTTTGTTAATCAGGGCAGGGACATATAACTGCTCGGCACCACGTCCTTGGTGTGTAGGAATAGTAAACTGATAGCCAAAGATGTCTTTTACCGCTTGGCTAAGCGTTCGATAACTTCGACTGCCACTGTACGCCTCATCTCCCCTTAGCATTGCAGACTGCATCTCCTGCGTGACAGCTCCCGTTCCACTGTCGGTCAAGAGATCAATAAACACTTTGTCGCTATCCAACAAGAAAGGGTTATATCCCGCTTTCATTAGCGCCTGTTCTCGCTCACGTTCCGTTGTTCTTTTAACAGGCTCGATCACCCTAATTCGATAAGGCTCTGGCAAATAGTGTGAATCCATTGGCTGTTCTTGGTTATTGCTAGTTGCTGACATAGGTATCTCTCCAGACATTTTGATTCTTAAGGATAAGTTGGTTAGACGTAGGTGAAGCATTCCAGCGATACTAGATACCTCAACCGACCCTCTCCAACCCAATCAAAATGAATCAAATAAATACGGCAGGGTATTAATTTCAGCGTAAATTAACGATTAATTAATCGATGGCCTACCCCAAACAACTTTAAATAAAGCATCAGAATCTATGAAACATTCTTCCTCAAGAAGATGGTTTCACCTCAATTAATAATAATAATTAAATAAACAACGAAGTTTTAAATTGCCACGATGAAGTGGTGTTATTGAGAATAAAACAGCGAAGATGCCGAAAGGTATTTAAAGAAAACATTCACATTGAGAGTCACATCATGATTTTAGGCAACACATTGGTTGTTGGTGCCGGCCCTGCCGGTATTCAAACGAGCCAAATCCTAGCTCCTTTTAGTCAAAAAATAGCCCTCATCAGCAAGAGTTCCCATCAATGGGAAACTAGAAAAAGACTAATGAAACAACATGGGTACTTAGCTAGTTGCGAGGTAAACAAACCACAATTAGCACCGCTCGTCGGGCTAGTTAGATTTAATGAGTTCTATACTGAATTATCTCCCCTTCCCTCCTATTGGGATACTTTAGTTTTAGCCACTCCTGCTCACACCTATTGCGACGTATTGTCTTCCTTTTCTGAGCTTTGCTTAAAGAATTTAAAACAAATCATTCTTATGTCTTCAATGATTGGTGTGTAGTGGTCTAATGATCCCGGACACCAAATTAGGTGGTAAAGTCTCCACCATAAATGAGGTGTTCAATGACAAAACGACAACGACGTACATTTTCTA
>NZ_CAWPOA010000087.1:0-1191 GCF_963889365.1 Vibrio sp. OPT20 | reverse complement strand
TTGTATGGATAATAAGCACTCCAATCGGGTAATGTGAGACCCAGGCTTTAGCTGCAACTAAAGCTTTCTATGTAGTAGTTCGTTTAAACGCTGGCTCCTCTATCGAGAGACCGATAACAAACATGAACGCTACATAGGACTTCAAGCATAAACCTCGAATAGTCGACTGGGTCTCGAACCCGCATTACGCAAGCATGAGTTAGCTTATTATGAATACCAAAATCAATCAAAGCATCAACGTTGGAGTTGATACCGGCAAAACACAATTAGACATCCACATCAGGCCACTAGACCTATTTTTCTCAGTAGAGAACAATGATAAAGGCATCAAAAAAGCACTCAAAACGATTAAGAGTCACAGTCCTGAACGAATCGTTATTGAAGCAACAGGCCGATTAGAAATGCCTTTTGTTCTTGCATGTGCAGAGGCTCAATTACCTATTGTCAGAGCAAATCCTGTCCACATAAAACGGTTCTCTGGTGCTATTGGCCGCAGAGCCAAAAATGATCGTTTAGATGCAGAATTGATTGCTCACTATGGAGAAGCAATCAAACCAGCTCTTACTGTCATAAAGCCAAAAAACATACGCCTAATGAGTGACTTAGTCATTCGCCGAAACCAGTTGTTATCCATGCAAACCATGGAAAAGAACCGAATCCAGATACTTCCCGCTTCTCTCCATCCGACTATCAAACCGATGCTAACCACGATAAAAAATCAAATCACCAAGTTAGAAGAAAAGCTCGTTAAACTCATTGAAGATAGCCCTGAATATCAGGCTAAAAACACAATATTGCAGAGCGTCCCTGGAATAGGAAGCATTGCCGCTGCATCAATAATTAGCAACGTACCAGAACTTGGCTACATCACAAATAAACAAGCGGCATCACTAATTGGTGTCGCTCCAATAACACGCGAAAGTGGGCGCTACAAAGGTAAGCGCGTGATCCAAGGCGGTCGAGCGCAAGTACGCACAGTGTTATATATGGCAATGATGTCAGCCATGCAATGTAACCCCGTATTCAAAGCAACTTATGCTCGACTTGTAGCTGCCGGAAAGCCTAAGAAAGTCGCAATAATCGCGTGTGTTCGAAAGATGGTTGTGACTCTTAACTCTATGCTGAGAGATGGCGCCATGTGGGATGAAAACACTGCCAAAAATTAATCATTGACGCCATAGTCGTTTGTTA
>NZ_CAWPOA010000086.1:0-722 GCF_963889365.1 Vibrio sp. OPT20 | reverse complement strand
TGATTCGAATACAAGACACTTGAATGTGTTTGTTGTGTTTATCTAATGAAAGATAAACATTGAGAACTTTTAAATTTGATTGAATTACTCGTAAGTAAATCAATCAGTCAGCTTTCCAAATTGTTAAAGAGCAAGAGTTTTTCAAGTTTTAAACTTTCAAAACCATTTTTAAATACTCTCTTACGAGAATGCTTAAAGATGGTGGGCGATACCGGGCTCGAACCAGTGACCCCCTGCTTGTAAGGCAGGTGCTCTCCCAACTGAGCTAATCGCCCATGATAGTTTTAATTCCTTCATGGAGAAAGAATGGTGGAGCTATGCGGGATCGAACCGCAGACCTCCTGCGTGCAAGGCAGGCGCTCTCCCAGCTGAGCTATAGCCCCATATTTTTATTTCCTTGGGAGGAAATGGTGGGTCGTGCAGGATTCGAACCTGCGACCAATTGATTAAAAGTCAACTGCTCTACCAACTGAGCTAACGACCCAATGGTATCCCGTAGGGGAGTCGAACCCCTGTTACCGCCGTGAAAGGGCGGTGTCCTAGGCCTCTAGACGAACGGGACACTGCAATTTATCTCCACTTTAAAAAGTAGAAACAAACTTCGAAGAACTTGGGAGTTCTTCATCTCTTTGCTTTTCTAAACCTAATCAATCTGTGTGGACACTCATCGTAAGTATCTTCGTATAAGGAGGTGATCCAGCCCCAGGTTCCCCTAGGGCTAC
>NZ_CAWPOA010000085.1:0-62290 GCF_963889365.1 Vibrio sp. OPT20 | reverse complement strand
AATCCAGTAAGAAGACATGGGACTCTAGGTGGAGTGAGTCCCATGGACTTTGAACTAATCAACTAAACCCCAGTGTCTACTTTTTAGGGGCCATATCACATTCTGCTCTTTGCCTTTCGCATCTCACCACTCGAATCTCTCATCCGCTCTTATTCTTTTCGCATCTCGTTTACTCGTATCCCGCATCTTCCTTTGATCTACTCTTAACCATTGCTCTTTATGACTTAGCGGCTTATATTCAACAGTACAGTTATGACATTGATCTAACATGGATAGCTGTTGAATAAAGGATAATAAATGCTTGATTAAAAATGGATTAATCAAGTCAACAATAAGTCAGTGGAGACTCCCCAATGAAAAAATTACTTTCAGTACTTGCTGTGTCTGCAGCAGTAATGGCACCGGCGGCATTTGCTTCTTCGCCTGTTATGTTTTCAACGATCAACGGCTTTAATGCTCCGGATTCAGATGCGGTTGGCGGTGTGCGCTTGGCTTTGCTTCACGGACAAGTGAACGACGTTAAAGGTGTCGATCTTGCGGTTGTGGGTATGTCAGAAACACAAACCACGACGGGTGTGAACTTGGGTATTTTTGGCGCGCATAAAGTAAACCAAGAAATGACAGGTGCTTCTTTGGGTATATTCAACTGGAACCCAGGAAAAACAACAGGTTTGAACTTGGGTGCAGTGAACATCACCAATGATGTGAAAGGCGCGAACGTGAGCTTCGTAAACTACTCTGAAGGCAACACTATGGTTGATGTTGGTGCGGCGAACCTTTCAGAAGTGTCGACGGTTCAGGTTGGTATCTTCAACAAAACCAACAAAATCGAAGGCGTACAGATTGGTCTGATCAACTGTGCTGATAACGGTTTCTTCCCGTGCTTCCCGATTGTGAACTTTGCTAAGTAAATTGTAGTGAGCCTTTCAACTCCCTATTGGCGAGTTGCTTTTTTTAGTAAGGCTTAAAGCTTTCAATGTTTAAACCTATTAACGCCTAAGCCCTTGAGCTTAGGCGTCATTGCTTTCCATTCCATTCCTAACTCACATATCTCAAATGACTCAATAAGCATTCTGTTTTATATTTGCTATTGCAGTATTTTTACTTATAAGTACAATGTGCGATAAATTCCTAACGATGATTTATATGCTTTGATTAATCCCCATACCGTCGATTTTAAAAAGGCTTTCTTAGGCCTTACCGCCAGTTTTTTAGTAGTTTTGAGCTTGTTGCTCGTTGATTCAGCGGAAGAATCAGATAAACAGTATGGAATCGAAAACCAAGGCGTGACACGCTCTTTAGCGGAGCTCACACAGATCATTAATGCGCTTGAGTACAACATCACTGCGCTCTACCCACTGCATGGTGACACCTACGTATTCTCGCATGAGAAAAAGATCGAAGATGAAACGTGCTATTTCACCAGTGAAGAGCAGCATGCCCCTCGCTTTGACTTTATGTTCTCTGGCCCTCGCGAGATGTGCGACCCGAAATCGGACCTTTATACCGAGGCGGGGAAGCGCCTGTTCATCGCGCCGACCATGGCTTATTTTGCCAATACCATAGAGACCATCTCTGCGATTTACTTCATTTCGAAAGATAAGTTTATTATCTCTTCCCCCTCCGATATTGCCCAATATATGAAAGGCGATACGTTCGACTCTGTCGTAAATAGCCGACCATATTGGATTAATACGATTCGCTTTGGCTTAGCTCAAGGCCAAGATCAGGTAGTGTATACCGGTCAATACGATGATTACTTAACAGGTAAGAAAGTGGTGACCTTAACCAAAGGGATCTACGTTAATGGCGAGTTTAAAGGGGTATTGGGTGTCGATGGCTATGTCTCTAACCTCGTATCGAACCCTACCCATGGTTATAAAGTCACCAGTACTCGAGGCGCAAACAAGTACGGGTTTATGGACTTTACCTATTCCAAGCCTCTCTATGTTGATGACATTAACACCCAGCTATACCTGAGCATTGAAGAAGATAAGATCGAGCACTTTCTGCATGTATTGGCGATGGAGAAGATTCAGCTTTCGATACTGTTGGTTTTGTATTTGCTCTCGGTTTTATGGCTATGGCGTTTTTATACAAGACAAGAACACCAGCGTTTGAATGACCTAGCAATGCGCGATCCATTAACGGGCTTACTGAATCGACGTGGCTTTGAAGCTCGATTACTGGCTCAGGATGAACAGCCGATTATTGGTGTTGGTGTGTTTGATATCGATGATTTCAAAGTGGTTAATGATCAGTATGGCCACAAAACGGGGGACGAGGTGATTTGCCATGTTGCTCAGTTGATGCTGAACAGCGTTAGGCAGCAAGATATCGTGGCACGGTTTGGTGGTGAAGAGTTTGTTGTCGCGATCACGGGTGAGTCTTCGGAGTTGCTTTCGTCGATCTTTGAGCGAATTCAAAACGACATTAGCCTACAGAGTTATCGATGCCCAACAGGTGACAAGGTGAACATTTCTGTTTCTGGTGGCGCGACGCTCTACTCTCTGTATAAGTTCGACAGTGTCGGGCACTTGTGGGAAAACCAGAGCATTCGTTCGTCTGATGAGCAGCTCTATAAGGCCAAGGCTGCAGGTAAGAACCAGGTGTGTATTCAGGTGTATTAATGAGTTGGATACACAAAGGCCTAGTCGTGTGACTAGGCTTCTTTTTTGTCTCTAAGGAATTGTGTCTAGTAAATCTCATTCAAGGAGAGAGGTTACTTCTTCACGCGACCTTTTCTCATCCACTTTTGGTGAACGCCACGACGCAGGCTTTGGAAACTGTTTTCCACCTTGTCGACACCAAGCAGGATAACCAGTGCCATTAGCGTGATGATGACAGACTGAGAGAGATGGCCTAAGGCAATCATCATACCTAATGCAGCGAGTACCCAAATAATCGCGGCTGAAGTGACACCATGAATCTTACCATCCAGTGTCATCATGACTCCAGCGCCAAGGAAACCTACCCCAGTAATGATCTGACCAAGCACACGAGCTTGATCGAGCGTGTTAGGAGAAAGGCTAATCGCCATCGTGAGGAAGAAATAGGTACCACTGATGATCAGAATCGACGTTCGGATTCCGACGGGTTTACCGCGTGTTTGCCTTTCGATTCCGATTAAAGAACCACATAACATGCATGCTGCGAGGCCTGCCCAGCTAAAGGGGGCAAGGTTGAGAGTTTGTTCTATAAATTGTGACATATCACCCCTCCTAAAAATTTAGAATAGAGCCGAGTATGCTAATAATAGACCGGACGATCGAACAAAAAATTTTTGTCTTAACGATTGTTCGTGATGACTTAAAATCTAGCAGCCGTTTGTCGTTAATTCAAAGCTAGGCGCAGAAGAAGAGGTTGCTTCGTTGTAAAGTAAGAAGCAGTCTTCCGAAGATTTCTTCTTACTTTTGGTCATGAAACGAATCCATGGTATTTCTTTAGAAGTATTATGGAAATACCATTCAGCAGGATCATTCGCATTAAATATGGAATCTGCGAAAGTACTTTCAATCAACAGACTCCAAGCATTTGCTGAGTCTGCCGCTGGGTACCCATATGCAAGTTCTATGTTGTCACCTTCGATTGTAATTTTAGCAGCGCTTAACTTTTCTAAACCTTGCTGAATTGCAATCGGGTAAACCATGTCAGCAGCACTTTGCATACCGCCTCTCAAACCTTGAAGGGCTGAAATACGAGCATCACTCTGTAGATTGAGAAATTTCGACGCCGCAGTCACTGAAATAATGCCTAAAATAACAATTACGATGACCAATTCGATCATAGTAAAACCTCTGTGTGAGGATGGCTTGTTTTTCGGATACGTCTTCATTTCGGCAACTTCTTTATTCAATATGTAGATCGAGTGGCGTCTTGCTGCTGCGTCCGCCAATTTCACGAGTTAACTTAGGTACGAGGTAGCCAGAAACCTCAGAGATTAATCCCTTAAAGTGACGCTTGGCTTCTTCATCTGAAATATAGAAATGAGCGGCGCCCTGAACTTTATCAAGTACATGCATATAGTAAGGTAAAACACCGGCGTCGAATAGCTTTTCGCTTAATTCTTTCAATGAGTTAGCGCTGTTATTTACACCTTTTAGCATCACGCCTTGATTGAGCAGAGTCGCCCCACTTTGCTTAAGCTTATGAAAGGCTTGCTTAAGTTCTAAGTTAATCTCGTTAGCATGATTAATATGGCTGACCATCACCACATTGAGGCGAGTTTGAGCTAACAATTGGCACAGTTCATCCGTCACTCGAGCAGGGATCACAACTGGTAATCGGCTATGAATTCGAACGGTTTTCACATGTGGAATCTGTTCGATGGCATTGATCAGCCATTCTAGTTCACTGTCCTTTGCCATCAACGGGTCGCCACCGGATAAGATAACTTCGTTTATCTCGGGATGTTGGGCTACATAGTCGAGACTGGTTTGCCAAACAGACTTCGAGCCCTTGTTATCTTGATAAGGGAAGTGACGGCGGAAGCAGTAACGGCAGTTAATCGCACAGCCCCCTTTTACGATCATCAGTGCACGATTTTTGTATTTGTGCAGCAACCCCGGGATCGCGTTTTCTTGCTCTTCCAATGGATCCGCGGAATAACCTTGATGAACCTCGAACTCTTCGTTTAGCGGTAACACCTGACGCAATAGAGGGTCGTGCGGGTTGCCTTTTTCCATTCGTTCGACAAAGCTAAGGGGTACCCTAAGTGCAAATAATTCACGAGCAGCGAAGCCTGCTTGCCACGGTGTTGGGTCTATTTCCAATGCCTCAAGCAGTTTTGACGGGTCAGAGATCGCATTCGATAGTTGTTTGAGCCAGTTTTGCTCAACAGATTCGACTTTTCGGGTTATGATATGCGGCATTGAAATTAACTCAAAGATGTGGAAGAGAAAATCATGGCGTCAGTAAGCACCAATGAATTCAAAGGCGGTTTAAAATTCATGTTAGATAATGAGCCTTGCGCAATTATCGACAATGAATACGTTAAGCCAGGTAAAGGCCAAGCGTTTAACCGTGTAAAACTTCGTAAACTGCTGTCAGGCAAAGTGTTAGAGAAAACATTCAAGTCAGGCGAAAGCTTCGAGCTTGCAGATGTTGTTGACGTTGAATTAGGCTACCTATACAACGATGGCGAATTCTACCACTTCATGAACAACGAAACATTTGAGCAAATCGCAGCAGACGTAAAAGCAGTCGCTGATTCAGCAAAATGGTTAGTTGAAAATGACGTTTGTACTCTAACGTTGTGGAATGATAACCCTATCACTGTTACTCCGCCAAACTTTGTTGAGATCCCAGTAACTGAAACTGATCCTGGCCTGAAAGGCGATACACAGGGTACGGGGGGTAAACCTGCAACTCTAGCAACAGGCGCGGTTGTTCGTGTACCTCTGTTCATCGCTATCGGTGAAGTTGTTAAAGTTGATACTCGTACTGGCGAATACGTTGGTCGTGTAAAATAATTTGATTGTGTCCATCTTGTTTAGGATGGCTCAGTGAAATAGAAAAGGTCGCTCATGAGCGGCCTTTTTTGTATCTGGCGATCAGGAAAAGCAGAAGAGCAGATTCGAGTAAGCGAGATGCGGGATACGAAGAGCGGAAAGGGCAGATGCGAGTAAACGGGTTATGGGATACGAAGAGCGGAAGGGATAGATGAGAGTAAGCGAGATACGAGATACGAAGAGCGGGAAGAGCAAGAAGAGCAAGAGCGAGTTAGAGGATAAGAGATTCGACAAGCAATAAAAAAGCAGAGCTGGATAACCTAGCTCTGCTTTCGCTTTTCTGCTTTTAAGCTCTTCGATACTCGTTTACCCGAATCTCGAATCTGCTTTTAGCTCTTCGAATCTCGATTACTCGAATCCCGAATCTGCTCTTAACTGTTAGATTATGAAGATGAAGATAACAGACAACGCGCTGATTAGGCCTGCAACGAAGTAGCAGCCAACTTTACCTGCAACGCCGACGTGGAACTTAAGGTCGTGCATGCCGTGGTGAAGACGGTGCATTGCGTGCCACATTGGCAGTGCTAGCGTACCGATGATGAATAGCGCACCGATAATGCTGGTGGCAAACTCAGACACACGTTCGTAGCTCATTGCATCGGCATCGATAATGCCCATAGGCACTAAGATACCCAGCACTAGAATCGTGATCGGAGTGATCATCGCGAACCAAGTACCGCCAGCGCCGAATAGGCCCCACCAGATTGGTTCATCAGAGCGTTTAGGGTTTTGGTTAACAGACTTAAGGTGGTTAACAGGTTTCATTTTGTAATTTGTGTTCATAACGAAGCTCCTTACACCACCATAAGAACGATTAAAGAAATAAATGCCACCGCTGCCCACTGGGTCAGTACGATGATTCTTTTATCTACCAATTTGCCTTTAAGGCGGATTGGCATTACTTGAGGCATCATGCTGAAGAAGGTCTGAGCGTGCAGTAAGCTGCCTAGCAGTGCAACGATGTTGATACCAACAACGACAGGGTTAGCCATAAAGCTTAACCAGCCTTCCCACGCTTCAGGCCCTTTCACTAGCGAACCCAAACCGAAGGTTAGGAACAGAGTGAATAGAATCAAAGGCAGTACAGTCGCTTCACGTAGCATGTAGAAACGGTAGAACGGATGGTTGCTCCACCACGTTCTCTTCATTTCACGAACATAAGGTTTACGATTGCTCATATTACGCTTCCTCCGTCGCTTTAACCGGTTCGCCATCAGGTTTGAACATCGAGATAACGAAGTCCATTGAAGACTCAACTTTACCTTGGTTTACTGCAGCCGCTGGGTCTACTTTCTTCGGACAAACGTCAGAACAGTAACCTACAAACGTACAGCCCCAAGCGCCATTGTCGCCATTGATAAGCTTCATACGTTCAGCTTTACCATTGTCACGGCTATCTAGGTTGTAGCGGTGAGCAAGAGCAAGTGCCGCAGGGCCGATGAACTCAGGGTTTAGACCAAACTGAGGACACGCTGCGTAACACAAACCACAGTTGATGCAGCCAGCGAACTGTTTGTACTTCGCCATTTGCTCTGGAGTTTGGATGTTAGTGCCGTCTTCTGGCTTGCGGTCGTTACCAATGATGTATGGCTTGATTGCTTCAAGGCGCTCGATGAACGGTGTCATGTCGACAATCAAATCTTTCTCGATTGGGAAGTTAGCCAAAGGCTCAATCTTGAAGCCATTCGGGTAGTCACGTAAGAAGCTTTTACATGCCAGTTTTGGCACGCCATCAACCATGATGCCGCAAGAACCACAAATCGCCATACGACAAGACCAACGGTAAGACAGGTCTTTATCTAGGTTATCTTTGATGTAACCAATCGCATCAAGTACTGACATGGTTTCATCAAACGGAACTTCAAAGGTTTGAAAGTGAGGTTCTGCATCGTGCTCAGGGTCATAACGCAGGATTTCAATTTTTTGGATTCGATTCGCTGACATTATGCTTGCTCCTCTTCGCTCTTCTTCGCATTCTCTTCTGCTGCTTTTTCAGCGGCAGCGGCTTTCTCGGCTGCTTCACCGTATAGACGAGCTTTAGGTTTAGATTTAGTAATCTTAACGCCGCTGTAGTCGATGGTTGGTGCAGCATCTTCGTTGTAGAAAGATAGAGAGTGTTTCAGGAAGTTCACGTCATCACGTTCTGTGCAGTTGTCGTCTAGACGTTGGTGTGCACCGCGAGACTCTTTACGAAGGATCGCTGAGTGAACCATCGCTTCTGCAACTTCAAGGCCGTAACCCACTTCGATAGCGTAAAGTAGGTCAGTGTTGAACACTTTGCCTTTGTCTTTAATGCTGATCTTCTTGTAGCGCGCTTTCAGTTCAGTGATTTTGTCGATGGTTTCTTGCATCAAGTCTTCTTGACGGTAGATACCACAACCCGCTTCCATGGTGTGACCCATTTCAGTACGGATGTCAGCCCAGTTCTCATCGCCTTCTTGAGCCAAGATGCCTGCGATGCGATCTTCAACCGCTTTAATTTGCTTAGTGATAGCCTCTTCGTTCCAGCCTTTGAATTCAGCGGCACGTTTCACGGCTTGTTCACCGGCTACGCGGCCAAATACCACGAACTCAGCCAGAGAGTTAGAACCTAAGCGGTTTGCACCGTGTAGGCCAACTGAAGCACATTCACCAACGGCGAATAGGCCTTTAATGCGAGTTTCACACGTACCGTTAGTTTCAATACCACCCATGGTGTAGTGAACGGTAGGGCGAATTGGGATTGGCTCTTTTGCTGGGTCTACGTTTACGTACGCTTTTGCAAGCTCACAGATGAACGGAAGACGCTCTTGCAGGTACTCTTCACCCAGATGGCGAAGGTCAAGGTGTACGACATCACCAAGCGGGTGCTTGATGGTGTTGCCTTTCTGCTGCTCGTGCCAGAATGCTTGAGAAACTTTGTCACGAGGACCCAGTTCCATGTATTTGTTTTTCGGCTCGCCCACTGGAGTTTCAGGGCCCATGCCGTAATCTTGTAGGTAACGGTAGCCGTTCTTGTTGACGATGATACCGCCTTCACCACGACAACCTTCGGTCATCAAGATGCCAGTGCCCGGTAGGCCTGTTGGGTGGTATTGAACGAACTCCATATCACGCAGTGGTACACCGTGGCGATAAGCCATTGCCATACCGTCGCCAGTTACGATGCCGCCGTTAGTATTGCAGTGGTAAACACGACCTGCGCCACCGGTTGCTAATACAACAGATTTCGCTTTAATCGTAACAAGCTCACCTTCAGACATATGAATCGCGATTAGGCCTTGTACTTCGCCATCTTCAACGATCAAATCCACCACAAAGTACTCATCAAATCGTTTGATTGTGTCGTACTTCATCGAAGTCTGGAACAGAGTATGAAGCATGTGGAAGCCGGTTTTATCCGCTGCGAACCACGTTCTTTCTACTTTCATACCGCCGAATCGGCGTACGTTTACTTCACCGTTTTCTTTACGACTCCATGGGCAGCCCCATTGTTCCATTTGGATCATTTCGCGAGTCGAGTTTTCAACAAAGTATTCAACAACATCCTGTTCACATAGCCAGTCGCCACCGCCAACAGTATCGTTGAAGTGGTTATCTAGGCTATCTTCGTCTTTAATTACTGCTGCTGAACCGCCTTCTGCTGCTACCGTGTGCGAACGCATTGGGTAAACTTTAGAAATCAGTGCTACTTCCAATTCAGGATTAGCTTCAGCCGCAGCGATAGCTGTACGAAGACCAGCGCCGCCTGCGCCGATGACTGCGATATCTGTGGTAATTGTCTTCACAGTTATTCTCCAGTGTGATGCGGAGTATTCCGCTTGTTATTATAAAAAGCTTATTTAGGAGGTTCTAAATCGTAGGAACCATTTAGCACCCCTAAGCCTTAAGTGGTAGGTTCAGTGTAAGAGAGGAAGGCATTTCAAAAATTGATGTATTTGGGTTTTTAGGTCGGTAATGCATATGGAGGCATAGAAATTATAGGTTATGTGACTGCAATCACGGCAATGAATTGTTGATAACGATTAACCCACAGGACGGGTGTTAACGGCTTGTTGAGTATGATTTTCGTTATCAATGTTGATGTGAAAGCTGTATTGATAATTGTATTGTAGAACGTAATTTTCTGGCTTCATTAAAACAACATTTTGCTTTCATCAATAGACAGATAGAAGCTTACAAAAGAGACGAAAGGTGGTAATTTTCGTCGCCTAGAATTCAGTGATATGGAACTTAATAATGCACTCTACATGGCAACCCGCCGCAACCATTAAGCAATTAAAGCAACGTGCTGATATCCTTAATCAAATTCGCCAGTTCTTTACAGAACGAAACGTGATGGAAGTGGATACGCCAGCCATGAGTCACGCCACGGTGACGGATGTGCATTTGCATACGTTCAAAACTGAATTCGTAGGGCCGGGTTATGCGCACGGCCAGCCACTGTTCTTTATGACGAGCCCAGAGTTTCATATGAAACGACTGTTAGCGGCGGGCAGTGGCTGTATCTACCAAATTTGTAAGTCTTTTCGTAACGAAGAAAATGGCCGTTATCACAACCCTGAGTTCACTATGTTGGAGTGGTATCGCGTTGGTTTTGATCATCATGACCTGATGGATGAAATGGATTTGCTGTTACAGCAGGTGCTTAAATCAGGCTCAGCACAGCGAATGACTTACCAACAAGCCTTTATTGATGTGTTAGGTGTGTGTCCGTTGGAGGATTCGATTGATACGCTAAAGCAAGCTGCAGCGAAACTAGGGCTCAGCGACATTGCAGATCCAGAAGAAGACCGCGACACCTTATTGCAGCTGCTGTTTAGTATTGGGGTTGAAGCTAAGATAGGGCAACAAGTGCCTGCGTTTGTTTATGACTTCCCAGCATCACAAGCTGCACTAGCCAAGATTAACCCTAATGATGCTAGGGTAGCGGATCGCTTTGAGGTGTATTTCAAAGGGATTGAATTAGCAAACGGCTTCCATGAACTCGATAAACCACAAGAACAACTTCAGCGCTTTGAAGGTGATAATGCCAAACGTATTGAGATGGGCTTATCGCCTCAACCGATTGACCATCACTTGATTGAGGCATTAAAAGCGGGCTTACCAGACTGTGCGGGTGTTGCTCTAGGTATCGACAGGCTGATCATGCTGGCGCTGGGCTACGACCACATCGATGACGTGACGGCTTTTCCTTTCCCGCGTTCTTAGTTTTTTGCTTTTGTTTTTACTGAGAGTTAGTAGTCCTTAGCTATTAACGGTTAACCATTAACTCTCAGCTTTCAATTCGCTTCACTAGCTAACCAGAATACCGGTGCTCTATCTGACCAAAATACCGGTGCCTACTAGCTAACCAGAATACCAGTGCCCACTACGGCAACAATGGCACCTATCCAAGCGTAGGCATTTGGTCTCTGCTTGGTGTAAAGCCAGAGTATTGGTAACAACATGATGGGCGTGGTTGAAGATAACAGTGCGACCATACCGACATTGCCTTCCTGCAATGCGTACAAGATCAGCGTCATTCCCACCGCCATTGCCAAAAAGCCGTTAACCGCGGTAATCGCGAATATCTGCTTATTCATTGGGTTAAGTGAGCGTGAAAGTTTGGCGCCCGTTAAACGAAACAGTGAGTGAGCAACAAAGGCGGTGATCATTCGAATGGCAGAGGCGGCTATTGGGTCAATGCTAGTTTGCATCACGGGTTTGGCAATAATGCCGCCCAATGCTTGGCAGATCGCGGCGGTGATTCCCAGCGCAACGCCAATCCACACCGTGCCCTTAATGGTTTCGAGTTGATTGTTCGCTTGGCCGCGACGACCAAAAAATATCGCGGTTAACACACCGCTAAACACCAATGCCGAGCCAATCAGCTCTACTGAAGTCATGCTTTCGCTAAACAGGAAGTAACCAAGAATCGCCGAGAACACGGCGTGACAAGAGAACAGCAAACCCGCTTGGCGCGGTCCCATTCGGTTCAAACAAGCAAATAGGGCGGTATCACCAATGAAGATGCCAATCAGGCCTGACAGCATCATCGGCGTGACGAGGTCGGCTTCGACACTTGACCAGCCGCCAGTAAACCAAGCCATGCTTGATAAGATGATCGCGGTACAACCCATTCGCCAGCGGCTATAGGCGAAAGAACCTAAGTGTTGAGCAGGCTTTACTGACATTAGGCTCGCAATCGCCCAAAGAAAAGCGGCAGCTAGAGCTAACCATTCGAATCCCATCTGAATAACATCCTTGTGTCTGGGATAAATTAGCTCATCAATATGCATCAAACCGAACTGAGAACAAAGTGATTCTTATGAAAGAACGACTTTGTTTCAGTTATTAGTTTATGTCAGCTGTCACTTGCTGGTGTGGTTCAACTTACTTTGCTTGAGGCGCGCTATATCTCAAAGCGCTAAACCTCAAAGCGCTAAACCTCAAAGCGCTAAATCTTAAAGCGCTATACCTTAAAGCGCTCCACGTCTTGGCGCATCGACTCAGCAGCGCTGCTCATGTCATTTGAGCTATTGCGACTGCTTTCTGCTTGTTGTGCCAAATCGTCGGAGGCGTCTTTGATTCCTTGCGTATTGCGGCTGATGTCTTCGCTGACCGCGCGTTGCTCTTCTGCAGCACTGGCTATTTGCAGCGCCATGTCGTTGATTTCAGTGATTGCTTGCGTGATTTTAGTCAGGCTACCATGGGCTTGTTCTGCGAAGCCAACACTGTTCTCTGCCAGTTGAGTGCTGGTGGTCATGCTTTCAACGGCATGTTCGGTATTCTTCTGCAGCGTATCAATCATCACGCGGATTTCTTCGGTCGAGCCATGCGTTCTTTGGCTGAGCACGCGCACTTCATCGGCCACAACCGCAAACCCACGACCTTGTTCACCCGCACGAGCGGCTTCAATCGCGGCATTCAATGCCAACAGGTTGGTCTGTTCGGCAATGCCTTGAATGGTGGATAGGATCTGGTTGATGCTTTGAGCATTGCTCTCTAATTCACGAATCACATTGGCTGCATCTTCAACTTGAGTCGCCAGGCCAGTAATCGCATCGCGGTTTTGTTGGATGACCTCTTGGCCTTCGTTACAAGCAGTAGCGGATGCCTGAGAAGCGGATGCCGTTAATTCGGCATGGCTAGCTACTTCGGCTGCGGTGGCGGACATCTCATGAATCGCGGTCGCAATTTGGTTGATATCGTTTTGTTGATTCTCAACGCTAATCGAAGACTGGGTCGCCAGTTGATTGGCTTTCTCTGCATGATTGTTGAGATCGTGGCTGTGTTCTATTACGCCCTTCAACATGCTTTGCATCTGGCTTAAGAACTGGTTCACAAGCTCGGCAAGTTTGCCAATCTCATCCATACGTGTGATATCAATGCGCTGAGTGAGATCGCCTCTGCCTTGTGCGAGCTGAGTTAAGGCTTCAGACAAGGTTTGTAATGGAGAAAGTAGGCGGTTGATCACCACGGTACTCGCAATTGAAATGATGATGTACAACACCAAAGAGGTCAGCGTGATGAATTGAATGGCATCGGATACTGCAGAAAACGCCATTTCTTTATCGATAACGATACCTAACGACCAATCGGTGTTCGGGACATTGGCAATATAGACCAGCTTATCGCCTTGACCCGGCCAAGTGAGAGTGGTGATCATTTGGTCTTGGAGCAGTTGTGACACCTTGTTGGTTGTGAGTTCTGGATTCAAACTGGTCAGTGGTTTTTGACTCAGTTCTTCATCACTGTAGGCCACAATGTTGTTATTGCCGTCGACTAAAAACGCAAAGCCATCGTTATCCAGTTTTACATTGAGCACGGTATCGATAATGCTGGTTACGGTTAGATCGGCCGCGAGAACACCTTGTCTATCGCCACTGAATGCTTTGGCAAAGCTGATGACAATGCTGCCGTCAAAGTCCTGATAAGGTTCGGTAATGATGAGGTCTGATGTTGCGTTGGCATCTTTATACCAAGGGCGAGTGCGCGGGTCATAGCCTGCTGGCCAATCTTCACCTTTGTCGCCATAGGCGATAGTGCCATCGCTGAACCCTGCATAAACAGACAAGAATTGTCCGGCTTGCTTGGTGATCAATAACTCGCGATCAGAGTTGCTACTACTTGAAATAGTCGATTCATTGGCAAGCATCATATCACTGCGGATTGAGAGCCAATCGGCAATGTAATTGGTGGTGCCAACACTGACATTTTTCATTTCTTGGTTAATCGCGACCTCTGTTTCTTGAGTGAGCTGATTAACTGATATCCAGGCTTGAGCGCCACTCACGACGGCGATGATGACCGCAATCGCGATCTGAATTTTAAACTTAATAGTATGTCTCAAGGTCTATTCCTCTCTATTAGACAAAAACCTAATTACAGTGACGTACTTGATGGTGAATTGGTGTGTCTCTGATGCGTGTATAGTGCCGTTGTCTTGATGTTGGTAAATGTGTTTAAAATCAAAAATTTAAAATGACTTATCGTTATTTTTAATAAACCGTGAAGTAGAATCACAATTATCTATCGATTAAAAACTGATAAACCCTCCAGATAGCGAAATCATGATTGCTATCTGGAGGGTTGTAGTGAAAAGCTAACGTGCTAAGTGATGATAAACAGGGCGAGGTAGACCATTAGTAAGCCGACGATCCCTAAGATGATGCCCATCTTCGCCATGTCTTTACTTTCGATAAGCCCGGTCGAGTAGGCCAACGAGTTTGGTGGTGTCGATACGGGTAAAATCATACCTAGCGATGCAGAGAAGGCGACCACAACCAGTAGTCCTTGCAGGCCTCCTATCGCAACCAAGCTTTCCATTGATGCACCAATCGCAGCGGCGATCGGCATCAGTAAGTTGGCCGTTGCGGTGTTTGACATGAAGTTCGCCATTAACCAACATACGATGGATAACGTTAGCACTACCGCCGTTGGTGAGAGCGACTCATAATCAATCGCGTGTGCGAGTGCCACGGCTAAGCCTGTTTTATCGAGTCCTATACCAATCGCAATACCACCGGCTACTAGCCACAATACATCCCAGTTAATCAGCTTGAGCTCTTCTTTGCCCATGATGCCGGTGAGAGTAAACACAGCCAGTGGAATGATAGACACCACATAAGTGTTCATGCCGTGCAGTTTGGTGGTCATCCACAATAGGATAGTGGCAGCGAAGGTGACGTAAACCACAATCGCTCGCCAGCTTTTTCTAAATTGGCCATCAAGCTTGAGCACCATGTTTCTTTCCTTGGACGGGAAAAACTTCTGTAGAAGGAACCAAGCGATGGTGAGTTGAATGATCACAAAGGGCAAGCCCATCATCATCCAGCTTAGGAAGTCGATACTGTTCTCACCCGTCAGGTATTGCAGTGCGATGGCATTGGGCGGTGTACCGATTGGTGTCGCGATACCACCGGTGTTAGCAGCAATTGGAATACACAACACGAGCGCTTTAATCCCCATGTCGCCTTTTGGCGCAGAGGCTACGATTGGGCCTAGCAGCGCGAGCATCATTACCGTTGTTGCGGTATTTGACATGAACATTGAGAACACGGCGGTGATCAGCATTAAGCCGAGCATAATGAAGCGCGGTTCTGTACCAAATGGTTTGAGTAATACTCGTGCTAAGTTGTTGTCGAGTTCGTATTTGGATGCGGATATCGCAAGAGCGAAACCACCCATAAAGAGGATGATGATTGGTGACGAAAATGCACCGAATATGTCGGTATATTTGATTAATTCACCGAGATCGTGTCCCGCTGGTGGGTTTCTAAATAGGTGCAAACCTTTGTCGGAAATCATCACCAGTTCAAGTGCTATGATCAAAATGGAAGTGGCGAATACCGGAACAGGTTCAAGCACCCACAGTAGAGCGGCCAACAAGAATATTGCCAACAAGCGGTGTTGAATCAGCGTGAGATCATCGATTGGTATTGAATCTATCGGCATGAATAACACGCCCAAGGGAATCGCAAAACAAATCAACAGCTTGGCCAGAACGCCAACATTGAGTTTAGGCATGTACAAAGACCCTATGAATAAAATATCTTCAAATAGAGTAAGTTATCTGGTTTTTTGGTACTTGGAGACGGGTTGTAAAATCGGAAAGTTGTTTAAGGTTTCGACAGTTGTTTTGTTTTTGGTCAATCTTTTTATGAGGTAATTCGACGTACTGCTCGTTGAGAATAAGGTTATCGATAGTTAGATTTGTTGAAATCTTGAAGGGAAATGTCTCGAACTAGATAAGAAAAAGGCGCGTTATTCTCTAAAAATAGAAAACTAACGCGCCCTTAAAGCTTACTAAGTTAACTCAGAGAGTTAGACTTGGTCTGTGTTCTCTGTTGAATCAACAGCTTCAGCAGTCTCTTCATTTACTTCAGCGTCTTTGCCCGCAATATGCGCGAAAGGGGTGCCTAGAACGGTTTTCTCACCATTTTGCATCGTTTCGTCAAACTTGATTGCGTCTTTAGCGAACAGGTTGATAACCGTTGAACCAAGCTTAAAGCGGCCCATCTCTTCGCCTTTCTTCAAGACGACGGCTGTATCACCTTGTGCAGGGTAATCCCATTTGTAAACTGAGTTACCACGAGGTGGAGTAATGGTGCCAGCCCATACTTGCTCGATGCTGCCAACGATAGTTGCGCCAACCAGCACTTGTGCCATTGGGCCAAACTCAGTATCAAAGATACAAACCACACGCTCGTTACGTGCGAATAGGTTTGGAACGTTCTCTGCCGTTAACGGGTTTACAGAGAAAAGGTCACCCGGAACGTAGATCATTTGGCGCAGTGTGCCGTCACATGGCATGTGCACGCGATGGTAATCACTTGGCGACAAGTAAAGCGTTGCAAATTCGCCGTCTTTAAATTCATCCGCTAGAGCAGCATCACCACCCAATAGCTCACGAGCTGAGTAGTTATGGTTTTTAGCTTGAATCAGTTGACCGTCAGTAATTGGGCCAAACTGGCTTACACGTGCATCAGCAGGGTGAACAATAACAGAGTCACCTTCTGCGATAGGGCGCATGCCTTCTTTCAATTCACGTACGAAGAATTCATTGAATGTTTTAAAGTGTTTTGGATCGCTATGCAGAGCTTCATCCATGTTTACTTTGTATTGCTTGATGAACCAGTTGATGATCGCTGTCGTTAAGCCACCCGCTTTAGCAGATGCCAGTTTACCGACTAGGCGAGTTAGCCCATGCTGTGGGATCCAGTACTGCAATCCAACTTTAATCTTATCCATTGTATTAATTTTCCAATGCTAATTGTTTTTCAATTAAATCTGTCGATGACGGTTTAGGGCGCGAGATGTTACTTAAATTCGCGCCAATTGTCAGTAAATGCACACATTTGTTCACAAAAACGCGATTAGAGATCGGCTTTCTTGCTTCGTGAGTACTGACGGTTATCTTTGTTGTCAGCCATTGTTTCAATAATGCGATGGTAGCTAGCAAAACGTAAGCGGCTAATTTTACCGTCTTCAACGGCTTCACGTAGAAGACATCCAGGATCGTCATTGTGTTTACAGTCACGGAATTTACAACCACCTAGGTATGGTTTGAATTCAATGAAAGCATCAGTGACTTCATCGGGTTCTAAATGCCATAGGCCGAATTCACGTACCCCTGGGGAATCGATAAGATCACCACCAGAAGGGAAGTGATACAAACGCGCTGCAGTCGTAGTGTGTTGACCCAGTCCTGAGTTTTCAGAAACCGCGCCTTCTTCAATGTCTAATGTCGGCATGAGTGCATTCACTACGCTGGATTTACCTACGCCAGATTGACCAACGAAAATGTTGATACGATCTTTCAATTCGGCTTCCAACTCTTTGATGCCGTAACCCGACTCTTTACTGACGAACATGACTTTATAGCCGATTTTCTCGTATATTTTCAGCGTTTCGCGGTATTCGCTAATTTGTTGTTCTGTCAGCAAGTCGACTTTATTGAGCACAACTAACGGGGCAATATTCACCGTTTCAGAGGCGATCAAGTAACGGTCGATGATATTAAGTGATAGCTCCGGCAGTACAGCTGAAACGATAACCATTTGATCTACGTTTGCGGCAACCGGTTTTAGGCCGTCATAGTAATCAGGGCGAGTTAGCATTGACGTTCTTGGCTCAACGGCTTCTACAACACCAGAGATGCCGGCCATTGATTCAAGTCCTGCGCGCCAAATGACTTTGTCTCCAGAAACTAACGTTTCAATACTGCGGCGTAAGTTACAACGGTGAACTTCGTTGGTTTCAAGATCTTCGATATCGGCATGTTGGCCAAAGCGCGTAATTACGAGTCCGCTTTTTGTTCCGCCAAGCATGTTCTCATCCCACTGGATAGAATCTTCTTTCTTGAGTCGCTTGTTCTGGTTGCTACGTACACGACGCACTTGACCTTTGGTTAACTTCTTTTTTTTAGCCACAATTTTTCACTTAACACATCTAACTTGATGATTGAGGACTCAAACGGAATGTTGTTGGTACCATTGATTTCGATGGCCCTAAAGCTAGTTTGAGTATAGTTATTTGGGTATAGTACCTCTTTTATACATAAACAAATAGGCGACGCCTTATGTCCTTTAGCGATCAGAACCTGATTTGGGTTGATCTAGAGATGACGGGACTTGATCCTGAAACTCATAAAATCATTGAAATTGCTACTATCGTTACTGATAGTGAGCTTAACATCCTGGCTGAAGGACCTGTTTTGGCTATTCACCAACCTCAGAGTGAATTGGACAAGATGGACGAGTGGTGTACAACGACCCACACCGGCAGCGGCCTAGTGAAACGAATTCAAGAAAGCACGGTTTCAGAGCAAGAGGCTATTCAACAAACGATTGAGTTTCTTGAGAAGTGGGTACCAAAAGGCAAATCACCGATTTGTGGTAACAGCATTGGCCAAGATCGCCGTTTCTTATACAAACACATGCCAGAGCTGGAAGAGTACTTCCATTACCGTTATGTCGATGTAAGTACCCTGAAAGAGCTGACTCGTCGCTGGAAACCCGAAGTACTTGATGGTTTTTCAAAGTCGGGAAGTCACCTTGCATTGGATGATATTCGTGAGTCGATCGCTGAACTGCAGTACTACCGAAAAACGATTATTAACATCTAATCAGATCAAATGATCACGTTTATCTAACTTTTCAGGGACATAAGAGCTGATTTTTTTGCAAATCTGCGTGCTTTTACAGCAGTTGAGTAAAAACTTTCGTAATTTTGCATTAAGGACTTGCATCACAAAAAAATGCTCTTATAATTCGCAGCCCTGAACGACGAAAGACGTTTCAGATTGCGATACTAGCTCAGTTGGTAGAGCGCAACCTTGCCAAGGTTGAGGTCATCGGTTCGAACCCGATGTATCGCTCCAATTTCTTTCTTAGGATTGATGTTGGGAAATAGACTCATTGACTTAAACAATGCATCCGGACGCGGGATGGAGCAGTTTGGTAGCTCGTCGGGCTCATAACCCGAAGGTCGTCGGTTCAAATCCGGCTCCCGCAACCACATTACAGTTAGGCGCCATTTATTGCCCAAGGTAATAAGAACAGCGATTAACTATTGCGATACTAGCTCAGTTGGTAGAGCGCAACCTTGCCAAGGTTGAGGTCATCGGTTCGAACCCGATGTATCGCTCCAAATTCTCTCTTTTTAGAGAACAGAGTCATTAACTTAAATAATGCATCCGGACGCGGGATGGAGCAGTTTGGTAGCTCGTCGGGCTCATAACCCGAAGGTCGTCGGTTCAAATCCGGCTCCCGCAACCACATTACAGTTAGACGTTGATAGCTTCTTTGCAGTAAGAACTTAGTTTTGAGCAGAGAAGATGAACGGTTAGCTTATGCGATACTAGCTCAGTTGGTAGAGCGCAACCTTGCCAAGGTTGAGGTCATCGGTTCGAACCCGATGTATCGCTCCACTTTTATTCGAACAAGAAGTAATATTCTTAGAAGTCATCTCCTAGAGAAAGTACTCAGAATGAAAATGGTTTAGTCTCATTGTCTTAAACGGTAATGATGCGAAAAGAGAAACATCCGGACGCGGGATGGAGCAGTTTGGTAGCTCGTCGGGCTCATAACCCGAAGGTCGTCGGTTCAAATCCGGCTCCCGCAACCACATTACAGCTAAACGTTGATAGCTTCTTTGCAGTAAAAACTTAGTTTTGAGCAGAAAAGATTAACGGTTAGCTTATGCGATACTAGCTCAGTTGGTAGAGCGCAACCTTGCCAAGGTTGAGGTCATCGGTTCGAACCCGATGTATCGCTCCAAATTCTATTCTTAGAAGCTGTCTCTTTGAGAATGTGCTCAGAATGAAAATGGTTTAGTCTCATTGTCCTTAAACGGTAATGATGCGAAAAGAGAAACATCCGGACGCGGGATGGAGCAGTTTGGTAGCTCGTCGGGCTCATAACCCGAAGGTCGTCGGTTCAAATCCGGCTCCCGCAACCACATTACAGCTAAACGTTGATAGCTTCTTTGCAGTAAGAACTTAGTTTCTAGCAGACAAGTTTAACGGTTAACTAAGCGATACTAGCTCAGCTGGTAGAGCGCAACCTTGCCAAGGTTGAGGTCATCGGTTCGAACCCGATGTATCGCTCCAATTTCTTTCTTAGGATTGATGTTGGGAAATAGACTCATTGACTTAAACAATGCATCCGGACGCGGGATGGAGCAGTTTGGTAGCTCGTCGGGCTCATAACCCGAAGGTCGTCGGTTCAAATCCGGCTCCCGCAACCACATTACAGTTGAACGTTGGTCACTTCTTTGCAGTAAGCACTTAGCTTCTTAGTAGAAAAGATGGACGGTTAGCTTATGCGATACTAGCTCAGTTGGTAGAGCGCAACCTTGCCAAGGTTGAGGTCATCGGTTCGAACCCGATGTATCGCTCCAAATTCAGTTCTTAGAAGTCATCTCCTAGAGAAAGTACTCAGAATGAAAATGGTTTAGTCTCATTGTCTTAAACGGTAATGATACGAAAAGAGAAACATCCGGACGCGGGATGGAGCAGTTTGGTAGCTCGTCGGGCTCATAACCCGAAGGTCGTCGGTTCAAATCCGGCTCCCGCAACCACATTAAAGCTAAACGTTGATAGCTTCTTTGCAGTAAGAACCTAGTTTCTAGCAGACAAGTTTAACGGTTAACTAAGCGATACTAGCTCAGCTGGTAGAGCGCAACCTTGCCAAGGTTGAGGTCATCGGTTCGAACCCGATGTATCGCTCCAATTTCTTTCTTAGGATTGACGTTGGGAATATAGAGTCATTAACTTAAATAATGCATCCGGACGCGGGATGGAGCAGTTTGGTAGCTCGTCGGGCTCATAACCCGAAGGTCGTCGGTTCAAATCCGGCTCCCGCAACCACATTACAGTTAAGCGCTATCTGTTGCCCAAGGCAGTAAGAGCAGCGATTAACTAATGCGATACTAGCTCAGTTGGTAGAGCGCAACCTTGCCAAGGTTGAGGTCATCGGTTCGAACCCGATGTATCGCTCCAATTTAAGCCTCATTGTCTTAAACAATGCATCCGGACGCGGGATGGAGCAGTTTGGTAGCTCGTCGGGCTCATAACCCGAAGGTCGTCGGTTCAAATCCGGCTCCCGCAACCACATTACAGTTACACGTTGGTCACTGCCTTTCAGTAAGCGCTTAGCTTCTTAGCAGACAGTATTAACGGTTAACTAATGCGATACTAGCTCAGTTGGTAGAGCGCAACCTTGCCAAGGTTGAGGTCATCGGTTCGAACCCGATGTATCGCTCCAGCTTTCTTCTAAAAAGCTATTAAGATTCTTTAAGCCACCGTGTTTTTCTTTAGATCACAGAGTTTAAAGACGACCTTAAAGGTCACGCTCTTTCTTTAATGCTGCGAAGCATAATCCCCCCAAAAAGCAAATAATCCTCCATCATGGTGGATATTTTTTTGTCTTAAATTTTTCTTAGCAACTGGAATGCTAGTAAACATCAGGTCTCTGAAGCAGATACTTGAGGTTTTTCATATCTATAAACAGACTTATCCACAAAATGTTAGGTGTGGATAACTTGGTTGATAAAGTTATTTCAGACTTAATTCTTTACATATCCCCAAAAGATCTTTCTTGTTTTCAATATATTAGCTGAATTGTGGCGATCGTAACTTGTTGTTTTTTATGAGTTTGAGTGTTTATCTTGAATTTGATAAAAGATCGTTAACTTGTTGTTTTTTGATCTTAATCATTTATCGGTACTGTGTTTAACTTTGTGAGAGTGTCGGAAGTTTACGAGAGTTCTGAATTTTTTCCACATTGCTAAAATTGAGAACAAGGTCAAACATTGTTCTAAAATTATGTGCAACGGGTTGTCTTAAATGTTGGACTATTTAGGTAGGTTAGCTAGCCAATCGTTGATGCCTAAAGGGCTAGGCGTCTCTTGGCAGTCCCTTCTCAACAATACGTATCAGCCTGTGCTTTTTGGTGGATATTTTACTGCTACTTCTTTGCACACCGCTAGCGTTGGGTAACTGTTGTAGTTGTTTATTCAAAGCCCACTCAATATGCACATCTAGCATTTCGTTTTTGCCTTGATGAGATTCTAGTGTTTCAACAATGCGTTGTTGAAATGGCGCATTGCCCATAGCAACAAAGATATTGCGTAACCACTGGGTGTGGCCGATACGTCTTATTGCTGAGCCTTCCATTTTCTTTAGGAAGGTTGCTTCATCCCAACTTGAAAGTGAAACCAGATCGGCTTCTTGGAAATCTTCTCTACGATGAAAGTCTGTTTGCTCTGTGAGTTCGGCATGACGGTTCCACGGGCACACTAACTGACAGTCATCACAACCGTAAATACGATTACCAATGGCGTCTCTAAATTCTTCCGGGATCACACCATCGTATTCAATGGTTAAGTATGAGATACATTTTCGAGCATCCACTACGCCATCAGCAATAATGGCACCCGTTGGGCAAGAAGTGATACATGCGGTGCATTTTCCGCACTCATCAACACTGGGTTCATCAACAGGAAGCGGGATATTAACCAACAGCTCGCCTAGGAAGAACCAAGAGCCCGCGTCTTTATCAAGAATTAACGAGTGTTTACCTGTCCAACCCAACCCCGCTTTTTGAGCGAGCGGTCTTTCTAAAATAGGCGCTGAATCCACGAAAGGACGTGAGTCTAAACCTTCGACCTCTTTTTCGATTCTTTGTCCCAGCTTTTTCAACTGGTTACGGAACAATTTGTGATAATCGCGGCCTAAAGAATAACGGCTGATATAGCCTAGAGTGGTATCGCTTAGGTTAGAGGCAAACTGAGCTTCTGGTGGTAGGTAGTTCATTCGGGCGCTGATCACTCGAATGGTGCCTGGATGAAGTTCATCAGGACGTGCGCGCATCATTCCATGTCGAGCCATCCAATCCATTTCGCCGTGGTTGCCAGCATCTAGCCATGCTTGAAGAGGGGCTTCGTGTTCACTTAAATCAACATCGCAGATGCCAACTTTTTGAAAGCCGAGCTCTTTTCCCCAGATTTTAATTTTTTCAGCAAGATGGTCTAGATTCATGGCTTCATTCTTAATTCTTATTTTCTCTGTTTTACAATTAGAGATAAGGCTAATTAAAATTAGGTTCGGCAAAAATGGGGGCGGATCTTAACGGATCTTAGTGATATTGACCAGAACTGACGTGTTTTGATCAGTATTTTTCATAGAACTTACACTTGAGTGCTTGTCTACTAAAAGCATCACGGTTTACTATTCTTGTTCTTTTGATTTTTATATAGTCAACGATCGATTTTTAGAGAACGTATTCATGAGCACGAAACAATTTACTTTGAAAGATGAACAAGCAACGATTCAATTAGGGACGGAGCTTTCTAATCTTTGCTCACAGCAGACGACTATTTATCTGCATGGTGATCTTGGCGCAGGTAAAACGACCTTCAGTCGTGGCTTTGTAAAAGCACTTGGCCATCAAGGAAATGTAAAGAGCCCAACGTATACTCTAGTTGAACCTTATCAACTTGCCGATTGGCAGGTATATCACTTCGATCTTTATCGCTTAGCCGATCCTGAAGAATTGGAGTTCATGGGGATTCGTGATTACTTCACACCAGATGCTATCTGTTTGGTTGAATGGCCTGAGAAAGGCTATGGGATGCTACCGGAAGCCGATTTGGACATTGATATTCGTTACCAAGACGATCACCGTATTGTTTCTTTAACCGCTAATAGTGAATACGGACAGCGCTTACTTAGTCAGTTGGAGTTATGTTGATTTCTAGACGCCTTATTTCAGCAGTAGCCATGATGGCTACTGTTTTTTCTATACTATTTTCTTCACTTGTTTCTGCAAACTCACTGAAAAGTTTAAGGGTTTGGCCTTCTCCAGAAGAAACTCGTGTGGTTATCGACTTAAAATCAGAAGCGGACTTTAGCTATTTCACCTTGAGTAGCCCGAGTCGTTTAGTGGTCGATTTAAAACATACCAACCTTGCAACTAAGTTACCGGTCGTGGTGAAAGATAGCCCCGTTCTATCTAAGATTCGTAAGAGTTCACCGCCAGACAAAAATACCTATCGCTTGGTTTTTGAGTTGAAGAAATCCTCTACAGCGGAGTTGTTTAAACTCAGCCCGACTCCTGGTGGTCAGTACGGACATCGTCTGGTGATCGATCTGCCTCATGGTGCGACAAGCAAGGGGGCAACGACGTCGAAGCCGAGTAAACCAACGGTGAGCAAAAATATTAATCAGGTTAAACGTCAGAAAGACATTCTGATCGTGATTGACCCTGGTCACGGTGGTGAGGACCCAGGCTCTATTGGTCCAAGTCGTAAGTATGAAAAGAATGCGACTCTGAGTATTTCTCGTAAGCTTGCTGCACAGTTGAATGCGGTTCCTGGGATCAAAACTCGCATGACCCGTAATGCCGACTACTTTGTAAACCTTAACCGACGTGTTGCAATTGCTCGTGAAAACGAAGCTCATCTGTTTATCTCTATTCACGCGGATGCTTTTACGACCCCTCAACCAAGAGGTGGTTCGGTGTTTGTGTTGAATACTCGACGCGCAAATACTGAGATCTCTCGATGGATCGAGAACAAAGAGAAGCAGTCTGAATTACTCGGTGGTAGCGGTGCGGCTTTCACTGGCAATATTGATGATAAGAACGTAAACCAAACTCTGCTTGATTTGCAGTTCAGCCACTCACAGAAAGAGGGCTATAAGCTTGCAACCACCATTCTGTCTGAGATGGGTAAGGTTGCTAAGCTTCATAACAATAAACCAATCAATACCAGTTTGGCAGTATTACGTTCACCACAGATACCATCGGTCTTGGTCGAGACGGGCTTTATTTCGAATCCGACCGAAGAGAAGCTGCTCTTCCAACGTTCGCACCAAGATAAATTGGCACGAGCAGTGACCAAAGCGGTCGTTAAGTATTTGAAGGCTAACCCGCCAGAAGGGATTATCTTGTCTAATGCAACGTCATCAACCGGTAGCGTGAGCCAACATAAAGTGTCTCGTGGTGAGTCTTTATCGGTGATTGCGAGTAAATATGGCACCTCGACACAGACGTTGATGAAATTCAACAATCTGAAATCGAGCAGCCTAGCGATCGGCCAAGTGCTTAAGATCCCAAGCAGTGCTTCAGGGTCATCATCAAGCAGCGCAGTGAAAACCAAGACCATAACCCACACGGTTAAGTCTGGAGAGTACCTAGGCAAGATAGCCAGCCGTTACAAAGTACGGGTGGCAGATATCAAACGTGAGAACCGCTTGAAATCTGAAACCGTTAGAGTAGGCCAGAAGTTACGTATTACGGTTGAAGTGAAAGATGTCCCTCTGCGTAAACATAAAGTCGCAAGAGGTGATTACCTTGGCAAGATTGCTTCTAAGTACGGCGTGAGTGTTAACAGTATTCGCCAAGCGAATAAGCTACGATCTGACAGCCTAGCGGTGGGGCAGGTGTTGATTATTCCGCACAAGTAAGCTTTTTAACGCAGACATGTTTCCATCAATGGCAGTAAGGTAGCTATAAATATGACGATCAAAATACTGCCAGCTCGATTAGCTAACCAAATCGCAGCGGGTGAAGTGGTAGAAAGACCAGCTTCTGTTGTAAAAGAGCTGGTTGAGAACAGTTTGGATTCGGGTGCCACACGTATCGATATTGATATCGAGAAAGGCGGCGCTAAGATGATCCGCGTTCGTGACAACGGCAAGGGCATCGTCAAAGATGAGCTTGCGTTGGCGCTGAGCCGTCATGCTACCTCTAAGATTCATACCCTTGATGACCTTGAGGCGATCGTCAGCCTTGGTTTCCGTGGTGAAGCGCTCGCGAGTATCAGCTCTGTTGCGCGCTTAACCATGACTTCACGCCCTGCCACTCAAGACCAAGCTTGGGCGGCACACAGTGAAGGTCGTGATATGCAGGTGAAACTGCAGCCTGCCGCGCACCCCATTGGTACCTCGGTTGAGGTGTTGGACCTGTTCTTCAATACGCCAGCACGCCGCAAGTTCTTACGCACCGAGAAAACCGAATTCACGCATATCGATGAGCTTCTTAAACGCATCGCATTGAGTCGCTTTGATGTGACGATTAACCTTCGCCATAACGGTAAAATGATTCGTCAGTACCGCGCTGCCAAAACACAAGTTCAAGCAGAAAAGCGAATCGCTGCGGTATGTGGCAATCCTTTTGTTCGTCATATGCTTAAGATCGAACTTGAGCATCAAGGCCTAAAACTTCATGGCTGGATCACCACGCCAGAAGGAGCAAGGCAACAAAGCGATCTGCAATACTGCTATGTGAATGGTCGTATGATGCGTGACAAGCTGATCAATCATGCGATTCGCCAAAGCTATGAGACTAGCCTGCGCCCAGATCAATTCGCGACGTATGTGTTGTTCATTGAGCTAGACCCACATCAGGTGGACGTGAATGTTCACCCTGCCAAACACGAAGTGCGTTTCCATCAAGCCCGCCTTGTTCATGATTTCATTTACCAAGCACTGAGTGATGGACTAGCCCAAAGTAAACAAATTGATGCAGCACCGATCAAGCAGTCTGCGTTTCATCAGTCAGAAGTGATTCATCATCAGCAAGATAGCTCGAACACTGGTATCGGTGAAGTGGCCAGTTTTCCAGAGCCTGAAAGCACAATGCCTAGCCGTTCGGATCAAACCCAAGTATCTGATAGTGAACGACATGCTATTGAGCAAACGCCAGCCTACCCAAGAAAAGCAGAGTCTGAGCGCGCTTATGATCAACCTCAACACAGCGTTAATGATGCTGGGCAACATTATGGCTCAACAGCCAACCGAGGTTCATCGTCTAGAATTGGTGCATCGCCTAGCAGGGGCTCTTCAACCAACTTAGATTCGTCTACTAACATTAGTTCAGCTAACACAGGCTCGTCGGCTCGCGAGACCAGTTTTACCGGGTCCCCTCGTCAAGAGTGGATCGAGTCTCGACCTGAACCTAAAAAAGAAAAAGAGCAGCACCAAAATCATGGTGAACCCGCGCCCTCTAAGCGAGAAGTGAAAGCCTATAAAGAGCTTCTGAAAACGCCAGATTTTGATGGTCAAGTTGTAGTTCCATCATCTCCTCAAGAGCATGTGGCACCAGTAGAAACCAAAGACAACATAGAAAATATAGAAAATAAAGGAAATATAGAAGCTAAGCCTGCTCAACAGAACCTGGTTCATTCAAAACCAAGAGCTCCTGTGACGGACTTAGGCAAAGCCGTCTCGGTAGTGGAACGCCAATATTTGGTAATGGGAAACAAAAACGGAAGCGTATTGGTGTCTTTAGCCAAAGCGGAATTGCTACGTGTGATTGGCCAACTTGATACTCGAGAAGGTGCGTTAAAAAGCCAACCACTATTGGTGCCTTTATCGATTAAGCTTGGTAGTGAACTTGTCGAGGTTGCTAAGGCGTTGAGTCAAACACTGGCGTTATTGGGGATTGAGCTTAAGGCGCGAAACAGTGAAGCGGTAATGGTGATGGGCGTGCCTTCTCCTTTGAGGCAGCAAAACTTACAAATTTTGATCCCAGATCTGTTATCTTACGCGGCTTCATTAAACGCTCAGATTGTCGATAATCACGCTGCTACTGTTTTTAACGATATGTTGCCATCATTGGTCAACTGGATCGGGATTCAAACGGCACAAGTAAAAAGCGACTACACTTTATCTGAAGCGGTTCAACTAGTTGGAGAACTTGAACAGCTTTGGCATGGTCTACTTCCATTAGATGATCCAGAGTTTGTAAATCCTATCGACTTTTCAGCGACCATAGCCGCGTTTACGGTTTAACTTTTTCGCGATGGCATTTATCTTTGCAACTGAATGTATCGTGATACGAAGCCCTTTTTTATAAAGCGCTCTAACAGAGAAACAAATACAAAATATCATGACTGAAAAATTACCTTTAGCGTTGTTTTTAATGGGCCCAACGGCGTCAGGAAAAACAGATTTAGCTATCCGCTTACGTCAGAAGTACCCAGTAGAGATCATCAGTGTCGACTCAGCATTGATCTACAAAGACATGGATATCGGCACCGCTAAACCGGATGCAGGAGAGCTCGCGCTCGCGCCCCATCGTTTGATTGATATTCTCGATCCAAGCGAAGCGTATTCTGCGGCAGATTTTCGTCGTGATGCGATCAATGAAATGAATAAGATTGTAGCGGAAGGAAAAATCCCGTTACTGGTTGGTGGCACAATGCTGTACTACAAGGCATTGTTGGAAGGCTTATCGCCATTACCGGCCGCGGATCAAGAGATTCGTAAGCAGATTGAAGCGGAGTCTATTGAACAGGGTTGGCAGGCATTGCATGATCAATTAAGAGAGATAGATCCCGTATCCGCTGAAAGAATACACCCAAATGATCCACAAAGGCTTTCAAGGGCATTGGAAGTTTACCGAATTTCGGGTAAAACATTAACAGAGCTAACTCAAACGAAAGGCGATAGCCTGCCATTTCGTGTAAAACAATTTGCAATAGCTCCCAAGGAAAGGAAAGAGCTCCATCGCCGCATTGAACTTCGCTTTGAGAAGATGATAGAGGCGGGGTTTGAAGATGAGATGAAGGCGCTATATGCCAGAGACGATCTTCACCCTGAACTGCCATCGATCCGATGCGTTGGTTATAGGCAGATGTGGGATTATTTAGATGGGAATTGCGATTTAGACGAAGCGGTTTTCCGTGGTGTCTGCGCAACCCGTCAATTGGCCAAGCGACAAATCACCTGGTTACGCAGTTGGGATGATTTAACTTGGTTGGATAGCGAAAACATTGAACAGGCGTTAGAAACTCTTTCAGATGCAATAGCATCTGATTAGTATTGCTGTGTATAATGTGATCGCTTTTGCGTGAATATACTCTGAAAAGGATCAGTTATTGAGGCTTTTAAAAATCACAGCCTTTCAATAACAACGGAGTTTTTTTATTCGTTTAGCTCAGATGCAAAGGCCGCACCTTTTTGTGCACCACTAGCTAAATAATTACAACAAAATATAAATAAGGAAAATAAAATGGCTAAGGGGCAATCGCTACAAGACCCATTCCTAAATGCACTCCGTCGTGAGCGCATTCCAGTCTCTATCTATCTTGTTAACGGCATCAAGCTGCAAGGTCAGATCGAGTCTTTCGATCAATTCGTGATCTTATTGAAGAACACAGTAAACCAAATGGTTTACAAGCATGCGATTTCTACTGTGGTTCCTGCTCGTGCAGTTAGTCACCACAGCGGCGAGCAACAGCGTGCGCCATCTGATCGTCCAGAGAAGACTGAAGATTAATCGTTCAATTGATACAGCTTGCGCTGTAATAAGGAGTTGGTTGCTTGTTTGACCGTTATGAATCCGGCGAGCGAGCCGTACTTGTTCATATCAACTTCACGCAAGAGGGAGAATGGGAAGACCTAAGCGAATGTGAAATGCTGGTCTCCTCAGCGGGGGTAGAAACGCTACAAGTGATTACTGGTAGCCGACAATCCCCACTCCCTAAATACTACGTTGGAGAAGGTAAAGCCCTAGAAATCGCTCAAGCCGTTCAGCTGACCGGTGCTGAAATTGTGATTTTTAACCACTCTCTCTCTCCTGCCCAAGAGCGAAACCTCGAGCAATTGTGTAAATGTCGTGTGATTGATCGCACGGGTTTAATCTTAGATATCTTTGCACAACGTGCGCGAACTCATGAAGGTAAGCTACAAGTTGAGCTCGCTCAGCTTCGTCATATCTCTACCCGATTGATTCGTGGTTGGACTCACCTTGAAAGGCAGAAAGGTGGTATTGGTCTTCGTGGTCCAGGTGAAACTCAACTGGAAACCGATCGACGTTTGTTGCGTGACCGTATAAAAGCGATATTACGTCGTTTAGCGAAAGTGGCTAAGCAGCGTGAACAAGGGCGACGTGCTCGTAATCGAGCTGAAATCCCAACAATTTCTTTGGTTGGTTATACCAACGCAGGGAAATCAACACTTTTCAATCAAATCACTAGTGCAGGTGTTTATGCGGCAGACCAACTGTTTGCAACTCTAGACCCAACACTACGTAAGATTGAATTGGCAGATGTCGGGCCTGCAATTCTCGCAGATACCGTAGGTTTTATCCGTCATCTACCACACGACTTGGTCGCTGCGTTCAAGGCTACGTTACAAGAGACGCAGGAAGCTGACATTTTGTTACATGTTGTTGATGCCAGTGATGACCGCTTTCGTGAGAACATTCAGGCTGTTCATGAAGTATTAGAAGAAATCGATGCTCATGAAGTGCCAACCCTTGTAGTCATGAACAAAATTGACTGCATGGAAGACCAAAAACCTCGAATTGAAAGAGACGAAGAGGGCGCACCACGCGCTGTTTGGGTTTCTGCAATGGAAGGAGAAGGGATTGAACTGCTGTTTGAGGCTTTAACTGAGCGTTTAGCGAGTCAAATGGTTCAATTCCGGTTGTGTATTCCACATCAACATCAAGGCCGTATTCGCAGCTTATTCTTCGAGATGAAATGTATTCAACAGGAAGAGTATGATGAAAATGGTAACTTGTTGATAGATATCCGAATGCAACAAATAGATTGGTCTAAACTTGAAAAAAGAGAAGGGGCGCTCTTAGGTGACTTTATCGTTACCAAAGAGACTGCTACAGTATAACGTCATATCAAATGATGGAGCTTTCTAATGGCGTGGAATGAGCCTGGAAATAATAACAACGGCGATAATAACGGCCGCGATAATGACCCTTGGGGTAAGAACAATAATCGCGGCGGCCGAGATCAAGGACCGCCAGACTTAGACGAAGTGTTTAGTAAACTAAGTCAAAAGTTAGGTGGCAAGTTTGGTAAAAAAGGTGGCAACGGTAACGGGCCATCTATTGGTGGTGGCGGTGCAATTGGCTTTGGTGTCATTGCTGTCATTGCGATTGCTATCTGGTTCTTCGCTGGTTTCTACACCGTTGGCGAAGCAGAAAGAGCCGTTGTACTTCGACTAGGTCAATTCGACCGTATCGAAGAACCGGGTCTTAACTGGCACCCACGCTTCATCGATGAAATCAAAGATGAGCAACTGGTTAACGTTCAAGCGATTCGTTCTCTACGTGCTTCTGGCACCATGCTAACGAAAGATGAAAACGTTGTGACGGTTGAAATGGGCGTTCAATACCGTGTTTCTGACCCATACAAGTACTTGTATCGTGTAACGGATGCGGACGATAGCTTACGTCAAGCAACTGATTCTGCGCTTCGTGCGGTAATTGGTGACTCACTAATGGATAGTATCCTAACAAGTGGTCGTCAGCAGATTCGTCAAAGCACTCAAGAAACGTTGAACCGTATTATTGATAGCTACGACATGGGTATTCTGATTGTTGATGTGAACTTCCAGTCAGCACGTCCACCTGAGCAAGTGAAAGATGCATTTGATGATGCTATCGCGGCTCGAGAGGATGAAGAGCGTTTTGAACGTGAAGCTGAAGCTTACCGAAATGACATTCTTCCAAAAGCAACAGGTCGAGCTGAGCGTTTGAAGAAAGAAGCGGTCGGTTACTCAGAGCGCACAGTTAATGGTGCTCTAGGTCAAGTTGCTCAGTTTGAGAAACTGCTACCTGAATACCAAGCTGCTCCTGAAGTAACACGTAACCGTATGTACCTTGATACAATGGAAAAAGTGTACTCAAGCACATCGAAAGTCCTGATTGATTCTGAATCAAGCGGTAACTTGCTATACCTACCAATTGATAAGCTAGGCGCACAAGGTGGTTCTCAGTCGGGTACTCGCCCTGCAAAAGCATCATCAACTTACGATCAAATTGAGTTAGAAACTCAAGCGGATCCAAAGTCTAGCACTCAAACTCGTTCAGACAGTTCACGTCAAGGGAGATACTAATAATGCGTAAATTAATGATCCCTGTATTAGTTGTGACGATTGCCCTTCTATTGATGTCACTATTTGTGATTCAAGAAGGCGAGCGTGGCATGGTAATTCGTTTTGGTCGAGTTCTCGATGACAACGGCGTATCACGAATCTATGAACCAGGCTTGCACTTTAAACTGCCTATGTTTGATCGCGTAAAAGTACTTGATGCTCGTATTCAAACGATGGATGGTCGTTCTGACCGTTTCGTAACATCAGAGAAAAAAGACGTTCTAATTGATACCTACGCAAAATGGCGTATTGCTGATTTTGGACGTTTTTATCTGAGTACTGGCGGCGGTAATATCATGACGGCAGAAGCACTTCTTGAGCGTAAAGTGACAGATGTTCTTCGTTCTGAAATTGGTGCTCGTGAAATTAAGCAGATCGTGTCAGGCCCTCGTAATAAGGACATCCTGCCAGACTCTGCTGATAGCGAAGTCGTCACAACGGTAGCAGCTGCAGAAGCTCTAGAAGTTGATGGCGAACGCGACAAGATCATGGAAAACGTTTTGTCTGGAACGTCAGAAAGTGCGATGGCTGATTTAGGTGTTGAAGTTGTTGATTTCCGAATGAAGAAGATTAACCTTCCTGACGAAATCAGTGAATCTATCTACCGCCGTATGCGTGCAGAACGTGAATCGGTTGCTCGTAGACACCGTTCTCAAGGTCGTGAGAAAGCAGAAGTTATTCGTGCTCAAGCTGAGCTAGAAGTAGCAACAGTTCTTGCAGAAGCTGACCGTACAGCTCGAATCACTCGTGGTGATGCGGATGCAGAAGCAGCGAAGATCTACTCTGATGTGTACAGTAAAGATCCTGAGTTCTATGGCTTCATGCGTTCATTGCAAGCTTATGAGACATCGTTTAGCGATAAGAGCGACATTCTAGTACTGGATCCGAAGACTGACTTCTTCCAATACATGAATCAAGCGAGCGGCGCTCCAGCAAAATAAGCTGATGCGTTAGCGGATGCTTAGCTCAATAAGCAAAATACGTTAAAACTTAAAAGGCTCCCATTATGGGAGCCTTTTTGTTTTCTATTCTATTCTTTGAAGACTGAAGACTGAAGACTGAAGACTAAAGACTAAAGACTAAAGACTAAAGACTAAAGACTAAAGACTGAATATTGGCCATTGCGTCCTCAAGGAAAATCGAGTGACAGAGTCGTGCTTTGAGAAAGCCTAGCGGTAGGTCATGAAAGCGATAACGACGCCGGCAACCACAAGGCAACCGCCAATTCGGCGCAGTTGTGTGTCTGGCTGTTGGCTTAATTGAGCAACCATGTTTCTCCAGCCATTGGGTGCAATCAAGGGCCCCAGCCCTTCAACGATAAGAACAAGCCCGATTGCGAGCCAGATAGAATTAGACATGTTGCTGCCTTTTGCCTGTAAAAAGATAATAATATCAGCATCTTTACGGATCTTCGCGGTGTCATTGCAAATTTGCTTGTCGTTAGCTTTAACAATTATGAACAAAAAATGACTGCAAGAAATGTGATTCGGTGCTAGAATCCATTTTTAATTAGCAACAGAAATTGGAAAGATGGGAAATAACGTAGTCGTTCTAGGCACCCAATGGGGTGATGAAGGTAAAGGTAAAATCGTTGACCTTTTAACTGAAGATGCAAAATACGTGGTTCGCTACCAAGGCGGTCACAATGCAGGTCACACACTTGTAATTGACGGTGAAAAAACCGTTCTTCACTTAATTCCATCAGGTATCCTACGCAATAACGTTAAATGTGTTATTGGCAACGGTGTAGTATTATCGCCTGACGCACTTCTTAAAGAAATGAAACCTCTTGAAGATCGCGGTATCCCAGTACGTGAGCGTCTTTTCATCTCTGAAGCTTGTCCTCTAATTCTTCCGTACCACATTGCAATCGACAACGCGCGTGAAATCGCTCGTGGCGCTAAAGCTATCGGTACAACGGGTCGTGGTATCGGTCCTGCTTACGAAGATAAAGTTGCTCGTCGCGGTCTACGCGTTGGCGACCTTTTCGATAAAGAAGCATTTGCTGAGAAGCTAAAAGAAGTTATGGAATTCCACAACTTCCAACTAGAGCACTTCTACAAAGCTGAAACAGTAAGCTACGAAGAAGTTCTTGAGCAAGCGATGAGCTACGCAGACATGTTAACTGCGATGGTTATCGACGTAACTGACGAACTAGACGCAGCACGTAAGCGCGGCGACAAGATCATGTTCGAAGGTGCTCAAGGTACGCTACTAGATATCGACCACGGTACTTACCCATACGTAACGTCTTCTAACACGACTGCTGGTGGTGTTGCTGCAGGTTCTGGTTTTGGTCCTCGTCACATCGGTTACATCCTTGGTATTACTAAGGCTTACTGTACTCGTGTTGGTTCAGGTCCATTCCCAACTGAACTATACGATGGCCTTGAAAAACAAGACCCAGTTGGTAAGCACCTAGGCGATGTTGGTCACGAGTTTGGCGCAACGACTGGTCGTCTACGCCGTACTGGTTGGTTCGATGCTGTTGCTATGCGTCGTGCAATCCAAATCAACTCTCTATCTGGTATCTGTCTAACTAAACTAGACGTTCTAGATGGCCTAGAAGAACTAAAAATCTGTACTGGTTACAAGATGAAAGATGGTTCTATCCTAGAAGTTTCTCCAATGGCTGCTGAGTCATTCGAAGAAGCGACGCCAATCTACGAAACAATGCCTGGTTGGTCTGAAAACACATTTGGTGCTAAATCTATCGACGCGCTTCCACAAGCTGCTCTAGATTACATCAAGCGTATCGAAGACCTAACTGGCGTTCCAATTGATATCGTATCAACTGGCCCAGATCGTAACGAAACTATCATCAAGGTTCACCCATACGGCGCATAATGCCCGCTGAGTGATTACCAGGCACTAACCGTGCTCTGATAATGAAATAGTTTTCTAAAAGCCGACTTTATTAAGTCGGCTTTTTAATACCTGCAATTTAGCCACGCACTCTTTGATGGTGATCTTTTAAGCGTCATCAGGCAAAATATTGCCCATTAGCGGCAAGTTTTGTCTAAAGCCGTCAGGGTTATTGCCGATACAGATATCATGGAAAGTGAAGTTCACCCTGTTTTGTGCGTGTAGAAATCCTCTGCGGCCCTCAATAGATAACTTTAGCGACAGATAATAGAGTGCAGGTATGAAGCTACGAATTGTAGCAGCTTCATTGATAATGGCGCTGAGCTCACCCTTGAGTCATGCAAATTTGACTGACGTGGGAGAGCCCGTTCCAATATATACAGAAGCTGAACTGATTAAATTAATCGAAAATAATCGACATCTAGAGCGTGTGAAAGCGGATAAGTGCCAACTAGTAGAAGATATCGTTGCTCGTGCAACGCGTATTAGCTTGCCTTCTTATGAGTTTTTATACGGTGATATGCTGGCGTGGGGTGTGTGTGTTCCACAAGATGTAGAGCTTGGCATTTACTATATGGAAAACGCAGCACATCAAGGTTTACCCGCAGCACTAGAGCAACTGGGTCGTTATTATTCTCGTGGAACCTTGGTTCAACAAGACAAAGAGCGTGCAATTCCGTACCTACGTGAAGCTGCCTCTATGGGTAACCTAAGTGCAAGCATTCACTTAGCGGAACTCTTACTGCGTGATTACGGTAGCCCGCTAGATTATGAAGATGCTTACCGCTGGTTATATAACTCGGTGACCGCGGATGATAGGCAACACAAACGTATTACTGTGCTTCGAAGCGGTTTGGAGCGGAGAATGCCAGACAATATTATTGCTCGAGCAAAACGCCGAGATGTGTTCTGGTAATGACGAATATTAATTAAGGTTGATGACTAACGACTGCACTCGTTAATCATCTATCTTGATCGAGAAAGATATCGATATAAAAAGGCCTCGTAGGTAAACACCTATGAGGCCTTTTTTGATCTGAACTGCTTTTTTGTTTAACCGCTTTTTAGAGTTAACAGAAAGCGCAGTGAGTCAGTCTTAGTCGTTATTGAACAACTTCACCAGATTCAATCACCGTCTTACGAACGACTTTAGTGAAATCGAGTGCTTCTTGGCGAATCTTATCTTCATCGACCGTTAGCATGTCGCGGTCTTGCATGATGATCTTACCGTCAACGATGGTGTGGCGAACGTTACCAGAATTAGCTGAGTAAACTAATGCCGAGTATGGGTTGTAGACCGGAACCATGTTTGGCGCTTTCGTATCGATCACTATGATGTCGGCGAGTTTACCGGCCTCAAGAGAACCGATCTTATCTTCCATGTGTAGCGCTTTTGCTGCGCCCATTGTTGCCATGTCGATCACTTTGATCGGCGGCATTGCGGCACGATCTTTATTAACCAGCTTGTGAACTTTAGCGACTTGGTTGAATTCATCAATGGTGCTCAGTGTGTTACCAGACATTGGGCCATCAGTACCTAAACCAATACGAACATTTTCGTCATACATCTTAAGTGCAGGAGATACGCCTTTTGCTGACTTGATGTTGGCACTCATGTTGTGAGCCACACCCATATCCGATTTTTTCACCAGCTCGATATCATGATCGTCAACAAGGATCATGTGTGCACCCACCAAGTTTTTGTTGAGTGCGCCAATGCTGTCCATGTATTGAACCGGTGATAGCCCATCTGAACGCTCGGCGATTTTCTCTTCTTCACGGTGTGATTCTGCTAGGTGAATCATTACTGGTACATCGAGCTCTAGAGAGAGCTTAGAGATCTTCTGCAGTATCTCTGCGGTGTTGGTGTAAGGCGCGTGTGGTGCAAACGCGGGTGTGATACGCGGGTGGTCTTTGTATTCTTCAATGAAATTCAGCGCGTATTGGATGCCTTCTTCCGCGTTGGCAGCGTCCGCTACTGGGAACTTAATAACGGTTTCACCAAGAATGGCACGCATACCGATCTTATCGACAGTTTTCGCAACTTCATCTTCAAAGTAGTACATGTCGGCGTAAGTCGTGACACCGCCTTTCACCATTTCAACGTTACCGAGATTAGCTCCAATGCGTACCATGTCTCGCGATACCAGTTTCTTCTCTAGAGGGAAGATATAGCGGTGAAGACGGTCAGGCACATCATCGGCCAACGAACGGAAAACCGTCATCGATACATGAGTATGAGTATTGATGAGGCCCGGCATGACGATATCGCCATCCACGTCTAACACTTGTTTCGCTTGGTACTGCTTCTCTAGTGAAGCATCACCAACGGCAATGATTTTGTTGTCTTTTACGACAACAGTACCGCTCTCATAAACCGTTTTGTCTTGGTTCATGGTTAGAACCATTGCATCGGTAATCATCAGGTCAGCTTTTTCCATTGCTGAACTCGCAAATGGAAATAGAGCGAGGCTTGCCATTGCTGAAGCCAATAGGGTGCGTTTTAGTTTCATATCAATACTCAGAACAGGAGTTGGTAAAGTGTCGGGATAATAGTGTATTTCATTCATGGCGCAAACGTTTGTTTTATCGTTTGCTTGAAATTTTGATGATAGTCCGCCTCTATGAAGCGATGTTTCACAAAGTGAAGATATGTATCAATCTTAGGTTATTTTAGGCTTTTCCAAAGCATATCTGTAGCTTACCCCTAGCATCAGATATACTAGGGGTATATACATTCCTTGCTTAAGCAGGCCCGCCTATGTCAAAAAACACACCAATGTCAGAAAACACGACAGCGACAACCACTGTTGATCCTTTTGCCGACCGAGAGTCGAAAAATTACGAAAACCCAGTACCAAGCCGAGAGTTCATTATTTCGTTTCTAACAGACGCGAATATCCCAATGAACCGTAACGATCTATTCGAAGCTTTGGGTTTGGCTGGAGAGGAACAATATGAAGGGCTGCGTCGTCGTTTACGTGCAATGGAACGTGATGGACAGCTTATCTTTACCCGTCGTCAGTGCTACGCATTGCCTGAGAAGATGGAATTGATTAAAGGCTATGTGATTGGTCATAAAGACGGTCATGGTTGGGTTCGCCCAGACGGCAGTGTGGGTAAAGACAATGATATCGTGTTGCCGCATCACCAGATGAAAACCATCATGCACGGTGATTACGTACTGGCTCAGCCTACTGACAACAGTAAACGTGGTCGTCGTGAAGGTCGTTTGGTTCGTGTTCTTGAAGAGCGAAAAACGCCACTTGTTGGTCGCTTCTTCCTAGAATATGGCCATTCTTACGTGGTTGCTGATGATTCTCGTATTAGTCACGACATCCAGATCCCAACTGAGCATAAAGGCGGTGCTCGAATGGGTAATGTGGTTGTGATTGAAATTACGGATCGTGGTGGTCGTTCTCGTAACATGATGGGTAAAGTGACCGAAGTTCTTGGTGAAAACATGGCTCCGGGTATGGAAACGCAGATCGCGATCCGTACTCACCAGATCCCACAAGAGTGGCCTGAAGCGGTAGATAAGCAAATCGTAAACCTCGGTGAGCATGTTCCTGAAGAAGCAAAAGAAGGACGTGTTGATCTACGCAAACTGCCATTGGTTACCATTGATGGTGAAGATGCGCGTGACTTCGATGATGCGGTTTACTGTGAAGCGAAGAAAGGCGGAGGCTGGCGCCTGTGGGTAGCGATTGCTGACGTAAGTTACTACGTTCGCCCAGATACCGCGCTAGACAAAGAAGCGATTAACCGTGGTAACTCGGTATACTTCCCGTCACAAGTTGTGCCAATGCTGCCAGAAGTCCTTTCTAATGGCTTATGTTCATTGAACCCTCAAGTCGACCGTTTATGTATGGTGTGTGAGATGACTATCTCAGACAAAGGTAAACTGTCGGGTTACAAGCACTACGAAGCGGTAATGAACTCTCATGCCCGTCTGACTTACAACAAAGTTGGCGCTATCTTAGATGGCAATGAAGAACTTCGTGAGCGTTACGAGCCTGAAGTACCACATCTTGAAGAGCTTCATAAGATGTACAAGGTACTTAAGAAAACGCGTGATGAACGTGGTGCGATTGAGTTTGAAACGGTAGAAACTAAGTTTATCTTCAATGCGGATCGTAAGATTGACCGTATTGAACCCGTCATCCGTAACGATGCACACAAGATCATCGAAGAGTGTATGATTCTTGCGAATATCGCATCGGCGTCTTACGTAGAAAAAGCGAAAGAACCTGCACTGTACCGTGTTCACGATACTCCGGGAGAAGAGCGCTTAACTGGCTTTAAGAGCTTCCTTAGTGAGCTAGGTTTAACGCTGGAAGGTGGCCTGTCGCCATCACCAGTAGACTATGCACAACTGATGCAACAGATTAATGAGCGTGAAGATCGTGAGTTAATCCAAACCATGCTACTGCGCTCGATGAAGCAAGCGGTATACAACGCGGACAACGCAGGTCACTTTGGTTTAGCTCTTAAACGCTACGCTCACTTTACCTCGCCAATTCGTCGTTACCCAGATTTGCTATTGCACCGCGCGATTAAGTACCTTATTGCGAAAGAAGAAGGCCGTCAGAGTGAGCGTTGGACGCCAACGGGTGGTTACCACTACACTTTCGATGATATGGACTTCTACGGCGAGCAGTGTTCAATGACTGAGCGTCGTGCTGATGATGCTACGCGTGAAGTGAACGACTGGCTGAAGTGTGAGTACATGCAAGACCATGTCGGCGAAGTGATGGATGGCGTAATTGCTAACGTGACTGGCTTCGGTTTCTTTGTTCGTCTCACTGAACTGCACATTGATGGCTTGGTACATATCTCAGCGCTAGCGAATGATTACTACCAATTTGATGCTGTTGGTCAGCGTTTAGTCGGTGAAAGCTCAGGTAACATCTACCGCTTAGGTGATTCGGTTAAAGTGAAGGTTTCTGCGGTTAATCTAGAAACTCGCCAAATCGACTTTGATTTAGAAGACACCGATCGTCAGCCTCGTGGTAAAGGTAAAACAGCCAAGAAGCGTGCAGCTGAAGCGATGAAAAAGGCGAAAAGCAAGAAGCGTTCAGCGGTGAAGAGTAATAAGCCGGGTGTACCTGCGACGCCTTTAGTTGAACCGACTAAGCGACCAGACGGTAGCTCTGAAAGTTCAGCTAAGAAGAAGTCAGCGAATAAAACCGGTGCTGCGAAGGCGCGAGCTAAGAAAAAGCGTACCGCAAGTCGTAAGCCAAAGGCTGATAAGTCTTAAATTTATAAGTCTTAAGCTTAATAAGGCGCTTTGCTAGTTAGGTTTAGTACAGCGCTAGTTTAATGTGACATGACTTTAACGCGAGATGACTTTAACGCGAAAAGACTTTAATGCGAGAGTATCAGGCGCAAGACGCATACTCTCGAAATAAACAACACAGGGGTGGGTGCATCGGGTTTGATGTCATTCATCTCTGAGCAATAAGAGTAACCAGAGACAATGAGTAACGAATTTATTTACGGTATTCACGCGGTGAAAGCCGTACTAGAAAAAGATCCAGCGCGCTTTATTGAAGCGTACGTGCTTAAAGGTCGTCAAGACGATCGTCTTCTTCCATTACTGAATCAACTGCAGCAATTTGGTGTGTCGATTCAACAAATGGGCCGTAAGCCGCTTGATGAAAAAGCCCAGGGTGCAAATCACCAAGGTCTTATTGCTAAGGTGAAGCCTGCTAAGCAGCTTAATGAAACTCACCTAGACGATATCCTAGCGCAGCACGAACAGCCTCTGCTGTTGGTTCTAGATGGTGTAACAGACCCTCATAACTTAGGTGCTTGTCTACGTAACGCGGATGCTGCGGGTGTGGCGGCTGTTATCGTACCTAAAGATCGCTCTTCGCCGCTAACGGCAACCGTAAGTAAGGTTGCTTGTGGCGCAGCTGAAACCGTTCCTCTAGTACGCGTAACCAACCTAGCTCGTACAATGCGTGCACTGCAAGAGCAGGGTGTATGGTTCGTGGGTACCGCAGGTGAAGCAACGCATGATATCTATCAAGCGAAGCTAACGGGTCCTCTTGCCGTTGTGATGGGCGCAGAAGGTGACGGCATGCGTCGTCTAACGCGTGAAACGTGTGATGACCTTATTAAGATCCCAATGTCAGGCAGCGTGTCGAGCCTAAACGTTTCGGTAGCATCAGGCATCTGTCTGTTCGAAGCGGTACGTCAGCGCCTAGCTCAATAGCGTTAAGCTGAGTCAAAAGGCAAAACGACTCTAAGTCTATGAATTTATTAACGCTCACCACTTGCTGGTGGGCGTTTCTTTTTAGGGCGTAGAGTGACAAATTGACAGAATCACAGATGGCTAGATGGCGAAAGAAAAACTGTTTCATTATTAGCCAAATACCGCTTGCCAATACCGGGTTCTTTCTATAATATTTGCCGTCCTTAAAACTCGGTCATTTTTCTTTAGTTCCTTGCTTCCCTTGGACGACCGAGCCTTTCGTGGAAGCTAATAATCCGTAAGGAGCAACCAAATGCGTCATTATGAAATCGTATTCATGGTTCACCCTGATCAAAGCGAGCAAGTTGCTGGCATGATCGAGCGTTACACTGGTTCAATCACTGAAGCTGGCGGTACTATCCACCGTCTAGAAGACTGGGGCCGCCGTCAAATGGCTTACCCAATCAACAAACTTCACAAAGCTCACTACGTTCTTATGAACGTTGAAGCTGGCCAAGAAGTGATGGACGAGCTAGAAACTGCTTTCCGTTTTAACGATGCAGTTCTACGTAACATGATCATGCGCACTAAAGGCGCTGTGACTGAGCAATCTATCATGCTTAAGCAAAAAGAAGAGCGTGCAGAGCGTGCTCCTCGTCGTGATGACCGTGAAGAACGTGCACCACGTCGTGAAGAAGAAGCTAAGCCAGAAGCTGCTGCTGAGTAATTCTTTTTTGGCCTTTTAGGTCATTAAATTTTATTCAACTCGTTTAGGTATTTTCACTACAAGCATTTGCTTACGCTTATTTATAAGCCTGTGTTAATACCGCATTATTAAATTTAGATCAGGAGATAGCCCATGGCTCGTTTCTTCCGTCGTCGTAAATTCTGCCGTTTTACTGCAGAAGGCGTACAAGAGATTGACTACAAAGACGTAGCAACTCTAAAAAACTACATCACTGAAGCTGGTAAAATTGTACCTAGCCGTATCACTGGTACAAGTGCTAAATACCAACGTCAGCTAGCTCGCGCTATCAAGCGTTCTCGTTACCTAGCTCTACTACCGTACACTGACAAGCATCAGTAATCGGTAATAGTTAACAATAGTTTAAGAGGACTAAGATAATGCAAGTTATTCTACTTGATAAAATCGGTAACCTAGGTGGCCTTGGCGACCAAGTAAACGTTAAATCTGGTTACGCTCGTAACTTCCTTATCCCACAGGGTAAAGTAGTTATGGCAACTAAAGACAACGTTGCTATGTTCGAAACTCGCCGTGCTGAACTAGAAGCTAAAGTTGCTGAGCAACTAGCTGCTGCAGAAGCTCGCGCAGAGACAGTTAACACTCTAGAAGGCGTTACAATCGCTTCTAAAGCTGGTGACGAAGGCAAACTATTCGGTTCTATCGGTACTCGTGACATCGCAGATGCTATTACAGCAGCTGGTGTTGCAGTAGTTAAGAGCGAAGTACGCCTACCTGAAGGCGCTCTACGTAACATCGGCGAATTCGAAGTAAGCATCCAACTTCACTCTGAAGTTTTTGCTACTGCGAAAATCGCTATCGTTGCAGCTGAGTAATTTCAGTACCAAGACGAATTCTTTCTTTTGAAAGTTTTAAACACCAGCTTCGGCTGGTGTTTTTTTATGTCTGAAATATAGGAAAACATAGCGAAGGGGTTATGGTAAGTAAAAAGCTTGCAGTGATCCAAAAGCTGTTATTGCTGAACAGGCTGTTCTCAAGGTTAGAAGTGGCCTTAAGATTAGAACTGCTCTTGAGACTAGAATTGGTCTTGAGACTAGAACTGCTCTTGAGATTAGAACTGCTCTTGAGATTAGAACTGAAAGAGCAGGTTAATCGACAGCACAGAGTCTTCTTTGCTTAATCCGTGAGGCACTTTATCGTGGTATTGACGAGAGTGAGCAATCTTCAGTGCGATATTGTCAGTAATATCGTTGATCGCTTCTAATTCAGTATCAAATTTCAGGTTACTGTGGCCAGATACTAACGTCACATCAGCCTTGAGCTGCAAATTCTTCAACACCTGCCATGATGTATTCACATTGCCACGGAAAATCGCCTCTTCAACAATCTCTGGGAAGATGATGTCATCGTCGTCCAATTCATCGAGATTAGGTTCTTGGTAACGAAAACCCGGTCCGACTTCGACTTCCAACACAAACTCTTCAGTGTTCGAGAACTGATAACCCAAACCACTAGAGATTGTGTAGTCTTTAAAGTAAGCACTGTATCGTGAATCGACACCTTTAAAGCTGCCGTAGAGGTAGGTTTTAGGGCTTAACTTGTAGTCACTCTGAGCCGAGTAAGTCGATTGCCTTTTATCTTCTTCACCGTCTTTGTAGAGGTTGTAGTATTTCCATTCGCCACTGGTTCTATGACGGCCAGCCGTATACTCACCGTTTAGGCGGGCATTTAGCGATCGTGAATCAGAATTACCAGTATGCGACTGATACCCAAATTCGACTTCCGTCTTGAGTGGGTTCGGCAGTTCTGTGTCACTCGTATCACTTGGTGCGATATCCATATCTTTTTCAGGTGTCGGTGCAACGACGATCGGCTCAACAGTAGGTTCTGAAACTACTATAGAGTCGAGGATTGCATCGACAGAGGCTTTAGCATCATCATCAGCTAAGGCCAACGGAGAGCTCAGAAGGCTGGTGCTTAGAAGACCAGAGCTTAGAAGACCAGTGCTCAGAGCCAATAATTTGGACACGCATACCTCTAGTTATACAGTGAGTGAATGGCAGGATCGTAATGCTACCCTTGGTTAATTCCGTCAGCAATAGGTAAATTCTTCCTGAAGAATAAAACAAACGCTTAGGAACGGATTACAAATGAGTGTTCTTGGGTATAATGAACGATCATTATTAGTTATTGAGTGTAGTCATAGTGGATACCAAAAGTCAGAAATCAGCCAACGATCAGGTGGACGCCATCAAAGTCCCACCACATTCATTAGAAGCTGAGCAATCTGTTATTGGCGGTTTGTTATTGGATAACGAACGCTGGGATACAGTTGCTGAAAAGGTTGTGGCCAAAGACTTTTATAGCCGTCCTCACCGTCTGATCTTTGAAGCGGTAAAGGATATCCTTGAAGAAAGTTCTCCTCTGGACCTGATTACACTCTCTGAACATTTAGAGCTTCGTGAGCAGCTAGAAGACGTAGGTGGCTTTGCTTACCTTGCTGACTTAGCCAAAAACACCCCCAGTGCCGCTAACATTAATGCGTATGCAGATATCGTGGCACAGCGAGCACTGGTTCGTAGCTTGATCGGTGTGGCGAATGAGATCGCCGATTCTGGTTATGACCCTCAAGGTCGTACATCGGAAGAGCTGGTTGATCTTGCTGAAAGTAAAGTCTTCGCGATTGCAGAAGGCCGAGCAAGTGAAAACGAAGGCCCACAAAACGTTGATAGCATTCTCGAGAAGACGCTAGAACGTATCGAAATCTTATATAAATCGCCACAAGATGGTGTTACCGGTGTCGACACTGGCTTTAACGACCTCAATAAGAAGACAGCAGGCCTACAGGGTTCTGACTTAATCATTGTTGCTGCGCGTCCATCGATGGGTAAAACCACCTTTGCGATGAACTTGTGTGAAAACGCGGCGATGAAGCAAGATAAGCCGGTGTTAATCTTCTCTCTTGAGATGCCAGCCGAACAGCTGATGATGCGTATGCTTGCGTCACTTTCTCGTGTCGACCAAACCAAGATTCGTACCGGTCAACTGGACGATGAAGATTGGGCTCGTATTTCGTCGAGTATGGGTATTCTGATGGATAAGAAGAATATGTATATCGATGACAGCTCGGGCTTAACACCAACAGAGGTGCGTTCGCGTGCTCGACGTATTGCTCGTGAGCATGATGGTATCTCTATGATCATGATAGATTACCTTCAATTAATGCGCGTTCCTTCATTATCAGATAACCGTACTCTTGAAATTGCCGAGATTTCTCGCTCATTGAAAGCGTTGGCGAAAGAACTGAACGTTCCGGTTGTCGCACTTTCTCAGCTTAACCGTTCCCTAGAGCAACGTGCTGATAAACGCCCAGTTAACTCGGACTTGCGTGAATCAGGTTCTATCGAGCAAGATGCCGATTTGATCATGTTTATCTATCGTGATGAGGTTTATAACCCTGATAGTTCACTGAAAGGCATCGCAGAGATCATCCTTGGTAAGCAACGTAACGGTCCTATCGGTTCGGTTCGTTTGACATTCCAAGGTCAACACTCCCGATTTGATAACTATGCAGGCCCTGCATTTGATGATGAGTAATCGCTAATGACTTACATGAAAGCAGCGACGGCAAGCATTGACTTAAACGCGCTCGAACATAACTTGAACCAGATAAAGTCGAAGGCTCCACAGTGTAAAGTTATGTCGGTTGTGAAAGCGAATGGCTACGGGCACGGCTTACTGCATATCGCCAAGCACTCTAAAAACTCAGATGCTTTTGGTGTGGCGCGTATTGAAGAAGCCTTACAACTCCGTGCTGGTGGTATTGTTAAACCCATTTTGTTGCTGGAAGGTTTTTACTCTTCGGGTGATTTACCCATCCTGGTGACCAATAACATTCAAACCGTGGTGCATTGTGAAGAGCAATTAAGCGCGCTAGAGAATGCAGATTTGGAAACACCTGTCGTGGTATGGCTTAAAGTCGACAGTGGCATGCACCGATTAGGTGTTCGCCCTGAGCAATACCAAAACTTTGTTGAGCGTTTGCATCAATGTGCGAATGTTGCCAAACCTCTACGTTACATGAGCCACTTCGGTTGTGCTGATGAACTTGATAGAGCAACCACCGTTGAACAGACTGAGCTTTTCTTGTCTCTCACTGACGGTTGTGAAGGTGAGCGTTCACTTGCTGCCTCTGCGGGTCTATTGGCTTGGCCTAACAGCCACCTTGATTGGGTTCGTCCGGGAATCATATCTTACGGTGTTTCGCCTTTTGCTGATAAATCAGCACAAGAGCTTGGCTTTAAGCCTGTGATGACTCTGACCTCACATCTGATTGCGGTTCGTGATGTTAAAGCGGGTGAAAGCGTTGGCTATGGCGCTAACTGGACCAGTGAACGTGATACTAAGGTTGGCGTGATCGCGATTGGTTACGGTGATGGTTATCCACGCATGGCTCCTAACGGCACTCCAGTGTTCGTTAATGGACGAAAAGTACCGATCGCAGGACGTGTGTCAATGGACATGCTAACGGTCGACCTTGGCCCTGATGCTGCAGATAAAGTCGGTGATGAAGCGACATTATGGGGTAAAGATTTACCTTCAGAAGAAGTAGCAGAGCATATCGGCACTATCGCGTACGAGTTAGTCACTAAGCTGACTTCGCGTGTTGCGATGGAGTATGTGAAGTAGCTATGGATCTTGTAAACTAAATGATGTTCAAGCGAACTACTCGACAATGGCTAACGTCAGCTATGGCATTGCTCGGTGTCAGTTTTTCTTCTTCTGTCTTGAGCGAAGAAAAAGATTCAGCCTTTGTTCCTTTCTATTTTAGTACTGAAACATTGGGCAATACCTTTGGGGTTGCGGGTGTCGCAAAGGGTGTTTGGCAACCTCAAGCCGCTCTGTTTGGTATGGCGCTTTATTCAGACAAAGACAGTTACGTCGGTTTTCTATCGGCCTTTAACTACGCTTTGTCTGAGAATGTTTTATTCAGTACTCAGATGTACCAAGCGCGCTTCAACGACAATCCTTATTACATTGGCTCTCAAGGCGACAACGATTCATCTATTGATGATAAAACCATTGCCGATGGCTTAGAGCAAAACTATCAGTTTGAATTCAAGTATTTGCTACCTTGGGGCAATGTTGCAGAACATGGCTTGTTAGGGGCTTTTCAGCCAATCAAAGATGTGAGTTTTGCTTCGCCCGTCGAGTCGGGTGTCAGCTCGATTATCTTCACGCCTTTTTATACTGCTCGTGAGCTAGAAGGTTTAAATAATACTGAAGAGGCGACAGGCTTTAGTCTGGCATTGGATTGGGATAACCGTGATAGCACACGTAACCCAACCACGGGCTCTCATACTAACCTTGAATTCACGACCGGCGCAGAAAGCTGGTCTAACGATGATTTATGGTTGAAGTGGACGTTCCAAAACAGTCAGTACTTCGCATTAGGCCCTTTAGGGGACCTGTTCGACCAACAAGTCGTGGCACTCGATTTCTATACTGCTGATACACCAACCTGGGATAACTGCTCTGGGCAAGATTGTGCTCGTCCACCGGAAACTGAACAAGCTCGATTGGGTGGTTTATATCGCTTACGAGGCTATACCGGAGGTCGCTACCACGGACGTTCTGCGGTTCATTACTCTGCTGAGTACCGAGTGATTCCTGACTGGCAACCTTTGGGTGATATCCCACTGATTAATTACTACGATTTGCCTTGGTGGCAATGGGTCGCGTTTGCCGAAGTCGGGCGCGTTGCGGATGAGTACGATATAAAAACACTGCACTCGGATATGAAATGGAGCCTAGGCGGCGCGGTTCGTTTCCAAGTAGAGGGTATTGTTGTTCGTGCTGAGTTAGCTCGAGGTGGTGATGAAGGGACCTTTAGGGTCATGATAAACCAGCCTTTCTAATCTGGTTTACTAACTCGAATATCTCATGTTTTTAAAGGGTGGAACATAACTGTGTCACCCTTTTTTGTTTTCTATCATTATGTTTTTAATAATATTTTATAGCTGGCTACTTAAGGTTATTCACCTTGAATGGTCGCAATAACCGTACGGCTTCCACCACAATCTCGGTGTTCTCCTAAGTAAATGCCCTGCCATGTTCCTAAAGCTAAACGACCATTGCTAATTGGTATTGTCACACTGGTGCCAAGTGTCGATGCTTTAATGTGGGCAGGCATGTCATCATCGCCTTCATAGGTGTGTCTGTAGTAGGGTGCTCGCTCAGGTACAAACTTATTAAAGTGTGATTCCATATCGTCACGGACGGTAGGGTCAGCGTTCTCGTTTAGCGTGAGGCTGGCAGAGGTATGTTGGATAAAAAGATGTAATAAACCAACAGATAGAGAATTGATATCGTGTATCTGTTGTTCAATTTCATCAGTAATGAGATGAAATCCACGCTTTCGTGCATTTAGGTGTATAGTCTTCTGAATCCACATACGCCATCCTTTATAATGTATTTGGAAAAAAAGTGGTTTAACGCTATCTTTTGAACTTGAATTTATCAGGTATCGCTCACATTTAATTATGTTAGAGCTAGAGTCTGTACCGATTCTTGTATCAGGAAATCGAATCCTGATTTATCTCAAGGTACAGCTCTTCATATGCGGCATAATACGTCGTGAAAAAAAATTACAAAGAATCTTTCAGTGGTGACGCGGTTTGGTCATCACAGAAAAATATAAACTTTCGCCTAATCGGGGGTTCTATTCATCACCCAGGTGACGTTTAGAATAAAACCTACAGTAACATCGGGATAGATACCATGTTGAAAAATATCAACCCAACGCAAACACAAGCGTGGAAAGCTCTAACTGCACATTTTGAGTCTGCTCAAGATATGGATATGAAAGAGCTGTTTGCTCAAGATGCAAAGCGTTTCGAGAGCTTTTCTACTCGTTTCGGTTCTGACATCTTAGTGGATTACTCTAAGAACCTTATCGATGCTGAAACGATGCAGCACCTATTTGCTCTTGCGAACGAGACTGAAGTGAAGTCTGCAATCGAAGCAATGTTCGGCGGTGATGCAATCAACAAGACTGAAGGTCGTTCAGTACTTCACACTGCTCTACGTAACCGTAGCGACAACCCAGTAATGGTTGATGGCAAAGACGTAATGCCAGCAGTGAACGCAGTACTAGCGAAAATGGAACTGTTCACGCACCGCATCGTTTCTGGTGAGTGGAAAGGTTACACAGGTAAAGAGATCACTGATGTAGTTAACATCGGTATCGGCGGTTCGGACCTTGGTCCATACATGGTGACTGAAGCACTTACGCCATACAAAACTCGCCTGAACATGCATTTCGTTTCTAACGTAGATGGCACTCACATTGTTGAGACACTTAAGCCTCTTAACCCAGAAACAACGTTGTTCCTAGTGGCATCTAAGACATTTACTACTCAAGAAACAATGACGAATGCACACTCTGCTCGTGATTGGTTCCTGGCTGAAGCGGGTGATGACGCACACGTAGCTAAGCACTTCGCAGCGCTATCAACTAACGCAACTTCAGTTGCTGAGTTTGGTATTGATACTGACAACATGTTCGAATTCTGGGACTGGGTTGGTGGTCGTTACTCACTATGGTCTGCAATCGGCCTTTCTATCTCTCTTTCTATCGGCTTCGATAACTTCGCTGAGCTATTAGATGGCGCACACGAGATGGATAACCACTTTGCTTCAACTGAGTTTGAAAGCAATATTCCAGTGATTCTTGCTCTTATTGGTGTTTGGTACAACAACTTCCATGGCGCTGAGTCAGAAGCGATTCTACCTTACGATCAGTACATGCACCGTTTTGCTGCTTACTTCCAGCAAGGTAACATGGAATCAAACGGTAAGTTTGTTGACCGTGAAGGCAACCCAGTAGAATACCAAACAGGTCCTATCATCTGGGGTGAACCTGGTACTAACGGCCAACACGCTTTCTACCAACTGATTCACCAAGGCACTAAGCTGATCCCATCAGACTTTATTGCCCCTGCTATCAGCCACAACCCAGCATCTGATCACCACCAGAAGCTAATGTCTAACTTCTTTGCTCAAACTGAAGCACTAGCATTCGGTAAGACAAAAGAGACAGTGGAAGCTGAATTCCTAGCGGCTGGCAAAACAGCTGAAGAAGTGGCTGAGCTTGTACCTTTCAAAGTATTTGAAGGTAACCGTCCAACGAACTCTATTCTTGTTAAGCAAATCAACCCTCGCTCTTTAGGTAACCTAATCGCGATGTACGAGCACAAGATCTTTGTTCAAGGCGTTATCTGGAACATCTTCAGCTTCGACCAATGGGGTGTAGAACTTGGTAAGCAACTAGCAAACCAAATTCTTCCAGAGCTTGCTGATGATGCTCAAGTAACATCTCACGACAGCTCAACTAACGGTCTAATCAACGCATTTAAAGCGCTTAAAGCTTAAGACTGTTTAAGTAACACCAAGTAATAACTGTAAACGCCAACCTTTCGGTTGGCGTTTTTTATGTCCGTTGATTTTACGGCAATAAAAAAGGCTGACGTATGTACGTCAGCCTTTCATTTTTTATTTACTCGATTGTCTCTATTCGAAACAGATCTCGATGAAGGCGTTACCCCACTGAGATGTGAAAGGCATGATGATAATAGCACCTTCACACTTATGACGAATGGTGTGGCCTTTGCCTGAAACGACGATTGGCGTTGCCATGTCGAAATCAAAGCCGCTTTCTGCAAGAATACGTTTTGCACCACCAGTCACCATATTAGTGATTTCACCCACCATATCGGTCACTTCTTCGTTCAAGCCATTTGGTCGTTCACCCAGCATGTTTTCCATGATTTCTAGGGCAAGACCTTCATCAAAAGTGATCGACATTGAGCCACGAGATTGTGTGCCAACCATACCAATTAGGCCGGATACATCACCACGAGCGATCTCATCTTTCTTAACTCTTGGTTTTTGTGGCTTCAATTCAAGAGAAGCCATCGTTTTTAGTACATTCATCAAAGAAGCTAAAAACGGGTTTACAAATTCAGCGCGCATAATGTTCTTCTATAATCTTATTCTTTCATTTCGGAGGAGCAAGATTGGCAAATGCCATGCGATTCAATGACATGATTGGTCAATTGAAAGCCATGCTTCTCAGCGTTACTAGCGAGTAGAGTGACAAGCGCATCGTCTTGTAATTCTATCACAGTGCCACATTTATCGCAGATCAGTAGTTGGGAGAAATGTTTGTTTGCATTGCAAGAACAGCAGCATATAAAGCTATTGGTTGATTCAACTCGGTGAATGAAACCTTGTTCCAACAAGAAATCCAAAGCGCGATATACTGTCGGAGGCTTGGCTTGTGGTTCACTGACTTTCAATTGCTCTAACAATTCATAAGCACTAGAGGCTTTTTTATTAGAGAAAATGAGCTCAAACACTCGCTTTCTCTGAGGTGTTAATCTAACGCCTCGAGATGCGCATATCCCTTCAACTTGCTCTATTAATGTGTGGTCCAAATTTTTCACCATTCAATCGGACATCCCTATTCAAACCCTATTTCTAGGTTACTACGTTTTGGGAGCCAATGATTTCTATTAAAGTCAGGTACAGAGCGTATTGTGACCCACGACTTTGAATAAGACAAGGTAACTCAAAATGACAGTGTGACTCAAGGCATAACTGATTAATGAGGCTGAATTAGAGATCTGGTGAATATGTTTATAAAAAAATGTGCAATAAGGTGCTTTTAATAAAAAGCTCTCAATAGACATTAGCTTGTCATCGACTAGGAAAGGTTTAGCGTTACTGGGTGCGGGAGCGGCTTTGGTCGCGGGTCACCCTGAGCTTATCACCGCAAGCGTATCGGCAGATGGTGTTCAATTCGGTGGCATTATTGGCGCAAGTGCTCCAATAGTATTTGGCCTATGGGAAACCCTACGGAATGAGTTCAAGTAATTATGGTTGAGATTTTACAGTACTTAACTTCGATGGGGTTGCCGCCATCCATGATCGTTATTATTGGAATGTTTTGGCGGCATAACAGTCGACTGATTCGACTTGAGACTAAAACGTTTAGTTAGGAAGAAGGGCTCATAGAGAGCCCTCAATAATTAGGCTTTGTAAAGATGTATGCTGTCTATAATGGATGCCAGAATTTCTATGGTTTTATCTGGTTTATCCCACCCTCGCCCAAACATCCTATTAAACAAATGCTCCCACCTTGTCTCATCCTCTCCGTCAATTGTGAAGGATTCTTTAGATGAACATTCTTGAGCTATAAGAGCTGTAAATATTTCATAGTGCTCAGGTGATTCCCATTGGTTTTCACTGAGCTCGGGGATTGCAGTTAAGCCATAAAGGGTGCCTATTTCTTCAGCAGTGACACTTCTTGAATGTATTTTTCGAGCAACTTGTGGAGTTATAACTGAGAATAAAATTCCCGTAATGTGTAGCATCGAGTAACCAAAGATTTTATTTTCAGAAAGGTAATCAGGGGTGACGATGTTTAGAACTTCAATATGTCGTACAAGGGTTTCAACTTCTCTGAGTGATAAGCTATGTACTGAGATTGCTCTTGTGACTAGATTTGTGAACTGTTCGCTGTATTGTCCTCTAAGGCATGTGTCACCAAGAGTTAAACTAGACTTAATCAAATTTTTGTAATGAACAGAAGATACTTTATTTGTATCAATTGCGTAGTTTGTTTTTTGAGTTGTAGGTAGTGCTATTTTATAGTTTATGAACTTGTCTAGATATTTTGAAGCGTCGACACCATTGCCATAGCAGTGTTCTATTGACGCTTCTAACTGCTTTGAGTTGGTAACTAAGACAAACTTAACGTTAGGAACATTAAATGTATGTTTGATCACTTCTAAAAGTTTGATGGCATAGCTAGGTTTACACCTATCGAGTTCATCAATAAATATTGTAATTGGTTTTTCTGAAGATAACTTCTTTAGCACTTGTTGTAACGCGGCTAAGCTTTCTTCTGCCTCGATGTGACTCTTTAAGATACTCTCAACAGAAGCATCTATTGCTGCGTCTGTTGCTTGGGCGACCTCTTTTTCGAATCCTTCTGCAATGTCAGCTGCATCTGTTTTTAATAAGTGTCCAACTCCAGCTTTTAGGGAAGTTTTTAACCCAAAACGGATTGCAGGTAGGATTTTGTTTATGGTCTTTTGTCTCTTACCATCTTTCTCCGGTACGAGTTTAAGTACCTCAGCAAGAATGGTTAATAAAGGCTCATCAGCATGATCTGATTTATAAGCATCTATGTAGATTATTGAGCTCGAATCTTTTTCTTTGTAAAGGTTTATCAATTTGCAGCAAAATTCAGTTTTGCCAGTCCCCCATCCACCATCAATAATTAGTGGTGAAATACTAATGTCGCTTTCTAGTAAGTTGATGATATTTATAGCGATAGATTGTCGATTGAATTCATCTCGATTGTTGAAATGTATGTCGAACATTAACTTAATCCATAATTAAGAGAGGCCGAATTAGCCGTGAATAATTGGTTATGACGGTATCATCAAGTGTGTTTAATTGTATTGATACTTGTCACCTATCTGAATTGATGGTTTCGACTTGTTTATTGTGCAATTTGTGTGGGAACAACTGGGTATATACCTGCCACAAAATGTTTAGGTTCCTATGCCCTGTCACTTGAGCTACCTCTTCAATTGAATACCCTTTTTCAAACAAACGGCTTGCACCTTCTCTTCGTAAATCGTGGTACCGCAAATCCTCAATACCCAATTCGTTTCTCACTCGCTGAAAGCCTGCGCTAACACTTCGTGAGTTGTACGGGAAAATAAGCTCACCTTTGTTTGGTTGTTTTAGTGCGATCTCAAATGACTCGCCAAGCAACGGCACAATCATGTGGTTACCTTCTTTCTTCCTTGGGTCTTTTCTATCTCTAACCAGTATCGTCTTATGTTCTTGGTTGAGGTCTTCCCAACGCAGCTTGCAGACTTCACCAATTCTCATACAAGTAATAATGCTGAACTCAAGAATATCGGTGAATGGGATTCGAGTTGTGCCGTTTGGCCGGAAAGATTCACGTTGCTCTAATCCAAGCTTTAAGAGTTTCAGTTCTTCAGAAGTTGGGCGGCGTGTTCGTTTCTGACTCTTACCGACTAACCCCATATCAACCAGAACGGGCACGGCTTCATCAAATATCTGGTGATTGGTGTCGATGTTGAAGACAGGTTTAGACTTTTTCATTACAGAACGTAGGTAAGCAATATCATGATAAATAGTTGCGGGTTTGGCTCCTGCGCCTCTTCTATTTTTACAGTGCTCGATTAAGTCGCTAGTTCGCAGTTGATTACTCTCAACATTGGCGATGTCGCAATCCCTAAGCATTTTAATAACGTAGCGTTTTGTTCGGCCTGTATTGTCCCAGAGATCTCGTTCTGCCATGAACAAATCGAGGAGTACCGAAAGGGGGACTGTTTTTGGCTGATTGAGTACCCCTTGAGCTTCTAGTTCAGCTACCCTTTTTTTACCGAAAGATTTAGCGAGTGCTTTCTTTTTTAGAGTTTTGCTTTCCCTGTGTATAATGCGCGAATTCTTTTTAACGATGATTGTTACCTTGAACCTTGGTTCACCGCTTTTTAGCTTTCTGGTCTCGATGGTATAACTTGCCATTGTCCAACTCCTAAAGGGGTACTTGAGGGGTACTACAGGAAGTAATTCCGTTTAATTCTAGGTAATTAACTGTATGTTTGTACAGTATTAATTGAGACTGAATCATGACAAACACTAATAAAGCCAGTAAATACGCTAGTAACCGACTTTCTGTTGCACCCATGTTGGATTGGACTGACCGCCACTGTCGTTACTTTCACCGTTTGCTTTCTCAGCAGACGCTTCTGTACACGGAAATGATAACAACGGGTGCGATCTTACATGGTAAGGGCGACTTTCTAGAATATAACGAGCAAGAACATCCTCTTGCACTTCAACTCGGTGGTTCAAACCCGGTTGATTTGGCGGCGTGTGCCAAGCTTGCTGGTGAGCGTGGCTATGATGAAATCAACCTTAATGTCGGTTGCCCTTCCGACCGAGTTCAGAATGGTCGCTTTGGTGCTTGCCTAATGGCTGAGCCTGAGCTGGTGGCAGATTGTGTGTCGGCGATGAAAGAAGTCACTGATATTCCAATTACCGTGAAAACGCGTATTGGTATCGACGACCAAGACTCTTATGAGTTCTTAACTAAGTTTGTTTCGACGGTTTCTGAAAAAGGCGGCTGTGAGCAATTTACTATTCATGCGCGTAAAGCATGGTTGAGTGGTCTTAGCCCGAAAGAGAACCGAGAGATTCCACCGCTAGATTACGATCGTGCATACCAAATCAAGAAAGATTTCTCTGATCTTGTGATTGCCGTGAATGGTGGCGTTACTACTCTTGAGCAAACTAAAGAGCACTTGCAACACCTTGATGGTGTGATGATCGGTCGTGAGGCTTACCATAGCCCATTTATCTTGGCTGAAGTTGATCAGCAGATCTTTGGTTTAGACACGCCAATCAAGAAGCGCTCACAAGTGGTTGAAGAAATGTACCCGTACATTGAGCGTGAGCTTTCAAATGGTGCAAGCTTAGGACACATCTCTCGTCATATGCTTGGTTTGTTCCAAAGTATGCCGGGTGCAAGACAATGGCGTCGCTACATCAGTGAAAACGCACATAAGAAAGGTGCAGGTATCGAAGTGATGCAAACGGCATTGGCTAAGATCCCTAAAGAGCTAAACGTATAACCTCCCTCGAGGTGAAAAGTTCGAGCTTAAAAGCCCAAGCTAAAAACTTAAGCTTAAAAACCAAGCTTATAAACCTAAGCTTAAAAACCTAAGCTTAAAAACCTAAGGCTAAATTCGCCACTAGAGGCTAAATTTGCCATTGATAGTTTCTTTAAAAGCCACGCATTTAGATGCGTGGCTTTTTATTTGCCTGATAAGTAAGGGTTTTATTGGTTTTACTAACTTGGTATGGAAGCTGCAATGTTAGAAAGTAGGAAAGATAGGTCATTAACTCATTAGGGAGACCATTATGTTTGAATTAATCTTTGTTCTTATTTTCGTCGCAACTCTACTTGTCACTGGTATCACGTTTATGACGGTATTGGCTGCAACCGGAATCGCGTTAGCAGTTATGCTGGTCTTGGGTATGATGGGGGTTGTGTTTAAGTTGCTGCCTTGGTTAATTGTGATTGCATTGGGTATCTGGTTTTTCAAAAACTTTGTACACAGTTCTAACCAAAGACGTTACTAAGGTCATGGTGTCGTCAAATCTTTGATCGTCAGCGGTTTATCGTTTGAGAATTTAAGATGTGTGATAGAATTTTCCCCAATAATCTATGAATGTGCATACAATTAGCACAACGATATGGAATTGGAGCTATCTCAAATGAATAAAATGCCATTAATTGCTTTAGTGGGAATGCTATCTTTAAGCTCGGCAGTGTCTGCTGAAGAAGAGTTTTCTTACACGGCTAAAGTCGGTGCCGATATGTGGTGGGGAAGTACAAAGCTAAACGAAGTTAGACAAGATGATGATTCTAACTCACCTTCGTTGTATTTCGCATTTGAGCATAATGCCCCGATGCTACCAAACGCTAGCTTTCGCTATACTTCTGTTGATGCAGATTCATTGGCCTTCGATAAGTACGACTACACCTTCTATTACACGTTGTTAGATCACAAGCTGATGAACTTCGATGCGGGTGTGACGTTTACTCAGTATTCAAACTCGAATTACATCGAACCGAAAACGGGTGGCGCTCAAACAAGCTTTGATGAATTCACTTGGAGCTTCTACGGCAACGCAGAGATCAACGTTCCTGACACCAATTTCGATATCATCGGTACGATGGAGTTCGGTGATAGCAGTGGTATTAAGAGCACGGATTTGATGGCAGGTGTTCAGTACCGAATTCCTGTAGCAGAAACTGAAGTGGCACTGCGTGGTGGTTACCGCGTGATCGACCTTGATTCGGAAGAGTTCTTCTCTTCAGAGGTTGGCAAAGAGTTTGTCATGGTTGATGGCTGGTTTGCTGGCGCTGAAGTGCGCTTCTAGGCCACATAAAGCAAATTTAGAACGAATTTTAAGAACGCCACTTTATTAAGTGGCGTTTTTTTATATCTATTGGTTATATCCTTCTGGAATTAGTTAGCACATTCATCACTTTCGACCATCCTTTATACAGAGAGCTAATTAGCGTCTATTCTTATAAGGTCTATGTTGTGAGGTCAAAGCAAGGGATGGAATATGACACTCAATGAATTACGAAATTTATATAGAGAAAACCTGTTAGTTGAAGCGATCATAGAGCCCTCAATTCAAGAAGGGTCTTGGGTTGTGGAGTTTCGCCATATGGGAGGTGGCTTTGTTCTGCTTACTGATGTTCATGGTGAAGAGTGCCATTACGCGGATTTAGACCTAGCATCTAAGTCGGCAATGGCGGTTGGCTTTCAGCAAGTGCGTATTGAAAACCAGTAAGTCAATTTGCGTTTCAATCGGTTTTTACTTCCAAAAAGTTATAAAACATACTTTTCTATTCTTTCTTGTTATTAAGAGGAGTGGTTAATCTATCGTCACGCAATGATTAGGGATGTCGTGACCATGTCTTTAAATAAGAAAGAGTCTTCACAAAATAATAATGCACAGTCTGGGGCTAATGAGCTACCTGGGCTAGCAGCACCACTTAATGACCAACAATTGGGTCATCTGCAACACACTGTTTCTGAGTTATCTTCACAACAACTGGCATGGGTCAGTGGTTACCTTTGGGGAGTGAGCCAAGCTCAGCCTGTCGGTGCAGCTGCGCCAATCGCTCAAGCGGCTGCTGCAGTAGCGGCTAAGCCAGCGGGTAAGCTCAGCATTATCTTCGCATCTCAAACAGGTAATGCTAAAGGCGTCGCTGAATCGCTTGAGGCAGAAGCTAAAGCCTTAGGTATTGCTGTCGAGCTTTTCGATGCAAGTGATTATAAAGGTAAGAACCTAGCCAAAGAGACACACGTCATTTTTGTGGCTTCAACTAATGGTGAGGGCGAAGCCCCTGATAACGCTATTGAGTTGCATGAATTCCTACAATCGAAGAAAGCGCCAAAATTATCAAACCTACAATACGGTGTGATTGGTTTAGGTGACTCAAGCTATGAGTTCTTCTGCCAAACGGCTAAAGACTTCGATAGCTTCCTCGCTAAGCTTGGTGCTAAATCGTTTGTCGACCGTCTTGATTGTGATGTTGATTACGAAGAATCAGCAACGGAATGGCGCGCTAAAGCATTAGAGCAAGTAAAAGAGACGCTATCGACAGGTACTGAAGCCGATGTGGTTCAATTACCAGTAGGTCAAGCGGCTGCCGGTCATTCGCAATACACTAAACAAAATCCATATACCGCGACATTATTGACGAGCCAAAAGATCACCGGTCGTGATTCGGGCAAAGATGTTCGTCATATCGAGATTGATCTTGATGAGTCGGGTATTACTTACCAACCGGGTGATGCGCTAGGCGTATGGTTTGAAAACAGTTCAGAACTCGCTAATCAGATCCTTTCTAAGGTTGGGTTGTCTGGTATCGAAAGTGTTGATGTCGATGGTGACAACTTATCTATCCACAGCGCACTCGTCAGTAACTTCGAGATTACATCTTCAAATCCTCAACTTGTGACTAAGTTTGCTGAGCTTTCGGGCAGCAAGAAGTTAATCAAGCTGGTGGAAGATAAAGACAAGCTTCGTGAATACGCGGGTAATACTCAAGTTGTCGATGTTTTAGCTGAGAAGAAAACTAAGCTATCGGCTGATGAATTGATTGGTCTACTGCGTAAGCTGACGCCGCGTCTCTATTCTATTGCATCAAGCCAAGCAGAAGTAGATGAAGAAGTTCACTTGACGGTTGGTTTGGTTGAATACCAAAAAGGCGATGAATCTCGTTTAGGCGGAGCTTCTAGCTTCTTAGCTCAACGTCTTGAAGAAGGTGGTGAAGTGAAGGTGTTTGTTGAGAACAACAATAACTTCAAACTACCACAAGACGACAATACACCAATCATCATGGTTGGCCCGGGTACTGGTATCGCACCGTTCCGCAGTTTTGTTCAAGAGCGTGAAAACAATGATGCCGAAGGTAAAAGCTGGCTGTTCTTTGGTGATCGAACTTTCACTCAAGATTTCTTATATCAAGTTGAATGGCAGAAGTACCTTAAGTCTGGTGCGCTAACCAAGCTTGATGTTGCCTTTAGTCGTGACCAAAAAGAAAAGGTTTATGTTCAAGATCGCTTAATCGAACAAGCAGCTCAGGTTTGGCAATGGCTTCAAGAGGGCGCGTACCTCTATGTATGTGGCGATGCGACTCGAATGGCGAAAGATGTTCATGAAGCGTTAGTTACAATTGCGGAAAAACATGGCAATCAGAGCCGCGAGCAAGCTGAACAATATATTAATGATTTACGTAAAGCGAAACGTTACCAAAGGGATGTGTACTAATGAGCAAGCAAGTAATAGAGCAAGAAGTGCTAGGTCAAGTACTGGGACCTTTGGCTGACAATGAACGTCTTAAGCGTGAAAGTAAAAATCTTCGCGGTACGATTGAACAAGATCTCCAAGATAGAATTACGGGCGGTTTTACTGCTGATAACTTTCAGTTGATCCGCTTCCACGGTATGTATCAACAAGACGACCGTGATATTCGTAACGAACGTACCAAGCAAAAGTTAGAACCTTTACATAATGTCATGCTGCGTGCTCGTATGCCTGGCGGGATCATCACTCCGAAGCAGTGGCTCGCGATTGATAAATTCGCAGATGAAAGCACCTCTTATGGTTCTATCCGTCTCACAACTCGTCAAACTTTCCAGTTTCACGGTGTGTTGAAGCCGAACATTAAATTAATGCACCAAACACTAAACAGTATTGGTATTGATTCCATTGCAACGGCGGGTGACGTAAACCGAAATGTTTTGTGTACCACAAACCCGGTTGAGTCTGAGCTCCATCAAGAAGCCTACGAGTGGGCGAAAAAGATCAGTGAACATCTATTACCTAAGACTCGTGCTTATGCAGAAATCTGGTTAGATGGTGAAAAGCTAGCAACAACGGATGAAGAACCTATCTTAGGTAGCAACTACTTACCACGTAAGTTCAAGACGACGGTTGTAATTCCTCCGCAAAATGACGTAGATGTTCATGCTAACGATCTTAACTTCATCGCGATTGCTAAAGACGGAAAGCTGGTGGGCTTTAACGTATTAGTGGGCGGTGGTCTTGCAATGACGCACGGCGATACTTCTACTTATGCACGTAAAGCTGACGACTTTGGTTTTGTGCCATTAGATAAAACGTTAGATGTAGCAGCGGCGGTGGTAACGACTCAGCGTGATTGGGGTAACCGTTCGAACCGTAAGAACGCAAAAACCAAATACACACTAGACCGTGTTGGTATTGATGTATTTAAAGCAGAAGTAGAAAAACGTGCAGGCGTTGAGTTTTCTGAAAGCCGTCCTTATGAGTTTACTGGCCGTGGCGACCGTATCGGTTGGGCGGAAGGCATTGATGGTAAGCACCACTTAGCGTTATTCATCGAAAATGGTCGTTTACTTGATTTCCCTGGGAAAGCGCTGAAAACAGGTGTTGCTGAAATAGCGAAGGTCCACAAAGGTGACTTCCGAATGACAGCGAACCAAAACCTCATTGTTGCAGGTGTACCTAAGAGCCAAAAGGCAAAAATTGAAAAACTGGCACGTCAATACGGTCTGATGGATGATGCCGTTTCCGAGCAGCGTAAAAACTCAATGGCTTGTGTGGCATTCCCAACATGTCCTTTAGCAATGGCAGAAGCTGAGCGTTTTCTTCCTGAGTTTGTAACGGATGTTGAAGACATTCTGAAGAAACACGGATTACCAGAAGAAGATAACATCATCCTTCGTATCACGGGTTGTCCAAACGGTTGTGGTCGTGCAATGTTGGCTGAGTTGGGTTTAGTCGGTAAGGCGCCGGGGCGTTACAACATGCACTTAGGTGGCAACAAAGCCGGAACTCGTATCCCGAAGATGTATAAAGAGAACATCACTTCAGCTCAGATCTTAGAAGAGATTGATTCGCTGGTGGGACGTTGGGCTACGGAACGTAACGACAATGAAGGGTTCGGTGATTTTACAATCCGAGCTGGCATCATCGAAGAGGTGATCATTTCAAAGAGGGATCTGCATGCATAATTCTGTCGCTTCAAAACTGAAGTTAGCAGAGCTACTCGCATTGACTAAGACGGAGCAAATACTTCGTCTTGGACAAATCAATGCTGAGTTAGAGCAGCTAACCGCATTAGAAAGAGTTAAGTGGGCACTAGAACATTTAGAAGGGACACATGTTGTGTCTTCTAGTTTCGGAATCCAAGCGGCGTTGATGCTGCACTTAGTGACTCAAGCAAAACCAGATATTCCGGTTATTCTTACGGACACTGGGTATCTATTCCCGGAAACGTATCGATTTATCGATGAGTTAAGTCAGAAGTTGACTCTAAACCTTCAAGTCTTTCGTTCTCAGCAGAGCCCTAATTGGCAAGAAGCGCAATATGGCAAACTTTGGGATCAAGGTATAGAAGGGATAGAGAAGTACAACAAGCTTAATAAAGTTGAACCGATGAGAAGAGCGCTGGATGAACTAGAGGCAGGCACTTGGTTTTCTGGGTTGAGAAGAGAGCAATCTCAATCGCGTGCAAACTTACCTATCTTATCTATCCAAAATGGTGTGTTTAAGTTCTTGCCAGTAATTGATTGGACAAATAAAGATGTTCATTATTACTTAGAGGAGCATGGTCTCAGTTACCATCCACTTCGCGAGCAGGGGTACCTTTCTGTTGGAGATACTCATACGACTAAGAAATGGGAACCGGGTATGACTGAAGAAGAAACTCGTTTTAATGGTCTAAAACGAGAATGTGGTCTCCATGAAGACGATGGAGAGCAATATGGCTCTGGGATTTAGACTCATTGCCATTTAAAAAGCTGCCATAAGGCAGCTTTTTTGTTTTCTAGGGTGAAAATTAGAGCAATTGTGGATAAGTCTGTGGTTATTCTGTAGGTACTTTGTAGTTAAACTTGCACAAATAAGGCTTTGAGTGTTTATTCGTCATCTAACCGTTATTTTTACATTTTTCTTTAATAAACACTTGCCAATGTGAGGAACATCTCTATAATGCCGCCTCACTGACACGGTAGACGCCACAAGGCTTCAGCGAAGAATGTTAGTAAGGCAACTAGCTTTAAGCGATTATTCGCTTCTACTTTTTAAAAGTAGAAATTAATTTTCAAAAGTGTTTGACACTGAGAATTAAAACGCTAGAATGGCCGCCTCTTCCGAAGTGATGTAAGTCACAACGAAGAGAAGCTCTTTAACAATTTAAACCTATCAATCTGTGTGGGCACTCGTTGATGAATATCAAAACGTTTTATCTTCCCTTTTAATTAAGAGAAGTGAAACAGATTCCTCGGAATCAACTTTGGTTTCAATGAACTGAGTGACCAATACGAATAACTACTTTCTCTTGTAGAAAGAAAGTATTTGGCACAGTCAATTCATTATCTTTCTGTTGGAAAGATAATAGCTTTAGAATTACTTTTTGTAGTTTTGAAGTCAGTATTCATTGAGCCGACAAAATCTTA